>DASXYL010000073.1:0-22140 GCA_036502575.1 Jatrophihabitantaceae bacterium | reverse complement strand
AGCAAAAACCCCTGATCACGAACCGGATACCGAAAATCCTTAGCCACCCACACATTGTCCGAGACCACCACCCACAACAACCACCACGACACCAGCCGATTTAGCAACAGGCTCTCTAGCCCCGCGAGGCGCGGACAACTTCGGGAACGACCGGCGGCAACGACTTCGGGGGCGACCGGCGGGGCGACGATCGCAAACAGCCCCCGCGTCAGGTGATCGTGAACGTGTCGTAGGGCGGCAGGGTCGTCCAGGCGTTGCCGTCGCGGTAGGCCAGCACGTAGGAGAACGTGCCGGATACGCGGATCTGCCGGGCCGCGGTCAGGGTCTGCGTATCGGCGTTCAGCTCGAGCCCTCCCAGGGTGGGTGGGCTGAACGGCCGCCCGGCGGCGTCCTGGGAGCGGCCCTGCGCGTCGCGCACCTGCACCATCAGGCCGCCGAGGTGCATCGGCCGGTCCGCGGCGATCGTGACGGTCGCGACCACGAGCCCCCCGGGCGAGGTTCGGGCCACGCGCATGGCGACCGAGCCGACGATCGCCGGCGACGTGGCGATGTCGTCGGTGTCTGACGAGCTGGAGGTCCGCTCGACGAGGAGCATCACGGCGGCGGGCAGCACGGCGATCCCGATGAGGACGGCGTTCCACCACCCGGGCCGCATGCCGGTCAAGGTACCGGCCGGGGCGCGAGGTTCATCGCACCGGACGCAGCCCGCGCGGATCCACCGCGGCGATGAACCGCGCAACGAGCGAGCGGCGGGCGAGGCCCTGGCGGACGGTGTCGCTCGCGTACCAGGCGAACTCGGCCGTCCCGCCCGGCGGCGGGGCCCCCGACCACATAGCGGTGTCCACGATGATCACCAGCTTGGCCAACGCGTCCTGCCCGACCGGATCGACGATGTCGCGCCCGCTCCGGACGAGGTCGCGCGCGGTCATGTCCGCGCTGGCCCGGACGCCGTGGTCGCGCAGCCGGTCGCGGGCCTCGAGCCAGGCCGCGACAACGGCGGCCGGCCCGGTTCGTCGTCGGCGCGCCCGACCCCGGAGGCCCTTCGCGAGCGGCACGCCGAGCAGCCAGCCGAGCAGCGCCGCGAGCAACACCAGCCCGGCGACGACGGCCCAGCGGCTGCTGTCCACGCCGCCCGCCGAGTGCGGGGCGGCCGGGGCCGCCGCGGCGTCCGTGTCGGGCGGCGGGGGGGACGCGTTCGGCGGTGGCAGGGTGTCGCGGGCCTGGGCGGTGGCCGCGGCGAGCGAGGTCGGGTCGCCCCCGCTGGTGCCCTGCTGCCGCGCGCCGGACGGGTCGAGCGGGATCCACCCCATCCCGCGGACCGCTACCTCCGGCCAGGCCAGCACGTCGCGGTTGCGGATCAGGTAGCTGCCGTCGGGCTGCAGCTCGCTGGGCTGGCGGTACCCGACGACCAGCCGGGCCGGGATGCCGACCGCCCGGGCCAGCACGACGTAAGCCGCCGCGAACTGCTCGCTGGTGCCGGCGCCGTGCTGGCCGGGGGTGAGGAACTGGACGATCTGTGGCCAGCCGTGCCCGGCCGGCAGGTCGGACCCGATCGCGACCCGGTAGTGCTCGCGCAGGTATCGCTCGAGCAGCAGCGCGGCCTGGAACGACGGCTGGGCGTCCCCGACGGCGTCGCGGGCCACGGTCAGGACGGTCGGCGGCACCGGCCCGGGGTTGCGTTCGGCCTCGATCGCGTGCGGGGCGAGCGCCGCCTTGGCGAGGGCGGTGGCGCTGATCGTGGGCGACGACCACCGAAGCTCGTAGTTGGTGTCGGGCCGGGCCGCGTCGGTGAGCAGCGTCCCGCTGGCCTCGTCCACCACGGCGTCCACGCCGTCGACCTGGTTCAGGTTGTGCTGGCTGGGCAGCCACGGGCCGGGCAGGTCGGACAGGGCGACGGCGGCCCGGTTGGGCTGGGTCGGGCCGGTCAGCCCGGGCGCGGTGTCGATTCGTGCGCCCAGGTAGCGGAAGCGGCTGGTGCTGGTCCAGTTGCTGCCGTCGAAGTGGTCGAACACCGCCAGCGGCCAGCGGTCGACCGATGCCTGCAGGCCGCTGACGTGGAACAGCGGCACGTCGGGATGTTCGAGGCGGTAGGCGATCTCGTCCAGCGGGTTGACCACGGCGGTCGGCACGGGGGCCGGCGCCGCCTGGTCGCGCAGCGAGTACGCGGGATGCTTCGCCGGGTCGACCGAGGTGCCGGTGACCGTGCCGAGCAGCAGCGCCGGCAGGCCCACCGCCAGGGTGAGCGCGGCGAGTCGGACCGTCAGCCGGGTGGGCGTTCCGAGCACCGCCGTCGCCGGCACCGCGTAAACCAGCACGGCGAGCACCGCCGAGGTGGCCGACAGCGGATGGAAGGCCTGCGCCAGCCCGGCCACCACGAGCCCCGGCACCAGCGCGCCGAGCTGCGACTGCGTCCGCATCAGCACCTGCACCGAGATCACTGCGGCGGCCAGCACCAGCAGCGGAACGAATCCGACCAGGTGCGCCTCAGGGCGCGCCGGCAGGGTCGACTGCAGGGTCAGCAACCACGACCGGCGGGCCGCGTCGCCGAGTGCCCGGAGCGACGTGCTGGTGGGCAGGCCACCGGACGTCGTGTCGTGCAGGGTGATCTCGACGATCACCAGCAGGCCGGCCAGCAGGGTCAGGGCCGGCCGCCACGGCTCCAGCCCGGGGCGGGCGCGCACCGCCTCGTAGCCGGCGTAGGCGATCGCCCCGACCGCGAGCACCGGCACCATCACCGCGGGCGGGAACGACGAGCCGAACACCGGGCCGAACAGCGACCCGGCCAGCACGCAGGCGGCGATCGCGCCCAGCACCGGCACCCGTCCGGCGAGCTCGACCGCCGGACGCTCGGGCGTCCGCCCCCGCCGGGCCCGGCCCGACTCCCGCCGGCGGCCCACAACGTCACGCACCGTACGCCACGGTATGGTCACCGGCGGCGGGCGTCGCACGAACGCGGCCGGTCTCATCCGGTCGCCGCCTCGTTCCAGATCCCGATGGCGTCGGCGGCGCTGGTGGCCGCGATCACCCGGACCCCGCCGAGCGCCGTCCCGAGCGTCGGCCCCAGGTCGACGACGGTCACCGCGCTCTGGCCCACGCCGAGTGCGGCGAGCAGGCCCGGATCGATGCCGCGCCCTCCACTGACGAGTACCACCGCGCCGCCGGCGACGCCGGGAACGCTGTCCACGGTCGACTGCTGCTCGATGTCGGCCAGGTGGTCGAGCAGGTCGTGGGCGCCGACGATCCCGCGCTGCGGATGCCGGTCCAGCCGGCCGGAGACGGTCACCAGCCGGGTGCGGTGCCCCGCGTGCACCGCGGCGTAACCGAGCGAAGCGACGACCTCGACGGCCTGCTCGAACTGCTGTGCGGAAAGCACCTCGGCGCGGTCGTCCAGCACGATCGTGAAGCGCGGTTCGGGTGGATCGGTGTACTCGCTCACCATCAGCGTCCCGGTGCGCGCGACTGCCTTCCAGTGCACGTGCCGCACCTCGTCCCCGGGCACGTACTCGCGGATCTGGCGCAGCTGCGTGGACCCGGCGAGCGGGTCGCGGCTGCCCGGGCCGTCGTAGTGGTGGCGCGGCCAGCCGACCTTGATCGTCCGCACCGGGTACCGGCGCGGATGTACCCACAGCGTCGTCACGTCCCCGGCCACGACCCGGCTGCGGACGAGCCCGAGCGGGTCGCGTCGCTCCAGGTTGAGCGGCCCGACGGCGTAGACGCCGCGGTGCTCGGTCGGCAGTTGGTACCGATGGGTTGCCGAGCCGCGCGCGGCGAGGTCCCGCACGGCGACGTCGTGCTCGTGGCCCGCGAACAGGTCCTTGGCGATGAACCCCGGATGGCGGCGCGAGCCGGGGTTGTGCACGCGCAACTGCGCCATGGTCGGCTGGCCGCACTCCACCCGATCGGGGTACACCTCGCGGGAGACGGTGACCTGCGGACGGCGGCTCGTCACCACCAAGGCGGCGACGAGTGCCCCCGCGGCGAGCCCGGCCAGCGCACGGGGCAGCGCGAATCCGGACAGCTCGCCGCCGACGTACAGCACCGGCACGGCCGCCAGGACCACCCAGCCCCGCAGCGTCAGCCGCACCGCATCACCCCCGGTTGATCGCGGCTAGAGCGGTTGGGCCGGGCACCGGCACTGCGCGCAGCACGTCGTCGATGACTTCCTCGGCGGTGTGCTGGCGTAGTGCGGCATCCGGGGTGAGCACGATGCGGTGGGCGAGTACCGGCTTGGCGACGTCCTTGATGTCGTCGGGCGTGACGAATGCGCGGTCGTGCGTGCCGGCCAGCGCGCGGGCGGCCCGCACCAACGCGACGGTGCCGCGGGGGCTGGCCCCGTAGCGGACGGCGGCGTGCTCGCGGGTCGCCGCGACGAGGCGCACCGCGTAGGAGCTCAGCTGCGGGTCGATCCGCCCGGCGCGCACCGTGTCGATGACCTCCTGCATGCCGGCCAGGTCGACGACGGGGGAGAGCTGGTCGGGCGTGACCCCGCCGGCGTCGCCCATGACGATGCGCACCTCGGCGTCGTGGTCGGGGTAGCCGACGTGGATGCGCATCAGGAAGCGGTCCAGCTGGGCCTCGGGCAGCCGGTAGGTGCCCTCGAGCTCGATCGGGTTCTGGGTGGCCATCACCAGGAACGGGCGGGGCACGTCGTGCGCCACAGCGTCCACGGTGACGCGGTTCTCGGCCATCACCTCCAGCAGCGCCGACTGGGTCTTCGGCGTGCCGCGGTTGATCTCGTCGGCCAGCACGATGTTCGCGAAGATGCCGCCCGGGTGGAACTCGAAGCTCTCCGCGCGCTGGTGGTAGACCATCACGCCGGTGATGTCGCTGGGCAGCAGGTCGGGCGTGAACTGGATGCGGTTCCACTTGCCGCCCAGGCTGCGGGCCAGGCAGCGGGCCAGCGTGGTCTTGCCGAGCCCGGGCACGTCCTCGACGAGCAGGTGCCCTTCGGCGAACATCGCGACGACGGCCAGCCGCACGACCTCCGGCTTGCCCTGAATGACGCTCTGCACGTTGTCGGCGATCAACTGGTACGCCTCACCGGGTCTCATCGGCGCGACCTCCTTCGGCTACGTGATGGTGGGATGGCCTGGGGGCCGACAATGTTCGAGCCGTTGCTGCCATTGCCGGTATTGAGCGTCGTGGAGTCACGGCCGGTGCCGGCTGCATTGGTGGCCGTGACCTCCATGGGGATGCCGGTGTTATTGCCGGCTTGAACGTTGGTCAGGGTGCCGGTGTTGCTTCCGTTCGAGCACGGCACCGATTGGCTCCCGAGGTAGGTCATCACACACGTGGTCGGCCCGCCGCCGTCGTCCAACGTGAACGTCACGACCGGATGCTGGTTACCGTCAATGTGCGCGTCGGTGATCGTCACCGTCGGCGGGGCCATTGCCGTGGCTGTGGCGCTGGCTCCCGGGCCGGTCGCGGTTCGGCCGCTGCCGTTGGGATCGCTGCCGTTGGCCCGCACGGTGAAGGTGTAGCTCTGCCCGGTGGTGAGTCCGGTCATGGTCGTGCTCGTGCCGGTGACGGTCTTGCCGCCGCCACCGGTCACCGTGTAGCCGGTGATGCGGCTGCCGTTGGTCGGCGCCGCACCCCAGGCCAGGCTGATCTGGCCCTTGCCCGGGGTGGCCTTCAGGCCGGTCGGCGCGCCGGGCGCGGCCCACGGGGTCACCGCCCCGCTGGTGGCCGAGAGCGAGCGGGTGCCGTCCGAGGCGGCCACCGTGAACCGGTAGGACTGCCCGAGGGTCAGCCCGCTCGCGGTCGCGTGGGTGGCCGTGGTCTGCGCCACGGTGCTCCCGCCGGTCGTCACCGTGTAGCGCACCCCGCTACGGGTCTGCCCCTGCCAACTCACGGTGACCGCGCCGCCGGAGTTGGCCGTTGCGGTCACTCCGGTCGGGGCGTGCAGCGCCGACACCGGCGTCACCGCGGCTGACGCGGTGGCCGGGCCCACCCCGACGCTGTTGCGGGCCGCGACCCGCATCACGTAGGCCGTCCCGTCGGCCAGCCCCGTGACCGTCGTCTGCCGCGCGCCGCCCGAGACGGTGCTCGACCCGCCCGGCCAGGACACCAGGTAGCCGGTCAGGGCGGCCCCGTTGTCGGCCGGCGTCGTCCAGTTGACGGTGACCTGCCCGTCGCCGGCGCTGGCCGTGACCGTGGCCGGCGCGTCGGGCACCTGCGCGGTGGGCGTGGGCGGTGGGGCCGGCGGGGTCGGCGACGTGGGTGGTGGATTCGGCGTGTCGACCGGGGCCGGCGGGGTCGGTGTCGGTTTCGTCGGCGGGCGAGTGGTCGGCGGGGCCGGCGTGGTGGGCGCCCCGGACGGCGGGCCGGGCGGCGGCGTCGTGGGCGGACCCGCCGGTCCGGTCGACTTCGCCGGCCCGCCGTTGTCGTCCACCCGCGCGACCGACCCGTCGCCGTCCACGATGAACGTCTGGGTACCGGCGGCGTTGTCGATGTAGACGCGGCCGTCCTCACCGCGCGACACCCGCAGCGCCCCGGCTACGGCCGGCACGGTGACGATCGCCGTGCGCGCGCCGGTGCTGGTGTAGGTGACGATCTGCCGGGCGCTCCGGTTGACCAGCACGATTGCCGCCCCGGTCGTGACCGGGGCGTCGAACTGCCCGGCGCCCAGCGAGACCGTGATCGGCGCCGCGCCGGTGCGACCGCTGCTGGCGACGGTGCTGGTGTCGACCAGCACGAGGGACGAGCCGCCCCCGGCCGGGGTCACGACGGGCAGCCGGCCGCCGGCGTCGGAGCTGGCGACCTGCCCCTTCGTCGGCAGCCCGGGCGCGACCGGTGCCGGCGGACCCAGCCCGCCCGACTGGATCGGTCGGATGGAGCCGGCGACCTGGTCGACGAATGCCGGCCGGTCGTCGAGCGTGGTGATGGTGCCGTGGTGCCCGGCCGGCACCCGGGCCGGGCAGCGCAGCGAGTTCGACCTGGGCGCGAGCCTGCACAGCGAGCCGGTGCTGGTGCGTTGCACCCACACCGTGCCGTCGCTGGTGGCGGCCGGGGTCGCCAGCGGGCCGCCGGCGGCGATCGTCGCGGCCGGGGTGCCCAGACGCACGATGGTGCCGCCGTGCGGGTAGATCAGGTACGGGCCGCCCGGCACCTCGAGGCTGATCGGCTGTTCGCTCGTGCCGGCCGACAGGGTCGTGCCGACGGTCAGCGTGGACTTGCCGAAGACCAGGATGCGCCCGCCCCGATGGTCGATGACGTAGCCGTTCTTGTCGTCCTGCACGACCTGATCGGCTGGACCCAGGCCCGGCAACGGCATCCTGCTGTCGACGTTCTTGCTCGCGCCGTTGACGTGCAGTACCGCGCCGATCGTGCTGTTGTAGACCCAGTGCCCGGACTGGCGCAGGGCCAGCGCCGGCACGCGGCCGCCGAGGCCCGTGGCGCCGGCGACGACCAGGCAGGTGACCACCCCGGCGGCCCACCACGTGACCGACCTGTGTCCGGAACGGGCCACCGGCTCACCCTCTCGGTGGGGTTCGTGCTGAACTATCACGGTCCGTCGCCGCAGTCCAGGCACCGTCTACTGGCGATACATTCACTGTGCGTGGTCGTCGGGTCGCTGCAGCCGCAGCTGCGCGCATGATCATAGGGCGATTTGCCCGGGACCGGTCCCCGAGCCGGGGCCTTTGTTTCAGAGCTGGTCAGAGTCGAGCAGGGCGAGATCGGGCGGCACCAGGGTGGTGCTCAACAGCAACTCGCGCATGAGGTTGTCGTTCAGGGCGTTGCCGAGCGGCTCGCCGATCTCCTCGCGGGTCAGCCCGGACACGCCCGCACGGGACAGACGGATCCGCACGCCGGCCACCAGGTGCTCGACCCGCCGGGCGGTCCAGCCGCCCTGCGGTTGCAGCACGGTCAACTCGTCGGCGGCGTCGCGCCAGGACACCGGCTGCGGGCGCTGCTCGTGCAGCAGGTACCGCTGGCCCAGCACGATCAGCGCGATCCGCTCGTCCTCGGTGAGTTGCCAGGTCTTGGGCGGCTGCGTGACGTCGACGTGGCGGGGCCGCGGCGCCTGCCCGCTCGCTCCGGTCACGTGCACCTCCAGCACGTGCTCGCGATGCGTGGTGCCGCGGACGAACAGCGGCGTGTAGCCCTCGGAAAGCGGCAGCGGCTCCTCGTCCCGGAACAGCAGCCGGGCCGGTGGCACCCGGATCGGCACCTGCCCGGTATTGGCCAGCCACCACCGTCCCTCGTGGTGGCGCAACGTGCCGTGTTGGCGGCTGATCCGCGCGTCGTCCTCGCCCAGGCCGACGTGCACCTCGGGGCGGTTGCGCCCGAACGTGACGGTGCGCCCCTCCTGCGGGCCGATGGCGATACCGCCGCGCAGGCCCAGGACGTGGATGGTGCCGGGCGGCGCCGGCTTCACCCCGCGAGCGAGGCTGCCGTGCGTGGGCTGCAGCAGGGTCACGTCACTGCCCGCCGCCGGGCAGCTTGGTCGCGATGACGGTGGCCAGCGACTTGGCGTCCGCGCACAGCTCGCTGATCGGTCGTGAGCCGTCGACCTCGAGCTCGACGATCTCCTCCATCGCGTCGCCGTCGGGGTTGCGATAGGCCCGGTACACGACGCTGACCAGGCAGGTCTTGGGGCCGCCGTCCTCCGGGGAGACGAACGCCGACCGCCCGGCCAGCGTGGTCGGCTGCCCGTCGTCGGACGTCAGCGTCGAGTTGCGGTCGAAGCGCACATCGGCGGCCAGCACCCCGGCGTCGTCGGCGTAGTCGCAGGCCCACCGGCCGAATCCGGCGCCGGCCGCGGGCGCGCCGAACCCCGCCGTCCGCGCGAGGACCGACGGGTCGAGCAGGCTGCACGCGTCGACGTCGGCCAGTGACGCCGCGGGCCACACGTCGGCCCGGCGGGGGATCGCCGCCCGGTTGAGCACCGTCGTCGCGTAGGACGTCGCGGCCGATGCGGCGGCGCACAGGTCCATCGAGCCCGAGCCGAGCAGCTTCGCCTCGACGACGACCGTGTTGCCGTCGGGCAGCAGCAGGTACCGGTCGCAGCCCTGATCGTCGCCGGGCTCGGACACCACGGTGATCGCACCTTGCGTCTGTCGCGTCACCTGCGCGTCGAACTCGGGGGCCGGGCCGAGCTCGAGGGTGACGTTGGTATCGGCGAAGTCCTCGTCGTTCTTGCTGATCAGTACGTCGCACCGGTTGAAGCCGCCGTAGTCGGTGACCAGACGCGGCGCACCGTACGCGCGGAGAGTGTTGGGCTGCAGCAGCGCGCACACGTCGGCGGTGCGGGGATCGCCCACCGTGGCGACCGTGCGGGCCGGGTCGGCCCGGCGCGGCGGCTTCGCGCCCGAATCGTCGTGCGTGACGGCGATCGTGACGCCCACGGCAATCGCGGCGGCGATACCGATCGCTGCGGCGACGAGCAGCGCGGCCTTGCGGGAGCCCCTCGCGGGCGCCTCGGTGCGTTCGAGCAGTTGCTTCGCCTCGGTGGCGTCGGGCCGTTCGCCCGGCTCGACGCGCAGCATCCGCGACAGCGCCGGCCCCAGCGGTCCGGCGGTCGGTGCGGCGACGTGACCCGACGCCGAGCGCCACACCGCGGTCAGCGGGTTCTCGGCGTCACCCAGCGGCGAGACGCCTTCGACGGCGGCGAACAGCGTGGCGCCCAGGGAGAAGATGTCCGACGCCGGCGTGCGCTCACCCCCGCGCGCGACCTCGGGCGCCAGGTAGGCCGGGGTGCCGGCCACCAGCGCGCCGGCGGTGACGGTGGCGTCGCTCCAGATCTCCCGGGCCACGCCGAAGTCGGTCAGCTTCGCATCACCGTCGTCGGTGACCAGGACGTTGCCCGGTGAGACGTCGCCATGCACGACGCCCTTCTCGTGCAGCACCTGTAGCGCCTCGGCGACCTGGCGCCCGAGGTGCGCGACCTTCTCGGCCGGCAACGGGCCGTCGTCCGCGATGATCGTCGCGAGGTTGCGCGAGGGCACGTACTCCATGACGAGCCAGCTCTCGCCCTCGGTGGCGATCGAGTCGTAGAGGGCGACGAGCCGGGGGTGGCGCAGATCGCGGGCGATGGCGGCCTCGCGGTCGGCCGGGCGGCGTCCCTCGTGGGCTTGCTTGAGCGCGACCTGTCGCCCGGACTCGGTGTCGGTCGCGAGGTAGACCGATCCCATTCCGCCGGCACCGATCTGGCGTTCGATGCGGTAGCGACCGGCGATCAATCCACGCTCGGGCAGCGTCACTATCGCGTCCTCGGGCTCGGGACCTGGGTGCACGCCGATGATATCCGCCTACGGGTGACGTATCCCCATTTGGACCGCTCGGGCGGCGGCGCTATCCGCCGCTCTTGCGGCGGAACTCGCGGCGGGCCGCGGCCGGGCCGTGGGAACCGTGGATCTTGGCCTGGTCCTTGGTGTCGGCGTCACTGTTCCGCTCGGCCTGTTGGCTGCGCTTGCGCTCGAGCGCCTCGCGGAACTTGTCCTTGACGCCCTCCGGCGGGCTTTCCGAATCACCCGGGCCGCCCGGGTCGGCGGGCGGCGCGCTGGTCTTGGCCGTAGGTTCGTCCGGCGCCGTCGAAGAGGAACTCATGCTGCCCAGCCTGGCATGCCGGCCGGCGTCCCGGCCAGTGCTTACCCCCGGGCGGCTGTCCGCAAGACACGGATCACACCCAGGAAGAGCAGCGGCACGACGATCAACGCCACCGCGGCGCCGCGGAACGCCCCGGATCGGCTGAAGTCGCGCCGGCCGACGCCCGAGCCGGTGTAGGCGGTGACGGTGCGGGTGCAGCTGACCGTCGCGTCGCCGCTGAAGGCCAGGTTCTGCCGGTGGGTGCCGCTGCGCTTCGTCCCGGCGAGCTGGACGGTGCGCTGCCCGCCGCCGTCATGATTGACGTAACAGGTCGTCGAGTCCTGGCGCTCGGTCGCCTCCAACTGCAGCTCGCCGCCCGTCCAGCGGTAGTGCTCGCGATGGCTCGATGAGGACGAGCCGTCGATCGTGTGGCCGCTGGTCAGGGACGCCCCGTAGAAGCCGATCGACCCGATCAGGAAGATCGCGGACAGCCCGAGGAGCAGCTTTCCGTACCAGGGAAACCTGCCGAGCAACGACATAGTGCCGCCGAGTATCCCCGATTGCGGTTCGGACGCTCCAGATAGCGGGGCGAGCGAACCAAAATCGGGTCTAGCGCAGCTCGGCCGACGACTTGCCGAGGAGGCGGCGGGCGACGATGAGCTGCTGGATCTGCTGGGTGCCCTCGAAGATGTCCAGGATCTTGGCGTCCCGCGCCCACTTCTCCAGCAGCGATGACTCCGAGTAGCCCCCGGCCAGTTCGACGCAGCGCAACGTCACTTCGGTCGCCATCCGGCCCGCCTTCGCCTTGGCCATGGACGCCTGCAGCGAGTTGGGCTGGCCATTATCGGCCATCCAGGCCGCCTCGAGCGTGGTGAGGTACGCCGCCTCCCAGTCGGCCTCCATCGACAAGAGAGCAGCGGCGGCCGCGTGTTGCCGGGACGCCGGCCGGTCGTAGTCGACGGTGACGCCGGCGCCTCGCAGGACGTCTCGCGTTTCGTCAAGGGCGGCTATCGCGACGCCGAGCGCCATCGCGGCGACCAGCGGCCGGGTGTTGTCGAAGGTCTGCATGACGCCGGCGAATCCCTGCTCGGCCTCGATGTCGGGCGAGCCGAGCAGGTTGGCCGCCGGTACCCGGCAGTCGGCGAAGCGCAGCGTGGCGGTGTCCGAGGCGCGGATGCCGAGCTTGTGCTCCAGGCGCTCGACGGTGAATCCCGGCGTTCCCTTCTCGACGACGAACGACTTGATCGCCGCCCGCCCCTTGCTCGGATCAAGCGTCGCCCACACCACCACCGCGTCACTGCGCGCGCCGGCGGTCACGAAGATCTTCTCGCCGTTGAGGATGTACTCGTCGCCGTCGCGCACCGCCGTCGTCCGAATGGCGGCCGAGTCGGATCCGGCGCCCGGCTCGGTGATCGCCATGGACGCCCACACGCGATCGAATCGGGCCAGTTGCTCATCATCGGCGACCGAGGCGATTGCCGAGTTGCCCAGGCCCTGGCGCGGCATGGCCAGCACCATCGCGACGTCGCCCCAGGACGCCTCCATGACGCTGAGGACAGTCGACAGGTTGCCCCCGTTGCGCGCGCCGGTGTCGTCGCCGCCGTTCGAGCGCCGGACGCCGCGCGCGCCCGTTCCCTGCTCGCCCGAGTCGTTCATGCCGTCGACGAGCGCGGCGAGCATGTCGAGCTCCTTGGGGTACTCGTGCTCGGCGAGGTCGTACCGGCGCGATATCGGGCGGAACACGCCTAGTGCCACCTGGTGCGCCTGGTCGACCAGCAGCTTGAACTTGGCCGGCACCTCGAGGTTGATGCTCATACCAACACTGCGCCTTCCAGGACGGCGATCGAGCGCAGATCGCGATACCAGCGTTCGACCGGATGCTCCTTGACGTAGCCGTGCCCGCCGAGCAGCTGCACGCCGTCGCTGCCGATCTTCATGCCGTACTCGGCGCACAGCTGGCGGGCGAGGCCGACCTCGCGCGCGAACGAGCGGCCCTGCTCGGCTCGGCTCGCCGCCCGGTAGGTCGCCAATCGCATGCCTTCGAGCTCGATGCCGATGTTGGCGACCATGAACGCTACGGACTGCCGGTGGCTGACCGGCTCGCCGAACGCCACCCGGTCGTTCACGTAGGGGACGACGTAGTCGAGGACGGCCTGCGCGGTGCCTACGGCGAGCGCGCACCAGCCCAGGCGGGCGAGCCGGACGCAGTCGGCGTAGGCGGCGGTGTCGCCCAGCAACGCTGTGCTCGGCACCGCCACCTTCGACAGGTGCACCCGGGCCATGGACGCCGCGCGCAGCCCCATCGCCGGATCGGCCTCGACGGTGAGCCCGACGCTTTCCGACTCGACCAGGAACAGCGCCGGCCGCCCGTCGAGGTTCGCGGCGATCACGAACAGCTCGGCGCTCGCCGCCCGCGGCACGAGCGACTTGACGCCGTCCAGGACGTAGCCGTCAACGGTGCGATGCGCATGGGTAAGCAGAGCAAAAGGATCGAACAAGGGTCCCGGCTCGAGGATGGCCAGCGCCGCGGCCGGCACGTCGTCGCCGACGAACGCGGGCAGGTAGGTCGCCTGCTGCTGCTCGTCGCCCCAGAGCACGAGGGCGGTGCTGACCGCCGACGGGGCGAGGCAAGCGACGGCCAGCCCCATGTCCCCGTGGGCCAGCGCCTCGGCGACGAGCACGCTGGTGACCGTCGAGCGTTCGGTGCTCACTCCGCCCAGGCTCTCCGGGACGGTCAGCACGGTGATGCCGAGCTCGGCCGATACCCGCTTGAGCAGTTCCGGCGGCGCCGCGCACTCGGTGTCGGCCGCCGCTGCGGCCGGGCGCAGTTGCTCGTCGGCGAACTCGCGGCTCAGGTCGTGGATCATCTGCTGCTCGTCGGTCGGCGTCAGATCGAACAGTCCGCGCTCCGCGGCCTGACGTGGACGCTCGGGGGTCGCGCGACGCTTCGCGGCGGTGAACGTCCGGGTCGCTGCGCCCACGGCGCGAAAGCCGGTGCGCGCGCCGTGGAAAACGACCCGTTCGACGGGCTTGCGCAGTCGCAGCCGGTCCAGCAGTCTCGATCCTGCGGCCTTGTTCAGCCCGGTCAGGCTCAGGCCCATCAGGTCACGCGAGTTCCGCGATGCCATCGGCTCGCTCCAGATCTCTCGGACGTCGTGTCACAGGCACACTGGACCACAAGTTACTCGCGAGTAGCAAGACTATGTTCCTGGAACTCTGCGGGCCTTCGTATCGTTGGCCGGATAGACGCAGGCGTGATGCGTCCATCTACAGGAGGCAACGAGCCGTGACCAATGCCGTTCTCACTCGATTCAGCTCGCAGGCGAGCGCGCCGACCCGGTACGCGCCTCCTGCGGACCAGCTGGAGCAGTCCTACCGGCAGCCGGCCTTCGGTGGTCCGACGATTCCTCCGGACGACGTCAAGGGCTACGGCGGGCGTCCCGGCGGCGGCGGTGGTCCGGCGGCGCCGACCCGCTACATGACCCTGGACGACGTCATCGTGCGCACCGGCGCGATGCTCGCCGTGCTCCTGCTCGCCGGGGCGGCGACCTGGGTGCTCACCCCGGAGAGCGCGGCCGGCGGCCTGATCGCCATCGGTGCGCTCGGCGGCCTGGGCCTCGCCCTCTACATGGGCTTCACCATGAAGGCCAACGCCGTGACCGCGCTGCTGTACTCGGGCCTGGAAGGGGTCGCGCTCGGCGCGATCAGCCGGGCGTTCGAGCAGTGGAAGCACGGCATCGTCGTGCAGGCGCTGACCGGCACGGTGATGGTGGCCGGCGGCATGCTGATCGCCTACCGAGTCGGCGCCATTCGGGTCACGCCGCGGTTCACCAAGATGGTGTTCGCGTCCACGCTGGGCATCCTCGGGCTCATGCTCGTCAACGGCATCGCGTACCTGTTCCACCCGGGCGGTCTCGGCCTGCGTGACGGCGGCGCGATCGCGATCCTGTTCAGCCTGCTGTGCATCGGCATCGCGGCGATGAACCTGGCGGTCGACTTCGAGGTGATCAACCAGGGCATCCGCAACGGCGCCGATGAGAAGTTCGCGTGGTACGCATCCTTCGGGCTGATGGTCACCCTGGTCTGGCTGTACCTCGAGATCCTGCGCCTGCTGGGCTACCTGCGCGATTAGCAGCGCGAACACGCGCTGAGCCGCAACGCTTCGCTGGCTGATCTTCCTGCGTCTGCTGCCCCTGCGGGCTGTCAGCGCAGGAAGATCGCCGAGCCGTCGCGTGCCGGCCTCCCGGTCCTTGATCGAGTCAAAGCCCCGTCGGGGACCGCTTCCCCTCCGATATGACGACTCGCGCGACTGAATCTGGTCAGATCAGAGGGGAAGCGAGCGGTGACGCCGGCGCGCTGCCACGTGCGCGTTCACGTGAACGCGTTCCTGTCGGCCCCGAGAACGGTCAGGGCGCGAGCGCGGTCAGGCCTTAGCCACGATCCGTGGACGGATAGTCGCCGGTCGGCGCGTTGATCACGTGAAAGTGGCATCCTGGATCGGAAGAATCGGGAGTGTCGACGTCCTGATTCAGCCGGTCCGAGAAGGCGCTGTCGTTCGCGGGCCTGGCTCCGGTGATGGCCACCGACATGCGTCCTGTTGCTAGTTCGGTCGCGCCAACGCCGGGATGACCTGCAGCATTGCCACATCTGACCGTTCGCATGCAACAGGACAGGGTCGAGAAAGAACAGGCGTGAAGTCCTTGGCGTTGCGAGAGTCCAGTCGAACCGCGCCGTCGGGGCGGATGCGGGCGATGGCCCGCCTGGTTGACTGAACTCTTGGCAAGGCCTGCTCGCTGCTGGCCAGGGCGCTGGCCGTCTGGGCGTTCGCGTCGACGGCGGGTTCGCGCTCCGCCAGCGAGGACGGCCTGGTAGGTGCCTTGAACCGCGACTCCGACGATCATGGCGGCGAGCAGGCCGGCCCTCGAGCTGTCGCCTTGCTCGCGGCCTTCGATAGTGGGGAAGTCGCCGGGAGGTGACGCCCTACCGGTTGTCGGGCCGGGCTGGCTGGCGGTCAGGGCGTTTGCGTGCGCGGAATGCCGCGACGCTCTGGCGATGTGCGCAGGTCTGGGAGCAGTAGACCTTGGACGTGTTCTTGGACAGGTCGATGTAGACGGCGCGGCAGGAGTATGCGGTGCACGTACCCAGCCTGCGTCCGCCGTACTCGCTCAGCACCGCCGCCACGCCAGTCAGTGTGGTGGCGGCCAGCCAGCTCGCGCAGTCCAGCCGGGTGGAGGTGAAGTACCGGTACGGCCACCCGTCCCGGTGGCTTATCCGTGGTGTCGCACCGCTCGCGATCAGGCCGGCGTCGAGGGCGGCGACGGCACGTGCCGGTTCGGTGGCGGCGAACTCGAAGATCACCCGCAGCGTGTCCCGCAGCTCCCTCGTCTCGCGCACCTGTGCCGCGTTCACCTGCCATCGCGCCGCGGGCTCGTCGGCGGCGGAGACGGCTTCGTCGTGAGCTCGTAGGAAGTTCCGCAGGTCCTCCTCGCGTTCCAGTGTGTCCTCGCCCGCCATGGGCAGGAGCGTGTTCGCGAGATCAACGGCAACGTTCAGCGACAGCGACGTGTAGTCGTCAAACAGCGTTTGACGTGTCACGCAGTCCTCCTCTAACGTGTGATACGCAAAGCTCGTTTAGCCTACTACACCCAAAGGGGGTCGGCGTATGTCGTGTAGCGCGTCGGAAGCGTCATCTGACATGACCGGCCTGCGTGCCGGCTCTGGCCCATCGGGGCGTAAGGCGGGATTCCTCTTCGGGTGCCAGGTGCTTCCGCAGTTCGTCGCGATGGGAGCCCCTTCCATCGCGTTGCCCTCGGTGGGCAGATCGCTCGGCCTGCCGTTCGGAGCGACGGCCTGGGTCCTCGCCGGATGGGCGCTGACCTCGGCGCTCGCGATGCCGCTGACCGGCAGGCTGGTGCCCAGGTGGGGCACCCGCCGAATTCTGGTGTTGATGATGGTGACGATGTCCGGTGGGTCGCTCATCGCGGCGTTCGCGCCGTCGTTGCTGATCCTGGTCGCGGGCCGGCTGATCGGCGGCTTCGGTGCAGGCGGCATGATGATCGCGACCTACAGCGCTCTCACCGGGCTTCTGGTGGGCAAAGAACGGGACCGCGCGCTGGGCACTGTGGCCGCCTGCGGCGGGATGGCCTCGGCCTGCGGCACGCTGGTCGGTGGTGTCTTGACGGCGTGGCTCGGCTGGCGCGCGGTGATGGCAGTGCCGGCGGTGGGTTTGTTGCTACTCGTGTTCACCGCTCGGCTCGCCCCCGTGGCGCAACGGGACACGCCGCGACAGCAGCTGGACTGGGGCGGCGCAGCGGCCCTTGCGGTGCTCGGAGGAGCAATCGTGACTTTGCTGCAAGCACGATCCACCGGGCTGTCCCTGCCGGTGATCCTCTCGCTCGTCGTCGCCGCGGTGCTGTCCGCCGCGATCCTTGCGCGACGGATACGTCGCAGGCCGGACGGGTTCGTCCCTCGCCGGGTGGTCGGCGCGCCGGGTTTCCTGACCAACGCTGTCGCCGGTCTGACGATCTTCGGTGGTTACTACGCGCTGTTGTTCGCGGCGCCGTCCTTGATCGAAGCAGACACCGGGTGGGGAAGTCTCGGAGTGGGTGCCGTCCTGCTTCCACCGGCGTTGTGCTCCTTGGTCGCCGCACGGCTGATCCGCCCGTTGACGTCACGGTTGCGGACCTGGCAGATCACCGCGGTGCTCGGCGTGCTGTCGATGACCGGCATGCTGCTGGGGGCGCTCGGCGAACCGATTTTCGTCGTGGTGGCCCTGGCACTGGCGGTCTGTGGATTCACCGGCGGCCAAGCCGTCCTGTTCGGCCTGGTGCCGAGGCTGGTGGCCGACGATGACAGCGACACCGCTCAGGGCCTGTTCTCTTTCGTGGTCTACGGGGGCAGCTCGATCGGCACCGCGGTTGTCGGCGGCCTGGCTTCGGCTCTGTCGTTGTCCGCCGCGTTGGCCGTGGTCGCCATCCTGCCCGCGGCTGGTGTGGCCGTGAGTGTTCTCGGCCGCCCAGGGGAGAAACGGTCCGTCAGGCGGAGGCGCGGACCACGACCGCCGGAGAACTCAGACCACTCTTCGAAAGGAGGAACCCATGGCAACCGCTGTGGTCAACGGGATTCGCATGCACTACCGGCGTATCGGGGAAGGCTCCCCGATCGTGCTGCTGCACGGCTGGCCGCAGACGGGGTACGCCTGGCGGCCAAGATCGTCAAGTCAGCCGGTCCACGGATCCAGGCTTAGAGCGGGCAGGCCGCGAGCGGTCGGGGCCCAAGAAGTGGGCAGGGCGCAAGCCGCCCTCCCCCGCCGAGGGCGGCCTTGCCCTTCGTTGGTGTCCCGCAAAGGACCCTTGTTCACTTTGCGGGACATCAATGAGAACGAGCCGGGGCCGTGCTAGTTACGCGTGAAAAGTTGATCACGCTCAGGCGAGGCGTTCGATGATCATGGCCATGCCCTGACCACCGCCGACACACATCGTCTCCAGGCCGAACTGCTTGTCGTGCGTCTGCAGCGAGTTGATCAGCGTGGTGGTGATGCGGGCGCCGGTCATACCGAACGGGTGGCCCACTGCGATGGCTCCGCCGTTGACGTTCAGCTTGTCGATGTCGACGCCGAGTTCACGGTAGGACGGGATGACCTGGGCCGCGAACGCCTCGTTGATCTCGACCAGGTCGATGTCGCCGATCGTCATGTTCGCGCGGCTGAGCGCGCGCCGCGACGCCTCGACCGGGCCGAGTCCCATGATCTCCGGGGACAGGGCGGAGACGCCGGTGGACACGACGCGGGCCAGCGGGGTCAGGCCCAGCTCGGCGGCTTTCGCGTCGCTCATGACGATCAGCGCGGCCGCCCCGTCGTTGAGCGGGCAGCAGTTGCCGGCAGTGACCCGACCGTCCGGCCGGAACACCGGCTTGAGCTGTGACACCGCCTCGTAGGTGACACCGGCACGGGGCCCGTCGTCGGCGTCCACGACAGACCCGTCGGGACGAGTGACCGGCGTGATCTCGCGGGCCCAGAAGCCGTTCTTGATGGCCTGCTCGGCGAGGTTCTGCGAACGGACGCCGAAGTGGTCCATGTCCTCGCGGCTGATGCCCTTGACCTGGGCCAGGTTCTCGGCGGTCTGCCCCATCGGGAGGTAGATGTCGGGCAGCTCGCCGTCCGCGCGCGGATCGTGCCACGTGGCACCGCCCTGCGCGGACGCCGTGGTACGCGCCTCGGCGTCGGCGAAATCCGCATTGTGGGTGTCCGGCCAGGAATCAGACGAACCGTGCACGAACCGCGACACGGTCTCGACACCGGCCGAGATGAACACGTCGCCCTCGCCCGCCTTGATGGCGTGGAAGGCCATCCGGGTCGTCTGCAGCGACGACGAGCAGTAGCGGGTGATGGTCGCCCCCGGCAACGAGTCGTAGCCGAGCTCGACCGCCACGACGCGGGCCAGGTTGAAGCCCTGCTCACCGCCGGGCAGCCCGCACCCGAGGTACAGGTCGTCGATCATCGTCGGGTCCTCGAGGACCGGCGGCGCCTTGGCCAGCGCGGCGCGGATGACCTGCGCGGTCAGGTCGTCCGGACGGACGTCGGTGAGTGATCCCTTGCCCGCGCGGCCGATCGGCGAGCGGGCGGTGGCAACGATTACGGCTTCAGGCGACATGAACCGAGTCTGACACGGGTCGCGCCTGCTCGGGCGCGGTCGGCACCGGATGCTGCGGACGACGCCGCCGCAGGCGGGCCCACCGGCCCCGGCGTCCCTCCATCTCGCCGTGCACCTCGACGCCCGCAACCTCGGTACCGGGATGCGCGACGGCCTGCACGGCGGCCTTCGCGACCGGACGCGCCCGCCGGGTGGTGAACGCGCTGGCCGAGCGCGATCGGGTGCGCAGGCCCAGGGCGTCCAGGGCCGAGGGCAGCAGGGCATCGGCGGCATGGGCGTAGCCCGTCGCCGACGGGTGGAACTGGTCCTCGCTGAACATCTCGACGCTCTGCGCGAACAGTGGCCCGAGCAGGTCGCCGAGGGACACAGTGCGTCCGCCGGCCTCGACGACCGCGATCGTCTGCGCGGCGGCCAGCTGGCGGGACAGACGGCGCGCGATGTAGCGCAGCGGCTGGGCGAGCGGGCGGATCGTGCCGAGGTCCGGGCAGGTGCCGACGACCACGCGGGTGCCGTTGGCTCGCAGCGCCCGGACGGCATCGCCCAGGTAGCGCACCGATTCGGCGGGTTTGATCCGGTGCGTGACGTCGTTGGCGCCGACGATGATCACCGCCATCTCGACGCGGGGGTCCACGTTGGCGACCTGCGCCGGCAGCGTGTTGGACTCCGCACCCACCACGGCGACACTCGTGACGTGCACCGGCCGGCGGGCGATCGCCGAGATGGCGATGGCCAGCTGCGCCCCCGGCGTATCACGATCGTGATGGACGCCGTACCCGGCCGCGGTGGAGTCGCCGAGCATGGCCATCCGGATCGGCGGGCGCCTCGCGCTGACTCCCGCAGCCGCCCAGACGGTGTCGTGGACGAAGGGCGGCTCGGTAGCCGCCGCCGGGATGCGTCGCCGGGCCAGTTTGGTCTCGCCGATGATCAGCCCGTACAGGGCCGCCCCGCCCACGATTCCCAGCGCGCCCACGCCTCCGCCGCCGTACGCAGCCGCCGCCACAATGCGGCGGGCCCGACTAGCCCTGCTCATGCCACCCCCTGTTCGTCCACACTTCGGATTACCGAGGTTAACTGTTCACCCTGAACAGGGTCGGCAATCGCCCGCTGCGCGGCGCGATCGGGCATCTGGCGAGGCCAGGCAAGCGCTCGCTCAGTAACCTTCATCGCATGGCTTACTACGAGTCGCTGGTCGACCTGATCGGTAACACACCGTTAGTACGGCTGCGCAAGGTCGCGGACGGCCTGGACGCGACCGTGCTGGCGAAGGTCGAGTACTTCAACCCGGGCGGCTCGGTCAAGGATCGCATCGCCGTGCGCATGATCGACGCTGCCGAGCAGTCCGGAGAGCTCCGGCCCGGCGGCACGATCGTCGAACCGACGTCGGGCAACACCGGTGTCGGCCTCGCGATCGTGGCCCAACAGCGGGGCTACAAGTGCATCTTCGTCTGCCCGGACAAGGTCAGCGGCGACAAGATCGACACGTTGCGGGCCTACGGCGCCGAGGTCGTCGTCTGCCCGACGGCGGTCGCCCCCGAGGACCCACGCTCCTACTACGCCGTCTCGGACCGGCTCGCCCGGGAGACGCCCGGCGGCTGGAAGCCGAACCAGTACGCCAACGTGAACAACCCGCGCTCGCACTACGAGACGACCGGTCCCGAGCTGTGGGAGCAGACCGAGGGGCGCATCACGCACTTCGTTGCCGGCGTCGGCACCGGCGGCACGATCAGCGGCGTCGGGCGCTACCTCAAGGAGGCGTCGGATGGACGCGTCCGCGTCATCGGCGCCGACCCGGACGGCTCGGTGTACTCGGGCGGCACCGGACGTCCGTACCTGGTCGAGGGTGTGGGCGAGGACTTCTGGCCCGAGACGTACGACCGGGACGTCTGCGACGAGATCATCGCCGTCTCCGACCGCGACTCGTTCGACATGACCCGGCGCTTGGCCCGCGAGGAGGGCTTGCTGGTCGGCGGCTCGTGCGGCATGGCCGCCGTGGCCGCGCTGCGGGCGTCGGTCGGTCTGGGCGCGGACGCGATGGTCGTGGTGCTGCTGCCCGACGGCGGGCGGGGCTACCTGTCGAAGATCTTCAACGACCAGTGGATGGCCGACTACGGATTCCTGCAGGCATCCGGACAGGTCACGGTCGGCGACGTGCTGCGGCAGAAGTCGGGCGAGACCCCCTCGCTCATCCACGCCCACCCGAACGAGACGGTGCGCGAGGCGATCGACATCCTGCGCGAGTACGGCGTCTCGCAGATGCCGGTCGTCCGGGCCGAGCCGCCGGTGACCGCGGGCGAGGTCGTCGGGTCGGTGTCCGAACGGGCCCTGCTGGATGCGCTGTTCGCCGGGACCGCGTCACTGGCCGACGCGCTCGAGCCGCACATGGGACCGCCGCTGCCGATCATCGGTTCCGGCGAGCCGGTGTCCTCGGCGGTCGAGGCGCTCGGTCGGGCCGACGCCCTGCTCGTGCACGTCGACGGCAAGCCGGCCGGCGTGCTGACCCGGCAGGACCTGCTCGGTCACCTGAGCACAACCACACCACACTGAAATGCGCCACCTCCGCCGAGTGGCGAGCGCTGAATCGGTAGCGTGGCCGACATGACTGACGCAGCGTCGCGACAGGGCTTCGACACCCTCGCCATCCATGCCGGACAAGAGCCGGACCCGCTCACGGGGGCGGTGGCCGTCCCGATCTACCAGACCTCGACGTACAAGCAGGACGGCGTCGGCGGTCTGCGGGGCGGCTACGAGTACAGCCGGAGCGCGAACCCGACCCGGACCGCGCTGGAGGAGGCGCTCGCGGCGCTGGAGGCGGGCACGCGCGGGCTGGCCGAGGTGAACAAGCAGTTCTCCAACGTCGAGGGGGTCAAGCGGTTCGCCGTGCTGGGCGAGGAGTGGCTGCCCGACTCCGACCAGCTCACCGCGACGATGAAGCTCAAGCGGCGCGGCGTGCACCGTGCCTACG
>DASXYL010000072.1:0-7659 GCA_036502575.1 Jatrophihabitantaceae bacterium | reverse complement strand
AGCAGCTGACCTACTTGCTGGGTGAGGGCCGCGGGCGGCTGCGCTGGGCGTCGTCGGTGCTCGCCTCGCGCTTCACGACGTCGGCCGGCGGCAGGGCCTTCGGCTCGGTCTCGGCCTGGTCGTCGGCCTCAGCACGCGCCTTGTCGTCCGCGTTCATGCCCTTGATCTCGGTCTTGAAGATCCGCAGCGACCGGCCCAGCGAGCGCGAGGCGTCGGGGAGCTTCTTGTAGCCGAACAGCAGCAGCACCAGGATCGCGAGTACGACCCAGTGCCAGGGAGCGTCCCAACCCATCGTGGAAATCTCCTGTCCGGTGAGCGTTACGGTCGGCTCGAGCCTACGCCCCCACCCGCAGGGGCGGGCTCAACCCACGGCGTGCGTGAATGGGCGCAACTGCTCGGCCAGCGCCGCGCCGACCCGCGCCTGCAGCAGCGTGCCGCCCGCGGTGTGCTCGGTGTCGAGGACGTCGGCCTCGTCGTGCAGCCGGGTGACGAGGTCGCCGCGGGTGTAGGGCAGGAGCACGGTGATCTCGATGTCCGGACGGGGCAGCCGCTGCTCGATCAGGGCGCGCAGCTCGTTGATCCCGGCACCGGTGCGGGCCGACACGAACAGCGCGTCGGGCGCCAGGCCGCGCAGCCGCAGCAGCATCTCCGGCGTGGCCGCGTCGATCTTGTTGAACACCAGCTGCTCCGGCACGTCCAGCGCGTCGATCTCGCCGAACACCTCATGCACGGCGCGGATCTGCGCCTCCGGGTCGGCGTCGGAGGCGTCGACCACGTGCAGGATGAGCTGGGCGTCGCCGACCTCCTCGAGTGTCGAGCGGAACGCCTCGATCAGCTGGGTGGGCAGGTGCCGGACGAAGCCGACCGTGTCGGCCAGCGTGAACAGCCGACCGTCCGACGTCTCGGCGCGACGCACGGTCGGGTCGAGCGTCGCGAACAGCGCGTTCTCGACCAGCACGCCGGCGTCGGTGAGCCGATTGAGCAGCGAGGACTTGCCGGCGTTGGTGTAGCCGGCGAGCACGACGCTGGGCACCTCGTTCGCGCCGCGCCGGGCCCGCTTCACGTCGCGTGCCGTCTTCATCCCGGCCAGCTCGCGGCGCAACTTGGCCATCCGCGCGTTGATCCGGCGCCGATCGATCTCGATCTTGGTCTCACCAGGGCCGCGACCACCGATGCCGGCGCCGCCCGCGGCCCGGCCACCGACCTGGCGGGACAGCGATTCACCCCAGCCGCGCAGCCGCGGGAGCAGGTACTGCATCTGCGCGAGCTCGACCTGCGCCTTGCCCTCCTTGGAGCGGGCGTGCTGGGCGAAGATGTCGAGGATCAGCGCGGTGCGGTCGACGACCTTGACCTTGACGACGTCCTCCAACTGGCGCAGCTGCCCCGGGGTGAGCTCGCCGTCGCAGATCACCGTGTCGGCGCCGTTGGAGCTGACGACGTCGCGCAGCTCCTTGGCCTTGCCCGAGCCGATGTAGGTGGCCGGATCCGGGCGGTCGCGGTGCTGGATCAGCCCGGCGAGCACGTCGGATCCAGCGGTTTCGGCCAGCCGGGCCAGCTCGTAGAGCGAGTTCTCCGCCTCGACCAGAGTGCCCGTGGTCCACACGCCGACCAGCACGACGCGCTCCAGGCGCAGCTGGCGGTACTCGACCTCGCTGACGTCGGCGAGTTCGGTGGACAGCCCGGCGACCCGGCGCAGCGCGTTGCGGGCGTCGAGTTCGAAATCGCCGTTGTCGGCGTCAGGTGATCCGGAGAATTCAGTCATCGTCCATCCATCGTGACACGGACGAGGAGCCGGTCGCGAACGATTAGCGGCCGACTTGGTCGAGCCACGACGGGTCGAGGTCGATCTCGGCGACCAGCACCGCCGGGCCGGCGAGGTAGACATCGCCGTCCGCGCGCCAGGTGACCTGGCAGGTGCCGCCCGGGACGTCGACCTGCCAGGTGCTGCCGTCCGGGCCGCTGCCCTCAGCGGCCACCACGGCGGCGCAGATGCCGGTGCCGCACGAGCGCGTCTCGCCCACGCCCCGTTCGTGCACGCGCAAGACCAGATGGCGTGCGCCCTCCCGTAGGACGAATTCGACGTTCTGCCCGTCCGGGCGGGCCGGGTCGATCACGGGCGGGCGGCTGAGGTCGAGGGCGGCGAGCTCGGCCCGCGTCGACACGGCGACCACGACGTGCGGATTCGGCATCTCCACCGCGACGCCGGGGACGGCGTCGATCGATGGGGCGGCGGTGGCGACCGGCCGGTCGGCAAGAGCCAGCGGCTTTCCCATGTCCACGATGACGTCACCCTCGTCCGTGAGCCATGTGCGCTTGACTCCGCCACGTGTCGCCACCGCCGCATAGTCATCAACGACGCCGACCGCCTGGAGGTATCGGACGAAAACCCGCACACCGTTTCCACACATGGATGCGACGGACCCGTCGGCATTGCGATAGTCCATGAAGTACGCGGCTTCAGCCGACATTTCGGAACTTTCCGGCGCGTTTTCCGAGCGGACGACCCGCAGCACGCCGTCGGCACCGATGCCGGAGTGCCGGTCGCACAGCGCCCGCGTCAGCTCGGGGGTGAGCTCCAGGGCGCCGTCGAGGTCGGGCACGATCACGAAGTCGTTCTCGGTGCCGTGCCCCTTCACGACGCGCAGCCGATCCATAGCCTCAGCTTACGGCCGCACCGCGTCGATCAGCCGACCGTGCACGTCCGACGACGCAGCGTCGAACCAGCGGATCCGCGGATCGCGCCGGAACCACGACCGCTGCCGGCGCACGAACCGCCGCGTGGCGCGCGCCGTGGCCTCGACCGCCTCCCCCAGATCGCCCGCGACCGCCCCGTCGTCGTCCAGGCAGTCGAGCAGCTGCGCGTAGCCCAGCGCCTTGCCCGCGGTGGGACTGCCGCGCAGGCCCGCCGGCAGCAGGGCGCGCACCTCGTCCAGGAAGCCGGCCGACATCATCCGGTGCACCCGCGCCTCGACGCGATCGTCGAGATCGTCGCGGTCCAGGCCGAGCTGCACACAGTCGTACATGGACTCGAATCCCGGCATGGTGGCCACGAACGGGCCTCCAGTCAGCTCGATGACCTCCAGGGCGCGCACGATGCGCCGCCCGTTCGTCGGCAATATCGACACCGCGGCGGCGGGATCAAGGGTGGCCAGCCGGGCGTGCAGGACCGCAGCACCGAGGTCGTCGAGCTCGGCGTAGAGGCGGGCCCGGATCTCGGGCGATTCGCCAGGGAACTCCAGCCGATCCAGGGCCCCGCGAAGGTAGAGCCCTGAGCCGCCGACCAGGATCGGTAGGCGGCCCCGCCCGTGGATCTCGGCGATGGCCGCCCGGGCCAGCTGCTGGTATTCGGCGACCGCCGCGGACTTGCTGATCGGCCAGATGTCAAGCAGGTGGTGCGGCACGCCCTGACGTTCGGCAACGGGCAACTTTGCGGTGCCGATGTCCATGCCGGCGTAGAGCTGCATCGAGTCCGCGTTCACGATCTCGGCGTCCAGCCGTTGCGCGAGTGCGACGGCCAGGTCGGACTTGCCAGTCGCGGTCGGGCCGACGACGGCGACGACGTCAGGCACGAGCCGTCCACGCCGCCGCGAAGTAACCGACGCCGTAGGGCGCATCGGCGTAGAGCAGTTCGGCGTCGTAGTCGCCGCTGAGCACGGCGGCGGCCGCCAGCCAGGCCGGAACCCCCGAGGCGAGCAACTCGGCCCCCAGCGCGGCGTCCAGCCCGGCCAGGGCCTCGACGTCGCCGCCGCGCAGTGCCGCCACGACGCCCTCGTCGAACGGCTCGGCACGTGGATCCAGGTACCCGGGCGCCTTGGTCGAGTGGCGGGCGCTGCCGTCGCCCATCACGATCAGCCCCACTCGTTCGGACTCGGCCAGCGCCAGCAGGTCCACCGCCGCCCGGCTGGCCGCGAAGTCGGGGCCGACGGAGAAGCCGACCGCCCCGGTGCTGGGCCCGAGCGCGTCGGCCAGCAGCCAGGCGCCGACGGTCAGCGAGAGCGGCAATTCGAGGGCTCCCCCGCAGGCCGGCGAGCCCAGGTGGACGTCCAGCGATACCCCGTAGCCGGACAGGCTGCCTCGAGCGACCGGAGAGTGCATCGCGGACGTATCGCCCGAACCCAGCATCGCGAGCCGCGTGGAGCCGCTGCCCTGAACCCGGCGCAACGCCGTCGCGCCGGCGACCCGAAGCGGCTCGAGCTCGACCGACGCCGCCCCCGCGACCGACGGTACGAGCAGCGGCGGATTGGGTAAGAAAGCGACAGCAGCGATCACCGTGGCACAGTATCCGTCCCCTCACACGAGCTGATCGTGTCTAATGCAGGGTCATGAGCTCGGAGTGGGGACGCATCGACGCGGACGGCACGGTCTACGTGCGCACGTCCGAGGGTGAGCGCGTCGTCGGTTCCTGGCAGGCCGGAGACGCAGAAGCCGGCCTCGCCTATTACGTACGGCGCTACGAGGATCTCGAGACCGAGGTGACCTTGCTCGAGCAGCGCCTCGCCTCGGGCGCCGGGGATCCCGGGTCCACCCGCACCCATGCGGTCGAGCTGCACGAGCAGCTGCCGGCTGCATCGGCTGTCGGAGATCTGGACGCTCTCGACAAGCGTCTGACCGCGCTGGTCGAGGCCGCATCGGAACGGGCCGATGCCAACGCGGCGGCCCGCGCCCAGGCCCGCGCCGACGCGGTCGCGGCCAAGGAGCGCCTGACCGCGGAGGCCGAACAGCTCGCCGAGTCCGGCACCTCCTGGAAGGCGTCAGGCGATCGGCTGCGCGCCATCGTCGACGAGTGGAAGCAGATCAAGGGTGTCGATCGCAAGACCGACGACGTGCTGTGGAAGCGGTTCGCCGCCGCCCGGGACGCGTTCGGCAAGCGCCGCGGCCAGCACTTCGCGACGCTGGACGCCGAGCGGGGCGCGGCCCGGCAGGCCAAGGAGAAGCTGATCGAGCGGGCCGACGAGCTTGCCCAGTCCTCGGACTGGAAAGAGACCGCCGGGGCCATGCGCGATCTGATGACGGAATGGAAGGCGGCCGGCCGGGCCGGGCGCGACGTCGAGGAATCGCTGTGGACGCGCTTCCGAGCCGCGCAGGACTCGTTCTTCGCCCGTCGGTCGGCCACCTTCGCCGAGCGGGACGCCGAGCAGGTCGACAACCAGCGCGCGAAGGAAGCGATCATCGCCGACGCCGAGGCGCTCGACCTGCAGGATCCGAAGGCCGCCCAGGCGACGTTACGGGCACTGCAGAGCCGCTACGACGCCGTCGGGCACATACCGCGTGACGCGATGCGCCGAACCGATGATCGGATGCGTGCGGCCGAGCAACGGGTGCGTGACGCGGTCGACGCCGAATGGAAGCGCGGCAGCATCGAGTCCAACCCGTTCCTGGCCGAGTTGCGGGCCCGGCTGGTCGAGGCCGAGGCGAAGCTCGAGCGGGCGAAGCACGCCGGCGACGCCGCGCGCATCGCCAAGGCCGAGGCCGAGGTTGCTCAGCGCCGTTCGCTCATCCCGGACTGAGCCACTCCGACCTCAGCAGGCCCATGATCACCTCGTCCTCGTAGGCGCCGCGGACCCAGCAGTGCTCGCGGCGCCGGCCTTCCTCGACGAAGCCGACCTTGCGGTAGGACGCGATCGCACGCTCGTTGGACGCCACCACGACCAGGTGCAGCCGGCGCAGGTTGCGGCGCGTGAAGGCGTACCGGACCAGCACGCGAAGCGCATCCGTGCCGTATCCCTTGCCGACCGCATGGGCCGTGAGGCCGATACCCACCTCGGCGTGCCGGGCGAGGGTGTCCTCGCGCATCAGCGTGCACCGGCCGACCAGCTGATCCTCGGCCGTGACGGCGAATTCGACCTGGTCGGTGGCCCCACGACGTCGAGCGACCTTCTCGTCGAACTCCTCGCGGGTCACCGGCCTGGCCGGATCGGGGTTGCGTTCCTCCCAGGTGTCGAGATCCGCGGACAGGTCATACAGGGTCGGCAGATCCTCGACGCGGACGGGACGCAGTTGGACGAGGTCACCAGTAAGCACGCGCCGAGACTACGGTCCGACGCAATTCCGTATCCTCGACGCGACATGCGCACTTACTCGATCCGCACCTACGGGTGCCAGATGAACGTCCACGACTCGGAACGGCTGGCCGGCCTGCTCGAGGACGCGGGCTACGTCCGCGCGCCCTCCGCCAGCGGCGACGACGTCGATCTGATCGTGTTCAACACCTGCGCGGTGCGCGAGAACGCCGACAACCGCCTCTACGGCAACCTGGGCCGTCTCTACCCGGCCAAGCAGCACCGACCGGGCATGCAGATCGCCGTCGGCGGTTGCCTGGCCCAGAAGGACCGCGGCACCATCGTCGACCGCGCGCCGTGGGTGGACGTCGTCTTCGGAACGCACAACCTGGCTGCCCTTCCGGTGCTGCTCGAGCGGGCCCGGCACAACGCCGAGGCGCAGGTAGAGATCGTCGAGGCGCTGCAGAACTTCCCGTCCGATCTGCCGTCGCGGCGCGAATCCCCTTACAGCGCTTGGGTTTCCGTGTCCGTGGGGTGCGACAACAGCTGTACGTTCTGCATCGTGCCCTCGCTACGCGGGGCCGAGACGGATCGGCGTCCAGGTGACGTTCTCGCCGAGATCCGGGCGCTCGTCGAATCCGGGGTCGTCGAGGTCACGCTGCTGGGGCAGAATGTGAACTCCTACGGCCGCTCGTTCGGCGACCGGCTCGCGTTCGGCAAGCTGTTGCGCGCCTGCGGTTCGGTCGATGGCCTGGAGCGGGCGCGGTTCACCAGCCCGCACCCACGTGACTTCACCGACGACGTGATCGCCGCGATGGCCGAGACGCCCAACGTCATGCCGACGCTGCACATGCCGTTGCAGTCCGGCTCGGACGCGATGCTGCGGGCCATGCGCCGTTCGTACCGGCAATCGCGGTACCTGGAGATCATTTCCCGGGTCCGGGCCGCGATGCCGGACGCCGCGATCACCACCGACATCATCGTGGGCTTCCCGGGCGAGACGGACGACGACTTCGAGCAGACGCTTTCGGTCGTGCGCGAGGCGCGGTTCGCGAGCGCGTTCACGTTCCAGTACTCGAAGCGTCCGGGTACACCGGCTGCTGTGATGGACGGCCAGGTGCCCAAGGCCGTCGTGCAGGAACGCTACGAGCGGCTGATCGAGTTGCAGGACGGCATCGCCTGGGACGCCAATCGCGCGCTCGTCGGTCGGCCGGTCGAGGTCCTGGTGTCGACCGGCGAGGGGCGCAAGGACCGCGCGACCGGCCGGGTCTCGGGCCGGGCCCGCGACGGTCGGCTGGTGCACGTCGCCATCGGCGACGCGACGGTGACGCCCGGGGACACGATCACCGCGACGGTCACGTACGCGGCCCCGCACCACCTGGTCGCCGACAGCGGCATCACATCGCATCGTCGCTGGCGGGGCACCGGTGAAATCGCCCACCAGCCCGCGCCGCAGCTACTCACGATCGGCCCCCGACCGACCCTGGCTTGATCATCTCTGCTGTAGGTACCTCCCGTGGTCTGTGCGTGCCGGGTAGATCCCGGACACTCCGTTCCGGAGACATCCCGGACACCTGAGCGTGGTACTGGCCTGCTCGGGTCATGCCGCTGAAGGTGATGGATGTCGTGGAGCTTCGGCTTCGGGTGATCGCGGATGTGG
>DASXYL010000071.1:0-16576 GCA_036502575.1 Jatrophihabitantaceae bacterium | reverse complement strand
CGTGTTCGTCGCCCCAGGCACCTCCCGGGCGCCCTCCGATCTCACCCGAGCCGCAGCCGAGAGCATCGCGCGCAACTGGTGGATGCTCCTGGTCAACGGACTCGTGCTGATCGTCGCGGGCATCCTGATCTTCAGCATCGACTGGAGCATCCGCAGCCTCGCCACCTTCATAGGCGCGCTTTTCATATTCGAAGGCGCGGTCCGCGCTCTCACGTCGGGCCTCGACGCAACCACCCGCCGCGGCAACCTGATCACGGGGCTGCTTTCGATCGGGGCAGGTATCGCCATCATCGTCTGGCCGGGGCCGGGCGTCGTGGCGGTCGCGATCTTCCTGGGGTCCTGGCTCATCGTGATGGGAACAATCAGCGTCGCGGGAGCATTCGCAGCCCGCCGAGTCCTGCCGAACTGGTGGCTCCTCCTCGTTCTTGGCCTGCTCGAGCTTTCGCTCGGGGTGCTGGCCCTGGCTGACCCTGGTGCCACGCTGGCGGCTCTGATTACCGTCGGCGGGATCTGGGCCGTCGCGATTGGCGTCATGCAGATCGTGCTCGCATTCGAGGTCAAGAACCTGCCGGACGAGTTGGAGCGGATGCGGCCAGGTGCGGGACCCGACGGTGCGACGGCACAGCAGGTGACACCGACCGGCGCTGCCAGCGCCTGAGCGCGAGGCGTTCCACCACCACACCGGCGCGCAGTAGTGTCCCTCCGGCATGGCGCCGACGGGGGAACATGCGCGCGAGCGCGACCGGCAGACGGCCGGCGCCGATGTCAGGGACTCGATCGTCGACGCGATCGGCAACACGCCGCTGGTGCGCCTGGCGCGCCTTGGCGCCGGCCTCGGCCCCCAGCTGCTCGCCAAGATCGAGACGCTCAACCCGGGCGGCTCCATCAAGGACCGCGTCGCGGTCGAGTTGATCGCCGCGGCCGAGCGCGACGGGCTGCTGCGCCCGGGTGGCACGCTGGTCGAGCCGACCAGCGGCAACACCGGTGTCGGGCTGGCGATCGTCGCCGCCCAGCGCGGCTACCACTGCATCTTCGTGATGCCCGACAAGATGAGCGCCGAGAAGATCGCGGTGCTGCGCGCGTACGGCGCGGATGTCGTCGTCTGCCCGACCGCCGTCGCGCCCGAGCACCCGGACTCGTACTACTCGACCGCCAACCGGCTGACCACGACGACCCCTGGTGGCTGGAGTCCCAACCAGTACGCGAACGTCAACAACCCGCGGGCGCACTACGAGAGCACCGGGCCCGAGATCTGGGAGCAGACCGAGGGCCGGGTCACCCACTTCGTCGCCGGCATCGGGACCGGGGGCACGATCAGCGGGGTGGCGCGCTACCTCAAGGAGCGCAACCCCTCGGTGAGCATCATCGGCGCCGACCCCGAGGGCTCGGTCTACTCCGGCGGCAGCGGCCGGCCGTACCTCGTCGAGGGCGTGGGCGAGGACTTCTGGCCGGCGACGTACGACGCGTCGCTCGTCGACGGGGTCGAGCCGGTGAGCGACCGCGACGCGTTCGTGATGACGCGGCGACTGGCCCGCGAGGAAGGGCTGCTGGTCGGCGGCTCCTGCGGCCTTGCCGTGGTCGCCGCCTTGCGGGTCGCCGAGCGGCTCGGCCCCGACGACGTCCTCGTGGTGCTGCTGCCCGACTCCGGCCGTGGCTATCTGTCCAAGATCTTCAACGACGACTGGATGGCGGACTACGGCTTCCTGTCGTCGGAGAAGACCGTCGTACGAGTCGCCGATGTGCTGGCCGGCAAGGGATTGCAGATGCCGGAGTTCGTCCACGTGCACCCTGAGGAGACGGTGCGCCAGGCGATCGACATCCTGCGCGAGTACGGCGTCTCGCAGATGCCGGTGGTCAAGGCCGAGCCGCCGGTGACGGCTGGCGAGGTCCTCGGGTCGGTGTCCGAGCGAGTGCTGCTCGATGCGCTGTTCGCCGGCAAGGTGTCACTCGCCGACCCGGTCGAGCCGCACATGTCAGCGGCACTGCCGATCATCGGGTCGGGGGAGCCGGTGTCCGCGGCGATCGACGCCCTGGGCGCGGCCGACGCGCTGCTCGTCCACATCGACGGCAAGCCCGCGGGCGTCATCACCCGCCAGGACGTCCTGGGCCACCTAGCTGGCTCGCACTGATGCGATAGTGGTTCGCTCGCCACGCTATGTGGTGCGTCCGAACCGCGATCTGAGTCACCTGGCGACAACCGCCGGGGTGATCGCCTTGACGAGGGCTTCCACCAGGTCGACGCCGCTCTGGTAGTCCGGCCCGTGCTGGGTGAATGCCGACAGCAGCACCTGCTGGCCGCGCACAGTCACGATGCCGACGCTGTTGACCAGCCACCGGTCGTCGTCGTTATCACCAGGGCCGTTCTCGTTGTCGACCGACAGCCAGCCGTTCTTGAGTGCGACCGTCGTGCCGGGATCGGCGACGGCGCTGACTCCCCAGCGCTGGTCGGATTCGACGTCGCGCATCAGCCCGAGCGCGAGCGAGCGCGAGTAGGCGCTCAACGGCTTGTGCGGCACGCCCGCGACCGTCGGCGGCTTGGCCAGCAATGGGGCCAGCATCTGCAGCCCGTCCTCCGCGCTGGTGGTGGTCAGAGCGGGGTCGTTGTCGCCCGGGACCGTGTGCCGCATGCCCAGCCGCCCGGCGGCGTCCTCGAGGGTGTCGCGGCCGCCGATGTCGAGGTAGAGCGAGTACTCGGCCTTGTTGTCGCTGTTCTCGATCATGGGCGTGGCCAGCGCCATCTCACCGTCGCTGAGTTCCGTCCCGTCGCGCTCGTGCGCAAGGAGCGCGGCCTCGAGCACGAACAGCTTGGCGACGCTGCCGGTGCGCATGCCGCTGCCCGCGCCGAAGCTGTACTGGGCGCCGGTCTTCGTGTTCAGGGCGGCGACCGACACGCCCCCGGCGGGCAGCTGGCTGGCGAGCTTGCGCAGGGCTGCGTTGACCGTGGCGGACGACGCCAGGCTCGGCTTCTTGGGGGTCGGCGATGCCGTGTGGGTCGTCGGACGGGGGCTGGGTGCAGGTGTCGAGGCGGACGTGGACGGGGGAGGGGGTGTGGCGTCGGCGTGATTCTTGCCCGACTCACGGGTCGTGAGCAGCACGATCGAGACGACGGCCAGGACGGCGAGCACGGACGCAGCGATCGCGGTCCAGCGCCGGCGGCGCACGTGCGGGCTGCCCATCTCGACGGAGGGTACGGCAAGCCCCCAGCTGCTCGCTGTGCCGGCGATCGGGCCGGCAACTATCGTTGCGGGCGTGACCAGTGCCGCCGGCAACGAGGCCGGCTTCAACACGCGCGCGATCCACGCCGGGCAGGAGCCCGACTCGCTCACCGGCGCGGTGAGTGTGCCGATCTACGCGACGTCCACGTACAAGCAGGACGGCGTGGGCGGCCTGCGCGGCGGCTACGAGTACAGCCGCAGCGCCAACCCGACGCGGACCGCCCTGGAAGAGGCGCTGGCCGCGCTCGAGGGTAATGGTGAGCGGGGGGCTAGAGGATTTGCGTTCGCGAGCGGGCTGGCCGCCTCGGACACCCTGCTGCGGGCCGTCTGCGGTCCGGGCGATCACGTGCTGCTGCCCGACGACGCGTACGGCGGGACGTTCCGGTTGGTCGCCCGGGTGCTGGCCCGGTGGGGCGTCGAGTACACCCCGGTGCATTTGTCCGACCTGGACGCGGTGCGCGCCGCGGTGCGGCCGTCCACCCGGGTGATCTGGTGCGAGACGCCGACCAACCCGCTGCTCGGTATCGCCGACATCGCGGGCCTCGCCGGCATCGCCCACGACGCCGGCGCCCTGTTCGTTGTCGACAACACCTTCGCCACTCCGTACCTGCAGCAGCCCCTGGCCCTGGGCGCGGACGTCGTCGTGCACTCGACGACGAAGTACCTGGGCGGGCACAGCGACGTCATCGGCGGCGCGCTCGTGGTGGGGCGCGCGAACGCCGAGCTCGGTGAGCAGCTGGCCTTCCACCAGAACGCGATGGGCGCCGTCGCCGGGCCGTTCGACGCCTTCCTCGTGCTGCGTGGCATCAAGACCCTCGGCGTGCGCATGGACCGGCACTGCGCCAACGCCGCGCGCGTCGCCGACTTCCTCACCGGCCACCCAACCGTCGCCCGGGTCTACTACCCGGGACTGCCCGAACATCCCGGCCACGACCTCGCCGCCCGGCAGATGCGCGGATTCGGCGGCATGGTGTCGTTCACCGTGCGCGGCGGCGAGGAAGCCGCGGTGAAGGTCTGCGGGCTGACCTCGATCTTCATCCTCGGCGAGTCGCTCGGCGGTGTCGAGTCGCTGATCGAGCACCCGGGACGGATGACGCACGCCAGCGTCAACGGCTCGCCGCTCGAGGTGCCCGACGACCTGGTTCGCCTGTCGGTGGGCATCGAGGACGTCGAGGACCTGGTCGCCGACCTGACCCAAGCGCTGAGTTAGGAAGATCGCCGTGGAACTGATCCATCGCGGCAAGGTCCGTGACGTGTACGCCGACGGCCCGGACGAGCTGATCCTGGTCGCGACGGACCGGATCTCGGTCTACGACGTGGTGCTGCCGACGCCGATCCCGGACAAGGGGCGGTTGCTGACGGCTCTGTCGCTGTGGTGGTTCGAGCAGCTCGGCGACATCGTGCCCAACCACGTCGTCTCGGCCGACGACGTCCCGGCCGAGTTCGCCGGCCGGGCCATCCGCTGCCGCCGGTTGGACATGGTCGCGGTCGAGTGTGTCGCCCGGGGCTACCTGGCCGGCGGCGGCTGGTCGGCGTACCAGTCGTCGCGGTCGGTGTCGGGGGTCGAGCTGCCGGACGGCCTGGTCGAGGGCGCCCGCCTGCCCGAACCGATCTTCACGCCCACCACCAAGACGCCGCCCGAAGAGGGCCACGACGAGCCGATGACCTTCGCCGACGTGACCGCTCTCGTCGGCCGCGAGCGCGCCGAGGAACTGCGGGCGACGACGCTGCGCCTCTACCGGGCGGCGACCAAGATCGCCGAGGATCGTGGCCTGATACTCGCCGATACGAAGTTCGAGTTCGGTCTCGGGCCGGACGGGTTGACCCTGGCCGACGAGGCGCTGACGTCTGACTCGTCGCGCTACTGGCGGACCGAGGACTGGACGCCCGGGCAGCGCCAGATGGCCTACGACAAGCAGTACGTGCGCGACTGGGCCAGCGGGCTGGGCTCCTGGGACAAGAAGCCGCCCGGACCCGAGATCCCGTCCGAAGTCGTCGACGAGACTCGCCGCCGCTACGTCGCCCTCTACGAGAAGGTCACCGGGACGCCCTGGAGCTGAGCCCTACCCGGGCGGATTGTTCACGGTGATCTTCTCGGTGATCGTGGCCCGGTGCCCGGACCTGTCCGTCGCCGTGGCCAGCAGCGTGTGCGGGCCGTTCGGGAGTGTTGTGGTGTCGAGGCTGACCGTCTGCGTACCGGGTGACGGCTGCGCCGCGTACTGCAGCCCGGCGGTGTCGATCCGCAGGCTGTAGGCCTGCAACCGCTTGCCGGCCACGGACACGGTGACCGGCACCGTGCCGGTAACGGTCGCGTCCTTGACCGGCGCGACGAAGGCAAGTTGCGGCTTGGACGGTTCCCGAGCCGGCGTGCTGCCGACGACGGCCGGTGGCTGATTGGCGGCACCGACACCCCAGGCGGTGGTGGTCGGGTCGGTAGTGAGCGTGAAGCTGATCCGGTCGGCCTTCATCAGGTCGAGGTGCGACATCCAGCTCTTGGTGGTCTTCGTGCCGTCGACGCGCATCGTGTCGATGTACTGCAGGCTGCTCGCCTCGGCGCCGGGCGCGGTGATCGTGACCCGGTGACCGTTGGGCTGGGTGATCACGGTCTTCGGGAACATCGGCGCGGAGAAGACATAGTTGCCGGAGCCGGCCTGGGCCTCGAACAAGCCCATCATCTGGAACGCCACCAGGGCGGAGGTCGCGCCGAGGTCGTCGTTGCCGGGTAGGCCCTTGTAGTCATCGCTGTAGAGCACCCGCATGGCTCGAGTCACCGCTGAGGTCTTCCACGGGCTGTTCGTCCAGGCGTACATCCACGGGGAGTGGAAGTCCGGTTCATTGTTCGGGTTGAACTCGAAGTGGCCGTTGTAGTCGACGGATCCGGTCACCCAGTTCTGCTGAGCAGCGGTGGTGAGGTCGGCCTGGATCGCGGGCATGGCGAAGAACGTGTCGAGCCGGCCCTCGGCCTGGTCGGCGCCGCCCATCAGGTCGAAGAGGGTCTGCGGATCCTGCTGGGCGAGCCACTGGTACTGCCACGCGGTGCCTTCCTTGAACCCCTTGCCGTTCTCCGGGGCGGTCGTCGGGACGAAGCTGCCGTCGGCGGCGCGCACCTGGGGGAATCCGGTGAAGCCCTTGGAACTGATGTCGGAGTTCCAGACGTGCTCGAACTCGTCACAGCGCGGCCGGAGCACGTTGGCCTCGGCGATCCGCCCGAGTCCGATGGCCATGGTGCCGAGCGCGCAGTCCGCGAACGAGTACTCCAGGCCGATCGACGCGGCCTCGTTGTTGCTCAGCTCGTAGGGGATGTAGCCCTTGCTCAGATACTGCGGGTTGAACTCGCGGGCCTTGATGTTCGTCGACGGCGGCGGTGTCCCGTTGACGTTCTGCCACAGGGCGTCGAACAGCTCGTTGGCCAGTTGCTTGTCGAGGAGGCCGCGGGTGTACATCGTGACGACGAAGGGGGTCACCGGATCGCCGCTGGTGGCGTTGGTCTCGGCCTGGCCCAGCGACCACCGAGGCATCCAGCCGGCCTGTTGATAGATGTCGAGGATCGTCTGCGCGATGTCCTTCTCCCGGTCGGGGGCGAGTAGCGCGACCATCTGGTTCTGCGACCGGTACGTGTCCCACATCGAGAACATCTGGTAGTAGTGATGGCCCGGCTCGACCTGGTGCGTCTTGTGGTCGAAGCCCTGGTAGGTGCCGTCCACGTCCTCGGCCACCGATGGGTGCAGCAGGCTGTGGTACATCGCGGTGTAGAACGTTCGTAGATCGGTGTAGGAGTTACTGGCGACCTGCACGCTCGACAGCTGCTTGCGCCAGGCGTTCTGTGCGTCGGCGCGGACCTGGTCGAACGTCTTCGGGTTGCCGCGGTTGGACATCTCGGCGACCCGGTTCGCCTCGGCGCCGGCGATCGAGGTGTAGGAGACGCCGGTGTTGGTGACCAGGGCCGTGGTGGGGTCGGCCGCCAGCGAGATCACCGCGCCGCCGCTCGCCTCCGTGCGTCCGGCCACCGGCACCTTCTGGCCCCGGTCCCAGGTGGCAACGCTGGTGATCGGCGCCGAGAGCGCCATGCTGAAGTACAGGGTGTAGCGGCTGGGCCGCCCGGATCCGCAGAACGATCCGCTGGTGACGTAGCCCTGGATCCGGTCGCCGACCACCTGCACGTGGCTGTCGAACGTCTGGCCCCACACGTCGGTGACGTTGACGATGAGTCGCGGTTGCTCGGTGTTTACCGGGTAGGTGAACCGGTCGACGCCGACCCGGGTCGTGGCGGTCAGCTCGGAACGGATGTCGTGCTTGCTCAGCGTCACTGCGTAATAACCCGGCTTCACGACCTCGGTGCTGTGGCTGTACGGGGACGCTGTGCCGTTGATGGATGAGTCGGTGACGTCGCCGACCGAGGGGATCACCCGGATCCAGCTGCCGGCCGGGCACCCGATTCCGGACAGGTGAACCTGGCTGAATCCGACGATGTTCGGGGCGTCGTAGTTGTAGCTGGCGTTGCCGACGTTGGTGTCGGGGCTGTTCTGGACCATGCCGAACGGCAGGGCGGCGCCGGGGAACGTCGTGCCGGACGTCTGGTTGCCCACCTGCGGATTGACGTAGACGGTGGGATCCGCAACCAGCGGGGGGCCGCCCGGCGGTGTGGCCGCGGCGCTCGCGGGCGCCGCCACCGCGCCGATGAGCAGCGCCGAAACGATCAGGCTCAGGGTGCGTTGTCGGCGTCCAGCCCTCATGCGGTCCTACCTCTTCCGTCGGCACCTCGATCCTGACAACGTTGTCAGACGCTGTCTCATTTTCTAGTCGCTTCCGAATTCCATGTCAACGAAGTGGTCGGTAGCTCGCTCGCTACCGCGGAACCGTCTTGGCGAAGTGGATGCGGTGGAAGCCACCGTCGTCCGTCCGATGCGTCACGGTGTAGCCGCGCCGCGGGTAGTGGGCGAGGTTCTCGGTCAGCAGATGACCAGGATGGGCTTCGAACACCAGCACTGAGCTAATCCGCCGGAAGCGGATCACCGGGCCACCGCTCGCCGGCGCTCGGGTGGATCCGGAGATCCGCCTTCGGCGCGACCGCGTCGCGGTCGGCGGGCTCTTCGCGCGAGCGCTCATCGGGTGGCGGCGACATCAGCGGCGCGAGCGCGGCGGGTAGTGGTCATGCCGACGATTCTGCGCCAAGCTCGGCCTGATCATCGTTCCGTCCAAGGAGGTACCGATGTCTGGCCGCACCTACCGAGTGACCGAAGTCGTGGGCACGTCGACCGAAGGCGTCGATGACGCTATCAAGGGCGCGATCGGCCGCGCCGCGCGAACATTGCGCGGGCTGGACTGGTTCGAGGTGACCGAGATCCGCGGACACATCGAGGACGGGCAACTGGGCCACGTGCAGGTCGGGCTGAAGGTCGGCTTCCGCCTGGACAACGCCGGCGACGAGTAGGCCGTACTAGGTCGTCTCGGCGAGTTCCTCGTCGAGGTCCGCGTTCACCTTGTCCGGGTGCAGGAACACGAACCGCTTGTAGGCCCAGAACCGGAACAGGGTGCCGAGCCCGATCGTGCCCAGGTTCACGACGTTCATGACCCAGTGGTCGTACTTGTAGTGAAGCGGGTACGCGAACAGGGCCAGGAGCAGCTCGGCGGCCGCCAACGCGATCAGGTTGATGCCGAAGAAGAACGACGTCTCGCGGCCCAACCCGGTGCGGGCCCGGTGCGAGAACGACCAGTGCCGGTTGCCGAAGTACGCGAACGTGGTCGCGGCGCCCGTCGAGATGGCCTTCGCGCTGAGGACGCCGATGTGCTGGTGCAGCAGCAGGTTGAACAGGCCGATATCGATGACAAGCCCGACTGCGCCGATGACGCCGAAGGCGGCGACCTCTTTGAGCAGGATTCGCCACGAGCCGCGAAGCCGATCCAGCATCGATGGTGGAGACGTCGTGAGCATGATGGCATCGAAGTCTACCCGGACGACCTGTGCGGCTCGCGTCGTCCGTGCCGGTGCTGCTCGGGCGCGCGGCCGACGGCTACTCTTCGCGACGTGGACCCGCGTACCGGCCTGCCCGTCGTCGGCATGGTCGGCGCCGGGCAGCTGGCCCGCATGACGCACCAGGCCGCGATCGCGCTGGGGCAGTCGCTGCGGATCCTCGCCGAGTCGCCCGACGACGGTGCGGCGCTGGTCGCGGCGGACGTCGTGGTGGGCGACTACCGCTCGTTGCCGGATCTGCGGGCCTTCGCGGCCGGGTGCGACGTCGTCACGTTCGATCACGAGCACGTGCCGGGCGAGCACCTCGAGGCGCTGGCCTCCGACGGCGTGGTCGTGCGTCCGGGGGCCGACGCTCTGGTGTACGCGCAGGACAAGGCGGCGATGCGCCGCCGGCTGACGTCTCTGGGCGTCCCTTGTCCCGAGTGGGCGCCGATCGGGTCGGCGGACGAGCTGGCCGCCTTCGGGGACGCCGTCGGCTGGCCGCTCGTGCTCAAAGCGGCGCGCGGCGGATACGACGGTCGCGGCGTGTGGATGATCTCCTCGCTGGTGGAGGCGGCCGATCAGCTGGAGTCGGACACCCCGCTGATCGCGGAAGCTCGCGTGCCCATCGCTCGGGAGCTGGCCGCCGTCGTGGCCCGCTCGCCGTACGGGCAGGGGGCGGCGTGGCCGGTCGTCGAAACGGTCCAGCAGGACGGCATCTGCGTCGAGGTTCTCGCGCCGGCGCCCGGGCTGGACACTGAGCGGGCCGACGAGGCCCAGGCGCTGGCCCTGCGGATCGCCGAGTCGCTCGGTGTCGTGGGCGTGCTCGCGGTCGAGCTGTTCGAGACCGCCACGGGCGAGCTGCTGGTGAACGAGCTGGCGATGCGCCCGCACAACTCCGGGCACTGGACGATCGAGGGCGCGCGCACGTCCCAGTTCGAGCAGCACCTGCGCGCCGTGCTCGACTACCCGCTCGGCACGACGGCGCCGACCGCGCCGGTCGTGGTGATGGCGAACCTGCTCGGCGGCCCGGACGACGTCAAGCCCGCGAGCATCGACGAGCGCGTCCACCACTGCATGGCCCGCTGGCCGGACGTCAAGATCCACCTGTACGGCAAGGGATTCCGTCCCGGCCGCAAGGTAGGCCACGTCACGGCGCTGGGCACTGATCTGGCCGAGGTACGGGGCCGCGCGCAAGCCGCAGCGGCCTACCTGATGAACGGAGACCCGCCGTGACCGTGGGCGTGATCATGGGCAGCGACTCGGATTTCGACGTGATGGGCGCCGCCGCCGACGCGCTGCGTGAGTTCGACGTCCCGCACGAGGTTCGGGTCGTCTCGGCGCACCGCACCCCGCTCGGTATGGCGGAGTACGCGCAGTCCGCGGCTGGGCGGGGCCTGAAGGTGATCATCGCCGGGGCCGGCGGGGCGGCCCACCTGCCCGGCATGGTCGCCTCGCTGACGACGTTGCCGGTGATCGGCGTCCCGGTGCCGTTGAAGTATCTGGACGGCATGGACTCGCTGCTCTCGATCGTGCAGATGCCGGCCGGGGTGCCGGTGGCCACCGTGTCGATCGGTGGCGCCCGCAACGCCGGGCTGCTCGCCGTGCGCATCCTGGCCGCGTCCGACCCGGCACTGGCGTCGCGGATGGCCGCGTTCCAGGTCGGGCTCGCCGACATCGCGAAGGCCAAGGACGCGGCCCTCGCCGAGCGGCTGGAGGGCCGATGACCGAACCGAGGCTCGGCGTCGTGTTCCGCCCGCAGTTGCCGCCCGAGCAGCTGCGGCCGTTCGTCACCGCGGCTTCCGACGCCGGGCTCGACGACGTCTGGCTGTGGGAGGACTGCTTCCTCGAGGGGGGCCTCACCGCGTCGGTGGCGGCCCTGGCCTGGACGGATTCGGTGCGGATCGGGCTCGGCCTCATGCCGGTGCCGTTCCGCAATCCGGCGCTCGCGGCGATGGAGCTGGCGACGATCGCCCGGCTGTTCCCGGGACGGTTCGTGCCGGCGGCCGGGCACGGCGTCCAATCCTGGATGGACCAGGTGGGCGCCAAGGCGGCGTCGCCGATGACGTTGCTGCGCGAGTGGGTGGGGGCGACTCGCGCCCTGCTGCGTGGTGAGACGGTGACGGCGTCCGGCTCATACGTGCGCCTGGACGCCGTCGCGCTCGACTGGCCGCCGGCCGAGGTGCCGCCGCTGCTCGTCGGGGCCCGCGGGCCGCGCACAGTGGCCCTCGCCGGCGAGATCGCCGACGGGATGGTCCTCGACGCCGGCATCACACCCTCCGGCGTCCGGGCGGCTGTTTCGCAGGCTGCGGCACCGCATCCGCAGGAGGTGGTCGTGTACCTCCTGGCCGGCGCCACGCGCGCCCCGATCGAGGCCGAGCTGACGGCGGCCGGTCGCTTCGCCGTCGAAGCCGTCGCGGCCGGAACCGCGGCCGATGTCGCCGCCGTCGTGCGTGCCTACGCCGACGCCGGCGCGACGACCGTCGTACTACAGCCGACGGCGGCCGAGCTCGACATCGAGCCCTTCATCGCCCTCGCCGCCGAGACCCAGGTGGCATTGAACGGCTGAGCGGCCCTGGCCGTGGTCGCTTCGCCGTGATCGATCGTCGTTGTCGGCGGGCGGGGCCACAATGCGGGCATGACTGTGACAGGACGCCTCGAGCTCGTAGCGTTCGACGCGCGCGACATCGAGAAGCTCGCCGTGTTCTACGCCGAGCTAGCGGGTTGGGACATCGTCCGGAAGGAATCCGACTGGATCACGCTGCGGGCGGGGGACGGGCAGGAGATTGCGTTCCAGCTCGCTCCCGACCACGTCGCGCCCCGGTGGCCCGGGCAGGAGCTGCCGCAGCAGGTCCACCTCGACCTGCAGGTCGACGGGATCGAAGCGGCGGCCGAGCGAGCCATCGGTCTCGGGGCCACGCGGCTGAGCGCCGGCTCCTCGTGGATCACGCTGGCCGATCCGGCGGGGCACCCGTTCGACCTGTGCCAGACGGACGGCGTCGGTTCGGTGATGGGGCTGTTCGCGGTGACGATCGACGCGCCCGACGCGCTGGCCCTCGCGCGCTTCTACGCCGACCTCCTGGGCATGGAGGTCACCTACGAGGGTCCCGAGGGCGCACTCATCGCCGGAGACGGCAAGACCGTGCTCTTTCAGCAGGTGAGCGGGTACAACCCGCCTCGGTGGCCCGACCCGGCGTACCCGCAGCAGGCGCATCTCGACATCCTCGTCGACGACCTCGATGCCGGCGAGGCCCGGGCCTTGGAGCAGGGCGCATCGCGGCTCGACGGTGGCGGCGAGCGGTTCCGGGTCTTCGCCGATCCCGCCGGACATCCGTTCTGCCTAACCCGGTAAGCCGCTCGGCCCGAGCGACAGTCCGGCCCGGGCGCCCGAAGCAGCAGCTCGCACGGTGATCCGCCGCGTCTCCACGTAAATGGTCAGCGTGAGTAAGCGAAGCGGCCGATCCCACGAAGAGCGATCGGCGAAGCGAGGCGAGCCAGCGATCACTCGCCGAAGGTGCGCGGATCCCGGGTGAAGGGATAGGTGGCCCACTTCATCCGCGTCACCGAGTCCGACGAGTCACGCTCGACGAGCAGCAGCTCACCCTCCTCGCGGCCGGAGACGGCGCGGTAGCGGTCCGGGCCGGCGGGTTCGAACACGGCGGGCGGTTTGCTGGCCGGCTGGCCGTCCTTGCGAGCCTCGAGGTGGCCGTCCTGCACGGAGAACGTGAACGACGATCCCTCCGACCACCACCGTCCGACAAGTGGAACCAGCGAGTCCGGCACCGCAGGCCCGGGCCGCCACGGCGAGACAGAAGGCGGCGCGGAGTCGAGCACTTCATCCACGAGATCGAGGGCGAGCGCGGCCGGTTCGGCAGCAGCCGAGGTGTTGCACAGCACGACGGCACCGACGCGATCGACGCGCCGCACGACCACCGACGCGAGGAAGCCGGGCATGGCGCCCTCGTGGCCGACCAGGATGCGCTCGCCCCGGCGGAACAGCTCCAGCCCGAGACCCCAGGCGAGCGTCCAGTTCTCCAGGTCGGACATGATCTCCGGCCGGGTCATCTCATCGAGAGTGTCGGCCGACAGGACGCCGTCCGCTCCCGACGTGAGAAAGGCGCACCACCGCGCCAGGTCCGAGACCGTGCTCCACAGTCCTCCGGCCGAGGAGAAGGCCGCCATGTCGGGCCACTTCTCGGCCTGCACCTGGTCGGTGAACGGATCCGTGTAGTAGCCCACGGCCATCGGCGACCCCGGCGTCAGCGACGTGCGAGTCATACCGAGCGGATCGAGCAGCCGCTCTTGCAACGACGAAGCCCACGGGCGGCCGTCGATCCGCGCCACGACCTCGCCCAGCAGCGAGTAGGCGAGGTTCGAGTAGTGCCAGCGCCGGCGGGCCGGCAGCACCTGCTCGGCGTCGGCCAGGTCGCGCACCACTGATTCGATGGACGGAACCACCAGCGTGTCCCACAGATCGCCCACCGGCTCACGCTGCAGCCCGGACGCGTGGGCCAGCAGGTCGCGCACGGTCAAGCTGCCATGGGCCGGGACGTCGAGGAAACGCGATACCGGATCAGTGAGCGCCAGCCGGCCCTCGTCCCGCAGCGACATGATCAAAGCGGCGGTGAACGTCTTGCTGATCGACCCGATCGCGAAGGCGGTGTCCGGCCCCGGTGCACGATCAGGCGCGGCAACGTCCGAGGCGCCGACCCCGAGCGACCAGGTCAGCGCGCCATCGCGCACCACGCCGGCGGCAACCCCGGGGGAGCGCCATTCGCGCTGCTTCTCGCGAACGTTCCGGGACAGCGAGTCGACGAGCGCCGGATCCACCTACGGCCGGCCCAGGGCGCGGTAGCGCCATCCGGCCTTGCGCCACTGCACGGGGTCGAGGACGTTGCGTCCGTCGACGATGTTGCGCTGCGCGACCTGCTGACCCACGACGCTCGGATCCATGTCGCGGAACTCGTCCCACTCGGTCAGCAGCATCGTCACGTCCGCGCCGGCCAGGGCCTCGTCGAGCGACTCGACGTAGATCAGCTCCGGGTGCACGCGGCGGGCGTTCTCGATCGCCTGCGGGTCGAAGATCACGACGTCGCCCCCGCGCCGGCCGATCGAGGCCGCGACGTCCAGCGCCGGCGAGTCGCGGATGTCGTCGCTGTTGGGCTTGAACGCCGCGCCCAGCACGGCGATGCGGGTGCCGCGGTAGCTGCCGTCGATCAGGTCGAGGCCGAGCTCGACGGTGCGGGCGCGGCGGCGCAGGTTGATCTCGTCGACTTCGCGCAGGAACGACACCGCCTGGTCGACGCCGAGCTCACCGGCTCGGGCGATGAACGCGCGGATGTCCTTGGGCAGGCAGCCGCCGCCGAAGCCGAGGCCGGCCCGCAGGAACTTGTGGCCGATGCGCTCGTCGTGTCCGATCGCCTCGGCCAGTGCGGTCACGTCGGCGCCGGTGGTCTCGCAGACCTCGGCCATCGCGTTGATGAACGAGATCTTGGTGGCCAGGAACGAGTTCGCGGCGACCTTCACCAGCTCGGCGGTGGCGAAGTCGGTGACGATCACCGGCGTGCCGGCGTCGACGATAGGCGCGAAGGCGGCGCGCAGCTGCTGCTCGGCCCAGTCGGAGTGCACGCCGAACACGAGCCGGTCGGGGTGCAGCGTGTCCTTCACGGCGAAGCCTTCGCGCAGGAACTCCGGGTTCCACGCCAGCTCGACGTCCTTGCACGGCGTGAGGCTGCGCATCAGCTTCTCCATGTGCGCCGCCGTGCCGGCCGGCACCGTGGACTTGCCCACCACCAGCACCTTGCGGGTCAGATGCGGGGCCAGCGACGTGAACGCCGATTCGACGTAGCGCAGGTCGGCTGAGTACTCGCCCTTCTTCTGCGGTGTGCCGACGCAGACGAAGTGGACGTCGGCGAACTCGGCGACCTCCTCGTAGGACGTGGTGAAGCGCAGCTTGCCGCTGTTGACGTGCTTGGTGAGGAGCTCGGGCAGCCCGGGCTCGAAGAACGGCACCTCGCCCTTGGTGAGGCGGCCGATCTTCTCCTCGTCGACGTCCAGGCCGATGACCTCGTAGCCGAGTTCGACCATGCATACGGCATGGGTCGCGCCGAGGTAACCCGTGCCGATTACCGACAATCTGGGCCGCTCAGTAGTCACTGCCGGATCCTTACCTGTCAAGTCTGGGATAACCCGATGAGGCTAGCTGTTTGCCGAATGCTCGCCTACCACTGGCCCGGTGCCGGTGGCGCACGCAACCCCGAGGATGCTGAGATGAGACGACGCTGATCGACGACAGGAGAGCGCCGGATGGCCGAGGCCGCCGCAACGCCGCTACCGGACCGTGCCGCCTGGAAGGAGCTGCGCGAGCATCACGCGCAGGTCCGAGACGTCCACTTACGTGACTTGTTCGCGGACGATCCGCGGCGCGGCGAGAAGCTGACCCTCGACGCGTGCGGAATCTACCTCGACTACTCGAAGAACCGGGTCACGAACGAGACGGTGCGCCTGTTGCTGCGCCTGGCCGACGAGTCCGGGCTGCGGGCGCGCATCGACGCCATGTTCGCCGGCGAGAAGATCAATATCACCGAGGACCGCGCCGTCCTGCACGTGGCGCTGCGGGCGCCGCGCAAGGAGCAGATCAACGTCGACGGCATCGACGTCGTGCCGGCCGTGCACGAAGTGCTGGGGCGGATGGGCGAGTTCGCCAACCGGGTCCGGGCGAGGCAGTGGCGGGGCTACACGGGTAAGCCGATCCGCAACATCGTCAACATCGGCATCGGCGGGTCGGACCTCGGCCCGGTCATGGCGTACGAGGCGCTGCGCCATTACAGCCAGCGTGACCTGACGTTCCGGTTCGTGTCGAACGTCGACGGCACCGACTTCGCCGAGGCCACCCACGACCTCGATGCGGCCGAGACCCTGTTCATCGTCTCGTCCAAGACGTTCACGACGCTCGAGACGATGACCAACGCACGCACTGCGCGGACCTGGCTGCTGGAGACGTTGAAGGACGACGCGGCCATCGCCAAGCATTTCGTCGCCGTCTCGACGAACACCGCCGAGGTCGAGAAGTTCGGCATCGACGTCATGAACATGTTCGGCTTCTGGGACTGGGTCGGCGGCCGTTACTCGATGGATTCCGCGATCGGCCTCTCGACGATGATCGCGGTCGGCCCCGAGGCGTTCGACGAGATGCTCGCGGGCTTTCACGCGATGGACGAGCACTTCCGCACGACCGCCTTCGCGCACAACCTCCCGGTGCTCCTCGGCCTGCTGACGGTCTGGTACACCGACTTCTTCGGATCACAAACGCAGGCGGTGCTGCCATATGAGCAGTACCTTAAGCGATTCCCCGCGTACCTCCAGCAACTGACGATGGAGTCCAACGGCAAGCACGTCACGCTGGCCGGCA
>DASXYL010000070.1:0-28754 GCA_036502575.1 Jatrophihabitantaceae bacterium | reverse complement strand
GACCAGATGCGACATCGCGTCGCCACCGAAGAAGGCCGACAGCTCTACCGGCAACGATGCACCATCGTCGAACCCGTCAACGGACACCTCAAAGACCGCACCGGACTACGCCGATTCTCCCGCCGAGGCCTCCCCGCAGCCCTCGCCGAACTCAACCTCGCCGCAGCGACATTGAACCTCCTCAAACTCCACCGAACAGCCATCGCCTAACAGCGATCAACGCACAGCAACCCCCGCCCACAACACAACCCACCCCACCGACCCGACCCGACCAGCCATTTAGCAACAGGCTCTAGGGCATCGCGAAGCGCGGACAACTTCGGGATCTGCAGGCATTGTCGGTTCGTCCGCGCGCCCCCCCTCTTGATCATCTCTGCCGAACGGACCAGCCATGGTCACTTCAGCCGAGATCATCATGCGCAGCGACGTTCACGATCACCCGACGACCGACGCACGATCACCCGACGACCGACCGGCGACCGGCGAGGCCACGGCCGCTGATGATCATGATGTTGCGGCTGCTATTCGACCACAACTCCATGATCATCAACATGGACGACTACGCGCGGGACCTTCGTTCCCAAGTTGTCCGCGCTTGGCGGTGCTAGGGCATCGCGAAGCGCGGACAGGTTCGGCCGCCGGGACGCCCGAACGCCCGAACGCCGGGGGCCTTGGTCGCATCAGGGGCGCCCGAGCACCAGCTCGAACACCGCGCCGCCGCCGGGCGGGTTGTACACGCGCAGCGCGCCGTCGTGCGCCTCGGCGATCCAGCGCACGATCGACAGGCCCAGACCGGTCGAATCCCCGGTGCCCGCGGCGACGCCGTCGAACGGCGCGGCGTCCAGCGGCTGGTGCATACCGGGGCCGTTGTCGGCGACGATCACCCGTCCGTCGACGACCGTGACCGTGACCGTGGCCGGCTCGCCGGGTCGCCGGCCGTACTTGAGGGCGTTGTCGATCAGGTTGCCCACGGCCCGTTGCACGAGCGTGGGGTCGGCCGACACGGTGCTCGGCTGGGTGGTCAACCCGATCTGCGCGCCGTCGGTCTGCGGGGTGCTCTCGACGACGCTCTCGACGAGCTGGTCCAGCCGCACGGGTTGGCGCCGGACCTGCTCGACGCCGGCCGCCAGCCGGGCCCGGATCAGCAGGTCGTCGACCATCCGGCTCATCCGGGCGGCGAGGGCAACGGTGCGAGGCAGCAGTTCGCCGCGTTGGCGCGGCTGGTCCAGCGCGGTCTCGGTCAGCGCGCGCATCGCAGCGAGCGGGGTGCGCAGGTCGTGCGCGGACTCGGCCAGGAACCGCTCCTGCTGGTCCAGGGTCCGGCTCGCCGGGCGCAATGCCCGCCCGGACAGCAGGTGCCCGACGAATGCGAGCACCAGGACCAGCAGGGTGCAGCCGCCGGCGGTCAGCCACAGCACCCGCTCGTGGCGGTCGCTCTCCGGCTCCGCGTCGACCACCGCCACGACCGCCCCGGCCACCGCCTGGCCGTGATAGAACGGCTCGGCCAGCAGGCGGACCGGGTGCCCGCCACCGGCGACCGTGCCGTCACTGGCGACGATGCGGTTGGCGCGCGTCGCCCGCGTGGCGGTGCGGTTCAGCGAGATCAACGACGCCGAGGGGCACTTGCCGAGGCTGCGCAGGCCGAGGAACGGAGCGGCGCTACCCGGCAGCACGGCGAAGGCCGGGCATTGCATCGAGAGCCCCGAGCCGGCCAGGTCGCGCAGCGACACCGCGTCGGCCTGGTAGCCCACCCGCTGGATCGCGGCGAGCGTGACCCGCTGCAGCTCTCCGTCCAGGCGCTGCCGGCCGCGATCGGCGTCCGAGCTCACGACCAGCCAGGCGAGCACGAGCAGCCCCACCGCGTTCGTCGCGGTGAACGTCACGGTCAGCACCCAGCGCAGCCGGCCGAGCGTCGTCCGGGCGGCCGAGGTCGGGGCCCGGCGCCGGGCGCGGTCACGCAGCGCACCGATCACGGTGCGCCGGTCCCGGCGTAGAGCCGGTAGCCCGCCCCCCGGACGGTGGCGATCAGGCCGGGCGGGCCGAGCTTGCGGCGCAGCTGGCCGATCACGACGTCGACCACGTTGGACATGAGCTCGGCCATCGCGTCCCAGCAGTGCTCTTCGATCTCCGCGCGCGACACCACCTGCTCGGGCTGGCTCAACAGCAGCTCCAGGACGGCGAACTCCTTGGCGGTCAGCGTGAGCAGCACCCCGCCCCGCCGAACCTCTCGGCGCGCGACGTCGAGCTCGACGTCGGCGTAGCGCAGCACCGGCGGACGGCCCTGGCTCGCCCGCCGGCACAGGCTCACCACCCGGGCGACCATCTCGGCGACGTCGAACGGCTTGCCCAGGTAGTCGTCGCCGCCGTGCTCGAAGCCGGCCACACGGTCGGCCGGGCTGTCGAAGGCGGTCAGGAACAGCACCGGGACGCGCAGGCCGGCGCGGCGCTGGCGGTACACGTAGTGCAGGGCGTCCCCGTCGGGCAGCACCCGGTCGAAGACCGCGCCGTCGTAGCCGTTGCTGAACAGCAGCTGGTCGGCGGCATCGAGGGTTCCTGCCTCGTCCACGGCGAGGCCGGCGCCCCGCAACGCGGTGCCGATGGCAAGGGCGAGATCCCCGTCATCCTCCACAACGAGAACCCGCATCGCCTGCCCGCCCCGACTTCATCGAATCCTCATGATCTGTCTCGAATGCTACGTCCAGCGGGGATCTTGCCCGTGTCTAGTGGAGGTACACGGTGATGACCGAGGACGTAACGCCCAGCGTGACGTTCAACGTGCTCGGCCCGCTCGAGATGCGCGCCGGCGTGGGCGCGGCGCAGCCGTGCGGCAAGCCGGCGACGCTGCTCGCGCTGCTGCTGCTGAACGCGAACACCTGGGTCGACGCCGGACAGATCCTCGACGTGCTGTGGGGCAAGACGCCGCCGGTGTCGGCCAATCGGAACGTGAAGACCTACGTCTGGCAGCTGCGCCGGATGCTGCCGGTGACCGCCGATGGCGTAGAGCGCCTGCAGGGCCGCCGCGGCGGGTATCGCATCCGGGTCGGCGCGGACGAGCTGGACGCGTCGGTGTTCGAGCAGACCGCCCGTCGCGACTGGCCAGACACCGACCCCGGTCACGCCGCGGCCCGGTTCGAGGCGGCGCTGGCGCTGTGGCGGGGAACCCCGTTCGCGGACCTGCCCGATGAGATCACCCGGGTGGCCGTCGCCCGGCTCGAGCAGGTCCGCTGGGATCTGCGTGAGCAGCTCTGCGAGGCGCTGGTGAGCTGCGCGCGGTTCACCGACGCCATCGCCCTGCTGCAGCCGCTGATCGCCGAGGACCCGCTGCGCGAGGGGTTGTGGGCCCAACTGATCCTCGCCTTCAGCGGAGCGGGACGGCGCGGCGAGGCACTGTCGGGCTACCAGCGGGCCCGTCGGGTACTGCTCGAGGAGCTGGGCGTCGAACCCAGCCCGGCCCTGCAGGCGGCCCAGCGGCACGCGCTCGGCAGCGAGTCCCCCTACGTCGACACGCTCACCCCGGTCGCCGCGCCGGTGTCGGTGCCGCCGCGGTTCCTGCCGCGCGATCTCCCGGACTTCGTCCGGCGCGAACCGAAGGTCGAGGCCCTGCTCGGCGCCGGCGATCCGAATGCTCCGCAGATCGCCGTCATCGCCGGGCTGCCCGGCACCGGCAAGACGGCCCTGGCGGTGCACGTCGCGCACCGGCGCAGCGCCGAGTACCCGGACGGCCAGGTGTTCTGCGACCTGCACGGGCACGACCCGGACGAGCCGCCGGCCAAGCCGGTCGACGTCCTGGCCGGGCTGTTGCAGGCGTTCGGGGTGCCCAGCGCGGCCGTACCCGACGGGTTGGAGCGGCGCTCGGCGCTGTGGCGCTCGGTGCTGCGCGAGCGGCGGGTGCTGCTGGTGCTCGACGACGCCGTCAACAGCAACCAGGTCGGCCCACTGCTGCCCGGGGGCGGCAGCTGGCTGGCCCTGATCACCACCCGGCGGCGGATGGCTGGCCTGGACGGCGCGCGCGGCGTCGAGCTCGATCCGCTGCCCGACGCGCCCGCCCTGGACCTGCTCGCCCGCGGCGTGGCCGACGACCGGGTGGCCGCCGAGCCCGAGGCGGCGCTCGCCACCGTCCGGTACTGCGGCAACCTGCCGGCGGCGATCCGCATCGCGGCGATCCGGCTGCGCCAGCACCCGTCCTGGACGGTGGCCGCCCTGGCCCGCCGGCTGGAGCGGCCCGAACGGCGCCTGGCCGAGCTCCGCACCAGCGACCGGGACCTCTCCGAGCTGTTCGAGACGTCCTACCAGCGGCTGCGGCCGGCCGGTCGCGACCTGTTCTGCGCCCTGGCCGTGGCCTCGGCCCGGCCCGGCCGGCATTGCGCCGCGGGACGCCTGGACGGCCGCTGCTTCGACGCCGAGGAGGTGCTCGCGCTCGCCGGGCACCCGGGCGACGACGCCGACCGCACGCTGGAGCACCTGCTCGACCACCATCTGCTCGCGCAGTGCCCGCGCGGGCATTACCGCATGCACGGCCTGCTCAGCCAGTTCGGCCAGCAACTGAACGCGATGCCCGCTGGTGGCATCGACCCGCCCGCCGGCGACGTCGACCCGCCGGCCGCTCGGACCGCCTGACCAGGGCCAGCCATGACCGGTCCCCACGCGTCATCCCCGGCGCCGGCGCGACGCTCGTCCCGGCTCGGCTGGTCGCTCGTCGCCTGGCTGGCCCTGAGCATCGGCACCTGCCTCGCGGTGCTCGTCACGCACCACTCGGCCCAGCCGGCTGCGAACGATGCCGGGCTTTCGACGGCACGGGCCGTTGCGCCCGCGTCACCGGCCGAGCCCGTCGCCACGCCCGCGTCGCCCGCCAAGCCCGTCGCCGCGCCCACCTCGTCAGCCGCCGCGCTCACCCGGGACGGATCGGCCGACTGGCAGCTGCGCCTGTTCTTCACAGCGACCGAGGCGTACTACCACGGGGCGCCGGTCCGGGTGCGCGGCTGCGCCGACCTCGCGTGCCGAGCGGGCCAGGTCGACCTCGGCCGCTATCCGCGCGACTTCGTGACGGCGGTGCGCGCCCAGGGCAGCGGGCGCATCGGCACCGGCCCGCACCGCGGTGGCTACCTCGACTGGGACGCCGTCCGCGGCTACTGGATCGACACGGCACCCCGCGCGGCCGACGGGGCGCCGCTTCGCCCGTTCGCCTCGGTGATCAGTTCCACGTCGCAGCTGTCGGCGTACACACCGCTCGAGGTGCTCTCGTGCGGGAAAGGCTCGCGGGCCGGATGGGCCACCGTGTGCGTCCGGCTACGAGCGTCGTCGTGGAGCGTCGCCACGGTGGCGGTGCAACGGGGCGAGCGCACAGTCCGGCTGTACGTCGGGGCGGAGACCCGACCCGGCTTCGCCGCCGGCCCGTGGGCCGACACGTTCCAGCACGCCGTGCTGCGCGTGGGATGACGACGATGACACAGCCCAGGATGTCCGCACTCAAGCGGCTACGTGCGAAGCGAGAGGCGCCGCCGGCTCGAGGATTCCCGAGCCCGGAGCCGGGGCGGTCTCGGGGCGAGCCGTTCGAGCTGAACGCTCCCCCCGGGGCGGCGCGCTGGGTCGCGGTGGCCGGCATCGGTGACGACGCCGGGACGACGACGGTGGCCGCCCTGCTGAGCCTGGCCTACGCGACGCATCGGCGATATCGCATCGTCGCGGTAGACGCGCACCCGGTCGGCGGCGCCCTCGGCGCTCGCATCGCGACCCGGGCGTCAGCGGGCGTCGCCCAGATCGCCGCCGCCGCGCCGGACTTCTCCTCGTTCGACGCCCTGTCCGCGTACCTCGACCAGTCCGCCGAGGGGATGTGGGCGGTGACCGGCGCGGCCACCACCGCGCCCGAGCCCGAGCAATGCCGCGTCGCCGTTGACACGCTGTCGCGGTTCTTCGCCCTCGGCGTGCTGGACTGCGGCCCGATCGGGCCGCCCCTCGTCGAGGCCGTGCTGGACCTGGCCCACGCGCACCTGCTCGTCGCACCGGCGACGCCCGAGGGTGTGCTGAGCGCGGCCTGCGCGCTCGACTGGCTCGGTGCTCGCCGGGATTCGGCCGACCCGTGGCACACCGGAGTGGCGCTCGTGTCGACGTCGCGCCAGCCCAACACCGACGTCGGCTGGGCGACCCGGCTGCTCGCCGGCCGGGGCGGGCGGGCGATTCCCGTGCCGTACGACTCCGGGCTCGTCACCGGGCGGATCAGCCCGGCCTCGGTGTCGGACGGGGTGTGGGCCGCGGCCCGCCGGCTGGCGAGCGAGATGCTGTCGCGTGCGGCCCGGCCGCGCACGGTCGGATGGGGTGGGTGAGGGCGGGTTGGCGAAGATGACGGGTTACCCGGGCCGGGCCGAGCCGCCCGACGTCCCCGGCGTGTCGGCGCTCGTCCGCATCGACGGCCGGGGCTACGGCGCGGTCTATCGCGGCCGGCAGACCGACACCGGACGCGGGGTCGCGGTCAAGGTGTTGCCGGCACCGCTCGACCGGACCGGCCGAGCCCTGTTCGATCGCGAGCAGAGCCGGATCCGGCACCTGCGGGACGCACCGGCGATCCTGCCGGTCGACGAGGCCGGCGTGCTGTCCGACGGGCGGCCGTACCTGATCGCCGAACTGTGCGCCGAGTCGTGCGCCGACCGGCTGCGCCGCGACGGACCGGTTCCGGCCGGGCCGGTCGCCTGGCTGGGCCGCGAGCTCGCCGGCGCACTGGCCCGCGCCCACGAGCGCGGGGTGGTGCACGGCGGGGTCACGCCCAGCAACGTGCTGTTTCGCCGCTCCGGGCAGGTGGTGCTGAGCGATTTCGGCACCGCACTGCGCCAGATCTACCTGGGCGACCGGGACCGTGACGACGAGTTCGCCGCGCCGGAGACGCTGTGCGACGGGGTGCTCAGTCCGCACTCGGACCTCTACGGCCTGGCCGCCACGCTCTACGCCGCGCTGACCGGCCGGCCACCGTTCCCGGCCCGGATCGGCGAGCACCCGGGGGCACGGATCCTGCGGGTGATCAACGAGCCGGCGCCGGCGCTCGCTGCTGACCTGGCCCCGCCGGAGTTGGCCGGGCTGCTCACCCAGCTGCTGGCCAGCGATCCGGACGGCCGGCCCGAGAGCGCCGAGCAGGTGGCCGACCGTTTCGCGGCGCTGGCCACCGAGCCGGCACCGGCATCCCGTCCGAACCCGACACCGCCCGAACCCGTCGCCGCACAGGAACCCGTCGCCGCACGGAAACCCGTCGCCGCGCCCGAACCCGTGGCCGCGCCCGAGCCGGTTGCTGCCGTGCGACCGGCCGCGCCGCCGGAGTCCATACCGGAATCGTCGGCGCCGTCAGTGCCGCCCGGACCCGAGCCGGCGCCGCCGGCCCGTCGGGAGCCGGACCCCCCACCGCCGAGCCCACCGCCGGTCCCAGCCCCAGCCCCAGCCCCAGCCCCGGCTCCGGTCCCGGTCCCGGCCCTGCGTCCGCCCGCCGAGCCGAGCACCGACTGGTCCGGACTGCTCGACGAAGTCCTCTCCGAACCGGAACCGGCGCAGCGGCGTCCGGCCCAGCTCCCACGGGAGCGCTCCGCGCCGGCTCGGATTGCTCCAGCGCGCTCCGGTACCGACCCGGGCTCCGGCCCGCCGCCCGGCTCACTCGATGCGCCGCCGGACCACCCCGACGACACCCGGCCGCACACGCATCGGATCGCGAGCCTGCTGGCCGCCGTCGTGGTGGCCGTACTGCTGCTGGCCCTGGTCACCCGGCTCTCGAATCGCTCCGGCGGCGGGGCCGCGGCCGGGACGGGCCACCCGTCCAGCCAGTCGAGCGCTCCGACGGCCCAGCCCGCCTCGGCGTTGGCCGTGCACCTGGTGACGGTTCGCGACAGCGGCGCGACGGCTGCGCTGACCTGGACGGGTGATCCGGCGATGGAGTACGCGGTGGTCGTCGCCCAGTCCGGCCATCCGCCCGACGTGGTGCTGGTCAACCACGCGCACAGCGCCCGCGTCCCGATCGTGCCCGGCCGGCCGTACTGCTTCCTCATCCAGGCCACGAACGGCGCGGAGGTGGTCGAGACCGATCCGCGTCCGATCCGCGGCGCCGTCTGCAACTCCTAGCCAAGCCGACCACCAGGCCGTTGATGATCATGGAGTTGTGGCTGATATACGACCACAACTCCATGATCATCAATATCGACTCGACGGGTGGGTCCAGCAGCGCCCAGCAGACATGCCCCACGAACCTAGGGCGCGGGCGCCCAGCTCGATCCTCTCTGCTCTAGGTACCAAATCTGGCCACTTCAACAGAGATGATCAAGACCGCCTACCACCCTCAGCGCACGCGACGCAGGCTGCGGACGTCCACGCTGATCGCGACCTGTTCGAATAGCGACCGGCGGCGCAGCCCGAGCCGGACGTCCTCGGCGGCCCGCCAGGCCGCGTCGGCGCCCGGGCGTCCGGCCGCGGCGCCGGACCACAGCGCCTCGTCGACCAGACCGCCGAGCTCTTCGAGCGCCCAGCCGCCCCGCACGTCAACCAGCCGAGTCCCCGCTCGAGCCACCTCCCGCACGGTCATGCGAGCATCGACCGCGACGCCCTGTTCCCGAAGCCGATCACGGGTCTCCAGCCAGGCTGAGAGAACGGCGGCGTTACCGACCCGTCGCCGCCGCACCTCCGTACGCACCCGTTTGGCCAGCGGGACGCCGAGCAGCCAGGCGGCGAGCACGACCAGCGCGGCCCGCAGACCGCCGCCGGCCACCGTCGACAGCCAGCTCCCACCGTTCGAGCGCGACGCCGCGCCGGGCGGACGCGGGGTCGGGTCGCGCGGCGGACTCGGTGGTGGCGGCAGCTTCGCCCGGGCCCGATCGAGGGCGAGCGTGGTGGCGTTCTGGCCGCCGCCGCCCGGCTCGCCCATCGGATCCATCGGCACCCATCCGATGCCGCGCACGGCAACCTCCGGCCAGGCCAGGACGTCCCCGTTGCGGATGACGTACGAGCCGTCGGGGTTGGCTTGACCGGGCTGCCGGAACCCGACGGCGAGCCGCGCGGGGATGCCGGCGATCCGAGCCAGCACCACGTACGCCGCCGCGAACTGCTCGCTGGTGCCGCTGCTGCCGACGGTCGAGACGCTCTCGGCGCCGCCGGCCGTCGTGACGAGATCGCGGCTCCCCCCGGACGCCGGCTCGCCGAGGAACTGCACGAGCCGGGTCCAGTCGTGACCGGACGGCACGTCCGCCCCGGTCGACGGCTGGTAGTGCTCGCGCAGGTAGCGCTCGAGCAGCAGCGCAGTACGAAACGTCGGCGCGGACGAGCCGGATGAGCCGGATGAGCCCACTGCGGCGCGGACCACCGCGACAATACTGGGCGGTATGGAACCCAGGGTCGACGCGTCGGGAGCGGCCTGCGGGGCCAGAGCCGCACCGGTCAGGTCGGTCGCGGCGAGGTCGGGCGAGGTCCAGCTGACCCGGTAGCCGAGGAAGGGCTTGACCCCGCTGGACAGCAGCACGCCGGTGCCCTCGTCGACCACCGGGGCGATGCCGGACACGGACGTGAGCCCGTCCTGGCTGGGCAGCCACGGCCCGGGTAGGGCGTCGACCAGGACCCGGGCGTTGTGCTGGCTCGTCGGTACCGGCCGCCCCCGGAGCGGGTCGATGCGCGCGCCGAGGTAGCGCAGGTGGTCGCTGCTGGTCCAGGTACGGCCGTCGAAGCCGTCGTACACGGCCAGCCGCCAGGTGTCGGTGCCGGGCGAGTCGCGCACCGAGAACACCGGATCCTGCGGGTGTTGCAGCCGGTAGGCGATGTCGTCCAGTGGGCTGACCGCCGAGGCCGGCGCCGCCACCGACGGCACGTGATCGCGCAACGAGTACCCCGACTGGTGCCCCGGATCGGCCGCGGCGCCGAGGAACGCGCCCAGCACGACCGCCAACCCGACGCCCGGCAGCCCGGCTGCCCCGGCCAGCCCCGCCAGCCCGGTCACTCGATCGCGCATCCGCAGTCGCATCGATCCGGGCCGGGCGTCGTCGCGCGCGCCCCGATCGGCCAGCACCGCGGCCGCGGCCGCCGCGAAGCCGATCACCAGCACCGCCGCGCCGGCGGTGGACACCGGCCGGAACGCATGGGCGACGCCGGCGACGACCAGCCCGGGCAGCATCGCCGTCAGCCGTCGGCCCGCGTAGAGCAGCCACACCGCGGCCACGGTGGCCAGCAGCACGAGCATCGGCACGAACACGACCAGCTGCGGCAGCGGACGGGCCGGTGACGTCGTCTGCAAGGTCAGCAGCCAGGACCGTCGAGGGCCGTCGTACAGTGCCCGCAGCGTTGTCGTGGTCGGCAGGCCGCCGAGCGTGCTGGACCGCAGCGTCGTCTCGACGATCGCGACCAGCCCGAGCGCCAGCATCAGCGCCCAGCGCACCGGGCGAAGCCCCGGCCGGGCCGAGCGAAACCTCGGCCAGGCCCGGACGGCCTCGTCGACGGCGTAGCCGGCGGCGGCGACGCCCAGAAGCGGCACCACCAAAGGGCCGGCCGACCCGAACGTCGGCCCGAACATCAGCCCGGTGAGCGCGGTCGCGAGAAGCGCGCCCAGCACGGGTATCCGGCCCACCATCACACCGCCCCGTTCCACTGCCGGATCGCCTCGACCGCGGTGGCCGCCGCGATCACCGGAACGCCGGGCAGGCCGGGGCCGGGCCGCGGCCCCGCCGAGCTCAGGTCGAACGCGGTCACGGCAGTCCGGTCGGCGCCGACGTCGGCCAGGATGCTGTCGACCGTCCCGCCGCCGACGAAGATCACTGCACCGCCGTCGACGAGCGCCGCCGTCCCGGCGCCGGGTCGTTGCTCGAGCTCGGTCAGCCGGTCCAGCATGCCGCGGATGCCGGCGAGGCCGGCGTTGGTGTCGATCCGCAGGTCGCCGCCGGTGGTGACGACACCCGTGCGGTACGAGGCGTTCAGGGCTGCACAGGCAAAGGACGCGGCGACCTCGACCGCCTCCTCGAAGGCCGCCGGGGTGAGCGCGTCCGCCCGGTTGTCCAGCACGACCGTCAGCCGCGGCTCGGCCGGATCCGTGTACTCGCGCACCATGAGCGTTCCGGTGCGGGCCACCGCTTTCCAGTGCACGTGTCGGGTGTCGTCGCCGGGCACGTACTCGCGGATGCGGCGCAGGTCGCTGGTGCCGGCCGGTGGCCGCGCGCTGCGCTCGTCGTCGTGGTGGTACCGCGGCCAGCCCAACCCGGAGGTGCGCACCGGATGGCGCTGCGGGTAGACCCACAGGTGCGCACCGGAACCGGTGACCAGCACGCTGCGCACCAGGCCCAGCGGGTCGCCGCGCTCGAGCACCAGCGGTCCCACGGGGAACCGTCCGCGCCGCCCGGTCCGCAGTTGATAGCGATACGTCGCCGCCGCGTGCGGGGCCAACCCGCGAACGAGCACCTCGCGGTACACGTCGTCGACAACGTCCTTCGCGATGAACGGCGGGTGCCGCCGGCTGCCTCGGTTGCGGACCTCCAGGCGGGCCATGGCCGGCTGGTCACGTTCGACGCGGTCGGGGTACACCTCGCGCGCGACGTTGACCCGCGGCCGACGCATCACCCGCGGCACTCCGGCGACGACCGCCGCGAGCGCCACCCCGGCCAGCGCCCGCGCGAACGCGAACCCGAACAGCTCGCCGGCGAGGTACAGGATCGGCGCGGCGGCGAGGACGGCGATGCCACGCGAGGTGAGGTACACGCCTGCGGCCCACCTCTTCTCCGGATGGCACGGGTCTCAAGATTGCCGGGCAATCGTCCATTCGCGATCCACCGCCGATACGCCGCGTCGGGGATGTATCGCATCTGGACTGCCCGTGGACGCCGGCGCGGAATCCTGCTGCGGAAGGTGCAGGAGGTGCGACTCATGCCTGGTGGCTGGCAACCACGCGAGTCCTGGCGGCGCAGCACGGTCGCGGTTGTCGCGACCGTCGTCGTCGCCGCGGTCGCGGCCTGCGGCACCACCCGCACCGGGACCGCACCGGCCCCGTCCGACCCGCCGGGCGAGCTCCCCGCGGTGCTGTCGCACACCGTTGCTGTGACGGTGACCGCGGCCCGCGGCTGCCATGCGGATCGAGCGACCTACGCCGCCGGCCAGCTGCTCGTGTCGATCACGAACGAGGACGCCGTCGGGGTGAGTGGGGTCCAGCTACTCAGCGGCGCCCAGATCGTCGGCGAGCGAGACGACGTTCCAGCCGGCTTCACCGGGTCCTTCGCGGTGACCACGCCACCGGGCAGCTACACGCTGTTCTGCCCGGGCGCGGCCGGGGGGCGGGTCGCGATTCGCATCGTCGGCGCCTCGATGCCGGCCGCGGGCTCGAGCCTGCAGGGGTTGCTGGATCGGGCCGGAACCGGCTACGGGCACTACGTCGTGACCCAGGCCGGCCAGCTCGTCACCGCGGCGACCGCGCTGCAGGCGGCCCTGGTCCACGGCAAGCAGGCGGCGGCGCGGACGGCCTACGCCAAGGCGCGGGCCGCCTACGGGCAGATCGCGACCGTCGCCGAGCCGTTCGACGACGAGATCAACGCCCGTGAGGGCGAGGTGCCGGCCGCCGACTGGGACGGCTTCCATCGCATCGAGAAGGGCCTGTTCCAGCAGAAGAGCACCACCGGCCTGGCGGCCCACGGCAGCTGGCTGGTCGACCACGCGCGCAAGCTGCAGTCGTTGGTGTCCAAGCTTCCGCTCGAGCCGGGCGACCTGACCCACGCGGCGATGGATCTGCTCACCGGGGTGTTCCGCTCCGCCCTGCTCGGCGAGGAGGAGCGCTACTCGCACTACGACCTGCTCGACGTGTCGGCCAATGTGGTCGGAGCCGCGCAGGCGTTCACGAGCCTTCGCCCGGCGCTACAACGCGTCGACCCGAAACTGACGGCCACGCTCGACAGCGCGTTCAGCAACCTCCGGACCCAGCTGAACCGGTATCGCTGCTCCTGGATGCCGTCGGGGTTCGAGCCGTACGGGTCGCTGACCGATTCGCAGCTGACCGGGCTCGCGCACGCGGTGCAGGCCGTCGTCGAACCGCTGTCGATGGCCGCAAGCAAGGTGGTGAGCGGATGAACGACACGTCAGGGCCGAGCCGACGCGGGTTTCTGGGCGCGGCGCTCGGCGGCATCGGGGTCGTCGCGGCCAGCGGCGGCTATGGCATCGCCCGGGCCACGGCGGCGACGACCGAGACACAAGCGGCGACGGCCGCGCCGGCCGCCGCTGCGGCCGCGGTGCCGTTCTACGGGGAGCACCAGGCGGGCATCGCCACCCCGGCACAGGACCGCGTCGTCTTCGCCGCGTTCGACCTCACGACCCACGACGTCGAGGCCGTCAAGACGCTGCTCGGATCGTGGTCGGCCGCCGCCGCCCAGATGACGTCCGGGCACGAGATCGGGTCCGACCCCGAACTCGCCGCGGACGTTCCGCCGGATGACACCGGCGAGGCCCTGGGCCTGCCGCCGTCGCAGCTCACGATTACCGTGGGATTCGGTCCGTCGTTGTTCGACGGACGATTCGGGCTGGCATCGCGGCGGCCGGCGGCACTCGTGAACATCCCACCGTTCCCGACCGACACGCTCGACCCGGCCCGCAGCGGCGGCGACCTGGGCGTGCAGGCCTGCGCCAACGACCCGATGGTCGCCTACCACGCCATCCGCAACTTCAGCCGCCTCGCGCGGGGAACGGCCGTGCTGCGCTGGTCGCAGCAAGGTTTCGGCAAGACCTCCGGCATCGCCGACCCGAATTTCACCGGCCGCAACCTGATGGGGTTCATCGACGGCACGAACAACATCGCGCCGAAGGCCGAGATCGATCTCGACGCGTTCGTGTGGGTCGGGGACGAGACCGATCAACCGTGGATGCACGGCGGCAGCTACCTGGTCAGCCGCCGGATCCGCATGCACATCGAGTCCTGGGACGCCGACGACATCGCCGATCAGGAGGACGTGATCGGCCGCCGCAAGGGCACCGGCGCGCCGCTCACCGGCGCGCACGAGCACGATGCCGTCGACCTGTCCGCCGTCGGACCGAACGGCCCGCTCGTCCCGGCCAACGCGCACATTCGCCTGGCCGCGCCGGCCACCAACGGCGGCCAGAAGATCCTGCGCCGTGGGTACCACTTCACCGACGGCGCCGATCCGATCACGGGTCAGCTCGACGCCGGGTTGTTCTTCCTTGCCTATCAGAAGGACGTGCGCAAGCAGTTCATCCCGATCCAGACGCGACTGGCCGCCACCGACGCCCTCAACGAGTACATCCGGCACACCAGCAGCGGGATCTTCGCCGTTCCTTCCGGCGTTCGCGCCCCGGGAGACTGGTACGGCAAGGCCCTCTTTGCCTGAGGAGGCCGGGCGGTCATCGTGCCGGTTGCCGCACCGGCCCGGTGGACGCCCGGACGACGAGCTCGGGCCGGAAGATCAACTCGCTGCGGGGCTCGGCGCCGTCGCGGATCACGTCGACCAGCGCATGAACCGCGGCCGCGCCCATGTCGGAGATGGGCTGGCGCACAGTCGACAGCGGTGGGTCGACGAACGCCATCATCGGCGAGTCGTCGTAGCCGATCACCGAGACGTCGTGCGGTACGTCCAGGCCGCGGCCCCGCACCGCGCGCACGACCCCCAGGGCCATGATGTCGCTGCCGCACACCACCGCGGTGGCTCCGGCGTCCAGCAGGGCCAGGCCCGTGGCCTGCCCGCCCTCGACGCTGAACACCGACTCGACGATCAGCTCGGCCGGCACGTCGAGGCCGAGCCGGCGCGTCTCGGCCAGGAACCCGGCCCGGCGCCGGATCACCGGCGTGTACCGCTTGGGGCCGAGCGCGAGCCCGATCCGGCGATGGCCCAGGTCGTACAGATGGCGCACCGCGAGCTGTGCTGCGACGGCGTCGTCGCAGGAGACGAAGCCGGCCGAGATGTCGTCCAGGTAGCCGTTGACGAACACCGTGGCGATGCCCCGGTCCATCAATCGCTGGTAGCGCATCGTCGACGCATGGGTGTCGGCGTGCATCCCGGACACGAAGATGATTCCCGAGACGCCCTGGTCGAGCAGCAGGTCGACGTAGTCGTCCTCGGGCATCCCGCCCGGGGTCTGCGTACAGAGCATCGGCGAGAAGCCGCTGCTCACCAGCGCCGACTCGATGATCTGCACCAGTGCGGGAAACACCGGGTTGGTCAGCTCCGGGACGATCAGGCCGACCGGACGGGTCACGCGGGCCCGCAGCGAGTCGGGCCGGCGATAGCCCAGCACGTCGAGCGCGGCCAGGACGGCGTCGCGGGTCCCCTGCGCCACGCCGGGCTTGCTGTTCAGGACCCGGCTCACGGTCGCCTCGCTGACCCCGGCGCGAGCGGCGATGTCGGACAGCCGAGAGGTCATGGTCGGTATCCTAGTTTGCTTTCAGGATCTTGCAAGATCTGCAAGATTCTGATAGACCTTCCAACGCGCAGCCGGTTGTCCCGATCACCCTGCCCGATCTGCTCGATCCGCTAGGAGGCGTCATGCGCCGATCCGTCCCGTTCCGCGTCCAGGCCGCTGCGGCGGCGCTCGCCGTCGCCCTTCTTGCAGCAGCTTGCAGTAGCGGCAAGTCTTCGGGTGGCCCGAGCTCCGGGGCCACCACGACCGGCGCCAGCTCGACGAGCGCGGCGCCGTCCAGCTCGGGCTCGGGCGTTCCGGCCCGCGGTTCGGCCGACCTGGTCATCTGGGCGGACGGCCAGCGGGCCCCGGTGCTGCAGAAGCTCGCAAACACCTTCGCGCAGGACAACGGCGTCAAGGTGTCCGTGCAGACGATCTCGACCGACCTGCAGTCGGTGTACGTCACCGCCACGACGGCCGGCAAGGGTCCGGACCTCGTCGTCGGCGCCACCGACTGGATCGGCAACCTGGTGCAGAACGGCACGATCGCGCCGGTTCCGCTGTCCGGCGAGCAGCTGTCGGCGTTCCAGCCGATCGCGGCCAAGGCGGTCACCTACAACGGTTCGGTGTACGGAGTCCCTTACGCCACCGAGAACCTAGCGCTGTTCCGGAACACGGCGCTGGCCCCGAACGCCCCGAGCACGTTCGAGCAGTTGGTGAGCCAGGGCCAGGCGCTCGTTCGGGGCAAGAAGGCGCAGGAGGCACTCGCCGTCCAGGTCGGCCAGACCGGCGACTGCTATCACATGGAGCCGTTCTTCACCTCCGCCGGTGGCTACCTGTTCGGCACGAAGAGCAACGGCGACTACGACCCGGCCGACCTCGGTGTCGGCAAGCCGGGCAGCGTCGAGGCGGCCAAGCTGATCTCGAAGTACGGCGAGAAGGGCGAGAACGTCTTCCGCCGCTCGATCGACGCCGACAACTCGGTGTCGCTGTTCACGTCCGGCAAGGCACCGTTCCTGGTCACCGGGCCGTGGGCGGTCCCGACGGTGGCCACGTCCAAGGTCGAGTACGCGCTGTCGGCGGTGCCCGGATTCGCCGGCAAGGCGCCAGCCCGGCCGTTCGTCAGCGTCCAGGCGTTCTTCGTGTCGGCGAAGGCGAAGAACGCGGCGTTGGCCCAGGAGTTCGCGTCCAACTACGCGACCCAGCCCGACGTGGAGAAGGCGCTGTTCGCGCTCGAGCCGCGGCCGCCGGCGCTCACGTCGGTCTACAACGAGGTCGCGAAGACCGACCCGGACGTCCAGGGCTTCTACGCCGCCGCCAAGAACGCCCAGGTGCTGCCGCAGATCCCGGCGATGGCCTCGGTGTGGGACGCGCTGGGCAAGGCCGAGGCGGCGATCGTCAGCGGCGCCAACCCGGCCTCGACGATCAGCGCGGCCGGCAAGCAGATCAAGAAGTCGATCGGCAGCTAGCCCATGGCAACGGCGGAGGTCGCGGGCGGACGCAGGTCCTGGCTCGTTCCCGGAGTACTGGCCAAGATCGCGTTCCTGGCGATCATGGTCGGGCTCGTGACCTACGCGGTGCCCAAGCTGATCGATCAGCACGCCTGGGTCGGACTCGGGGCCGCGCTCGCCGCCACCGTCGCGCTCGTGTGGATCTACACCGGACGCCGGCACGTCCCGCTCAAGTACCTCGCCCCCGGCACCTTGCTGCTGATTGCGTTCCAGCTCTACCCCGTCCTGTACACGATGAGCACGGCGGTCACCAACTACGGCGACGGCCACCTCCTGTCCAAGTCGCAGGCCATCAGCACGATCGAAGCCGCGTCGGTGACCGAGGTGCCCGGTACCGCTCGGTACAAGCTTTCGGTCGCCACCAAAGGGAATCCGGCCAGCGCTGCGTTCGTGTACTTCCTGACCGCACCCGACGGCACGGTGTACGAGGGTTCGACCTCAGGCCTCGCGCCGGTCGCCGCGGGTGACGTGGTGAAGTCGGCGTCCGGCAAGGTGATCACGGCGCGCGGTTGGCACATCCTCAACGCGCTGCAGGTCAACGCCCGTTCGGCCGACCTGGCCAAGTTCCAGATCCCGTCGGGGTCGGGCTTCATCAAGAACATCGGAGTGTCCGAGGCGTACGTCGGGCGGACGACCGTCACCTACGACGCCCGGGCCGACACGCTCACCGACACGCGGACGCATCTGACCTACGCGTCGAAGAACGGGTACTTCGTCGCGACCGACGGGTCCGGCAAACGTTTCGACACCGGGTGGAAGGTCAATGTCGGCCTGGCCAACTTCCGCGCGGTCTTCGACAACTCCGACATCCGCGGGCCGATCGTGCGGATCTTCATCTGGACGCTGGCCTTCGCGCTGCTGACCGTGGCCTCGACGTTCGGGCTGGGCCTGCTGCTCGCGATCGCACTGGATCATCCGCGACTACGCGGACAGCGGCTGTACCGGTCGCTGCTCCTGCTGCCATACGCGCTGCCGGCGTTCATCTCGCTGCTGGTGTGGCAGAGCATGTACAACCGCGACTTCGGCCTGATCAATCATCTGCTGCACACCAAGATCGACTGGCTGGGCAGCACGTGGAGCGCACGAGTCGCGATCCTGCTGGCGAACCTGTGGCTCGGCTTCCCGTACATGTTCCTGATCTGTACAGGAGTGCTGCAGTCAATCCCGGCCGAGCTGCGCGATGCCGCCCGGATCGACGGCGCCAACGCATTCCAGGTCTTCCGGTCGGTCACCCTTCCGCTGCTGATGATCTCCGTGATGCCCCTGCTCATCGCCTCGTTCGCGTTCAACTTCAACAACTACAACGCCATCAAGCTGCTCACCGGCGGCGGCCCGTTCCCGGCCAACAACAGCACGGCTGGAGACACGGACATCCTCATCAGCTACACGTTCCGGATCGCGTTCGGCGCCCAGGGCGCCCAGTACGGGCTGGCCGCGACCATCTCCATCCTGATCTTCGTGCTCATCGCCGGCATCTCGTACGCAGGATTCCGCCGGACCCGACGCCTCGAGGAGATATACGGATGACCGCCGTGACGACGAAGTCGCAGCCCCGCACCGCTGGACGTCGCGCGATCCCGCCGGCAACGCGTCGGTCGGGTGGATGGTGGAAGAGCATGGGCTGGCGACACATCGTCGGCCTGCTGGCATTGGTGTTCGCGCTGTTCCCGGTGGTGTTCCTCGTGTCGGCCGCCATCAACCCGACCGGCAGCTTGTCGTCGACCACGCTGATCCCGCGCCATGCCACGTTCGGCAACTTCCGCAAGTTGTTCAACGACCCGGCCGTGCCGTATCTGCGCTGGTACGGCAACACGCTGCTGATCTGCGGCGTCACCGCGGCGTTCAGCGTGCTGCTCGGGGCATCCGGTGCCTATGCGTTCTCGCGCTACCGGTTCCGCGGTCGCCGGGCCGGCCTGCTGTCGGTGCTGGTCGTGCAGATGTTCCCGAACTTCATCGCCGTCGTCGCGCTGTATCTGGTGTTCATCAAGATCGGTGATGTGTTCCCGGGCATCGGCCTCAACACGCCCTGGGCGCTGATCCTGATCTACCTCGGCGGATCGATGGGCGTCAACACCTGGCTGCTCAAGGGCTACTTCGACTCGATCCCGCTGGAGATCGACGAATCGGCCCGCATCGACGGCGCCAGTCATGCGCAGATCTTCTTCCAGATCACGCTGCGGCTGGCGGCGCCGATCCTCGTCGTCATCGCGCTGTTCTCGTTCATCGGGGCGCTGAACGAGATCCTGATCGCCAATCTGTTCCTCACCTCGAACGATCAGAAGACGCTCGGCGTCGGGCTGTTCGGCCTGATCTCGGGCCAACGCAACGCCAACTACGGCGAGTTCGCCGCCGGCTCGCTGCTGACCGCCCTGCCGGTGGTCCTCGGCTTCCTCTACCTGCAGCGGTTCCTCGTCAACGACCTGACCGTGGGGTCAGTGAAGGGGTGACCATGTTCGAACAGCCACACCACGACGGATCCGAGCTCTACGTCTCCGATCCGACACCCTCGCTCGACGACACGGTTGACGTGTTCGTCCGCGTGCCGCGCGGGCTGGACGTCCGGGCCCTGCACGTGCGGACGACGCCGGACGCCGATCCGTCCTTCGCCGAGGCCACCATCGATCGCCAGGACGCGCACGAGGTGTGGTGGCGGGCGCCGATGCGGATCGCCAACCCCGACACGCACTACCGGTTCCTGCTCGACCACGGATCGCGCGGCTACTCGTGGCTCAACGCGGCCGGCTACCACGGGCGCGATCTGCCCGACGATCGCGACTTCCGGCTGACCACCTACGGCGCGGCGCCATCGTGGACCGCCGACGCCGTCATGTACCAGATCTTTCCCGATCGGTTCGCGTCGTCGGGCCAGCACCGCGCGTTGCCCGACTGGGCCGTGGCCGCCGACTGGTATCAGGATCCCGTGGCGCCCACCGGCCCGCTGACCGAGCGGCAGGTCTACGGCGGCGACCTGCCCGGCATCCAGGAGCACCTGGATCACATCGAGTCGCTCGGCGCCAACGTCGTCTACCTGACACCGTTCTTCACCGCGACGTCCAACCATCGCTACGACGCGGCGGACTTCGGCGAGGTCGACTCGCTACTGGGCGGCAACGCGGCGCTGGCGTCGCTGTCGCGCGCGCTGCACGAGCGAGGTATTCGGCTGATCGGCGACCTCACGACCAATCACACCGGCCTCGCGCACTCGTGGTTCCAGATCGGGCGCGACGACCCGTCGAGCGTGGAGAACGACTTCTACTACTGGCGTTCGCAGGCTCCGGGGTACCTCGGGTGGTGCGAGATACCCAGCCTGCCGAAGCTGAACTGGGCCAGCGACGAACTGCGGCGCCGAATGATTGACGACCCCGACTCGATCGTCGCGCGTTGGCTGCGCCCGCCGTACAACCTCGACGGCTGGCGGATCGACGTCGCCAACATGACCGCGCGGCACGCCGCCGACGACCGCAACCACGCAGTCGCGCGAGCCGTCCGTACCGCGATGTACGGTGTTCGGCCGGACGCGCTGCTGATCGCCGAGCACGGCCACGACTACACCCGTGACCTGGCCGGTGACGGCTGGCACGGATCGATGAACTATGCCGGGTTCCTACGTCCGATCTGGCGCTGGCTGGTCGATCCGGACAGCTCGCTGGGGTTCCTCGGCGTGCCGGTGCCGGTGCGTCGCAACACCGGCCCCGAGGTCGTTGCGACCATGACGGATTTCCTGGCCGCGATCCCGTGGCAGGCGCGCCTGGCCAACATGAACCAGCTCGGCTCGCACGACTCACCCCGGATCCGCACCGTGACGGGTAACCCGCGCCTGGTCGACATCGGCGCCGCGCTGCTGATGACCATGCCGGGCATTCCGGCGGTGTTCGCCGGCGACGAGATCGGCCTCGAGGGCATCAATGGCGAGGATGCGCGCCGCCCGTTCCCGTGGAAACAGCCCCAGCGCTGGGACGACCGCCTGCTCGGCGTGTTTCGCGCCCTGATCCGGCTACGGCGCAACACGGTCGCCCTGCAGCGCGGCGGGCTGCGCTGGATTCACGTCAGCGACGACCGGCTCGCGTTCCTCCGCGAGACGGCGAGCGAGCGGGTGCTGGTCGTGGTGGCTCGCGGCGGCGGAGCACCGTTGATCCTGCCGCGCACTGTGCTCGGGCCAGACGGTCAGGTCGAGGTCCTCTACGGTGAGGCCCCGCGCCTGGACTTCAGTGGGGTGCGGGTTCCGGGCGACGGACCGGCCGCACACATCTGGCGCCTCACGTAATCCCACCTCAGCCATTTCGAGTTGTCCGCGCTTCGCGATCCCAGAACGTCGCGTAGCGCGGACAACTTCGCCAACACACTCGGGTTGCGGTCACCGCGGCGCGAACGGCAGTCTTTGCCAACCTACAGCTCGGCTGTATCAGCTGTCGTCGGGTGGGTGGACGGTGTAGGTGTGGTGGGTAGGTGCGGTCCAGTGGTAGCTGCCGTCGTTGGTGCGGGTGATGGTCCAGCCGGCGTTGTGTTTGGCGTAGTGGTGCCGTTCGCATAAGGGATGCAGGTTGTGTTCGCAGGTCTCACCGCCGGTGCACCAGTCCTCGCCGTGGTCAAGATCGCAGAGTCGGGCCGGCCTTCGGCAGTGCGGGAACACGCAGGTTCTGTCTCGGGCGATGACATGGTCGGCGAGGTGGCTGGCGGCCGGTAGGTGCTGCGCCCGTACTCCATGAGGTGCCCCGATGCCGGGTCGGTGAGCAGCCGGCGCCAGGTGCCGGTGGGGTCGGTGGCGATGCGGCGGGCCAGGGCGGCGGTGATGGGTCCGTAGCCCTCCAGCTCGGCGGGCAGTTCGTCGCACCCCACCAACGTTGACGCGGCGATGGTGACCTGGATGGCGGGTCGGTGGCCGTGGTGTTCGGGAAGGTTCGGGTCGCCGAGGACGCGGGCGAACACGTCGACCAGTGCGTCGGCGCGGCGTTGGTCGATGACCCGACCATCACCCGGGGTCTTCACGGTGGCGAGAGAGTCGAGCACCGTCTTGACCAACGCGGCACCCTCAGCCGGCAACCATGCCCACAGTTCAGCCATCCCGTCGGGTTTCGGGGTGACCACCACCCGCCGCTCGGCCAACGCGTCGGCGTGGCGTTGCTCGGCCCGCCGCGGATCCGCAGCCAAGACAGCTCGACGCACCGAGGCGGCGAACTGCCCGACGGTCTGATCCCCGGCGCGGCGCAGCACCCGTTCCTCGATCTCGCCCGTGGGCTTCGCATCGAAAGCCACCACCGATTCCGCGAGCTTCTTGGCGTGCAGGTAGGTGATCTCGCCACCCTCGAGCAACTCCAGAGTGGTCGGCAGCCGATCAACCAAGATCCGACCCACAGCCAGGCGATCCGCCGCGTGACCCGGCGACAGCCGCAGCGCCGCCCCGACTTGCTCTTGGGTGTAGTCGATCGATTGCTTGCCGGTCCAATCCAACGCCGACCCATCCAACTCAGCAAGGACACGTTGCTGAGCAGCGGCCAGCCAGGCGATCTGCCGCTCATAGGCGACCAGCAGGTCGATCTGTCCGACACCGTCAACCTTGGCCGGGTCGATCACCGCCAACGGACCGACCACCTCAGCGCCCGGTGCCACAGTGGCCGCCCAGACGGCGACGTCACCCGGTGCGGTCAGCGCATCGAGGACCGTCGGCGGGCGAGTCGATGGATCGAACACGCGTATGATTATACCGGCCGGCAGCACGGCTGTCTAGCCTGATTCCCCTGCAATATAGGGAGAATCTTGGTCCGGAAGGCACAATGGGCAGCGGAACCGGGAGCCGGCAGCGGAAGTCGAGCAACCAGAGAGTCCCTCCGTCGGCGCGCTCCTCCAGCACAGCGAACCCGCAGGCCGGCAGCACGGCAGCACGGCAGCACGGCTGTCTAGCCTGATTCCCCTGCAATATAAGGAGAATCTTGGCGCAGGAGGCCGCAATGGGCAGCGGAACCGAGAGCCGGCAGCGGAAGTCGAGCAACCAGAGAGTCCCTCCGTCGGCGCGCTCCTCCAGCACAGCGAACCCGCAGGCCGGCAGCGCGAACCGCGGGCACGGAGCAACCGTCCGCCAAGACAAAGTCGCTGTGATCAGAAGGCGTGTAGCTCGTTCGTCGGCGCGGGGAGATCGCGCACGCCGCCAGGCAGCAGCGCCGAGGCAGCCGCGACGGTGTTCAGACCTTCGCGAATCAGCGTGATCTGACCGTTCTCGGCAACGAGGCGGCCCATGAACAGATGGTGGGCCAGCCGCCCGGTTGCCGCAGCCGTCGCGTGAGCGACGTACTCCGCGAACACCTGGCCAGGTGTATCGATGAGGATGGTGACGTCCTCGTCCTGGAATTCGAAATCGGGGTAGTACTCGAGGACGGTCGTGAGCAGGCCCTTGACCGCGTCGCGGCCCTCGAAGCGGGTGGGCAGGCCGAGGGACACGAAGAAGGGCATCTCGAAGGCTCCGTCCTCGGCGAACAGGGCGGATGCCTTCTCGGGGTCACGGAAGTTGGCAAGGAACTCGGTCAGCAGGGTCTTGGCGTCAGGGTGTGTCATGCGGTCAGCGTGTGCCCGGCGCGGCCCGCTCGCATCGGACAAGTGGCTGGTCGTGGCCGGCTGGCCGGCTCCCGTGTAGCGTCCGAGCCGGTGTAGACAAGCCCCCCCATCCGAGGACGCATGGCAGAGCTGACGGGGCGGCGCGGTGAGCGCGAGGTGCTCGATCGGCTCGTCGACGCCGTGCGCACGGGTGCGAGCCGAACGCTGGTGGTGCGGGGTGAGCCGGGCGTCGGCAAGACGGCGTTGCTGGAGTACCTGGTCGAGCAGGCGTCGAGCTGCCGGGTGGTGCGCGCGGCCGGCGTCCAGTCGGAGATGGAACTCGCCTTCGCCGGATTGCACCAGTTGCTGGCGCCGATGCTGGACGGGCTGGATCGGTTGCCGGTGCCGCAGCGGGACGCGTTGCGGACGGTGTTCGGAGTCAGCTCCGGTCCGGCGCCGGACCGGCTGTTCGTCGGGTTGGCCGTCTTGAACCTGCTGTCCGAGGTCGCCGAGGAGCGGGCGCTGATCTGCGTGGTCGACGACGAGCAATGGCTCGATCGGGCCTCGGCGCAGGTCCTCGCGTTCGTGGCCCGCCGGCTGGATGCCGAGTCGGTCGGCCTGGTTTTCGCCGCGCGCGTTCCGAGCGACGAGCTGGCCGAGTTGCCGGAACTGGTGGTCGAGGGGTTGCCCGAGGCGGATGCGCGAGCACTGCTGGATGCCGCGCTCACCGGTCCGTTGGACGGGCGGGTCCGGGACCAGATCGTGGCCGAGACGCGGGGCAATCCGCTGGCGCTGGTGGAGCTGCCCCGGGGCTTGACCCCGGCCGAGTTGGCCGGTGGGTTCGCGCTGCCCGGCACGGTGCCGCTCTCCGGGCGGATCGAGGAGAGTTTCCGACGGCGACTGGACGCTCTTCCGCCCGACTCCCGGCGCCTGCTGCAGCTTGCGGCCGCTGATCCGGTCGGCGAGCCGTCGCTGGTCTGGCGGGCGGCGCGGTTGCTCGGAGTCGGCGCCGACGCCGCGACTCCCGCGATCGAGGACGGGCTGATCGAGTTCGGGACCCGGGTGCGGTTCCGTCATCCGCTGGTGCGCTCGGCCGTCTACCGGTCGGCGGCGCTGCCGGAGCGGCAAGCCCTGCACGGCGCCCTGGCCGAGGCGACCGATCCGGCTGTCGATCCCGATCGGCGCGCGTGGCACCGCGCTCACGCCGCTCCCGGCCCGGACGAGGACGTGGCCGAGGAGCTCGAACGCTCGGCCGACCGGGCGCAGGGTCGCGGCGGCCTGGCCGCGGCGGCTGCCTTCCTCGAGAAGGCGGCAACGTTGACGTCCGAACCCGTACCGCGGGCGCGACGCCTGCTCGCAGCCGCCCGCGCCAAACGTGAGGTCGGCGCGCTCGACGCTGCGCTGGGGTTGCTGGTCGCCGTGGAGGCCGGCCCGCTCGACACCCGCCTGACCGCCGATGTGGAGCGTCTGCGCGGGCAGATCGCCTTGATCCAGCGACGGGGCACCGACGCCGTCCGGCTGCTGCGCAGCGCCGCCCGACGCCTCGAGCCGGTCGACGCCGAGTTGGCGCGCGACACCCACCTCGAAGCGCTCGTGGCCGCGCTGTGGGCCGGCGATCTGGAGAATCCCGGCGGCGTGCGGGAAGCGGCCGAGGCGGCGCGCACCGCGCCCCCCGGCCCCGAACCGCCGCGCCTGGTGGACGTCCTGCTCGATGCGCTCGCGCTGCGGTTGACGGATGGATACGCGGCGGCCGCGCCGGCGCTGGCCCGAGCCCTCGACCTGTTTCTGGCCCCGGGCGTCGACGCGGGCGAGGCCGGCCGCTCGCTGATACTCGAGCGGGTGCTGATCGGCCTCGAACTGTGGGACACCGAATCCTGGGCGGCCCCAGTGGCGCGCCAGGTTCAGTTCGACCGGGACACCGGCGCGGTCGTCCATCTGCAGTTCGGGCTCAACCTGCTGGCCTGGACGTACCTCGTCGCCGGCGAGTTGACCGCCGCGGCGCAGCTGTACGAGGAGAACCGCGTGATCGCCGAGGTGACCGGCATCGCCCCGGTCGCGTACACCGAGATCATGCTCGCGGCCTGGCGCGGCCAGGAGGCACCGGCGTCGGAGCTGATCGAGGCCACGTCGCGGGCAGCGGCCGCCGGCGGTATAGGGCGGATGGTCGACTTCACCAGCTACGCGAGCGCGGTGCTCCACAACGGCTCGGGTCGCCACGACGAGGCGCGCGCGGCCGCGGCGCGAGCGTTCGAGCACGACCATGTGGGGCTGGGGCCCTTTCTCGTGCCCGAGCTGGCCGAGGCGGCGTCGCGGACCGGTGACGTCGCACTGGTCCGGGACGCACTCGAGTGGCTGTCCGAACGCACCCGCGTGACGCCGACCGAGTGGGCGCTGGGCATCGAAGACCGCGTCCGCGCCCTGCAAAGCGAGGGCGACGTCGCCGAAGGCCTCTACCGCGAGTCGATCGCCCGCCTCGGGCGAACCCCCGTCCGGGTCGAGCTCGCCCGCGCCCACCTGCTCTACGGCGAGTGGCTGCGGCGCGAACGCCGCCGCGTCGACGCCCGCGAACAACTGCGCACCGCGCACGACCTGTTCGCCTCGATGGGGGCGGAGGCGTACGCCGAGCGGGCCCGCCGCGAGCTGCTGGCCACCGGCGAGACCGCCCGCAAACGCACCGTCGAGACCCACGGCGAACTCACCGCCCAAGAAGCCCGAATCGCGTCGCTGGCCCGCGACGGGCTCTCCAATCCGGAGATCGGCACTCGGCTCTTCATCAGCCCGCGCACCGTCAAGCACCACCTGCGCAACGTCTTCACCAAGCTCGACATCACCTCCCGCAACCAGCTGCACCGCGTCCTGCCGCGGGACCCGAGCAGCGCCCCGCCGGTGTAGCCCCCCGGCCCACTCGGGCTGTCCTGGTGGCCGATGCGAGCGCAGGCACAACGATTCGACACTGGCCTGGTGTTCGTCGCAACCGCAATCGTGTCCAGCCTGCTGGCCGCGCTCCTCATCGCGTCCGGCCGTAGCAAGCTGCTGAAAGAACCTCAGCAAATGGCGATCATGAGGTCGGTCGAGTTCCCGGAGGACAAGGTCTGGCTCCTGGCCCTCGCCGAGATCGCCGGTGCCGTCGGTCTCGTGGCCGGCCTCTTCTGGTGGCCGATCGGGGTTGCCGCGGCAACCGGGGTGACTCTGTACTTCCTCGGGGCCGTCAGCTCGCACTTCCGCGTCGGCCACAAGTACCCCATTCCCGCGCTGGTCATGCTCCTGCTCGGCGTAGCCGCGCTGATCCTGCGCACCTCGACCACCTGATCCACCAACACCGAAGGAGACCGGGCAATGGCTCGTCTAGCCGGAAAAATCGCGTTCGTCACCGGGGCCGCCCGGGGTCAGGGCCGCAGCCACGCGGTCCGGCTGGCCGAAGAGGGCGCCGACATCATCGCCGTCGACATCGCGTCCCAGATCGACACGGTGCCCTACCCGATGGCGACACCGGAGGATCTGGCCCAGACCGTCAAGGAGGTGGAGGCCCTTGACCGCCGCATCGTCGCCAGCCGGGTCGACGTCCGCGACTACGACGCGCTGAAGGCTGTGCTCGACGACGGCGTCGCCCGCCTCGGCCGGCTCGACATCGTGTCCGCCAACGCCGGCATCGTCAGCTTCGGCCGGGCCGAGGACCTCACCGAGCAGACCTGGCAGGACATGCTCGACGTCAACCTGACCGGCGTGTGGCACACGGCGAAGGCCGCCATCCCCCATCTGCGCGCGGCCGGCGGCGGCTCGATCATCATCACCAGCTCCGGCGCCGGCCTCAAGGGGCAGGCGAACACCGGGCACTACGTCGCGGCCAAGCACGGGGTCGTCGGGTTGATGAAGACGCTGGCCAACGAGCTGGCGCCGGACCTGATCCGGGTCAACACGGTGAACCCGGGCTCGGTCGACACCGAGATGATCCAGAACCAGGGGACCTACCACCTGTTCATGCCCGACCATCCGGGCGAGATCACCCGAGCCGATGTCGCGCCGGTGTTCCAAGGGGTGAACGCGCTGCCCGTCCCCTGGATGGAACCCGTGGACATCTCCAACGCCGTCCTGTTCCTCGCCTCGGACGAGGCCCGCTACATCACCGGCGTCGCGCTCCCGGTCGACGCCGGCAACCTCATCAAGTGACACCGGACGCACATGATCGAGTTCGAGTTCGGGTTGGATACGCCGGCGTACGTCACCGTCGATGAGTCCGGTCGACAACTGGCCGGTGACGTCGTCATCCGCAACACGGTCGAGGAGGCTGTCCTCGCCGACTCCGTCGGGATCGACTCGTTCAACATCAGCGAGCACTACCGGCCCGACTTCATGGACTCGGCCGGTCACGTGATCCTGGCCGCGATCGCCGGCCGGACCGAACGCATCCGGCTCGGCACCGCCGTCACGGTGCTGAGCACGCAGGACCCGGTGCGGGTGTACGCCGAGTTCGCGACCCTCGACGCGGTGTCGAACGGCCGGGCCCAGCTCATCGTCGGACGCGGCTCGCTGACCGAGTCCTTCCCGCTGTTCGGATTCGATCTCACCGACTACGAGACACTCTTCGAGGAGAAGCTCGACCTGCTCACGCGCCTGCTTCGCGACCAACCCGTCACGTGGTCGGGCACCGTTCGCTCACCGCTCACCGACCAGTACGTGAGCCCGCCCCTTCCCGAGGGACATCTTCCGACCTGGGTCGGGGTCGGGGGCAGCCCACGGTCGGTGGTCCGGGCGGCGCGCTACGGCCTGCCCTTGATGCTCGCCGTCATCGCCGGACACCCGAACCGATTCGTGCCCTTCGTCGAGCTGTATCGGCGCTCCCTCGAGGCGTTCGAGGATCCGCCGCTGCCGATCGGCATGCACTCGCTGGGGTTCGTGGCCAAGACCGACGAGGAAGCGGTGGACGTCCAATGGCCGTACTGGGCGGAGATGATGGAGGACTCAGCGCGCGAGCGCGGGTGGGCCGGTCCGACCATGGACAAGTTCCGAGCCGAGATCACCGGCGGATCCCTCTACGTCGGATCGCCGGAAACGGTCGCGACCAAGCTGGCCGCCGCCATCCGGCTGCTCGGGCTCAGTCGGTTCGACCTGGCCTACGCCCTCGGACGGGTCCCCCACGAACAGCGGATGGCGACGATCGAGCTCTACGGGCGTGAGGTGATCCCACGCGTCCGGGAGCTACTCGCCGCGCCCTAGGACTGTCCTGAATAATCCGCGTGCCGGTCGGCCCGTTGGTCTTGCTGGTTGGGGATGATCTTGGGGTGCAGGGTCGATCAGAGCAGCAGCGAGATCTGCTGGATGTGGAATCGGTCGCGGGGCATCTGCTGAAGCCGGGCAGTGTGTTCGCTTTTCTGGCTGGGCATCGCCGCGATCTGT
>DASXYL010000069.1:0-47622 GCA_036502575.1 Jatrophihabitantaceae bacterium | reverse complement strand
CTCCTTACGAGCCCGCACGATCGCATCCTCCACCTCGGCCGGTATGGCGCCCGGCACAGTCTTCGGCCGACGCGACCGGTCCCGCAGCCCCTCTAAACCCTCCGTCTCGAACCGCTTCTTCCACTTGTAATAGCTCTGCCGGCTGATGCCCTGCCCCACGACAGAACTCCGCCACATCACCGACCCCCTGAGCCAGGGCAGCCGCCATCCGCACATCCACCGCAACCACCGATCCCGCCATGGACAGCAGCCCACAGCACGCCAGGTGTCAGCGATGTCCCGAGACATCGATCTGTCAGCGAAGTCCTGAGATACGACAACGGCAGCCCGGCTGTCTACCCTGATTCCCCAGCAAAATAAGGAGAATCTCAGGGAAGCGGAGAGGCGGAGACGGAAGGGGCCGGAGGTCGGGAACGGAAGGGTTCAGAGGTCGGGAACGGAAGAGTTGAGCGCGAGCTGGGAGAAGAGGAAGCAGGGAAGCAGTAGGGCACGAAGGCACGAGACCGGGCGAGCTAGGAGGAGAGCTGCTGCGCGAGTCGGCAACGGAAATCGAGCAGGTGGAAGTCCCTCCGTCGGCGCGCTCTTCAAAGCCCGGTGGAAGGCGAGCCGCCAGCAGCACGGCCAACGCCGAAGAAGAACCCCGAAGCGAGAACCCGTCAGCCCCGCGCCAGCAGCTGCGAAATCGCAACCGACGCAGCACCCCGGGCCCAGTGTTCGAACTCCAGCGGTCGAACGACGAGCTCGCACTCACGCGCTGCGCCGAAGCATTGTGAATCGAACGCCGCATGCATTGCGTCGCCGAACAGGTCGTACGCGGCGAGCAGCTCACCGGAGATCACGATGCGCTGCGGTCCGAGCAAGTTGGCGACGCTGGCCACGGCCCTTCCGAGTACCGCGCCGGCGTCGGCGAAGATCGCGCGCACCCGAGAAGACCCGGCCAATGCCAGCGCGTCGGCGAGGGTGGGCACCGGGGACGACGTGACCTCCGAGATCCGGTCCAGCAGTACCGGCTCGCCGATCAGTGCCTCGACGCAGCCGGTCGCCCCGCAATGGCATAACGGCCCGTTGGGATCGACCGGCAGGTGCCCCAGCTCGCCGGCGACGCCGTGTGCACCTTCGACGATGTCGCCGGCGACGACGAGTCCGCAGCCGACGCCGGTGCCAACCGTGATCACCGCGAACGACGCGCAGTCGACGCCCACCCCGAACCACTGCTCGGCGACGGTCAGTGCGCGGACGTCGTTCGCGATGCTGACGGGCAGGCCGATCAGTGAGCTGACCCGCGACGCCAGCGGGACGCCCCGCCAACCGAGGAGCGGGGAGAACCGCACGACACCGCCCGCAGCGTCGACGTCACCCGATACCGCGATCCCCACGCCAGCAACGCGAGACCGTGAGACGTCGGCCACGAGCGAACCGATCGTCTCGATCACGTCGTCCGGATCGACGGTATGCGCATGATGCCCGGGCTCGACGTGAGCCGGCAGGGGCACGTGCCGGGACTCCAGCACGTCGGCCCGCAGATCGGTCACGACGCCGACCAGCTCGTCCGAGGTGATCTTGATGCCGATGAGGAACGCGCGGTCGGCCTCCACCCGGATCGGCACGGCCGGACGCCCCGCGCCACTGGGCGTCCACTGCTCGGGCAACTCGCGGAGCAATCCGGCGGCGAGCAGCGGCCGCACTGCTTTGGTCACGGCGGCCGGCGAGAATCCCGTGACGTCACCGATCGCCGCCCGGGTCATCGCGCCCCGGGTGAGCAGGGCGGTGAAAACCTTCGCCGAGGACGGCGAGCCCCCCGCGAGGAGGGGCTCGCCGTGTACCCGGGGGGTCAGTGGTTCCTCGGGGTGACCCGGTAGAGCGCCGAGCCGTGGACCGGCAGCTGCGCGGTGATCGACCCACTGGCGGTACCGAGCGACTTGTGCGACCACAGGTCACGCACCGACACCGATCCACCCACTCCGAGGTCCGACAGCTGCGCCGTTACCGACGCCGGCGACGAGTCCAGATTGAACAGCGCGACTGTATATGATCCGTCGCGGTTCCGAGACCACCACACCTGCTGCGGAGTGGCCGTGCTGACCGGGTGCGCGACGATGCCGGCCTGGTCGATCGCGATCACCTCGTCATTGGTCAGCAGCGAACGTCCGTAGGCGTCCAACGACGTGACGTCGTCGCCGGTGTAGAGCGGTGCGGCCTCGATCGACCAGAAGGTCATGTACGTCTGCCGCTCGGCCTCGGTGATGCCGTCCATCGCACCGTTGCCCACGTCGAGCGAGTCGAGGTTGTTCCAGCCGCCGCGACCGGCGTCGGACAGCCAGGGCAGGACGTCGGTGAACCGTTGCTTCACCGAATGATTCCACTGGACGAGGGTGTTGCAGTAGCACTCGACGTCGGTGTCGATGCGCCAGCTGTTCGACCACTTCTGCCAGTCAGCGACCGCGGAGTGATCCAGCGACCAGGACAGCTGGAACACGATCTTGCGATGCGTGCCCGCGAGGGCGGTGGCCCAGCCCTGCACGTCCACTCGGTTGTCGTAGTTGGGCGCGGGAGACTTGAACGAACCGGGGCCGACGCCGTCCAGCTTCAGGAAGTCGACTCCCCATCCGGCGAACTCCTGCGCGATCGAGTCCAGGTAGGCCTGGCTGCACGGGTTGGAGAAGTCCATCTTGTAGGAGCTGTCCCAGCCGTTGGTGGTGCGCAGGTCGGGGTAGACGATGTCGTGCGTCGAGCAGCCCGGCGCGCCGTAGATCGGGAAGTCGCCGTTGTCATAGGCGCCCTTCTCCAGGCCCACCGGCATGTAGATGCCGAGCTTGAGGCCCTCTCGGTGCACCTGGTTGGCGACGTAGGCGATGCCGTGGGGGAAACGCGCGGTGTCGATGGCCGGTCGTCCGTACGCGTCGTACTCGGGCGTCCAGTCCCACTGGCGCCACCAGCCCGCGTCGATGTTGACGTAGGTGTAGCCGTGCGGCTTGAGGGTCTTGGCCATCGCCGTGGCCTGTTCGAGCACGTGCTGCTCGGTGAGCCAGCTGTAGTCGCCCTGGGTGTTCAGTCCCGGGTAGTGCGAGGACTGCATGCTCCAGCTGCTCCAGCCCATATAGGGCTGGTTGGCGTTGTGCGCGATGTAGCTGGCTACGGCGGTCGGGCTCGGGTCGTGGTAGATGCTGCGGGTGGCGGACGCGCTCGTCGGCGTGACCAGCGCGACGGAGACGACGGCCGCGGCAGCGAGAGCGATTCGGCTCGGACGCACAAGTTCCCCTTTCGGCGGGCACAGGCCCGGGTGTCGAACGGGTTGTCGCCGCCGAACGTTAAACCTAATTACTGCACAGCGTCAAGAAATTCGAATGTAACAGCGTTCGCTCTGTCCGACGTGCGAGGCTTGAGACATGGGGACGGTGTACGAGGCGATCGACGACAAGCTGCGCACGTGGATTTCGAAGCAGCCGATGTTCTTCGTGGGCAGCGCGCCGCTGGGCGCCGACGGCCACGTCAACGTCTCGCCCAAGGGCATGGGCGGAACGTTCGCGGTGCTCGGCCCGCATCGCGTCGCCTACCTCGACTACTTCGGCAGCGGGGCCGAGACGGTCGCTCACCTGCGCGAGAACGGCCGGATCATCATCATGTTCTGCGCGTTCGAGGGACCACCCAAGATCGTCCGATTACACGGCCGAGGACGCGTCGTACTGCCGCCGGGACCCGAGTTCGCGTCACTGCGGGCGGAGTTCGGCAAGGAGCGCACCCACGCGCAGCGCTCGATCATCGTGGTCGACCTCGACCGGATCGCCGACTCCTGCGGCTACTCGGTACCGCGCCTGGACTACGTCGCCGACCGCGACATCCTCGACCTGCACCAGACCAAGAAGCCGGCTTCCTATTACGACGAGTACTGGGACCTGAAGAACGCCGCCAGCATCGACGGCCTCCCGACCCGATAGCTAGATGTCTTTAGTTGCTGGACGAACGACCCTATCGGTACGTCGATAACGGCTCTGTGCATTCGGTACATTCATGTCCGGTCGCTACCGCGACGATGTGTCCACGCCGGCAGAGAGGTCGCACATGGCGAGCAACTTCAAGGTCGACCCAGACAAGTTGCGAGACAGTGCCAAGCACCTGACCGAACAGGTCGCGCCCGCCTACGCGACCTCAGCGAGCACCCTGAGGACAAACGGCAAGATCGACCCGCCGGGTTTCGGCATCGCCTTGTCATTCCTCGAGGCGGCGTACACCAGCAAGCTCGACTTCATGGCGCTCGACGTCCAGGGCGCCCACGACGTCAGCGCCGAGATCGCGACCCGCCTGAATCAGACTGCGGCGGAATACGACAAGGGCGAGAACCTCAACATCGCCGGCTTCGACGGCAAGGGCAGCACACCCGAGGGACTCGGCTCGGCATTCCTCGGAGCGCTCGGCAACTCCGTGCCGAGCGGCGCAGGTGTCGCCGTGCTCGAACTAGCGACCATCCTGGCCTGCGCGGGATCACTGGAGACCTGCGCCGGGCTCTGCCCGCCTTTCATCCCGGCCGCGATCGCTATCCCCCTGTTCATCTGCAACATCCCCAGCATCATGGGAGCAGGCGCAGCCCTGATCGAGGAGGCCAGACACATCAAAGATGTGTTGAACAGCGCCTTCGATCTGATGTGCTCGAGCGCCTCAGATGACTGGGAGGGCGAGGGCGAGAAAAACTTCAAGCTGCTCACCAACAAGGTCAAGACCCATCTGGACGACCTCGGTGACTACATCAACACCGTAGGCACGGTGCTCGAGGCCATCGGCGGCATATTGATCGCCCTGTGGATCGGACTGATCGCACTCGCCGTCCCATTCCTGATTTGGCTGATCGCGATGCGTCTGGCCGAAGCATCGCCGCCGTGGCTGCAAGACGCGGTGCTGGAACCCATTATCGAGGGCGCCGGTGTCGTCATCGGCACCTCGGTCCTGACCACACTGGCGGGAGTCGAGAGTGGCGTCACCGCAGTGGCGGCCGTACTCTCCGGCGTCGGCAGTCAACTGATCGGCCTGCTCAGCCCGCCCGACTCAGGCAAGGGCGGCGTGCCGGATATGCAGGAGTTCCACGTCGACCAGAACTACAGCGCGCCCCTCTAATGAAAGAGACGGTTCATGGCATTGAATGAGGAGACGTCGCGGCTTATCGAGCGCATGGGCGCGAACGCCAAGCAAATGGCGGACAAGGTTCAGACCGTGTCCGGTACGGGTTCTGACGACGACGGACTCGTGACGGCCACGTCTGGGCCGGGCAACCGGCTCGTCAACATCGAGTTCGATCCCCGGTCACGTCGCCTTGACACACACGAACTCGCGGAGAAGGTGATCGTCGCAGTACAACGCGCGGGTGACGAGGCCCAACAGAAGCTCACCGATGTCATCAGCGACTTCTCGGCCGAATTCGGTGGGGCACGGGGGAGCGAAATGGGCAACCTCCAGCAGTCAATGACCGATGCGCAAGCCAAAATCGCCGAAGAGCAACAGAAGCTGGAGGCGCTGTACAGCGCTCTGAAGAGCAAGAGTTGACGTCGACGCAGGTACGGTGCGAACGCACTTTCTGGCGTGCCTGCGCCTGGGCCGGAACATCGCGACCCCCGCGAACGACCGCGGCTACGGCCCACAAGCGCAAACCTATCGACGCTAGCGCAGCGTCTGTGTGGGCTGCGCTCTACGTCGTGCTGTTCGGTGTCCTCATCGGACTGGCAGTTGTGTTGGGGTGGGCGTTCTGGGTCGCCGTGGCTTGCCTCCTCGTCGTGGCCCTAGCGGCCGGGTACGTATATTTCATCGGCTCGATGTGGTGGATCACCGGTGCCGGCGAGCCGATCCTCCTGCTGGATGGCGGGCTGGTGCATGGCCGCATCCGCACGGTGGCGAAGGGCGATGCAGCCGGCACCTCCGTTGCCAACTGGTGGGACTTCGTCGTTCCAGCACACGAAGTCACGGCCGTGCGTCTGACGGGCTCCGACAGCCGGCCCGCGCGTCGCACGCTTGTCGTCGAGTTGCCGGCCGAGACCAGCCTGAAGCTCGTCACCGATCCTGCGACGGCGTGGTACGCAAAGCGTTGGCTCGGTCGCAGCGGCAGTCCCGCAACGTGGCCCGTGGGCAGAATGCTGCGGCGCCGTGGGCGCAGTGAGCGTCTGCACGAACTGCTCGTCGAACTCCAGACCGGTGCCACCGACCGCCTTCCCTGAGCGAGGACCTATCGCGGTCCGTTGATCTCGCCGTGTTCGACGCAACGGGCGGTCCAGCCAGTAGGACTCACCTGCACGACCATGCGCCGACGGCATCGGGCGCAGTAGCGGGGCGGCTCGAGTTCGCGCGCCCGGACACAATCCGGATGCTCGCCGGGCTCGCCGCAGCGATCGCAGTACGTCACAGCTCGCGGGCCAGCGCTTTGATCGGCATCTTGAGCTCGGCGAGCATCGCCAGGTCCTCACTCGCCGGACGTCCGAGCGTGGTGAGGTAGTTGCCGACGATGACGGCGTTGACGCCGCCCCTCACCCCGCGCGAGGCGAGATCGCCCAGGGTGATCTCGCGCCCGCCGGCGAAACGCAGGATGGTGCGCGGCATGACCAGTCGGAAGGCGCCCACCGCCCGCAGCGCGTCCACCGCCGACATCGGCTCCTGGTCGCCGAACGGCGTGCCGGGACGCGGGTTGAGGAAGTTGAGCGGCACCTCGTCTGGCTGCAGCGCGGCCAATTGGGTGGCGAACTCGGCGCGTTGCTCGACGGTCTCGCCCATGCCGATGATGCCGCCGCAGCACAGCTCCAGGCCGGCCTTGCGGACCATCTCGCAGGTGTCCCAACGCTCCTCGTAGCTGTGCGTGGTCACGACGGAATCGAAGTGCGAGCGCGCGGTTTCGAGGTTGTGGTTGTAACGGTGGACGCCCATGCTGGCGAGCTCGTCCACCTGGTCCTGGGTGAGCATGCCGAGCGAGCAGGCGATGTTGATCTCGACCTCGGCGTTGATCGCGGCCACACCGTCGCGGACCTGGCTCATCAGCCGTTCGTCGGGGCCGCGTACCGCCGCGACGATGCAGAACTCAGTGGCCCCAGTCGCCGCGGTCTCGCGCGCGGCGCGCACCAGCGACGGGACGTCCAACCATGCCGAACGAACCGGCGAATCGAAGACGCCGGACTGCGAGCAGAAGTGGCAGTCCTCGGGGCAGCCGCCCGTCTTGAGCGAGACGATGCCCTCGACCTCGACGGCGTCACCGCACCACTTCAGGCGCACCTCGTGGGCGAGGTCGAGCAGGTCGTCGACCCGTTCGTCAGGCAGCTGCAGCACCTCGAGCGCCTGTGGCTCGGAAAGGCCGATGCCCTGTTCGAGCACCTGGGTACGCGCGATGTCGAGAATGGTCATGCAAGCTCCGATCGTGCGGCGGCCCGGAAGGCCAGCCAGTCGAACGTCCCGCCGAGTCGCGGCGCCAATGCCGCCTTCGCCACAGACGGGAAGTCTTCCACCATGGCGATGCCCTCCGGCAAGGCCCCGAGAACCGTTCCACCTCGCGCGATGTGCGCCATTCGGCCGAGGTCGAAGACATTGCAAAGCTCGGCCAGACCGGGCTTGTCCGGCCAGCTGCCGATGACGATGCCGGCGATGTCAGCGACCTCCTCGAGCGCGCGCATCGTCAGGACGGTGTGGTTCAGCGTGCCTAGTCCGGCCGCGGTGACGACCACGAACTCGGCATCGAGTTCGGGGGCAAGATCCAACAGCGTCCATTCGTCCCGGTTGTAGGGCACCATCACTCCACCCGCGCCTTCGACCAACACGAGATCGTGCTGGTTGGCGAGGTCGACGATGCGCATGACCGCCCGACCGAGGTCGAGCTCGGGCCGGCCGCTCAGGATCGCGGCGTGATGCGGCGAGAGCGGATCCGGGTAGCGGGCGAACTCGTGCAGCGACGTGACGCCCGACAGTCGCGCCACCTCGGCGAGATCGCCCGGCTCCCCCGGCGCGACCCCGGTCTGGGCCAGCTTGACCACCGCGACCGACCCGGGGGCCAGGGCCGCCAAGGCGGCGGTAACCATCGTTTTTCCTACGCCGGTGCCGGTCCCGGTGACGACGAGAACCGTCATCGCAGCGCCTCGCCGAGGGCGGCCGCGGCCCGGTCCAGGTCGGACTCGGTCAGGTCGGCACGGGCGGTGAGCCGCAGGCACGACCGTCCCGGCGGGACCGACGGCGGACGGAAGCAGCCGACCCGCACCCCGGCGGACAGGCACACCGACGCCGCCTCGACCGCGCGGCCCGGATCGCCCAGATACGCCGGCACGACCGCGGCCGCGGGATCCACCGTCTCGACGCCGAGCGAGCGAACGACGCCGGCCAACGACGCCGCGTGGGCCCGAACGGCATCCGCCCGTTCCGGCTCGGCCCGCAACACCTCGAGCGCCGCCAGCGCGGCGCCGGCCGATGCCGGGGCCAGGCCGGTGTCGAAGATGAACGTCCGCGCGGTATCGATGAGCAGGTCGATCAGGTCCGGCGAACCCAGCACCGCGCCACCCTGCGCCCCGAGCGACTTGGACAACGTGACGGTGCGGACGATCTCCGGCGCATCGGCCAGGCCGGCGGCGGCCACCGAGCCGACCCCGCCGGCCCCGATCACCCCGAACGCGTGCGCCTCGTCCACGACGAGCATCGCGTCGTGCCGCACCACGATGTCGTGCAGGGCGCGCATCGGGGCCAGGTCGCCGTCCACCGAGAACACGCCGTCGGTGACGACCAGCGCGTGCGGAGTGTCCACAGTGGACAGTGCCGCGTCGATCTTGTCGAGGTCGCGGTGCGGCACGACCACGACCGGAGATCGCGCGAGGCGGCAACCGTCGATGATCGATGCGTGGTTGGCGGCGTCCGACACGATGGTCACCGACGGGCCGCCGAGCACGGTCAGCACGCCGACGTTGGCCAGGTACCCGGACGAGAAGGCCAGCGCGGCCGGCGCCCCGGCGAAGGCGGCCAGGGACGCCTCGAGCGTGGCGTGCAGCTCCGTCGTCCCGGTCACCAGACGCGACCCGGTACTCCCCGCGCCCCACACCCGGGCCGCCGTCGCGGCCGCCTCGGTCACCCGCGGATCGTGCGCCAGGCCGAGGTAGTCGTTGCCGGCCAGATCGACGACGTCCTCGTCGGACGGACGCGGGCGCAGCACCCGGTGCAGCCCGGCCTCTCTCCGCGCGGCCAGGGCGTCCCGTACCCGCTTCACTGCACCACCTCGCGCACGCTCGCGTCGACCGCGTCCACCAGCTCGGCGAGCTCGGGTGACGTGATGCCCAGGGGCGGCATCAGCACCACGACATCGCCGAGCGGGCGGACCAGAACCCCGCGCCGCCGAGCCGCCCGACAGACCTCGAACCCGGTCCGCTCGCCCACTGAGTGCACCTCGACGCCCGTCATCGTCCCGACGCGGCGCACCTCGGCGACACCGTCGTAGGCGGCTAGCGGCGCGAGCAACGTCTCCAGCTGATCGCCGACGGACGCGGCCCAGCCCACGGTGTCGCGTGCGTGCATGAGCCGCAGGTTGGCCACGGCCGCCGCACACGCCAGCGGGTTGGCCGTGTAGGTGTGGCCGTGGAAGAACGTGTTGTCGGCCGCCCCCAGGAACGCCTCGTAGATCGACTCGCGGGCCAGCACCGCCGAGAGCGGCAGCACGCCGCCGGTCAGCCGCTTGCCGACCACCATGAGGTCCGGCGCCACCTCAGCGTGTTCGACGGCGAACCACCGTCCGGTGGCGCCGATGCCGGTGGCCACCTCGTCGACCAACATGGCCGCCCCGTGCCCGTCGCACAACGAACGCACGCCGCGCAGGAAGGAGGCGTCGTGGGTGAGCATTCCGCCGGCGGCCTGCATCATCGGTTCGACGACGACGGCGCACACCCCAGACCCTTCGGCGGCCAGCAAGGACGACAGCTCGTCGAGCACCTCGGCCGCCCGCTCGACCCGGGACTGGCCCGGCTTCAGCACGCCCGGCGAGGAGATCATGCGGGTCTCGATCAGCAACGGCCGATACGTCGCGTGGAAGAGCTCGACGCCGCCCAGCGACACCGCCCCGAGGGTGTCGCCGTGGTAGCCCTCGGCGACGTGGACGTACAGCGGGCGGTCCTCGCCCTGCTGCGTGGCCGCCTGGTAGGCGATCTTGATCGCGGCCTCGGCGGCGGACGACCCGTCGCCGGCGAAGAACACCCGGCTCAAGGGGTCGGGCGCCACCCGCAGCAGTTCCTCGGCGGTGACGATGCCCGGCTCGTGGGTCAGCCCGAGGAAGGTCGAGTGGTCCAGCCGGGACAGCTGCGACGTGATCGCGTCGTTGATCGCCGGCTCGCCGTGGCCGTGGACGGTGACCCACAGCGACGAGACCCCGTCCAGGTAACGGCGTCCGTCGGAGTCGTACAGGTAGACGCCCGAGGCCCGGTCAATGACCAGCGGTTCGTCAGCCGGCCACAGCGCGTGCTGGGTGAACGGATGCCAGACGGCCTCCAGGTCGCGGCTGATCAGCTCGGCGGAACGCGGGGTGTGCGGCACCGGAACAGTCTGCCCGACCGTCAGCCGATGCCCCGCTCGGCTGTGCTGCGTTCGACACAGAACTCGTTGGCCTCCGGATCGGCCATCACGACCCAGCCCCGTCCGTCGGGCGTCCGGTGGTCGCCGACGATCATCGCCCCGAGCGCCTGCAGCCGGACGACCTCCTCGTCACGCGTGCGATCGGTCGGGCTGAGGTCGAGGTGGATCCGGTTCTTGGCCACCTTGCCCTCAGGCACCTGGACGAACAACAGCCCTGAGATCGGCGCGTCGAACGGCAACGGGTGCGTCGGCGCCACCAAGCACTCGGCATCGCCGGGCACGTTGTCCGGATCGATCGGCCAGCCCGTCAACTCGCTCCAGAACTGCGCCTGCGAGTAGGCGTCCTTGCTGTCGACCGTAATGTTCCGGACCCACACAACCATGCCGCCCAGGCTAGCGATGAGCGCCCAACTCCTCGCCGATGGGCAACCCGAGCGAACGCAACCGAGAACGCGATGAGCGCTCGCGCGAAGAGCCCGCCGGCCGCGACGCGGACGCGACGAGGTCGCGTTCGGATCCGTGATTGCCCCCGAGCTTGCGAGTGGGGCGAGCGCGGATCCGACTCCGGCGGATGTTAGAGCGGCAAGCCCTCGAGCATCTCGGTGACGAGGGCGGCGATCGGCGAGCGCTCCGAACGAGTCAGCGTGACGTGCGCAAACAGTGGGTGCCCGCGCAGGGCCTCGATCACCGCCGCGACGCCGTCGTGGCGACCCACCCGCAAGTTGTCCCGCTGCGCGACGTCGTGGGTGAGCACGACGCGCGAGCCGGTGCCGATCCGCGAGAGCACGGTCAGCAGCACGTTGCGCTCGAGCGACTGTGCCTCGTCCACGATCACGAACGAGTCGTGCAGCGAGCGCCCGCGAATGTGGGTGAGCGGCAGCACCTCGAGCATGTTGCGGTCGAGCACCTCGTCGACGACGTCGCGGCTGACCAGCGCGCCGAGCGTGTCGAACACCGCCTGCGCCCAGGGCGCCATCTTCTCGTTCTCGCTGCCGGGCAGGTAGCCGAGGTCCTGGCCGCCGACGGCGTAGAGCGGCCGGAACACGACGACGCGCTTGTGCGCCTGCCGTTCGAGCACGGCCTCGAGCCCGGCGCACAGGGCCAGCGCCGACTTGCCGGTGCCGGCGCGTCCGCCGAGGGAGACGATGCCGATGTCCGGGTCCAGCAACAGGTCGAGGGCGACCCGCTGCTCGGCGGAGCGGCCGTGGATGCCGAACGCCTCCCGGTCGCCCCGGACCAGCCGGATCGACTTGTCCGGTGTGACGCGGGCCAGCGCCGAGCCCCGTTCGGAGTGCAGCACCAGCCCGGTGTGGCACGGCAGGTCGACGGCGTCGACCAGCGCGTCCTGCGCGGCGAGGGCGAGCCGATCACCGCTGTACAGGGCATCGATCGTCGCGGCGCCCACGTCCAGTTCGGCCATGCCCGTCCAGCCCGAATCGACGGGAGCGTGGGTGTTGTACTCGTCGGCGGTCAGCCCGACGGACGCCGCCTTCACCCGCAGCGGCATGTCCTTGGTGACGAGCGTGACGTCTCGGCCCTCTCCGGCCAGGTTGAGCGCCACGGCGAGGATGCGCGAGTCGTTGCTGTCGACCCGAAAGCCCGCAGGCAGGCTCGCCAGGTCGGCGTGGTTCAGCTCGACGTGCAGGGTGCCTCCGGCGTCACCGACCGGGACCGGTGCGTCGAGACGTCCGTGCCGGATCCGCAGCTCGTCGAGCGACCGCAACGTCTGCCGCGCGAACCACCCCAGCTCGGGATGGTGCCGTTTGCCCTCCAGCTCGCTGATCACGACCAGCGGCAGTACCACCTCGTGCTCGGCGAAGCGTCCCAATGCGCCCGGATCGGACAGCAGGACCGACGTGTCGATCACGAACGTGCGAACCGCTGACGTGCTGTTCTGCGGCTTTCGGGCAGGGCTCATGGGACCCTCCGGAGTGGTAGACGGATTCTGCCGACGGGCATGCCACGGCTCGGGCAACGGCAGACGGAACGGCGCTCATAACACCGGTGCAGAAGGCGTGCCGCGTCTGTGCGGGCAGGCCTTGTCGTGGAGCCCCGTCTTCGGCAGTGACTGCGACAGCAGCGTCGAAGCTTGCGCCTGACGAGGGACCCTGTTGCTCCCTCTTGCTGTTCGTCACCACCGTGCGGGACCTCCCGGGCGGCTGGCTGTTGAAGCGTGTGCCAAACCTATTGGGCCATTGCGGACGGTACGGCGTCAATCTTCGTTACATCGGAAGCCACGCGGTTACGGGAATGAAACGAGTCGGATAACACTGGAAGCCCTATCCGCCGAAGGCGGATTCCCCGGACCACCGCTCGCTCGAAGATCCCGGGCGCCGCTCTAGGGGCGACCACGAACGCGATGAGTAGCGCTCGCGCGAAGAGCCCGCCGGCCGCGACGCGGACGCGACGAAGTCGCGTTCGGATCCGTGATTGCCCCCGAAGCGAAGCGAGTGGGGCGAGCGCGGATCCGACTCCGGCGGGTTAAATACCGTAGCGGCGTTCGCGGCTGCCGTAGTCGCGCAGCGCACGCAGGAAGTCGACCTTGCGGAACTCGGGCCACATCGCGTCGCAGAAGTAGAACTCCGAGTGGACGGACTGCCACAGCAAGAACCCGGACAGGCGCTGCTCGCCCGAGGTGCGGATGACCAGGTCCGGATCGGGCTGGCCCTTCGTGTACAGGTGATCGGCGATGTGGTCGACGTCGATGATCTCGGCCAACTCCTCGATCGAGGTGCCGGCGGCGGCGTGCTCGTGCAGCAGCGAGCGCACGGCGTCGGCGATCTCGCGGCGGCCGCCGTAGCCCACGGCGACGTTCACGGCCAGTCCGCGCCGATCCGCGGTGCGTTCCTCGGCGGCCTTCAGGGCGGCGGCGGTCTGGTGGGGCAGCAGGTCCAGGGCGCCGACCACGCTGACCCGCCACGGCTTGGCATCGGCGGACAGCTCGTCGACGACGCTCTCGATGATCCGCAGCAGCGGCCCGAGCTCGTCGGACGGACGGGTGAGGTTGTCGGTGGAGAGCAGCCACAGGGTGACGTGAGCGACGCCGGCCTCGGCGCACCAGTCGAGCAGGTGCGCGATATGGGCCGCACCGGCGAGGTGGCCTTCGTTGACATCCTCGAACCCGGCCGCCCGGGCCCAGCGACGGTTGCCGTCCAGCATCACCGCGACGTGGCGCGGGACCGGATAATCCGCCGCCTGCGCGCGTAGGCGTCGCTCATAGACCGAGTAGACAGCCGAACGCAATCCCACGGCTCTCAAGAGTAGAGGCTAGGTAAAGCCCTGATAACCACTCCATTCCGGCGCGCGTCTCCGGCCGAACCTACGGTCGGGTAACTTAGGGGGCAATGACCACGCTCGGACCGCTCGCGCCGGCGGCCGCCAGCCCGCTCGTGTCGGCCGTCGCCGAGCTCAAGCCTCGGCTGCGAGGCTGGCTCCACACCTACGCCGCCGCGATCTCGGTCGGCTCCGGGGTGTCGCTCATCGCCGTGGCGGCAGCCCTGCGTGGGCACCGGGCCGGCGTGTCCACCGCGGTCTACGCGGCGACCGTCACGCTGCTGTTCGGTACCTCCGCGCTGTATCACCGGCGGCAGTGGGGTCCGCGCGGGCACGCGGTGATGATGCGGCTCGACCACTCGATGATCTTCGTGTTCATCGCCGGGACGTACACCCCGATCGCGGTCCTGACGCTGCCCCGAACGTCCGCCGTCGCCGTGCTCACCGTCGTGTGGTGCGGTGCGCTGTTCGGGGTGATGCTGAAGTCGGCTTGGCCGGCGGCACCGCGCTGGTTGTCGGTGCCGTGCTACGTCGGCCTGGGATGGGTCGCCGTCTTCGTCATGCCGGAGCTACTGCGCAACGGCGGGGTCGCCGCGTTCCTGCTGCTACTCGCGGGCGGCGTCTTCTACACGCTCGGCGCGCTCGTGTACGGCCTGAAGCGTCCCGACCCGGCGCCGCACGTGTTCGGGTTCCACGAGGTGTTCCACGCCTGCACGCTCATTGCCGCGACCTGCCACTACATCGTCATCTGGCTCGCCGTCGTCTCCTGATCCGCACCCGGATCGAATCGTGGTGGGTTTGCCCGCGCTGTGCGGGTTAACCCACCACGATCGGCGTCTCTTGACAGACGTGTAATGATGTAATCGTGTAATGAGAGGAGGCGAGACGATGTACGAGAACGTTCATCACGAACGCCATTCACACCATGAGCAGCACGAGCACCGCGAGCACCACGAGCGCGGGGGCCATCGCGGACACCGCGAAGGCGACGAGCGCCGCGAGCGCCGGGCGCACCACGGTGGCTTCGGCCACGGCGGGCGCCGCCGCGGGCGCGGCTTCGGCCGCCCCGGTGGCTGGCAGCAGGCCGACCTTCCCCCGGCCGACGGGGCCGAGGCGTGGCTGCGCGGCCGACTGCCCGACGACTGGTTCACCGCGACCCCGACGATCACCGTCGATCGCGAAGAGATCACCGTCACCGGCGAACTGCCGCCGCCCGAGGGCGACGAGAGCGAGGCCGCAGCCGGGCGCATCAGCCGGTTCCGCGAGGACACGCGCGAGAAGCGCATGCAGATCGCGGACGAGGCCGAGTCCCGCTACGGGCGCAAGGTCGCCTGGGGCGCCTCGATCGGCGACACCCGGGTGCTGTTCACCCATCTGTCGGTGCCGGTCATGACCCGGCTGCGCCAGAACGAACGCCGGGTGCTCGACACCCTGGTCGACGCCGGCGTGGCTCGCTCCCGGTCCGAGGCACTGGCCTGGTGCGTCAAGCTCGTCGGCGAGAACACCGACGAGTGGCTGGCCAGCCTGCGCACGGCGATGTCCGAGGTGGACAAACTGCGCGCCGAGGGTCCGGATCTCGGTGACGTCGAGGACGACGCCGTCGAGGAGTAACTCAGTCCAGTAACGTCGCGAGCTGCGCGGGCCGGTCGTCGCCATGTGCGACGCGGCCGCGCAGCTTCGCGCGTAGCAGCGCGACGTGCGGCAATCGGGCGGCGGCACCGTATCCCGAGCCGGCCGAATCCACGTCCGCGTCGAGGACGTCCATGCGGTACCCGATCAGGGCCAGCCCAGTGGCAACTTCCGCTACAGCTGTAACGGCGCCGCCCGAACCGATGTCGTAGACGAAGGTCGGGTAGCCGCCGTCGTTGAGCATCTCGTGGACTATCACGCGTTCGGCGGGCAGCACGACGAATGCCATCGCCAGCACGGTCGTGTCCTCGCCGTGCACGGCCAGCGCCGCGAAGTCCGTGTGCGGCACGTCGGATCCACCCGTCCGCGGCTCACGCCGAGGACGGTGCTGGCGCGGGCTCGTCCCGCCGACGAGACCGTCGTAGAGGGCCGGCCCGAACGGGCCACCGTGATCCGGCCCGGAGAGCATCTCGGCCGCCAGCAACCCACCGAATCCGCCGAGCCCGCCCCCGTAGGACGCCGGCGGTCGATGGTCGACACCGACGCGGATACGGGGAGCCCGCAGGTCTGCGCCACCCGTCGCCGCCACCTCCACCGAGCCGCGCTGGTACAGGGCCAGCCACAGATCCCCTTGGGCGGCCAGGTCGGCAACCCCGGGCAGTCGATCCTCGAGGCCGCACGCCGCCAGCAACGAGGAACTGACCGTGCGCTCGACGGCGTCCAGGTCGGCCGCTCGCACCGGGACGCCGTCGCGAAGCCGGGCGGCGACCGAGCGCAGGGCGAGACTGCCCAATCCGGGCAGCAGTGATTCGATCACCGCGCCCGTCCGCGTGCGGGCGCGCTCCATCCGTTCGCGCAGGGCTTGGACGAACTCCGAGGTCCGCTGCGCCAGCTGATGCAGCTCCCAGGCCTGGCCGCCGGCGGTGACGTTGATGCGGTAACCCGAGCGATCCGTACTCACGTCGTCGACGAACGAGTAGAGCGCCGATCTCGGCTCGCCGGCCACGGGCAGCACGAGCAACCGGTCGTCGTAGAGGCGGATCTCGGCCTCGACCTCGCCGATCGCGCCGGGGAACGCCAGCGCCAGGCCCACACCGGCCAGCAGCAGCGAATCGACAGTGCCCTTCTTGCGAACCGCGGCGAAGTCGCTGAGCACCTGGGTGTGCAGTACGCCCAGGCGGGCCAGCTCCAGGGTCGGCCCCTCGGCCAGCAGCAGGCGCAGCACGTAGGGCTGCGGCTCGCTGATCTCGGTGACGTCTGTGGGACGGACCCGCACCGGCTGGCCGGCCGCCGGCGTGACGGTGAGGGCGCCGCCGAGCACGCCCGCCTCGCCCCCCCCCTCTTCGAGCACCTCGCCGGACGGAGCCAGCAAGCGATAGTGCACTAGAAGGCCGACGTTCCGCACTCGGGGCAGAACGCGGCGGTGCCGGTGAGCTTGGTTCCGCAGTTGCCGCAGAACAGCTTGGTCGCCTTCGGCGCGGCGTTGAGCGCGTCGCCGCAGCTCTGGCAGAACTTGCCGCCGCCGGACTCCTGATTACAGCTGGGACACAGCCCCACCCGCTCGTCCACGACATTGAAGCCAGACGTGAAGTCCTGCTGCTGGACGCGCTCCTCGAGCTGACGGCGCTGGGCCTCGGCCTGCATGCCGGCGATCTCCTGGTCCAGGCGCGGCGCGCAGTCGGTGCACAGCCCGCGCTCGCCGTTCCAGCAGATGTCCTTGCACACCCACTGCCCGCACCGGTGGCACTGGGTGAAGAACGGGCGGACGTCCTCGATGGCCTCGCCGAGCCGCTTGTCCTTCGTGGTGCCCCCGCCGGCCCGATCGCGCAGCCACTCGGCGTCCCAGCCGACGTCGCTGATCTTGTCGCCGAGCTTGTTTGCCGAGCAGATCACCACCGAGACGCGCCAGCCGGCCGCCGAAGCCGGTGACTGAGTGGCGGAACTTCGACTTGTAACCGTTGCCGCAGCGCATGCAGTTGAACTCGAACTGGTAGCCCTCGACGGTCGTCAGGTCGTCGTAGTTGTTGGTGAACGGAACGACGTCTGTCACTGCTCTGCCCCTTTTCTGGCCTGCCTATCGGGTCCAGTCAGCAGACCACGGGCGGGGCACCTCGCGAACCCGTGAAATCACCTGTATGCGGCCCCCTAAGCCAGGGCGGCGACCAGCTGCTCGACGTCGGTTACGGGGGCGTCGCAGACCATGCCCCGGCACACGTAGGCCGCCGATCGGCCGGCCACGAGCGGGCGCATTTCGAGCAACGGCACGCCGGAGGCATCCGGCTCCCCCGAAACGACCACCGCTCCCGGCGGACGCTTGCGCCAGGTCGTGCGAGCCAGCGGACCACCGCCCGGCTCACCGACGATCGCCACCTGAAGCGGCCCGCTGACCACGCCCTCGGCGGCGGCCAGCGCCCAGCCGAGGAACCGCGGTTGCGGCACGCCCAGCCACGACACGACCCGCAGCGCCGACTCGGCCGCATCGCGATGACGCAGCGACCCGGTGAGCGCCGAGTACGTCAGCAGGGACTGCGCGAGCGCGCTCTGACCCGACGGCGCGGCGTTGTCGGACGGGTCCTTGGGCCGGCGGATCAGCCGCTCGGCGTCGTCGGCGGTGTCGAAGAAGCCACCCTCGCCGTCGGCGAAATGCGCCAGCGCGGTGTCGAGCAGTTCACCCGCCAGCCGCAGCCAGCGCGGATCGGCGCTCGCCTGGTGCAGGGCCAGCAGCCCCTCGGCCAGGTCGCCATAGTCATCGGCGACGGCTATGGCGGTGCCCACCTCGCCGTCACGGGACGTGCGGCGCAGCCGGCCGTCTACGAGGTGCGTATTGGTAAGCAGAGCAGCGCAGGCTGACGCCGCCTCCACGTAGGCCGGTTCGTCGAGCAGGACGCCCGCCTCGGCCAGTCCGGCGATGGCGAGGCCGTTCCAGGCGGTGACCACCTTGTCGTCGCGGGCCGGCTGTGGGCGCAGGTGCCGGGCGGCGAGCAGCCGCGCTCGCAGGTCCATCCACTGTGGACGGTCAGGCGGGTCGTGCAGCAGCTGCAGCGTCGAGGCGCCGTGCTCGAACGTGCCGTCGTCGGTGACCTCGAAGATCGCCGCCGCGGCCTCGGCGTCGTCGCCGAGCACTTCGCGCAGCTCGGCCGGCGTCCAGACATACGTGAGGCCCTCGATGCCGTCGGTATCGGCGTCCAGCGCCGAGGCGAAGCCGTCCTGCGGGGTGCGCAGATCGCGCAGCAGGAAGTCGGCTGTCTCGCGGGCGATGCGCTCGGCGAGCGGCGAGCCGGTGAGTCGCCACCAGTGCAGGTACACGCGCAGCAGCAACGCGTTGTCGTAGAGCATCTTCTCGAAGTGCGGCACTACCCAGGCGTCGTCCACCGAGTAGCGGGCGAAGCCCCCGGCGAGCTGGTCATAAAGGCCGCCGCGGGCCATCGCCTCGCAGGTGCGTTCGGCCATCGCCAACGACGTCGGTGCGCCCGTGCGCTCGTGGTGCCGGAACAGGAACTCCAGCACCATCGACGGCGGGAACTTCGGGGCCTTGCCGAAGCCGCCGCGATCGGCGTCGTACTCGGCACCGAGGCGTGCGGCCGCGGCGTCGAGTTGCTTGGTTCCCGGGACGTCACTCGCGGGAGCTTTCAGGTTCACCTCGGCGAGGGATGCGGTGATGCGCTGACCGGCCGCGATCACCTCGTCCCGGTCCTCGACCCACGCCTGCGCGACCGCGTCCAGCAGCTGGGTGAACTGCTCGCGCGGGAAGAACGTCCCGGCAAAGAACGGCTCTCCGTCCGGCGTCAGGATGCAGGTCATCGGCCAGCCGCCGTGCCCGGTGAGGGCACTCGTCGCTTCCATGTAGACCGCGTCGATGTCCGGACGCTCCTCGCGGTCGACCTTGATGCTCACGAAGTGCTCGTTCATCAGCGCCGCGACGCCCGCGTCCTCGAACGAGTCGTGGGCCATCACGTGACACCAGTGGCAGGCCGCGTATCCGACGGACAGCAGGATCGGCACGTTCCGGCTCCGCGCCTCGGCGAGCGCGTCGTCGCTCCACGGCCACCAATCGACCGGATTGTCGGCATGCTGGCGTAGATATGGCGAGGTGGATTGCGCTAGCCGATTTGCCACCTGCCCAGTATGGAAGGTCGAGAAGCAGTGCGCCGCGTCGAAATGATCGATCGAGGAGATTCGATGAGCACTGTCACGTCAGCCGACGGCTCCACCATCGCCTTCGACGAGCTCGGCCACGGCCCGCCCGTGGTCCTGGTCGGCGGCGCTTTCCAGCATCGTGCCTTCGACGAACGCACCTCGCGGCTGGCCGATCTCCTGGCCAGCCGGTTCACCGTCGTCCACTACGACCGGCGGGGGCGGGGCGAGTCCGGCGACGGTCCGCGCTACGCCGTCGAGCGCGAGGTCGAGGATCTGGGCGCCATCATCGGCCGGCTGGGCGCAGCCAAGGTGTTCGGGCACTCGTCCGGCGCCACCCTCGCGCTCGACGCCGTCGCCGCCGGCCTTCCGATCACGCAGCTGGCCGTCTACGAGCCGCCGTTCGCCGTCGACGACAGCCGTCCGCCGCAACCACCCGGCTATGTGCAGCACCTCCGCGATCTGATCGCGGCCGACCGCCGGGACGACGCCGTCGAGTACTTTCTCGCCTTTGGGGTCAACCTGCCGGCCGAGGTCGTCGCGCAGATGCGGACGGCGCCGATGTGGCCGGGCTTCGTGGCCGTCGCGCACACGCTGCCCTACGACGCCGCGGTCGTTGACGGCACCGTGAACGGGCAGCCGCTCCCGGAACAGCGCTGGTCGTCGGTCAAGATCCCGGTGCTGGTCGTCGACGGCGATGCCAGTCCCACGTGGATGCGCAACGGCGCCGACGCGTTGGGGCAGCTACTGGCGGACCCGCGGCGCATCACCCTGCCCGGCCAGGACCACAGCGTTGCCCCCGAGGCGCTCGGCCCGGCGCTGTTCGACTTCTTCGGCGAGCGTGACGGCTATTGAACCGTCATCAATAAGTGTGGCAGGGTGACGTCATGGCGAAACGAGGGCGTCCGTACGACATCGTGCTGTTCGGCGCGACCGGCTTCACCGGTGGGCTGACCGCCGAATACCTGGCCCGCACCGTGCCGCCGAATGCCAGCTGGGCGCTCGCCGGGCGCAATCGGGCCAAGCTTGAGGCGGTGCGTGATCGCCTCGGCGTGCTGTGGTCGGAGCTGCCGTTGCTGTCCGCGGACGCCGACGATTCGGACTCGCTGCGGGAGCTGGCGCACAGCACCCGGTTGATCGTCACGACCGTCGGCCCGTACGCCAACTCCGGCGAGCCCCTCGTCGCCGCCTGCGCCGAGGCCGGCACCGGCTACCTCGACCTCACCGGTGAGCCCGAATTCGTCGACCGCTGCTACGTCCGCTACCACGCCCGGGCAGTCGAGACCGGCGCGCGGCTGGTGCACAGCTGCGGCTTCGATTCGATCCCGTACGACCTGGGCGCGTACTTCACCGTGCATCAGTTGCCCGAGGGTGTACCGCTGCGGCTGCGCGGGTTCGTCCGGGCCTCGGCCATGTTCTCCGGCGGCACGTACCAGTCAGCGATCACCGCCTTCTCGCGCATCCGGCCGAACCTCGCCGCCACCCGTGGGCGCAACCGGGCCGAGCCGCCTCTCACCGACCGTCGGGCTCGGGCGGTGGGTGGCCGCCTGCACCACGATCGCGACGCCCGGGCCTGGGCGGTGCCGCTGCCGACGATCGACGGGCAGGTGGTCGGCCGATCGGCGCGAGCGCTCGACCGGTACGGCCCCGACTTCACCTACTCGCACTTCGCCGCCGTCAAGCGACTGCCGTCGGTGCTGGGCGGCGCCGCTGCCCTGGCCGGAGTCGCCGCCCTGGCGCAGGTGCCACCGGCTCGGCGCTGGCTGCGCAACCGCGTGCCGGCCGGCACGGGTCCGTCACCGGAGAGACGGGCCCGCAGCTGGTTCACGGTGCGCTTCGTCGGCGAGGGCGGCGGCCGGCGGGTCGTCACCGAGGTCGCGGGCGGTGATCCCGGCTATGACGAGACGGCAAAGATGCTGGCCGAGTCGGCGCTGTGCCTCGCCTTCGACGAGGTGCCGCCGACGTCCGGGCAGGTCACCACGGCGACCGCCATGGGTGACGCCCTGATCGAACGGCTCACCAAGGCCGGCATCACGTTCAGCGTGCTCGACGAGCCACCTACGGCGCCGCCGTCACGCCGCCAGTCGTAGCTCTTCGCCCGGCCGGCGACGGCGCAGGCGCACAGCACTCGCTTCCCCTCCGAGCTGACCAGATTCGACGCTGACATTCTGGTCGTTCCGGAGGGGACGCGGCGCTTGCTACTTCGTGTCTCCCGGGGTCTTGCGGGTCGTGCGATTACGCGCCGCGGGGCGGGCGGCAGCGGCGGTCTTGCGCGGCGGGGTCCGCTTCGTGGTGGGTTTGCGCGCCGCCTTCGGCCGCGACGACGCCGACTCGGCCGGGCCGCCGTGATCGTCGGCGCTCGCCTCGGCCGGAGGCTTGGCCGCCGGAGGCTTGGCCGCCGGCTTGGGCGTCGCCTTGCGGGCGGGTGCCTTCGGACGGGCGTCACCGGACCTCGCCGGCTTGGCCCCCGCGGCCTTCGCCGGCGCCTTGCGCGCCGCCTTGGGCCGCACCGATGCCGGTTCGGGCCGGGCCGCCGGTTCGACGGTGGCTGCCGGTTCGGGCGCGGCAGCCGCCGGTTCGACCACGGGTACGACTACGGGCACGGCCTCGACCGGCGGCGACGTGAACGCGACCGAGGGCTCGAGCGCGCGGTACCGCGCGGCCGGCTGTTCGAGTGCACGCTCAGGCTGCGTGGCATACGGGTAGCCCGCGCTGGGTTCCTCGCTGACTACCGGTTCCCCGACGAGAACGAACTCCGGCTCGTAGACCTGATCGACAGGTACGAAATCAGTCCTCGTCCTCGTCACTTTTCTTGCCCGCCTTGCGACCACCCGGGCGCGCACCCGACCCTTTCGGGTTCGCCTGCCCACCGAGCATGACCTCGGCGAAGTCGGCCAGCGCACCGTCGAGCTGCTGGGTGATGCGGCGTTCGGAGTCGTGCTGCGAGTCGCGCAGGACCCGGGCGAACTCGTTGCGGTCGGGTCGCGAGTCGACGCTGCGGTCGATCTTGTCGACGCCGTTCTCGATGGCGCCCGACAGCGAGCCGACGCCGGCGTGGATGGTGTCCTCGACCGCCTTGACCCTGACGTTGGCCGCTTCGAGCCGCTCGGCGATCTGCTCGATCCGGGACCCCATGCCGTCCAGGCGCTCGCTCGGGTCGACCGCCGGGCGGGCCATGACCTCTTCGAAGCGGCCGTGCACGCGGGTCATCTCGTCCTCGAGGCGCTGGTGCACGCTCACCGACAACTCGTCGAAGCGGCGGTGCACCGAGGCGGGGTCGAGCTGGCCGGGCAGCAGGTCGACGGCGGCCTGCGCGCGAGCGACGGTCGCGTCGGTCTCGTCGAGGCGTGAGTGCAAGTGCTGGAGCCGGTCGTCGAGTCCGTCCAAGCGTCCGGACACGCCTTCGAACCGGCCGGCCACACCTTCCAGGCGGCCCTCGAGCGCTTCGAGCGGGGCGCCCACGCGCTCGCTCAGCGCCGTTACTGCCTCGATAACACGGGTGAGCACGGTGTCTTGTGCGTCGATGCGAGCGAGCGTCTCGTCCAGCCGCTCCGCGATGACGCTGACCTCGGTGCGGTCGGGCAGTTCGGTCAGCCGCGCCTGGATGGTGGCGACGTTGTCGTGGGTGGCCGCGACCCGCGACCTGCCCTCGCCTACGAATCCTTCGATGGGGGAGAGCCGCGTCCTGATCTCGTCGAGGATGTCGACGACCTGGCGCTGCTCATCGGCGTGCAGATCCGAGGCGCGGGCGAGCATTGCCCGCATTTTCTCGAATCCGGCTGGGGATTGTCCGTTGGCGGTCTGGTCCACCGTGCTACTACCTCTCTCAGTTCTGGGACCCAAACGACCGGTCCGCTCGCAACGGTTAGTGCTTGTACGAGCGCGAAGGATCGCAGTGGTGCGGGGGTTATAGGCCCACAGCATGCACCACTTGCCCCGGGCCTGCCAGGGGAGGGTGGATCGTCTCGGCGTGCCGGCGCAGCGCTCGCGGGGTGTGCGGCACCGCGACCCCGTGGTTTGCCGGGGTTACCTCGTCTAAACCAAGATCAAGAAGACGTTACGGATTGCCGTGCGGCGACAAACGCCGAACTGACAAGTGCCGTGCCTCAGGATTCGGGCGCATCGGGACGACGCTCCTCAGGCAGCGGAAGCGGCACGGTGGGCGGCGATCCCGGAAGCGGCAGCTCGGGCGCCGGCTGGGGCGCCCGCGGCAAGGTGACCTCGGTCGGGTCCTCGTAGCCGGGCGCCGGCGAGGCCGGGCTCGGGGGCGCGGGGGCCGGGCTCGGGGCCGGTGGGCTCGGCGGTTCCGGCGTCATGGACAGCTCGGTCGTCGACTCGGTGACGCTCGACCAGGTGTCGGACGCACTGCTGTCACGCTCCGCCGGCGGCCTTGACCACGGCGGGGCTGCAGTCTCGGTGGTAGGCGCGGGTGGGGGCCCGGGGGGCGGCGGCTCGGAGGTCGGCGGCTCGGGGGGCGGCCAACCAGGCACCCGATCAGCCGGGTCCGGCGGTGGCCAGCTGGCCACCGGGTCGGCGCCTCCGCCCATGGCCTGTGTCGAACCGATATCCGGTGTGGAACCGATGGCCTGCGTCGAACCGATATCTGGGGTCGCGCCGATGGCCTGCGTCGAACCGATCGCGGCGGACCAGTCGGGCACGTCGTCGCGTTCCGTCCCACTCAGCGCGCCGGTCTCGTCGCCCGGCTCGGTCTTGTCAGTGCCCCGGCTGGTGACCGCGGCGACGATACCGGTGACGATCGCGACGATCAGCCCACTGACGCCGCCGAAGAGCACCGTCTCCGCCGTGGGGCCGTTGAACACGGAGAACCAGAACCGCCCCAACCCTTCCGGGTCGACATCTTTGGGCAGGTTGCCGTAGGCGAGCAGTGCCCGTCCGATCGCGGCGATCTGAGTAAGGCCGACAACGACGCCCCAGACGCCGAGGAACACCGGGAGGAATCGGCGTGGCGGGCGCATCGGACCGACGAGGGCGATCACGAGCAGGAACACCACGACGACCATGCCGACGACGGCGACCACTTCGCCGAGCCACAGCATGCGTTCGTGGCTGCGCGGCGTCCATCGCCACGGGAAGGCCGTGAGCGCCGACTTGAGCTCGCGATTGCGCGGCAGCTCGCGGGCCGACTCGTTCTTGACGAGGTGGTTGACGATCCACTGGTTGCCCGCCGCCGCCACGAGCACGAGTTCGACGATGGCCGCGCAGAAGGCAACCAGGAACGTGGGAGCACGTCGCATTCGCCTGAGCATAGGAGCTGCGGCGCCTCCTGCGAAGCACCCCGCTTTCGGCCCACATGACGATTTGACACGAGCGACCGGCCTCCTGATGCCGGGCCTAGACTCGGCGCATGACGAGCGACGCCGAAACCCAGCCCGAAGCAGAGGGAAGCGCATCGCACGACGTCCCGATGTCGGACGAGCTACGCGCCGCAATCGCCGCGGACTGGGACCCGGCATCGGTGATGCCACATCCCGCCCGCACAGATGGCAAGCCTTACTGGGCGCGTCGGCGCGCGAGCCTGTCGGCGGCGTTCCCGGGGCAACTCGTGGTGGTGCCGGGCGGGCCGCTGAAGGCCCGCGCCAACGACACCGACTACGCCTTCCGGGCGGCCAGCTCGTTCACCTGGCTGACCGGCGAAACCGTCGAGAGCGCCGTGCTCGTCATGACACCGACGTCGTCCGGGCATGACAGCACGCTCTACGTGGTCGAGTACGCGGCGCCCGGGCAGATCGAGTACTTCACCGACCGGGTGCACGGCGCGCTGTGGGTGGGCAACGTGCCCTCCCCCGCCGAGACCGGCGACGCGCTCGGCATCACTACGAGGCCGCGTCGCGACCTGGCCAGCGACGTCGCCGCCTGGCGCGACCGCGACAGCGCCGTCCTGACCGGATTCGATCCCGACGTGGACGCGCTGTTCGCGCGCAGCGACGGCAAGAAGCTCGGCGAGGTGCTCGACGAGCTGCGGCTGGTCAAGGACGAGTGGGAGATCGCCCGCCTGCAGGACGCCTGCGACGTCACCGCGCTCGGCTTCGCCGACGTGGCGCGCGAGCTGCCCGTGCTCGTCGCGCGCGGCACCCCGCGGGGTGAGCGCTGGCTGGAGGGCACGTTCTGGCGGCGGGCCCGTCTTCAGGGCAACGAGGTCGGCTACACCTCCATCGTCGGCGCCGGCGCGCACGGCACCACGCTGCACTGGTGGCGCAACGACGGCCGGGTCGAGGCCGGCCAACTGCTACTCGCCGACATGGGCGTCGAGACCGACGAGCTCTACACCGCCGACGTCACCCGCACCATGCCCGTCAACGGAGAGTGGACGCCCGACCAGCTGCGCGTGTACCAGGCCGTGTACGAGGCGCAGACTGCCGGCATCGCCGAGGTGAAGGCGGGCGCCGACTTCCTCGCCGCGCACAATGCCGCGATGTGGGTGCTGGCCGATCACCTGTACTCGTGGGGGATCCTGCCGGTTACGGCCGACGTCTCGTGCGCGGAGGATCCGGAGAGCCCCAAGGCCGGCCTGCACCGCCGGTACACGCTGCACGGCACGTCGCACATGCTCGGCATCGACGTGCACGACTGCGCGCTGGCCCGCGAGGAGACCTACCGCAAGGGCACCCTGGCCGCCGGGCACGTGCTGACCGTCGAGCCCGGGCTGTACTTCCAGACGAACGACCGCACCGTGCCGGAATCGTTGCGCGGGCTGTCCGTGCGGATCGAGGACGACATCCTGGTCACCGACGGCGCGCCGGTGAACCTGTCGGCGTCGCTGCCCCGTGACCCCGCCGACGTCACCGCCTGGATGCGCGAGGTGCAGTCGACGCCCGCTGTCCCCTAGATCCCGGGTATCGCCCGCGCGTGGAAGGCGGCGCGAACCGAGTTCGCTGCTGATGTGCCGTACATCTGCTGCGCGGCGTTGATCGTGGCGAGCGCCGCGTCGTGGAATGACGTGTCCGCGGCGAAGGCGAACTGGGCGTTGATGATGATGCGGTTCGCCGTCGTGTCGCCGAGTGCCGTGCGAATGTCCCACAACGCGCGCGACCAGATCTCGCCGTCGGCGTGCACCTCGCCGACGAGATCGGCGTAGGTCTTGTTGCCGTCGACGCGGCGCAGGCAGTGCACTGGGCCGGCGGTGTAGCTCACCGAGTCCCAGTCGGCGACGCAGGCCGCCGGCGTGGTGATCGGCCAGCCGTAGCGGGCATCCGCGGCCAGCCCGACGCTCACCGCGAGGTAGTCGCCGAACGCCTCTCCGATCGAACCGGCCTCCTCGGACGATCCGAAGCCCGGCACCTGCGACGCGTGCACCGAGTGGCCGTACTCGTGCACGATCACCTCGGCGTCCTCGGCGTCGTCGACGCCGCCCTTGCCGTAGCGGATCTCGGCGTGCTGGTCGGTGAAGAACGAGTTGTCGGCGCCGTACTGGTCGATGCGGACGGATTGCTGGTCGGAGTGCACGCTGCGCAGGTTGGAGCCGAACCCCAGCGACTGTAGGTACTCCTGCGCCTCGTTCACCCAGAAGTAGGCCATCACCTGCTCGAATTGGTCGGCCTGGCGGGTGTACACGAACCGGCCGGCGCTCGCCTCGGCGAGCTTGCCGGTCGAGCTCCGCACTATGACGTACTTGCCGGACAGGTGGCCCGATCCGTCAAGGTTGCGTAGCGGCACGGTGACGTACTCCGAGGCCGGCACCGCCGCATCGGAGTCCTTCGCATCGACGAGGCTCTCGTCACCGGACGACTGAACCGGGTTGACCATAAAGACCTGCCCGAGCGGTGTGGCGGCGGGCGCGGCCGGCACGGCGTCGGCGGCGGGAACGGCCGCGGTGATAGCCAGGGCCAGAACGAGCACCCCTCCAGCTGCAGTGCGACGCGTGCGGATGCTCGACATGTGAACTCCCCCGGGTCGTGGTCGTGGTGGCGAATCCTGCCCCTCGGCACCGGTGTTGCCCAGCCCCGGGCGCGTCAGTGACACCACATCGTGACGGCGGGAAGAATGGCGGCGTGACTCGTCCGTCCCGTATCTCCGCGACCGGGGATCTCGAACTCCCGCCCGGTCGCGGCCTGCCCGACGGCTTGACGATTCCGGACGCCGAGCTGGTCGAGCGGTTCAGCCGCTCGTCCGGGCCGGGTGGCCAGTCGGTGAACACCACCGACAGCCGGGTCGAGCTCTCCTGGGACGTCGCGTCGTCCGCGGCGCTGAGCGACGCGCAGCGAGCCCGCCTGGCCGCCCGCCTCGGCGCTCGCCTGACCGACGGCGTGCTGACGATCAGCGCGTCCGAGCATCGGGCCCAGTTGCGCAATCGGATCGCCGCCCGCGAGCGGCTGGCCGGCATCGTGGCGACCGCGCTCGCGCCCGAACGCGTCCGCCGGGCGACCCGTCCGTCGAAGGGGGCCAAGCAGAAGCGCCTGGACGCCAAGCGCCGCCGCGGCGCACTGAAAGCGGCGAGGCGCCTGCGCGACGAGTGAACACCTCGCTCGGTTTTGGTCACCCGCCGTCATATGGACGGCTCGGTGACCAAACCGGGAGGCGATCAGGAGCGGGCGGCGGCTTGCGCGGCGTGCTGGACGCGCTGGATCTGCGGCAACGACGCCGGCGCCGTCTGAGCGGCCGGGGCGGCGTGCGCCCCGGTCAGGAAGCCGTTCTCAGCGCTGGCGGCCGGCTTGGACGGGGTGAACAGCCAGGTCTGGAAGAAGCCATCGAGGTCCTGGCCGGACAGCAACTCGGCGAGCGACTCGAACTGCGCGATCGAGGCGTTGCCGTGCCGGTGGAGCAGCGCCCACACCCGCAACAGGCGCAAGAACGTCCCGTCGCCGATCCGGTTGCGCAGCGCCTGCAGCACCATCGGGCCCCGCTCGTAGATCGGCGTGGAGAAGATCTTCGCCGCGCCCGGGTCGCCCACCTTCACCGTCCAGAACGGATCGCTGGCCGGGTACTTGGCGTAGGTGCTGTCGAACAGCGACTGCGCCGACCCGTCGCCGTGCGTCTCGGACCACAGCCACTCGGTCATGACGGCGAAACCCTCGTTGAGCCAGATGTCGCTCCAGTCGCTCACCGAGACGCTGTCGCCGAACCACTGGTGCGCGTTCTCGTGCACGACGACGTAGATGTCCGAGCCGTCGTCCCAGAAGTCCGACGAGTAGGTCGGACGGGTCTGCGTCTCTAGCGCGTACCCGAACGCCAGGTCAGGGACGACGCCGCCGGTGGAGTCGAACGGGTACGGGCCCCACAGCTTGGTCTCCCAGTCGATGACCTCGGGCGTGCGCGCGATGTCGCCGGCCGCGGCGGCCGGGACGTCCTGCTTCGCGATCGCGTTCGTGAACGGCACCCCGCCCCGCGTGTGCCCTGTCGTCACGGTGTACTTGCCGATCGCGACGAACGCGAGGTAGGTAGCCATCGGCAGGTCCTCGCGCCAACGGTAGGTGGTCTTCGCACCGTGCGTGGCGGTGCCCGCCAGTCGCCCGTTGCCGATCGCCTGCACACCGGCCGGCACCGTCGTCGATACGTCGTAGGTCGCCTTGTCGGTCGGGTGGTCGTTCGCCGGGAACCACCACGCCGACGCCTCGGCCTCGTCGGCAATGACCGCACCGGTCGGGGTCGGGAACCAGGGTGAGAAGCCGCCGACCTGCACATCGGCCGGTTTCCCCGCGTACTTCACCCGCACGGTCAACGCCGTACCTCGGCGTATGGAGTGCGCCGGAGTCACGACGAGCTCGCCGCCGTAGTTGCGAGCCGGCGTGTCGTAGGCGTACTCGCTGGTGGTCGCCGGCTGTCCGTTCACCGTCGCTGAGGTGACAGGCAGCAGGAAGTCCAGGTCGAACTGCGAGAGATCCTGGGTGGCTCGGGCGGTGATCGTCGTGTCGCCGGTGAGCAAGCCGCTGGCCGGGTCGTAGTCGATTGCGATCTTGTAGTGCGACACGTCGTAACCGCCGTTGCCGTAACGCGGGTAGTAGGAATCGCCCGCGCCGTCACTGCCCGGGCTGGTGGCAGCCGAAGCGGCGACGGCGGGCGCGATGAGAGCAACGGCGGCACCGACCGCCAGGCCTCGTCGCGCGAGTCTCGAGAACACGGACACAACCACTCCTCAGGGGTGAACGAGTCAAAGGGGTTGAGCCGGGTAAGCCGATCACAGTCGACACACGCGGCGCAACACACCTCTAATCCGCCCACCTCACGGCGACCGCGCTGGCCTCACGGACGGCGGCCACCCGCTCGGCCTCCGCCTCGACCTCATCGCGTACGGACGGTGGCAGCGGCGCGAACGCGTCGACCGTGATCTCGAGGCGGGCCTTGGCGCTGCGGGGTCGCCAGGTGCCGACCACCTCGCCGTCGACGAACAGCACGCCGGGACGACCGAGGATCGGCCACAGCGTCTTCTGCACGGCCCGGTCCGGGACGATCAGATCGCGATCACGAGCCTGCAGGTACGGGTCGAACGCGCCGAGCAGTCGGGTGAGGCGCGGCGCGCGGCGCCGCCGCCGAGCCGATGCAGTGGCCTCGGACGGCAGCCACCCGCGATGTCCCTCGACGCTGACCTCGACCAGATCGTCCGGCCACACCTTGACGAGGTCGGCCCGGCGCGCGCCGAGGTAGTCGGCCACGTCGGCCTCCGTGCCCGGACCGAGCAGCGTCAGGTAACTGCGGATGAGGCCCTGCAGCGCCGCGACGTCCGGCCCGTCCGGTGACGCGGCGCCCGAACGCGGCACCAGCACCGGCGGCGCCGTGCCCGGTTCGAGCTCGATGCCCGCTTGCAGGGTCGGCATCCGGAGCACCATCTCGAACACGTGCGTCGCCTGGCAGGCCCGGCAGTACCGATGCAGGCCGTCGGGAGTGGCGGCGGTGAGCGCGGTGCTCGCCGCCCCCTTGCCCGTCGGCGCGGTGACGATCGTGCGCAGGGCGTCCAGTGCGAGGTTGAAGCCGTCGAGCCCGCTGATGCCCGCCTTGCGCATGCGGGCCGACGCGTCGACCCGCGACAGCGCATCCGCGTCGGACAGCGGCCACAGCGCGCCGGCCAACCGGTCCAGATCCCGCCGCCGGTGCAGGTGCGGCGCGCCCCGCAACGTCCAGGCCAGGGCCACCGACGACGGGACCGGGGCCGCCTTGGCCAGCCGCGCGTCGAGCGACAACCGGGCCGAACCGGACGTGTCCTGAACGCCGATGTCGAGTACAGCGAGCTTGCCGACGCTCGACCCGTCGCGCAGCAGGCCCTGAGTCGCCACCCGGTAGCCGATGACCTGCTGGCGATCCAACGACAGCATCTAATGCACCGCGGGGTCTTGCTCGAACCCGTAGGACAGCGTCACCTCGTAGGTCGTGTCGCTGGCAGCGGCCTCGAGCTCGCCGTGCAGCCCGACGAGATCACCGGTGGCCGAGTCAGCCACGATCCGGCCGGTCGTGCGGGCGACGCCACCCTCGTGGCGGCCCCGAAGCTGGACGACGAAGCTGCCGGTGCGGCCGTCGAGCGTCCCGGTGATGCGCTCGAATCCGACGTAGTCGCCGACGAGCGTGCTCGGCTCGGCGGGATCACCACCGGTGTAGACGAGCAGCAGCCGGGTGGTCGATGCGCCGACGAGATCTCCCTTGTACGTCAACGGGAACTCGGCCTGCGCCAGGGCCGGCTGTCCTTCGGGGGCGTCGTAGTGCGACTCGTCCCACGACGTGGCGGTCACGGTGGCCGTTGCGGTCTTGCGGAGCTGGGATCTGATCATGAGCCCATCCTTGCCGCTAATCCTGACATCGAACGGCACGATTCTGCGCCTTCAGGCTAGGGACCGGGGGCCGGTGGCTTCTCGGCTGTTCCGTTCTGCTGAATTGCCGGCGGCGCGGGCTCCTCGGTCTGTTCGTCCGCGGGCGGTTGCGGTGCGGACGGAGCGGGGTCGTCCCCCGGGAACTCCTCGCGCACCTTGCGCAGGTGCCGGGTCATCGACCGGAACAGGAAGTAGCAGGCGACGGCCAGCAGCAAGATCACGACCAGGGCGATGGGCCCCGCCTTCTTGGACTCGCCACCACCGTCGTCACCGTTGTCGGCGAGCATCCAGGCCACCGACAGCGCCGCGACGCCAGGAACGGGCATCAGGCGAGCGCCTTCTCCCGGACGCCCGCGAAGAGGTCGTCCTCGGGGATCGACGTCTCTACGAGTGACCGGACCAGCTCGAAGTCCTCGGTCGGCCAGGCCTCACGCTGTATGTCGAGCGGCACCTTGAAGAACCAACCCTCCGGATCGACCTGGGTCGCGTGCGCGATCAGCGCGGCGTCGCGACGCTCGAACCACTTGCCGCAGGGCACTCGCGTCGTGATCTTGGGTTCGCGGCGCTTCTCCTCGCTCTCCGACCAGCGCTGCATGACTTCCTCGTACGGCGATTCCAGTCCCCGCTCGACCATCGCGCCGTGCAGCGCCATCATCCGGTCGCGACTCCACCCGACGTCGTAGTACAGCTTCAACGGCTGCCACGGATCGCCGGCGTCGGGATAGGCGTCGGGGTCGCCCGCCGCATCGAACGCGGCCATCGAGATCTTGTGGCACATGATGTGGTCGGGATGCGGGTACCCGCCGTTCTCGTCGTAGGTCGTGACGACGTGCGGGCGAAACGTCCGGATCTGGGCGACCAGTCGCTCGGCGGCCACCTCGACCGACTGCAGCGCGAAGCAACCCTCCGGCAGCGGAGGCAGCGGGTCGCCCTCGGGCAGTCCCGAGTCGACGAAGCCGAGCCACTCCTGATGTACGCCGAGGATCTCGCGCGCGCGGCGCATCTCGGCCTCCCGGATCTCGGCGATGTTGGCCTCGATGTCGGCCCGGTCCTGCAGCGCCGGATTCAGGATGCTGCCGCGTTCGCCCCCGGTACAGGTCACGACGAGAACGTCGACGCCCTCGTCGACGTAGCGCGCCATCGTGGCGGCGCCCTTGCTGGATTCGTCATCCGGGTGCGCGTGCACGGCCATGAGGCGCAGTGTGTCGCTGCCGGTGGTTCCATCGGTCACGGACCCATTGTTGCGGATCGGACGACAGCATTTGCTCGGCGGTCGCCACGCCCGGCGGGGCCGCAACATCTTCGCGGAACCCGGGGGCGCAGTGTTACGTTCGACGTTCGTCTGTCCGCAGCACTAGGAGCTCCCGTGTCTTCCACCGACAGTGTTAAGAGCGCGCCCACAGTCACCTGGCTCACCCAGGATGCTCACGCCCGCCTGTCGAAGGAGCTCGACGACCTCATCGCCAACCGCCCCTCCATCGCCAAGGAAATCAACGATCGTCGCGAAGAGGGCGATCTGCGCGAGAACGGTGGTTACCAGGCCGCTCGCGAGGAGCAGGGCAAGCAGGAAGGCCGCATCCTGCAGCTGCAGCAGCTGTTGCGCGAGGCGAAGGTCGGCGAGGCGCCGACCACCAACGGCACGGGCGGCCCGGGCATGGTCGTCACGGTGAGTTACCCGGACGACGACGAGGGCGAGACGTTCCTGATCGGCTCCCGCGAAGAGGCCGCGACCGCCGACATCGAGGTCTACTCGGCCGCGTCGCCGCTGGGCAAGGCGCTCACCGGAGCCCGCGAAGGCGACACCGTTTCCTACGAGACGCCGACCGGCAAGACCGTCGAGGTGACGCTACTCACCGCCAAGCCGTTCACCGCCTGAGCCGCGTGGCGGGGACCTGGACCGACCGGGACACCCTGCGCAGCACCGACTATCCGGACGGTCGACGGCTGGCCTCCCGCCAATCGATCTACCGATGGCAGCGGCCGCACCTTGACATCGCCGCACACGTCACGGCGGCGTTGACCGCCTTGCCGGCCGGCTCGCTGGTCGGTGATCTCGGCTGCGGCAACGGCGCCCTGCTTGCTCGAGTGCGGGCCGCGCGCGCTGTACCACGTACCTGAGCCCGCCCGGGCTGTGGCCGAGATGCGACGCGCCCTGCGTCCGGGCGGACTCGTCGTGGCGAGCACCAATTCGGCGACGAGCCTCACCGACCTGTGGGATCTGCTCGTCTCGGTCGGTGGTGAACGCTCACCGGTGCACGATCACTGGCCGCTCGAAACCGCGGCTGACGCGATGCGCCGCTCGTTCGACCGCGTTCACGTGAACGCGATCGACTACGTCCTCGACATCCCGGCTGTCGAACCCGTCATCGACTACCTGGCCAGTAGCGGTGCATCCGCCGCCGTCCTGGCTCGCGCGGGCGAGCGCGTGGCATCGTCGATCGAGCGGGACGGCTGCTTCCACGCAAGCGGGCGAACGAGCGTGATCGTCGCTCGGTGATCCCGCGGATCAGCTCTCGGCGAGGTGAACGAGCGGCAGCACCCGATGGGGCACCGGGTTGGCCATGGCGATCACCGTCGAGGTGCGGACGATGGCGTCGTCGCCGTTGACGCGGTCGATCACGTGCTGCAGGTCGGCGTTGGAGCGGGCGACGAGGCGGCACAGCATGTCGCCCTGGCCGGTGATGGTGTGCACCTCGAGCACCTCGGGGATGGCGTCGAGGTGCGCCAGCACCGCGGGGCCGGCGCCCTGCCGGATCTCGAGCGTCGCGAACGCCGTGACGCCGTAGCCGAGCGCCTCGGGCTCGATGCGCGGCGCGAAGCTCGCGATCACGCCGCGCTTGACCAGCCGGTCCAGGCGGGCCTGCGCTGTGGCGCGCGCGACGCCCAGCCGGCGGGACAGCTCCAGCACGCCCATCCGCGGCTCGGCGTCGAGCTCGCGCAGCAGCCGGGCGTCGAGGGCATCGATCGGACGCGTCACGGCGCCAGCCTAGGTTTCGCCGACGTTGTCCGCGCGTCGCGACGCTATGACATCGCGAAGCGCGGACAACTTGGACCACGACGCGATGAGCGCTCGCGCGAAGAGCCCCGCCGCCGCCACGCGGCCCGCGACGAAGGAGTGGTGCGGCGGGATAGGTTCAGCCCGACAGGCGGCGGAAGCGCGACACGCACAGCGGCACGAACACGACGAGGATGCCGACGATCCAGGCCAGCGACTGCAGCCCGTTCACCGTCGCATGGATGTGCAGCGTCTGGCGCACCCCGTCGTCGAACCAGCCGCGCAACGCGTTGACGATGAGCGTGATCGGGTTGTACTTGGCGAACGCCTGTAGCCAGCCCGGCATCGACTGCACCGGCACGAACGCGGCGCTCGCGAACGTCAGCGGGAACAGCCAGATGAACCCGCCCGACTGGGCCGCCTCGACCGTCTTGACGATCAGCCCGATCCAGATACCGATCCAGCTGAACGCGAAGCTGAACAGCAGGATCAGCGCCAGGCCGGCGATGATGTGCACCGCCGTGCCGTGGAACCGGAACCCGGTCAGCATGCCCACGCCGATCATCATGATCAGCATGAACGTCGCCCGGACCAGGTCGGAGATCGCCCGCCCGACGAACATCGCCACCGGCGAGATCGGCATCGACCGGAACCGGTCGACGATGCCCTTGGCCATGTCGTCAGCCATGCCGATACCGGTCACGGCCCCGTTGAACGCGAGGGTCTGCACGAAGATGCCCGGCATCAGGAACTGCACGTACGGGATGCCGCCGGTGTCGATCGCGCCGCCGAAGACGTAGCGGAACAGCAGCACGAACATGATCGTCTGGACGGTCGAGAACATGAACAGCTCGGGCTGGCGGGGAGTCGCCTTGAGCAGCCGCCAGGCCATCATCCAAGAATCGGCCACCAGGCGAGGCCCGGCCGTCGGTCGCGGTGCTTGCGCCACTGCCGTCATCGCTGACTCGCCTTCTCCCGCGCCACGGGCTGATCCTCGGGCTCGGGCTCGCTCTCCTCGGCGGCGTGACCGGTCAGGCGCATGAACACGTCGTCGAGGGTCGGTCGCCGTAGCGCCAGGTCGGCGATGGTGACCCGCGCGGCGTCGACCTCGCGCACCACATCGATCAGCACGCTGGCACCGGCGCTGACCGGCACCGAGATGTCGCGCCCGTCGACGGTCGGCTCGGTGCCGTCGCCGACCTTGCGCATGATCTCCGTCGCGCGGCCGACGCACTCGTCCGAGCCCACGATGAGCTCGAGCCGCGAGCCACCGACCTGGGCCTTCAGCTCGTCCGACGTGCCCCGGGCGATCACCTTGCCGTGGTCGATGACGGCGATGGAGTTCGCCAGCCGATCGGCCTCGTCGAGGTACTGCGTGGTGAGCAGCATCGTCGTACCCTCACGGACGAGGTCCTCGATCACACCCCACATGCCGAGGCGTCCACGCGGGTCCAGGCCGGTCGTCGGCTCGTCGAGGAACATCACCTGAGGCCGGGCGATGAGCGACGCGGCGATGTCCAGGCGTCGGCGCATGCCCCCCGAGTAGGTCTTGGCGATGCGCCCGGCCGGCTCGACCAGGTCGAACCGCTCGAGCAGCTCGTCGGCCCGCTGCTCGGCCGCCCTGGCGCCCAGGTGGTAGAGGCGGCCGAACAGGATCAGGTTCTCGCGGCCGGTCAGGTAGTCGTCGATCGCGGCGAACTGGCCGGTGAGCCCGATGCTGCGGCGCACCTGCTGCGGATTCCGCACTACGTCGACGCCCAGCACCTCCGCGCGACCGCCGTCGGGACGCAACAGCGTCGAAAACACGCGGACCGCGGTGGTCTTGCCGGCACCGTTCGGCCCCAGCAGCCCGACGACGGTGCCCTCCGGAACGGCGAGATCCAGGCCGTCCAGGGCTCGGGTGTCGCCGAAGGTCTTGACCAGCCCCTCGGCCAGAACTGCGTCGGTCATGTGAGGTCCCTTCCCGTCATGGCCGCAACCTAGCGGACGACAACGACATACAGCCCAGCGTTTTCGGCAAGCTCTCAGGCCGCCGCGTTTCCGGCAGATTTCGTGCAGAGCGAACACCTGGCACGGGTTGCGAGCGCGACGTAGCGTCGAATAGGTGACTGCCACCCCCTCCGCTGGCAACCCAGCCACCCTGGGCGAGCTGCGCTCGTCCGATCACGTCCACCGCAGCGTCAAGACCGAGATCCGCTCCAACCTCATCGCCCGGCTCGCGGCGGGTGAGCCGTCGCTGCCGGGCATCGTCGGGTTCGACGACACCGTCACGCCGGAGGTCGAGCGCGCGCTGCTGGCCGGGCACGACCTGGTCCTGCTCGGCGAGCGCGGCCAGGGCAAGACCCGCCTCATCCGCACGCTCGTCGGCCTGCTCGACGAATGGACGCCCGTCGTCGCCGGCTGCGAGATCAACGACCATCCGTACGCCCCGGTATGTGCGCGCTGCGTCGCGCTAGTCGCCACCGACGGCGAGCTCACCCCCGTCGCCTGGAAGCACCGGTCTGAGCGGTACGGCGAGAAGCTGGCCACCCCGGATACGTCCGTCGGGGATCTCATCGGCGACATCGACCCGATCAAGGTGGCCGAGGGCCGCACGCTGGGCGACCCCGAGACCGTCCACTACGGACTCGTGCCGCGCACCAACCGCGGCATCTTCGCGGTGAACGAGCTGCCCGACCTCGCCGAGCGGATCCAGGTCGCCCTGCTGAACGTCCTGGAGGAACGCGACATCCAGGTGCGCGGCTACCAGCTGCGGCTGCCCTTGGACGTGTTGCTCGTCGCGAGCGCCAACCCCGAGGACTACACGAACCGCGGGCGCATCATCACGCCGTTGAAGGACCGCTTCGGGGCCGAGGTCCGCACGCACTACCCGCTGTCGCTCGAGGACGAATTGGCGATGGTGGCCCAGGAGGCCGCCGTGCTGTGGGACGACTCCCCGCACGCCGCGCCGCTCGTGCCGTCCCATCTGCTCGATGTGGTGGGCCGCTTCGCCCGGGCGGTGCGCGACGCCCCGCAGGTCGATCAGCGCAGCGGCGTCTCGGCCCGGTTCGCCATCGCCGCGGTCGAGACGGTGGCGGCGAGCGCGGTACGGCGCGCGGCGATCACCGGTGAGGGCGCCGCCGTGGCCCGGGTGGCCGATCTGCCGTCGATCGTGCCGGCGTCGCTGGGCAAGGTCGAGTTCGACGACGCCGACGAGGGGCGCGAGTTCGAGGTGCTCGAACACCTGCTGCGCCGCGCTATCGCCGAGACGTCGCGGGCCCGGCTGGCCGGTCTGGATCTGCGTCCACTGCAGGAGAAGTTCGACGGCGGCCTGCTCGTCGAGTCGGGCGACACGGTGTCGGCGGATCGGCTGCTGAGCCAGGTCGGCTCGGTGCCGGGGCTGTCCGAGCTGCTCGATCGGCTCGAACCGGACGGCGTCGGTGAGGGCCCGGCGGCGGTAGGGGTGGCGGCCGCCGTCGTCGAGTTCGCGCTGGAGGGGCTGTACCTGAACAAGCGCCTGGCGAAGGAGAGCAGTGGCAACCGCACCGTGTACGGCGCCTGATCGTCGTCGCGGTTTTGGTCACCCAACCGGCTATATGACGGCGGGTGACCAACACCGTGGCTAGGTCGCACTACGGGGCGTGGCACGGCGGGCCGGATCCGCTGGAGCCGCCCTACGACATCCGCCGGGCGATCGACGAGATCGGCGAGGACGTGCTGGCCGGCATGTCCCCGCGCAATGCCCTGAACCGGCTGCTGCGCCGGGGGGCCAGCGGCCGCAACGGGCTGGACTCGCTGCGCCGGCGCGCCCGTGATCGCGCTCGCGAGCTGCGCCGCAGCGGCCAGCTCGACGGCACCCTGCAGCAGGTCCGCGAACTGCTCGACGAGGCGGTCGAGGCCGAGCGCCGGGCGCTGTTCCCCGATCCGGACGACAGCGCGCGCCTGGCCGAGGCCGAGCTCGACGCCCTGCCCCGCGACACCGCCCGAGCGGTACGCGAGCTCACCGACTACCAGTGGCGCTCCCCCGAGGCCCGCGACAAGTACCAGCAGATCCAGGACCTGCTGCGTTCGGAGGTGCTCGACGCGCAGTTCGCCGGCATGCGTGATGCGCTGGCCAACGCCACGCCGGAGGATCTGGCCCGGGTCCGCGAAATGATGAGCGCGCTGAACGACATGCTCGACGCCGACGCCCGCGGCGAACACACCCAGGAGCAGTTCGACCAGTTCATGCAGCGGTACGGCGAGTTCTTCCCGGAGAACCCGAGCAACCTGGCCGAGCTGATCGACTCGTTGGCCCGGCGCGCCGCCGCGACGCAGCGGCTGATGGACTCCCTCACCCCCGAGCAGCGGGCCGAGCTCGGCGGGCTCATGTCCCAGGCGATGGGCAACTCCGGGCTGGCCGAGGAGATGGCGCGCCTGCAGAGCGGGCTGCGCGCGGCCCGTCCCGACCTGCAATGGGGCGGAGCCGAACGCATGGATGGCTCGGAGCCCATGGGCTACTCGGACGCCACCGAGGCGCTGGCCGAGATCGCCGAGCTGGACGATCTCTCCGAGCTCACCCTGCAGGACTACCCCGGCGCCAGCCTGGACGACATCGACGAGGAACTGGTGCAGCGCGCCCTGGGCCGCCAAGCCGTGGACGACCTCGACCAGCTGCGGCGCATCGAGCGCGAGCTGCAACGGCAGGGCTACCTCGAGCGCGGCGGCGACGGCCTGCAGCTGACCCCGCGGGCCCTGCGCCGGCTGGGCGCGTCGGCGCTGAGGCGGGTGTTCTCGACGATCGAGAACGGACGCCGGGGCGATCACGACGTCCGGGACGCCGGCGCCGCGGGCGAGGTCACCGGGGCCACCCGCGAGTGGCGCTTCGGCGACGAGCAGCCGATCAATGTCGTCCGCACCGTGCGCAACGCCGTGCAACGCGGCGGCCGGCCGATCCGACTCCTCCCGGACGACTTCGAGGTGGACGAGACCGAGCGGCGCAGCTCGGCGGCGGTCGCCCTGCTCGTCGACATGTCGTACTCGATGGAACTGCGCGGCACCTGGGGCGAGGCGAAGACCACCGCGCTCGCCCTGCACTCGCTGGTCAGCACCAAGTACCCGCAGGATTCCATCGAGATCATCGGCTTCTCCGACTACGCCCGGGTCATGACGCCCCGCGCGCTCGTCGACCACGACTGGGACCGCGTGCAGGGCACCAACCTGCAGCACGCGCTGATGCTGGCCCGGCGTCACCTCGACAAGCACCGTGACGCCGAGCCGGTCATCCTGGTGATCACCGACGGCGAGCCGACCGCCCACCTGGCCGCCGACGGATTCGCCGACTTCGCCTGGCCGCCCACCCGCGAGACGATCGCGGCCACGCTGGCCGAGGTCGAGCGATGCACCCGGCGCGGCGCCACCATCAACGTCTTCATGCTCGACGACGAGCCGCGGCTGGTCTCGTTCATGCAGGAGATGGGGCGGCGCAACGGCGGGCGGGTGTTCCTGCCCAACCGCGGATCGCTCGGAGAGTACGTGGTGTCGGACTACCTGCGCACGCGCCGCGGCCGCCGCCGAGCGTCTTAAGCCAGCTGACCGAGCCGTCCGGCGTGATCTTCCTAAGCAAGGCGCGCCGAACACCGCTGACGGGGCGGCTCAGTCCCGTCGATAGCCTCGGCCAATGCACAATCTCCTGCTGGCGCTGCACGTTCTGACGGCGGTGTTCGCGATCGGCCCCCTGGCACACGCCGTCACGACGGCGTCGCGGGGCGTGCGAAGCGGCGATGCGGTGGCCACGGCGGCCAGCGCTCGGATGGCCCGCATGTACGGGTACGTGTCGGTGATCGTCGCCGTGCTGGGCCTGTCGCTCGTCCGGCCGAAGTGGCACGCCGAGTTCGGCGACACCTGGGTCTGGCTGTCCCTCGTGTTGTGGGCGATCGCCGTGGCGCTCGTCCTGGTGCTGATCGTCCCGACCCTCGACCGGGCGACGACGCTGATCAGGTCCGGTGAGTCGGCCCAGGCCCTGACCGCCCGGGTTGCCGCGGGCGGCGGTCTCGTCGGGTTGATCTTCGCCGGCATCGTGTTCCTCATGATCTACCAGCCCGGACGGTGAACGTCGAGGTCGTCGATCAGGCGCGCACTCGCGAGCTGCGTCGCGCGGTGTTGCGTCCGCACCTCTCCCTGGACGATGTGCTCCCAGGCGACGAGGTTCCAAACGCGATCCACATCGCCGCGCTCGACGGCGACGAGGCGATCGGCGCCTGCTTCATCTACCCGGAGCCCTGCCCGTGGCGTTCCGGCCCGGCCTGCCGGCTGCGTTCGATGGCGACGGCCGAGTCGCGGCAGGGCACCGGCGTCGGTTCGGCGGTGCTGGCCGGAGCCGTCTCCTACATCGCCGAACACGGTGGCGGCACGCTGTGGCTGCACGCCCGCCAGGCGGCGGTGCCGTTCTACGCCCGGAACGAACTCCGCGTCCACGGCGAGCCGTTCGTCGAGTACGACCTGCCGCACCGCGAGATGTGGCGACCCGTCGACAACTTTTCGGCTGCCCCATCTCGTCCTAGTTAGAGAAGGAGGCCACATGCGCGACGAGACGGCGTTCCGGGAATTCGTCGAGGCGAACGGCGCGACACTGCTGCACGCCGCGCGGCTGCTGACCGGCGATCACCAGCGCGCCGAGGACCTCGTCCAGACCGCCCTCACCAAGGTGTACGTCAGGTGGGGACGCGCGCGCGAGCCGTTGGCGTACACGCGGCGCGTACTCGTGAGCACCCACATCGACGGGACGCGCCGACGCTGGTGGGGTGAGCGTCCGACCGAGACCTTGCCCGAGGAGCCCAGCGACGGGGGTCTGACCACGAGCGAGGACCGCGACGAGCTACGGCGGATGCTGCGCGACCTGAGCCCCCTCGAACGCGCGGTCGTCGTGCTGCGCTACTACTGCGATCTGACCGAGAAGGACACCGCAGCGTCACTGCGGATCCCGGTAGGCACCGTCAAGAGTGCGACGTCCCGGGCATTGGCCCGGCTGCGGGTGGAGGCGATTCGATGAGTCCCAGTGAATCGGAGCTGCGGGCCTCGCTGCGCGCCGGCGAGGGTGAGCGCCTCGACGCCGACGAGGTTCTGGCTCGCGCCCGTACGGCCCGCCGCGACCGTCGGCGCAACCTCACCGCCATCGGTGGAGCCGTGGTGGCCGTTCTCGCCGTCGGCGGGGTGATCACGGGAATCCAGATCAACCGCACCGACCACACCACGGCCGGCGGCCCGAGTCCCACCCCGCAGGTCGTGGCGAGCTGCCCGGCCAGCGCGCCGATCGTGCCGAAGCCGCCGGCGCCGGCGAGCGGTCCGCTGTTCCCCGACGATGTGACCTCGATCAAGGTGTGTGTATACGACATCGAGCGGCTCACCACGTCCAAGAACATCGACGGGCCGGCCGCCCGCTCCTACGCGCAGCGGTTCAACGCCCTGCCGGCGAACAGCCGGGCGATGGCCTGCCCGCTGTACCTGACCCAGATCACGATCGCGATGCTGCCCGTGACCCCCAATGGCGTGGCGCCGACCGTGGTCGGCCGGGTCGGCGGTTGCGGCACGACGTCGAACAACACCGCGTCGCGCAACGCCGGCCAGCTGCTCGGCGAGCTGCAGGTCGGGACGAGCCAGACACCGCCGCCCATCGTGCCCAGCCATTCGGTGAGTCACGGCCCCGGCCCGTCCTAGCGATAGGCGGCGCGGTTGAGGCCTACAAACCGGGTAGGCGGCGGGGGCCGGTGTCGGCGCGTCCCGTGGGCGGCGCCACCCGCATGCTCGCCGCGTTCACGTGAACGCCGGTCGGCGTACCCCGGGCCACCACCGAACATTCGGCCACCTCGGGCAGGTCGTCGGCCAATGCCGACAGGCGCAGCACGACGTCGGTCAGAGCGTCCAGGGAAGCCGGCGCGGCACCGCCGTATCCGTCCAGCAACGGGAAGGCCCGGGGAGCGCGGATCAGCGCGGCCGCGTCCACGTCGGTGAGCGGCACAGTGGCATAGGCGCGATCACCGAGCAGCTCGGTGGCCACCCCGCCTACCCCGAAGGACACCAGCGCCCCGAACGAGGGGTCGTCGTGCACCCCGAGAACGACCTCGACCCCGTCCGTCCGATCCGAGACGGGAATGCCGTAGCAGGCGAGCACCGCGTCGACGTCGCCCGCCTCGGCCAGCGTTCGGGCCCGGTCCACGTCCACGTCGAGGACGGGCACCTCACCGGCCGGACGGCGCCGCCACTGCGCGTAACGCACGACGCTGGCCAGGGCCCGAACGGCCCGCTCGGGCGTCGGATAGGACGGCACCGAGCCCCGGGTGGGCGCGTACGGTCCGGGCTTGGCCAGCGCGGACGGGATGCCCTCGAAGCCGAGGAACGTCGACAGGACCGGCTTGCCACCCATCGCCGCCGCGGCGTGCAGCGCCAGGGCGTACTCGTCGGCCGCGATATCCATCAGCGGCGGCACGAACACGGCTACGACGGCATCGACATCGTCCGCGCGGACGGCGTCGAGCACAGCCGTCTCGAATAGTTCCGGGGTGCCGTCGGCGCCCACGTCGGTGAGCCGCTGCAGGGGCAGGTGTTCACTGGCGCACGCGTCGGCGACGAGCACGGCCACCGCCGTCGAGTTGCTCACCACCGCCACCCGGTCACCCGGTGGCAGCGGCTGCGTGGTGAGCAACAACGCCACTTCGAGCAGGTCGCCGAGCGTGTCGACGCGGATCACGCCGGACGCCTCGAACAGGGTCGCCACCGTCAGCTCGGGCAGCTCCACCGCCGTGTTGGCCGGGCCAGCCGCCACCACGCCGCGACCGCTCTTGACCGCCACGATCGGCTTGCGTCGCCCGAGCCGGCGGGCCAGCCGGGCGAACTTGCGCGGATTGCCGAAGCTCTCGAGGTACAGCAGCACGACCTCGGTGGCCTCGTCCGTCTCCCAGTACTGCAGCAGGTCGTTGCCCGACACGTCGGCCCGGTTGCCGGCCGACACGAACGTCGAGACGCCCAGACCGCGCCGGGCGGCCTCGCCCAGCACCGCGATACCGAGCGCACCCGATTGGCAGAAGAACCCGGCCCGTCCGGCGAGCGGCGGCAACACCGCGAGCGACGCGTTGAGCCGCACTGCCGGATCGGTGTTGATCACGCCGAGGCAGTTCGGACCGACCACCCGCATGCCGTGCTGGCGCGCGGCCCCCACCAGCGAGCGCTGCGCCTCGCGTCCGGCCGCGTCGCCGCCTTCGCCGTAGCCGCCGCTGATCACGACCACGCCGTGGACGCCCCGGGCGGCGCACTGCTCGACGACGGGCGGCACGGCGTCGGCCGGGACGCAGATCACGGCCAGGTCGATCGGATCGGGGACGTCGAGCACGGACGGGTAGGCGCGCACCCCGGACACGTGCCGCGCGTGCTCGTTCACCGGGTAGAGCGTGCCCTCGAGACCCATGCGCAACATGTTGCGGAACACGACGTTGCCGATCTTGCCCTCGTCGCTGCTCGCGCCGATGACGGCCACCGACGACGGGAACAGCAGCCGCCGGATCGAGCGAGCCTCGGCGTGCTGTTCCCGCTCGCGCATGACCTCCTCGGTCAGGGCCGTCTCGTCGATGTCGAACTCCAAGGTGATCTCGCCGTGGTCGATGTGGCGCGTCGTCTGATAGCCGGCCTCGCGGAACACCCGGATCATGGCGTCGTTCTCGGCGAGCACGAGGGCGCCGAATCGCGCGATGCCGCTCTCGCGGGCGGCGGCGGCCAGGTGTTCGAGCAGCACCGAGCCGATGCCTCGGCCCTGGTGGGCGTCGGCGACGACGAAGGCCACCTCGGCCTCGTCGGTACCGGGGGCTCGCTCGTAGCGTCCGACCGCGATGATCTCCTCGCCCAGCCACGCCACGAGGGCGACCCGGTCGTGGTGGTCGACGGTGGTGAACCGCCGCAGGTCACGGTCGGGGATGCGCGGGTAGGCCGAGAAGTAGCGCAGGTAGCGGGTGCGGGCCGACAGCCCGGCGTGGAACTTGACGAGCGCGTCCGCGTCGAACGGCTCGATCGGGCGCAGGTGCACCGTGCCGCCGTCCGCGACGACGACGTCGGCCTCCCAGTGCGGCGGATACGACATGTCAGTCACGGGGGTCGTCGGGATCGAGCCCGAGTAGCGGAAAGACGGCGTGCCGGGTCGCTCCGACTGCGCGGTCGAGCCACGAATCGCCGCCCGGCTGCCACGCCTGGACGGTCGGTGGCTCGACGCGCTCGCCCATCCGCTCGGGTGGACGCCCGCCCCGCTCCCGCGCGTATGCCGCCCAGCCGGACGGGATCGGCGTCTCGGGATCGACCGGCCGCCCGGACGCCTCGGCGATCAGGTGCGTCCAGGTACGCGGCACGCAGCGCACCAGCCCGTATCCCCCGCCGCCGAACGCCAGCCACCGCCCGCCGGCGACCTCGTGGGCCAGCGTGTGCAGCTCGCCGATCGCGGTCCGTTGCCCGTCGACGGTGAGCTCGAGATTGGCGAGCGGGTCGTCGCGATGCGTGTCGCAGCCGCACTGCGTCACCAGGACGTCGGGACGGAACGCCCGCACCGCCCCGGGCACCACCGCGCGAAACGCCCGCAGCCAGCCCGAGTCGTCGGTGCCCGGCGGCAGGGCCACGTTGATCGACGTGCCCTCGGCGTCGCCCTGCCCGATCTCGGACGGCATGCCCGTTCCGGGGAAGAGCGTGCGGGGGTCCTGGTGCAGGCTGATCGTCAGGACGCGCGGGTCGTCGTAGAACGCCGCCTGCACGCCGTCGCCGTGGTGCACGTCAACGTCCACGTAGGCGATGCGTTGCGCGCCGGACGACACCAGCGTGCGAATGCCGAGCACCACGTCGTTGAAGACGCAGAACCCCGACGCGTGGTCGCGCATGGCGTGGTGCAGTCCCCCGGCAATGTTCACCGCGTGCTCGACCCCGCCGTCGAGTAGCGCGCGGGCCGCCAGCGCCGACCCACCGGCGACGAGTGCGGATGCGTCGTACATGCCCGCGAACACGGGGTCGTCGGTCGTGCCGAGCCCGTAGCCTTCGAACGTCGGGTCGGTCGAGGCGCGCCGGACGGCGTCCAGGTAGTCGGCGTCGTGGACGGTGAGCAGCTGCGCCTCGTCCGCCGGCTGCGGCACGACGATCGTGACCTCGTCGAGCACGCCGAGCTCGCGGGCCAGCCTGATCGTGAGGTCGAGCCGCATCGGGTTCAGCGGATGATCACCGAAGTCGTAGGCGAGGTACCCCTCGTCCCAGACGATGCCGGCGCTGCATCCCATGCTTGAACCGTAGCCGGTTCAGGCCCGCGCGCCGCCGCTCGGATACAGGTAACGCTCGACCAGGACGTTCTGGATCGTCACACCCTGGCCGGCGAGCCGATCGGCGATGTCCTGCGCGTCCAGGCCGTCGGCCCAGTACCGCTGGATGGAGGACCGCACGTCGACCGGCGCTCGATCCAGCTCGACCTCAGCCGTCGTCAGGAGCTTGTCGTGCCGGCCGGCTTGATCCACCTGTACCTGCGCCGGGCGAGCCGGCGGTACGACCCTCGGCGCGACCACCTCGCGGGCATTGTCTGCATCGTCGGTGGACTGCTGACTGCCTGAATGGCGCGACCGGTGGGCCTGCCGCGCCGAGAGGCGATGCCGTGCCACGAGGGGCTCCTAGGACGAGGCCGGCGTACTGTTTTGCCAGCCAAAGCCCGGTTCTGGGGGACTTGTACTGCCGAGTTGTAGGGGGTGAACGCGGCCCTTACCCTCCGCTGGCCCCTGTCGGTTGTCAAGCCGCGCGGCGGTCGCCCGGAGTGTCGCGCGGAGTGTCCCCCAGACAGGCGCCGGCGTGAAGTTCCTGCGAGTATGGCGGGGTGCTGCGACCCACCTACCCCCTCCACACGAAGCGCCTGCTGCTACGCCCCCTCCACGCCGAGGACACGAATGCGCTGTTCGCGTACCGGCGCCGTGACGACGTCTGCCGGTTCCTGCTGCATCCGCCCCAGACCCACGACCAGGTTGCTGCTCGCGCCGTGAACAGCCGGTCCGACCTGACCGACGAAGGCCAGGTGCTCAGCCTGGCTGTCATCGAACGCGAGACGGACGCGTTCGTCGGTGACGTCGTGCTGATGTGGCACAGCCGGGAGCACCGCACCGGCGAGATCGGCTACGTGCTCAACCCCGGACACGCCGGGCACGGCTACGCCACCGAGGCCGGCGCCGCGCTGCTGCGCCTGGGCTTCGACGGCCTCGCCCTGCACCGCATCACGGGACGCCTCGACGCGCGCAACGCCGCGTCGGCCCGGGTGTTGGAGAAGCTCGGCATGCGCCTCGAGGCTCACTTCGTCGAGAACGAGTTCATCAAGGGCGAGTGGACCGACGAGCTCGTCTACGCGACCCTGGCCGCCGAGTGGCGCGACCCGACCTGACACCGACGTTGACCCTCACCACGGTCAACATCGGCGCCCCCGACCCGATCGCCCTCGCCCGCTTCTACGAGCAGCTGCTCGGCTGGGAGATCGCGGTGGAGGAGACGCACTGGGTGCTGCTGGTCCAGGATCACTCCGGCGGCGTGCGGCTGTCATTCCAGCACGAGCCGTACCACGTGCCGCCCACCTGGCCGGCCGGTCCCGACGATCAGCAGATGATGATGCATCTCGAGATCCGCGTCGATGATCTCGCCGCCGCGCTGGCCCATGCCGTGGATTGCGGTGCCACCGTCGCCGAGTATCAGCCGCAGGATGACGTGCGGGTGTGCCTGGATCCGGTCGGGCATCCGTTCTGCCTCTGGCTGGGCTAGATTCTCGCCTTCCCTCGGTTCCGCCGCTCGGTTCCGCTGTCGCTCGGGTTTTAGAGCGGCAGCGACGGAGGGTTGGTCTTCTGGTTGCGTTCTGCGGCTGGCCTGCGGTTCTGATTCTCCTTATAAAATAAGAGGAATCTCTCTAGACGTGACCTTCCTTGATGTCGTATCTCAGGACTTCGCTGACAGATTGATGTCTCGGGACATCGCTGACACCTGGCGTGCTGTGGGCTGCTGTCCATGGCGGGATCGGTGGTTGCGGTGGATGTGCGGATGGCGGCTGCCCTGGCTCAGGGGGTCGGTGATGTGGCGGAGTTCTGTCGTGGGCAGGGCATCAGCCGGCAGAGCTATTACAAGTGGAAGAAGCGGTTCGAGACCGAGGGTTTAGAGGGGCTGCGGGACCGGTCGCGTCGGCCGAAGACTGTGCCGGGCGCCATACCGGCCGAGGTGGAGGATGCGATCGTGCGGGCTCGTAAGGAGCTCGCCGATGCTGGGGAGTTCAACGGTCCGTTCAGCATC
>DASXYL010000068.1:0-77530 GCA_036502575.1 Jatrophihabitantaceae bacterium | reverse complement strand
GCTGGTCAGCATGAGTTCCCGCGTGCTGACCGCCGTGGCGTGGCCCTACGCCAACGGCCCCCGGCACATCGGCCATGTTTCCGGTTTCGGTGTGCCCTCCGACGTCTTCTCCCGCTACCAGCGGATGGCGGGCAACCAGGTCCTGATGGTATCCGGCACCGACGAGCACGGCACGCCGATCCAGGTGCAGGCCGACCGCGAGGGCGTCACCGCCCGCGAGCTGGCCGACCGCTACAGCCTGGTGATCGCCAAGGACCTGGAGAAGCTGGGTCTCTCCTACGACCTGTTCACCCGGACGACGACGAAGAACCACTACGCGGTGACCCAGCAGCTGTTCCTGGGGCTGCTGAAGAACGGCTACGTGTTTCCTCGGACCGAGCTCGGCGCGATCAGCCCGTCGACCGGACGCACGCTGCCCGACCGCTATATAGAAGGAACGTGCCCGATCTGCGGGTACGACAGCGCCCGCGGTGACCAGTGCGACAACTGCGGCAACCAGCTCGACCCCGTCGACCTGATCAACCCACGATCCAAGATCAACGGTGAGACGCCGAAGTTCGTCGAGACCGAGCAGTACTTCCTCGACCTGCCCGCCTTCACCAACACGCTCGGCGATTGGCTCAAGAGCCGGCAGAACTGGCGTCCCAATGTGCAGCGCTTCGCGCTGAACCTGCTCGATGACCTCAAGCCCCGGGCGATCACGCGTGACCTGGACTGGGGCGTGCCGGTGCCACTCGACGGCTGGCGCGACCGCTCGGACAAGAGGATCTACGTGTGGTTCGACGCGGTGATCGGCTATCTCTCGGCGTCGATCGAGTGGGCGGCCCGTACCGGCGACCCGGAGGCGTGGCGCCCGTTCTGGCAGCCCGGGGCCGACGGCACGCCCCCCGAGGCCTACTACTTCATGGGCAAGGACAACATCGTCTTCCATGCCGAGATCTGGCCGGCCATGCTGTTCGGCTACTCGGGGCAGGGCGACCGGGGCGGCGAGCCGGGTGAGCTCGGTGTGCTCGAACGTCCGCACGAGGTCGTGTCGAGTGAGTTCCTCACCATGGAGGGACGCAAGTTCTCGTCCTCGCGCAACGTCGTGATCTACGTCGGCGACATGCTCGCGCGCTACGACCCGGACGCGCTGCGGTACTACCTGGCCGTGGCCGGACCGGAGAACCAGGACACCGACTTCACCTGGTCGGAGTTCGTGCGCCGCAACAACGACGAGCTGGTGGCCAGCTGGGGCAACCTGGTCAACCGCACGATCTCGATGACGGCCAAGAACGTCGGCTCGATACCGGCGCCCGGCGCGCTCACCGACGCCGATCGGGCGCTGCTGGCGTCCTCCCGGGCCGCGTTCGACTCCGTGGGCGAGCTGCTGGCGCGCTCGCGGCAGAAGGCGGCGATCGGCGAGGCGATGCGCATCGTGGGCGAGGCCAACAAGTACCTGTCCGACATGGCGCCGTGGAAGCTGCGCACCGAGGACCCCGACCGTATGGCGTCGGTGCTGCACGTCGCGCTGCAGGTGGTCGACGACTGCAAGACGCTCTTGACGCCGTTCCTGCCGTCGTCCTCGGCGCGCGTGCACGGGCTGCTGGGCGGCGCTGGGGCCTGGGCGGCGATGCCGGATCTGGTCGAGGTGGACGAGGAGACCGCACCCGGATCGCCGTCGTACAACGTGCTGACCGGCGACTACGACACCGGAGCGCGGTGGGAGTCGACGCCGCTCGAGGTCGGGCGCCCGATCGCGCCGCCCACGCCGGTGTTCACCAAGCTCGACCCGTCCGTGGTGGACGAGGAGCTGGCCCGGCTGGCCGACGAAGCCGGTGCCTGAGCCCGCTTTTGGTCACCCGCCGTCGAATAGCCGGTCGGGTGACCAAAAGCGGAAGGACGCGCCGGCTCCGCCCGCAGCGCCGGCTCCGATCTTCGACGCCCACTGCCACCTGGACGCCATGGCCCAGCGAGCCGGCGTCGAGCCCACCCGCGAGTTCGTCGCCGACGTCATGGCGCAAGCCCGCAAGGTCAACGTCACCCGGGTGATCACCGTGGGGGACACGCTGGCCTCGTCGCGGTGGTGCGTGCAGGCTGCGACGGAGCACCCGGACGTTTACGCCGCCGTGGCGGTGCATCCCACCGAGATCGCCGGCCTGACCGACGCCGACTACGCCGAGCTCGAGCAGCTGGCCCGCCATCCGCGGGTCGTCGCCGTGGGTGAGACGGGTCTGGACTACTACTGGGACCGGACGACGCCTGCCGACCAGCAGCTGCACTTCCGGCGGCACATCGATCTGGCCAAGCGCATCGGCAAAGTGCTGATGATCCACGATCGGGACGCGCACGAGGATGTGCTGCGCGTCCTGGCCGAGGAAGGGGCTCCGGAGCGGGTCGTTTTCCACGCATTTTCCGGAGATGCGGCGATGGCACGGGCCTGCGTGGACGCCGGATATGTCCTTTCCTTCGCTGGAGTGGTCACCTTCACAAACGCGCCAGGGGTGCGAGAGGCAGCAGCTGCAGTTAACACCGACCACATCCTAGTCGAAACGGACGCGCCGTTCCTCGCTCCGCACCCCTTTCGCGGCCGGCCCAATAGCCCATATTTACTAGCCCAAACGCTGTTGACCTTGGCTGCCGTACAGCGCCTGGATGTGGCTGAGCTCTGTGTGTCACTGGCACGGACTGGGAACACGATTTTTGGGTTCGACTTAACGTAAAACTCATGTCCACTACTGGCCGCGGACTTGGAGCCTCCTCCGACGCGCCGTTACCGTCCCTTGACTTTGCTTGGAGTCATTCCAGGCTGGGTCGCAGCAACTGGACGAAGCGCGAACGAGGAGAGGAGTTCCCAAGTGCGTCGCAGCGTCATGTACGGCCTGTGCGGCTTTGCCTTAGCCGGTGTCATCGGCGGAACGGTGGCCTGGGCCAGCGTCGATGACACCAAGACGGTGAACCTGAAGGTCGACGGGGAATCGAAAAAGATCCATACCACGGCGAAGACGGTGGGTTCCGCCCTCTTGAAGGCGGGATACTCGGTCGGGGCCCACGACGTCGTGGCCCCGGCAGCAACAGCGAAGTTGCACAACGGCAGCGAGGTAGTCCTCAAGCGAGGGCGGTTGCTGCACCTGACAGTTGACGGTAAGCAGCGCGACATCTGGGTGACCACCCCGACGGTGGATGACGCCCTGGCGCAACTCGGATACACGACTGCGGACTTCGCGTCGGTGTCGCGTGACAAGCGGCTGCCACTGTCGCCGACGGCCATCGAGGTTCGGTCGCCAAAGAAGGTCACGATCATTCACGATCGCAAGAAGCAGGCGGTCACGACGACCGATGCCACCGTGCGCGACTTGTTCGCCCACCTCGGCATCAAGGTTCGTGCGGCCGATCGCCTTTCCGTAAAGCCCACAGCCGTGCTGCGGAATGGGCAGAGGATCGTCCTGCAGCGCGTGACTCGCAAGTACGTCGCGCAGCGCGAGTCGATCGGTTACTCGACGACGAAGCAGCAGGACTCGTCCATGTACGAGGACCAGAGCACCGTCGTGCGCGACGGTAAGCCCGGTACCGCATCGGTGCGGTACTTGGTGGTCTACGTCGACGGAAAGCTCCTCGGCAAGACGCGCGGGTCGAGCACGACCCTGACCGCGCCCGTGTCGAAGATCGAGAAGGTCGGCACCAAGACCCGTCCGGCCCCGCCGTCGAGCGGTGGTGGCGGTGCGAGTCCGCCGGCGAACACCAGCGGGTTGAACTGGGATGCCGTGGCGGCCTGCGAGTCCGGTGGTAACTGGCACATCAACACCGGTAACGGGTTCTACGGTGGCCTGCAGTTCGACTACGGCACCTGGCAGTCCAACGGCGGTGGCGCCTACGCGGACCGCGCCGATCTGGCCACTCGCGAGCAGCAGATCGCCGTGGCCAACCGGCTCTACGCCGCCCGGGGTTCGAGCCCGTGGCCGGTGTGCGGAGCCAATCTGTAAACCCTTTCAGAATCCCTTGTAACAAGGGCGAAACGACAATCCCGGCACTGCGCGTCGTCATTGTGCGACGCGCGGTGCCGGGATTGGCCATTGGCGAAAGGGCACGCTAGGGTCTGGCGTCATGCTGCGGGGGATACGCGAGAGCGCGGTCAGCGGATAGGAGACTGTTTGTGCGTCGCAGCATGAAGTACGGCCTTTACGCGGCCGTACTCGCCGGCGTCGTTGGTGCCACCGTCGCTTGGGCCAATGTCGATAAGACGGTCACATTGCGCGTCGACGGCGAGGTTCAGAAGATCCACACCGTTGCGGGAAGTGTCCGCGGTGTTCTCGCCGTGGCCCACCTGCCGGTCGGTGAGCACGACCTGGTCGCCCCCGATCTCAATGGACGGGTCCACAACGGCAGCCAGATCGTGCTGCGGCGGGGTCGACTGCTGCATCTGAACGTCGACGGCATACCGCGCACCATCTGGGTCACCACGCCGACCGTGGCCGAAGCGCTCACTCAACTCGGCTACTCCGACTCCGACTACACCTCGGTCTCACGTGACAAGCGGCTGCCGCTGTCGCCGACCGCCATCGACGTGCGCAGCCCCAAGCACGTCCGGATCACTGCTGACGGCAAGACCCGAACCGTCACGACGACTGCCCCGACTGTGGCCGCGTTGCTCGGTCAGCTGGGAATCGCCATCGGGCCGCAGGACATGCTGTCGGCCGTGGCGAGTTCGCCGCTGCGCGACGGCGAGAGCATCGACGTCACGCGGGTCAAGAGCGACAACATCGTGAAGAACCACCCGGTGCCGTTCCCGACCAAGCGGGTCAATGACGCGTCGATGTACGTCGGTGACACCAAGCTCGTCAAGTCGGGCAAGAACGGCGTCGAGGCGGTCACGACCGCTGTGGTCTACGTCGACGGCAAGGTCGTCGGCAAGACGATCGTCAGGCGCGTCGTCACCACGAAGCCGATACCGGCGGTGGTGCACGTGGGCACCAAGCCCAAGCCGACGCCAGTCACACCTCCGATCGTCGTCGACCCGGGTTCGGCCCAGGACATCGCCAAGAAGCTCGCCGCGCAGCGCGGGTGGGGCGACGACCAGTTCAGCTGCCTGTACCAGATGTGGGCGCACGAGAGCGGCTGGCGGGTCAACGCGGCGAACCCGAGCGGCGCGTACGGCATCCCGCAGGCGTTGCCCGGCGACAAGATGGCCCCGTACGGCGCCGACTGGCAGACCAACCCCACCACGCAGATCAAGTGGGGGCTGGACTACATCGGCGGCCGGTACAGCACCCCGTGCGGTGCGTGGAGCTTCTGGCAATCCAACGGCTACTACTGACCTGCAGCTGCTCGGGCCGGCGGAGATCCGGGCGCTGGCGGCGAAGCTCGGCGTCCGGCCGACCAAGTCGCTGGGCCAGAACTTCCTGCATGACGCGAACACCGTTCGCCGCATCGTGCGCACGTCAGCGATCTCGGCTGATGACGTGGTGCTCGAGGTCGGTCCCGGCCTCGGCTCGTTGACCCTCGGCCTGCTGGACGCCGGCGCGCGGGTCCTCGCGGTCGAGGTTGATCCGGTGCTCGCCGCCGCCTTGCCGGGGACAGTGGCCGCCCACGCACCGGACGCCGCCGGGCGGCTCACCGTCGTCGTCGCGGATGCGCTGCGGCTGGTGCAGCTGCCGGATCCGCAACCGACCGCGCTGGTGGCCAACCTGCCCTACAACGTTGCGGTGCCAGTCGTCCTGGAGCTGCTGGAGCTGCTGCCGACGCTGCGTACCGGGCTGGTGATGGTGCAGGCCGAGGTCGCCGAGCGGCTGGCGGCATCCCCGGGCACCAAGGCGTACGGCGTGCCGAGCGTCAAGGTCGCCTGGTACGCGGCGGCAGCTCGCGCGGGGGCCGTACCGCGCTCGGTGTTCTGGCCGGTGCCCAACGTCGACTCGGGCCTGGTCCGGCTGGTCAGACGGCCATCGCCGACGGGGGCGGCGCGCCGTGACGTCTTCGAAGTGGTCGACCACGCGTTTGCGCAACGGCGCAAGATGCTGCGCTCGGCGCTGGCCACCTGGGCCGGCTCAGCCGGTGCCGCCGAAGCTGTGTTGCGCAAGGCCGGAGTCGACCCCACGGCGCGCGGCGAGACCCTCGACGTAACCGCCTTCACCCGCATCGCCGCCGCCCGATAAGCGCTGATCGCGGGCTGCGGCGGTTTTGGTCGCCCGGCGTCATATACACGGTCGGGTGACCAAAAGCGAAATGGCGGGATCCACCCGAGCGTCAGCGAGGGGTGGCCCGGGGATCCGCCTCCGGGGGATGAGTTCGGTCGCGCCGGACCAGTGCGCCGACGACGAGGGCGCCGAGGCGGGTCCAGGCCCGGCGGGTGTCCTCGGACAGGCTCGCCCAGTGGATCGGTCCGCCGGTGGCGATGTGCTCGTCGAACGGGATCTCGACGACGTCCTGGGTGCGGGCGCCGAAGTGGCGCAGCAGCTCGCGGCGCACCTTGGGGTCGATCGTGGGATCGGCGGCGGTGAGGACGGTGACCGCGTGCTGGGCCAGCTCCTCACGGCCGGTCTGCAGCAGGTGATCGAGCACCCACGAGCCGCTGTAGCCGACGTCGCGCTGGTAGGTCGAGGGGATGACCACCACGTCGGCGGCGTTCACCGCGGCCTGCCAGTTCGGGGAGCGGACGTTGTTGCCGGTGTCGATGACGATGATGCGGTAGAAGCGCTGCAACACGTTGTGGATGCGGCGGAACTCCTCTTCGCCGATCTGAGCCATATTGCCGGGGTGGTCGTCGCTCACCAGGGCGTCGAAGTAGGCCTCGCCCTGCGACCGCACGTAGTAGCTGAGGTCGCCGACCCGCGCGTCGTGGCGTTCGAACGAGGTCAGCGAGCCGAGGAAGTCCCAGACGGTCGTGCGCTGGCTGTCGCGGTTGACGGTGCGGACGGCCAGGGTGCCGCGCGTCTCGTTGTCGTCCCAGCCGACGACGTACCCGCCGCGGTGGGCGCCCAGCGCGGCGGCGAGCCCGATCGTGGTCGGGGTCTTGCCCGCCCCGCCTTTCGGCTGGATGACGACGACGGTCATCGGGCGGGAGAAGCCGTGCTGGATGTCCAGAACGGCCTGCCGGTGCACCAGTTCCGCGGGCTTCGCCTTGGGTTTGATCGCGCCCGCCGAGATGCGGTTCACCCGGCCACGCCAGCCCCAGGAGGCCGGCGCATCGGCGATCGACGGACGGTCGGGGACGAGGAGGTCCTCGGGCTTGGGTGGTTCCGGCCGTGGTGCGGGCTGCTGCCACGGCGCCTGCCCCGGGGCGCTCGGCGCCGCGTTCGGCGGGGGCGGGGCGGCGCTCGGCGATCTCTGCGCGGGTGGGCTCTGCGGGGGTGGGCTCTGCGCGGGTGGGCTCTGCGGGGGCGGGCTTTGTGCGTATGGCGGTGCCGGGTGGTGGTTAGGCGTCTGCTCCGGGTAGTGGCTGGGCGGGACGCTCGGCACATCGCCGGTGGGGCGCGTCTGCGGGTCGGGGTAGTGCCCCGTGGGGGGCGCGGGCGGCAGGGCGTCGGCCCGAGGCGGAACCAGCCCGGCGCCGGCGGGCATCTCGGCCGGCGCTGAGGGTGCGTCGTAGCGCGGCGGTGCGACGTACTCGCCGGGCGGCGGTGGCTCGAACTCGCCCGGTGCCGCCGGCGCGGGGAGGGTCTGCGGCTCGTCGTCCGCATAGCCCGAGGTGGTGTAGGTGTGCGGGACGGTGTACTCGGTCGACTCCGACGGATAGCCGAGCCAGCTGGGCGCCGGTTCGGCCCCCGCGGGTGGCTGCTCGGGCCCAGAACCGTCGGCGGCGTCACCGGAGTCTTGCCACGCGCGGTTCGGCGCGGCTTCGTCCTGCGAGTCGGAGTTTGACACGAGCCCTCCGGATGTCGGTGCATTCTGCGAGTCGGAGCCACTGTAGTCGGAGCGATACGCGCCGTGTGGGTAGCGGTGCAGCCCGTTGCCCTCGGCCGACGCCAACCCTAATCTGCCCGGTACAGCCGGAATCGGTCCGATCTCACCCGGAGGGCCCATGTCTGTCCAGATCCCCCGTCGCGCCGCCGTCGCCGTCGTCTGTGTTCTCGCCGCGGCGGCACTCGCGGCGGTCCCACTCACGCAGGCCGGCAGCGCGCCGGCGTCGACGTCGCAGCTCGGCGCCGACCTCGACCGGATCCTGGCCGATCAGCGCCTGGCCGGCGGGCAGGTCGGCCTCGAGGTCCGCGACGCGGCCACCGGCGACGTGTTGTACGAGCACAACGCCCAGAACCGGCTGCTGCCGGCGTCCAACGCGAAGTTGTTCACCTCGACGGCCGCGATGGACGTCCTGGGTCCCGACTACCGGTTCACGACCAGCGTCGCGGCGAATCGGCCGACCAGCCACGGCACGCTGCTCGGCAACCTCTACCTCAAGGGCACCGGCGACCCGACCATGCTCGGCCCGGATTACGACGCGCTGGCCAAGGCGGTCGCCGACTCGGGCGTCCGCACCGTCGTCGGCAACCTCGTCGCGGACGACACGTACTTCGACGACGTGCGGCTCGCGCCGTTCTGGGCGTGGGACGACGAGCCGTACTACTACAACGCGCAGATCTCGGCCCTGACCGTCGCCCCGAACACCGACTACGACGCCGGCACGGTGATCGTGCACATCGCCCCCGGCGCTGCGGCCGGCGCCCCGGCCCGCGTGTCCGTGGTGCCGGCCAACCACTACGTGCATCTCGTCGGATCCGCGACGACCGGCGCGCCCGGGTCGTCCGACACCGCCGACGCGGTACGCCGGCACGGCAACAACACGATCGACGTGAGCGGCAGCATCCCGGCCGGCTCGACCGGCGACGATGTCTGGGCGACGGTGTGGGAGCCCACCCAACTCGTCGCGTCGATCTTCCGGGACGCCTTGCGGGCGCACGGGATACGCGTGCTCGGCGGCACGTCCTACGCGGCGACGCCGGCTGGCACGCACGCCCTGGTCTCGCACGACTCGATGACGCTCACCCAGCTGCTGACGCCGTTCCTCAAGCTGAGCAACAACATGCATGCCGAGCACCTGGTCAAGGCGATGGGCGAGAAGGTCCGTGGCGAAGGTACGTGGGACGCGGGCACGACAGCGGTACTCGACGACGCCGCGACGATGGGCGTCGATACGTCGCAGGTACGCATGGTCGACGGCTCCGGACTTTCGCGCGCGGACCTGCTGACGCCGCAGCAGATCACCAACCTGCTGATCGCCGCTCGGGGCAAGCCGTGGTTCACCAGCTGGTACGAGGCGCTGCCCGTCGCCGGGAACCCGGACCGTTTCACGGGCGGGACTCTGCGCAACCGCATGCGCAACACTCCGGCCGCGAACAACCTGCACGGCAAGACGGGGTCGATGACCGCCGTGAGCGCGCTATCGGGTTACGTCACCGACGCCGCCGGCGAGCAGCTCGTGTTCTCGATGATCAGCAACAACTTCCTACCCAACGGCATCACGTCGATCGAGGACGCAGTGGGAGTGGCGCTGGCCGGCTACGGCGGCGCCGACCCCGCGACCGTCGCCCCGGCGACCGTCGCCCCGGCGACCGTCGCCCCGGCCGACCCGCCGGCGCGCACGCCGGGGCAGCGGCGCAACCCCGACCTGGAGTGCGCCTGGGTCAAGGCCTGCTGAGCTAGCTGCGGCCGTCGAAGAGGCTGGTCACCGAGCCGTCCTCGAAGACCTCCACGATCGCCTGGGCGATCATCGGGGCGATCGAGAGCACGGTGAGCTTGTCGAACGCCTGCTCCGGGCTGATCGGCAAGGTGTTGGTGACGATGATCTCGCTGACCCGGCTGTTCTTGAGCCGATCGGTGGCCGGGGCGGAGAAGACGCCGTGGGTCGCGACGATCACGACATCGGTGGCGCCGTTGTCGAAGAGCAGCTCGGCCGCCTGCGTGATCGACCCGCCGGTGTCGATCATGTCGTCGATCAGCAGGCAGGTGTGCCCGGTGACGTCGCCGACCACACGGTTGGCGACGACCTCGTTCGCGACGTCAGGATCCCGCGTCTTGTGGACGAATGCGATCGGCCGGCCACCGAGCCGGTCGGCCCACTGCTCGGCGGCGCGAACGCGGCCGGTGTCGGGGGAGACCACGATCAGGTCGTCGACCGGGTACTTGCGCTTGACGTAGTCGGCGAGCAGGGGCAGCGCGAAGAGGTGGTCGACCGGGCCGTCGAAGAAGCCCTGAATCTGGGCGGTGTGCAGGTCGATGGCCATGAGCCGATCGGCACCGGCCGTCTTGAACAGATCCGCGATCAGGCGGGCTGAGATGGGTTCGCGGCCACGGTGTTTCTTGTCCTGACGGGCGTACGGGTAGAACGGTGCGACGACGGTGATCCGCTTCGCCGATGCCCGCTTGAGGGCGTCGCAGAGGATGAGCGTCTCCATGACCCACTGGTTGATGGGTGTCGTGTAGGACTGGATCACGAACGCGTCGCTGCCGCGCACCGACTCGTCCGGCTTGATGAAGGTCTCACCGTTGGAGAAGTCGCGCGCCGTGGTGCTCATGACGGTGATGCCGACCTGGGCGGCGATCTCGTCGGCCAGCTCCGGGTAGGCGCGCCCGGACAGCAGTACCAGTGTCTTCCTCGCGGACAGATGCCTCGTGCTCATGTCGCCTCCCCGTCGTGATTGTCGGTTCGTTGGGCGGCATCCGCAGCGGCGGAGCCCGGTCGCTTTCGTAATACCCAGCCTGCCACGTTGCGCTGACGGGCGCGCGCAATGCCCAGATCGCCGGGCGGGACATCCTCGTCAATCACCGAGCCGGCCGCGGTGTAGGCCCCGTCGCCGACGTCCACCGGCGCGACGAGCATCGTGTCGGACCCGATGCGGACGTGGTCACCGACGGTGGTGCGGTGCTTGGCCACCCCGTCGTAGTTGACGAACACGGTGGCGGCCCCGATGTTGCTGCGCTCGCCCACCGTCGCGTCGCCCACATAAGAGAGGTGCGGCACCTTGGTCCCGGCGCCGATCTCGCTGCCCTTGATCTCGACGTAGGTGCCGATGTGGACGCCGTCGTGCAGCACGGTGCCCGGACGCAGGTACGCGTACGGGCCGATCGTCACGTCGGCGCCGATCGTGGCGTTCTTGCCGACCGCGCGGTCGATCATGGTGTTCGCGCCGACGGTGGTGTCCGTGAGCGACGTGTGCGGGCCGACCACCGCGCCGGTCGCGATCGCCGTCGTCCCGTGCAGGTCGACCGACGGCAGCAGCGTCACGTCGGCGTCGAGGGTGACGCCGGAGTCGACCCAGGTGGTGGCCGGATCGACGACGGTCACCCCGGCGCGCATGTGCTCATCGAGCAGCCGGGTGTTGTAGACGCGATGGGCGGCGGCCAGCTGCACCCGGTCGTTCACCCCGGCGGTCTCGTCGTGCGGGGCCACCACCGCGCCTACCAGCTGTCCGTCGGCGACCAGGATCGACACGACCTCGGGCAGGTACTCCTCGCCCTGGGAGTTGTCCGTCGACAGCCGGCCCACAGCGTCGCGCAGCAGTGCGTGGTCGAAGGCGTACACGCTGGCCGCGACCTCGTTCACGGCCCGTTCGTCGGCCGTCGCGTCCTTGTGCTCGACGACGCGCAGCACGGACTTGCCGTGTTCGGCCCGGATCACGCGGCCGTAGCCGGTCGGGTCGGGCGCGACGCTGGACAGGACGGTGGCCGCCGCGCCGGACGTCTCGTGCTCGTCGACCAGAGCGCGCAGCGTGGCGGATGTCAGCAGCGGCGCGTCGCCGGGCACGACGACCACCGTGCCGGCATCGCCCGCGGGGACGGCGTCCAGGGCGACCCGCACCGCGTGGCCGGTGCCGTTCTGCTGCTCCTGCACGACGGAGGTGACGCCCGGCGCGATCTCGGCCAGGTACTCGCGCACGGCATCGCGCCGATGACCGATCACCACCACCGTGTGCGCGGCGCCCAGCGAGTCGGCGGCGGCCAGCACGTGACCGAGCAGAGTGCGGCCGGCGAAGCCGTGCAGCACCTTGGGCAACGTCGCTGATTTCATCCGGGTGCCCTCACCAGCGGCGAGGACGATGACGGCGAGTGGAGGCCGCGAGGTGGGCACAAGGCGAGCCTAGATGCCGCGATCAAGGCTGGCTCTGTCGCGGTCTTCGGACTAGTCTGTCTAGACATGGCGGTTGATGCGCATTGGCAGGTCCAGGAGGCCAAGCAGAAGTTCAGCGAGCTGCTGCGCAAGGTGCACAGCGACGGGCCGCAGTTCGTGACCCGGCACGGGGAGGAGGTCGCTGTGGTGATCGACATCGAGGAGTTCCGCCGATTCCACGGTTCGAAGGGCGACTTAGACGATCCGCTACTTCACGGAGTGAAGGATGACGAGTCGGCAGATCTTCTGGATCAGATCATCGCCGAGCGGAGGCTACGCCTGCCGCGTCGGATCGATTTTGACGACGAGACATGACCTATCTCCTCGACACGAACGTGGTGTCGCAAGCCGGTCGGCGCCACCCGGATCGCTCAGTGCTGGATTGGCTCGCCGATACATCCGCGCACGAACGGCATCTCAGTGTTCTGACGCTCGGCGAATTGCGGCGCTGGGTCGAGCTACGCCGCCGCACGGATACGGTCGCGGCGGGGGCGCTGGAGCGGTGGGTCGGTGAGATCGTGGCCAGCTACGGCCGGCGAATCGTGCCGGTCACATTGGAAGTCGCGCAGCGTTGGGGGCTGCTCGGCGTTCCCGACCCGGTGCCCGACATCGATGGCCTGCTGGCGGCCACGGCGCTCGTTCACGACTGGACGCTGGTCACCCGAAACCCTGCCGATGTCGAGCGCACCGGCGTGCGCACCCTCAACCCGTTCCAGCGCTGAGGTCGACGGCCGTGGTGTTGGCGCCGCTGACGACTACGCCGACCCGTTCGTCCGACGCCGGCCGGTAGGCGCCGCTGAGGAGGGCGGCGTACGCGGTCGCGCCGGCCGGCTCGGCCACTACGCGCGCGAGGTCCCACAGTGCCGCCTGCGCGGCGCGGATCGCGTCGTCGGTGACGAGCACCGTCTCGATGTAGCGCTGCGCAGTGGGGAACATCAGCTCGCCCACCCGGCGTGGGGCCAGTGCGTCACTAGCGATGCCGTCGGCGCGGGCATCGACCGGACGGCCAGCACGCAGCGCGTCGGTCAGGGTCGGCGATCCCTCGGGCTCGACGCCGATCACGCGCGCATCGCCCGCGTAATAGGCGGCGATGCCGCCGATGAGGCCACCGCCGCCCACGGCGACGAGCACGGTGTCCAGGCCCGGCGCCTGCTCGGCGAGTTCGAGCGCGAGACTGCCCTGGCCCAGCAGGGTCAGCGGCTGGTCGTACGCGTGCACCTCCATCGCCTCGTGCTCGGCCGACCACTCACGGCTGGCGTCCAGCGCGTCGCCGTAGCGGTCGCCGCCGATCACCAGATCGGCGCCGTAGCCGCGGATGCGGGCGATCTTCGCCGGGGATGACACGGTCGGGACGAAGATCGTCGCCGGGACGCCTGACGTCATCGCCGCCCAGGCGACCGCCGCGCCGTGGTTACCGCCGGACGCGGCGACCACTCCGGCCTCCGGGACGTCGCGAAGCAGCAGGTTCGCCATCGCGCCGCGCGCCTTGAACGAGCCGGCGTACTGCAGCTGTTCGAGCTTGAGCGTGACGCCGTCGAGGTCGAGTACCGGAGTGTGCCGGATGTGCGCGCAGATCACCTCGTAGGTGTGCTCGATCGCGTCCCGGTCGATGGTGTCGTCCATGACGCCACGATCGCATGCGCATCCGACGTGGCCACGCGAGTTTTCACGGGCAACGCGGCGACTGGCTGGGGGACTCGGACTCGAACCGAGACTGCAAGGCTCCAAAGGCCTGCGGGCTGCCGTTTACCCCATCCCCCAAGTCGACGCCTCAGCGTACCGACGATGAACAGTTGCGATCGTGGCGCGTCGGCGTCTAGCTGCGTTACGGCGCCGTAGGTTACGCTTCCGTAACCGCGGCCGTGGCGGTTTGCCCGGCGTGGATTGCGTCTTGCAACCTATCCGAATCCACCTAAGGAAGGCGGCGCACATGACCCTGCTCGACAGCGACCCGGCGCCCGCGCCGCCGGCTGAGCGCGCTCCCAAACCGACCACCGAAGGCGCGAAACGGCACGGCGAGCAGTTCATGCTCTACACCTTCGTCATCGTCCCGTTCCTGGCGTTTCTCGCGGCGATCCCGGTGGTGTGGGGGTGGGGCCTCAACTGGACGGACGTGATCCTGTTCGTCGTCTTCTACTACCTGTCCGGGTTGGGGGTGACCGTCGGGTTTCACCGCCTGTTCACGCACGGTTCGTTCAAGGCCAACCGGGGATTGCGCATCGCGCTCGCCGCGGCCGGCAGCTTGGCGGTCGAGGGCCCGGTGATCCGCTGGGTGGCCGACCACCGCCGCCACCACGCGTTCAGCGACCGCGACGGCGACCCGCATTCGCCGTGGCGCTACGGCGAGACGACCGGGGCGCTGGCCAAGGGCATGTTCCACGCGCACATCGGCTGGCTGTTCGACCTCGAGCACACCAACCGGGAGAAGTACGCGCCCGACCTCATGCGCGACCCCGACATCCGCCGCATCAGCGACGGCTTCTTCGTGGGCGTGCTGGTCTCGGTGTTCGCCCCGGCGCTGCTCGGCGGGTTGATCAGCTGGTCCTGGCAGGGTGCCCTGTCGGCGTTCTTCTGGGCGTCGCTCGTGCGGATCTTCCTGCTGCACCACGTCACCTGGTCGATCAACTCGGTCTGCCACATGATCGGCGAGCGGCCGTTCGCGTCCCGCGACAAGAGCGCCAACTTCTGGCCGCTGGCCATCCTCAGCTTCGGCGAGAGCTGGCACAACCTGCACCACGCCGACCCGACGGCGGCCCGGCACGGGGTGCTGCGCGGCCAGCTCGACACGTCCGCCCGGGTGATCTGGATCTTCGAGAAGTTCGGTTGGGCCACCGATGTGCGGTGGCCCAACTCCGAACGCATCGCCAAGCTGCGCGCCTGATCGTCAGCGGGCAGCGGCGGGGGCCGGCTCTGACGCGACGACGGCGCACACGTCGTACCGGGTCGGCCCGGTGAGCAGCGCCGGATCCTCGCCGGGCGGCAACTCGGTCGAGTTGGCCGCCCGCCCGCTCGCGTCCAGGGCGTCCATCGAGGTCGCGAACGCGAAGACCACGAGCGCGCGCCGCTCCGCGTCCCACAGCGTCACGACGCGGCCCGCCCCCGGCACCTCGGCCACCGTCGGCTGGATGCGCTCCGTCGCGGCCCGCTGCCCGGCCTCGAAGCGGGCCTGGCTCATCGGCGTCTCGAACTGCATGAACGACGCCGCGCCCGCGGGCTCGGCGGCGGCCGGCCCCGACCAGTCGTCGATCACCTCGTAGATCTCGTCCACCTCGAGCTCGAAGGGACGTGGCCCGAGCTCACCTCTGGTCCGCGCCGAGGCGCCGACCGCCTCGTCCCGCGTCTCCCACAGGGTGAGCAGCACCCGGCGCCCGATCCCGATCTGGTCGAGCATGTACAGCCCGGCGAATCCCGGGTGGCTGCTGATGACACCGACCACCTTCTGCTGCATGTCCGGTGCATTTGCGATCTCCGGAGGCGGTCCGCCCGTGCATTGCAGTCGTGCATACATTCTGATCACCCTCCAATAGTTGGTGTCTGAATGCTGGACGGCCGGGGCCACGGTTACATCAGTGCTGGTACTGAGATCAGTCACGTAGCCCGGCCCGGAGCGCCCAGGCCGCGAGCTGCGTCCGGTTGGTCAGATCGAGCTTGGTGAGCACGTTGCGGACGTGCGTCTCGATGGTGCGCTCGGACAGGACGAGCCGATCGGCGATCGTCCGATTAGCCAGGCCGTCGGCGACGAGAATCGCGATCTCCCGTTCGCGTCCGGTCAGCTGCGGCGACGGGTCGATCTCGCCCGCCTGCGCGAGGACGCCGACCATTCCCAGCTGCCGAGCGGTCACCGCGGCCTGCTCGGCCAACTCCCGGGCCCGTCGTCGATCGCCCGCGGCGTCGCGCTCGGCGAGCAGGCGGGCGTGGGCGATCCGGACGACGGCGAGTTCACCGGGCGCGCCGATCCGGGTCTCGGCCGCCTCGGCGGCGGCGAATCGCCCGTCGGCGGCCTCCAGATCCCCGAGCGCCGCGTCCAGCAGGGCCAGCGCGTGCGCGACCGAGCCGCGGTAGCCCGACACCGACCCGACGTAGTACCCGGCATAGGGCAGTAGGCGATCGCGGCACCAGGTGGCAACGTCGCGATCGCCGAACGCGGCCGCGAGTCGGCTCGCATCCTGGACGGCCGGCAGCCAACGGGTGTCGACCGGCATGGACGCCAGCACCGGGCGCAGACGTTCGAGCAGGCCGGCCGCGGTGTCGCGATCGCCCTGGGCGAGCCGGTAGTTGGCGTAGCTCGCCCAGACGAGCGGCATCGACAAGCCGGCGACGACCTGCCCCAGCTGCGGCTCGTGGTCGCCGAAGACGCCGGTGCGCTGCTCGAGGTCGACCAGGAATGCGTAGGACTGCAATTGCACCGAGACGTCCTGGGTGGCCGACCCGACGGCCTCGGCCATCCGGGTCAACTCCAGGGAACGCGGATAGTCGCCGGCCACCAGCGCTCTGGTCGCCTGGGTGCGCCGCAGGTGCCACTGCGCGAGCGGCCAGGCGAGCCGTTCGACCAAGGACTCCAGCCCGCTGAGTTCGGCGTCCACCTCGTGCATCGCGCCGAGCTGCATGGAAGCGTCGATGCGCCACACGTGCCCCCACAGCGGCGAGTCGGGCCGCTCCGGCACGTCGCCGATCTCACGCAGGCGCTTGGCGAGGTCGAGGCGTTCGGTCACGCCGTCCGGCCCCGTCGATAGGTTGTGCCGGGCGTGCACGGCGTCGACGAGTGCGACCCGGTCGCCGGTCCGTTCGGCGAGCTGCATCGCTTCCTGGCTGATCGGGTCGGCGGCGGCGAATTCGTAGATCTCGCTCAGCGCGAGGGCCTGTTGGGCGAGTACGCGAGCGTGCAGTGCGTCGATCCGTCCGGCCAGGAGCATGTTGGTGCGCTGGCACAGCGAGACGATCATCTGGTTCACCTGCGCCACGGCCGTTCCGCGGACCGTGATCGCCGCCCGGGCCGCGAGCTCGGCGCTGCCGATCCGTTCGGCCAGGTCTACAGCCTCGCTGCAGTGTGTGATCGCCTCGGTGACCTGGCCGTTGTGATGCGCAGCTGCGGCGAGTTCGACGATCAGTTCGCACCGTTCGGCATCGTCGTACGCGGCCGCGTCGATGAGATCAGCGGCCCGTTGGTACCAGTGGTGGGCGCCGGGGGAGTCGGCCGCGTCCGTCGCGGCCCGGGCGGCCGCCCGGCACGCGTCGATCGCGGCCCGGCTACTCGGCTCGTCGACGGCGGCGCGCACCCGGTGCCGGGCCAACGTGGCGGCCGGGGTGCCGGGTGGCAGCGCGTCGGCGATGCGGCGATGCCAGTCGATGCGCTCGGCCCGGGGCAGCTCGTCGTAGCGCGCCCGGCGCACCAGCGCGTGGGAGAAGCGCATCCGGTTGGGGGCGGCGGCGTCGTCGATCAAGACACCCGCCGTGACGGCCCCGGCCAGCGAGTCGGCCGGTTGCTCGGCGGCCGCCGACAGGATGGCGAGGTCGAAGTCCTCGCCGAGCGCGCTCGCCCCGCCGAGCAGCCAGCGGCACGGTGGGGTGAGGGTGGTGAATCGGTATCCCGCGACCCGCCGCAGTTCGTCCGGGACGGCGATCTCGGTCGCCGGCCGGGCGAGGCCCCCGTCGCGGGCCGCTACTCGAGCCAGCTCGCGCAGGAACAACGGGTTGCCGCCGCTTTGCCGATGCAGGTACGGCGGCCACGACTCGTGCACCGGGCCGAGCCAGCCGGCGACGTCCGCTTCGCGCAGCGGGCCCAGGTCGAACCGGTGGCCCGGCACGTCGGTGCTCGTCCGGCTCGTCGCCACGACGAACACCCGCGACCCGGCGAGCTCCCCGCCGAGCAGGCGCAGCAGGCGCAGCGACGCCGGAGCGGCCCAGTGCAGGTCTTCCAGCGTGATGAGGAGTCCGGCACCGTCGCCGGCGGCGCGTAACGCGTGGGCGGTGCGCTCGAGGGAGAGGAACAGCATCTCCTCCGGTGGGCCGTCGGCCACGGTGAGCAGCTCGCGCGTCAACCCCGGGGCGCCGTCGAGCACGCGGAGCCACGGCCAGAGCGCGGGCATGCCCTCGTCGGCGATCGCTCGGCCGGCGAGTACCAACACTCCGGCCGTCGTCGCGCGGTGGCTCAGCTCGGCGAGCAGGGTCGTCTTGCCGATGCCGGCCTCACCCATGATCACGGCGAGTGCGCCGGACCCGCCGCGGGCGGCGTCGAGCAGGGCCTGGAGCGCGGCCAGCTCCGCGTCGCGGCCGAGCACCGTCGCGTCCACACCGGAATTGTGCGTCACATGAGAGCAAGATGGCCGAATGACCCCTGAGGCGCGCCCTCGCGTGCGGATGACCGGCAAGGCGCGGCGGGAGCAGTTGCTGGACGTCGGGCGGTCGCTGTTCGCCGAGAAAGGCTTCGAGGCCGCCTCGATCGAGGAGATCGCGTCGCGGGCCGGCGTGAGCAAACCGGTCGTCTACGAGCACTTCGGCGGCAAGGAGGGGCTCTACGCCGTCGTGGTCGACCGCGAGATGGAGGCGCTGCTCGAACGGGTCACCTCGGCGCTGACCGCGGGGCACCCGCGCCAGCTCGTCGAGCAGGCTGCGCTCGCCCTGCTCACCTACATCGAGGACGAGACGGACGGGTTCCGGGTGCTGACCCGCGACTCGCCCGTCGTATCGGGCACAGGGACGTTCTCCTCACTGCTCAACGACATCGCCTCGCAGGTCGAGTACATCTTGGCCCGCGAGTTCGACCGGCGCGGGCTGCAGTCCAAGCTCGCCGGCATGTACGCGCAGATGCTGGTCGGCATGGTGGCGCTGACCGGCCAATGGTGGCTGGAGGCGCGTCGCCCCAAGCGGGAGGAGGTGGCCGCCCACCTGGTCAACCTCGGCTGGAACGGCCTGCGCGGGCTCGAGGCCAAGCCGACCCTGAGCATCAAGCCGGCAATCCGGCGCTAGGGACCGGGCTGTCCGGCCGGCGGGGGTGACCAGCGCTGTTGCTTTGCTCTGCTTACCTATACGCAGCGGCTCGGAAATCTCGCCGGCCCGGGGGAGCAACGTTCCTGGTGATGCGTCATGGTAAGCAGAGCAAAGGAGCTGACCAGGCACCTGGCCAGGGCGAGCCTTACCCGGTACTCGTCCGCATCGACGGGAGCGCTCAACGATGAGTACTCGCAAGCAGCACGGCGGAGCAGTGAAGCAGCGCCGAGTGGACACGGCTGACGATCCGAACCTCGAATTCGAGACGTCCACGCCCTACGACGACTACGTCGGTACCCGGACGCTGCACGGGCTGTTGCGCACCATCACCGACCATCCGGCCGAACCGGCGTTCCTCGTCACCTCGCAGGTGATGGAGCTGCTGTTCGGGCTGCTACGCACCGAGTTCGAGCGGGCGCAGGCGCAGTTACGCGCCGACGACCTGGACGGGTCGCTCGCCAGCCTGCATCGCGCGACGTCGCACGTCCGGACGCTGAACGGCAGTTGGTCGTCGCTCGAGTGGCTCACGCCGGCGGAGTTCAACGGGTTCCGCGACGATCTCGGCGAGGCGTCAGGCTTCCAGTCCTATGCCTACCGGCACGTCGAGTTCCTGCTCGGGCTGAAGTCCGAGACGCTGATCCGCCCCCACCATTCCGTCCCGGACGTCTACGCCGACCTCGAGCGCGCGCTGCACGCCCCGAGCGTCTACGACGACGTGCTGGCGTTCCTGGGTCGGCGCGGGCAGGTGGCCGAGGTCCCGCGCGACTTCGCCGCCGAGTACGAACCCCGCTCCGAGGTCGAGGCGGTGTGGGCCTCGATCTACGCGGCGCCGCGGCCGACCGACCCGCTGTACCTGCTCGCCGAGGAGCTCACCGAGCTCGCCGACGCGTTCGGCACCTGGCGCTACCGGCACCTGGTGGCGGTCCGGCGCTCGATGGGGGCCAAGCCCGGCAGCGGTGGATCGTCCGGGCTGACGTGGCTCGAGCGCAGCATGCAGCGCGAGGTGTTTCCGGAACTGTGGTCGGCGCGGACGATGGTCTGATGCGAACCATCAGCAACGTCATCGCCGGCGAGTACGTCGAGTCGGGTGCGGTCTACGACAAGATCTCGCCGGTATCCGGCGACCCGGTGGCCCACGTGCACGAGGCCGGCCCCGAGCTGGTGGATCGTGCGGTGGCTGCTGCCCGGGCCGCGCTCGAGCAGTGGTCGACGACGCCGGTTCTGTCCCGGGCCGCCTTGCTGCGCCGGGTGGCGGATCGCATCGAGGACCGCTTCGACGAGTTCGTCGCGGCCGAGGTCGGCGACACCGGCAAGCCGGCCGCCCAGGCCCGCGAGCTCGACGTCGCCCGGGCGGCAGCGAACTTCCGGGCCTTCGCCGACGTGATCTCCTCCGCCGGGCAGGCGTCGTTCCTGACCGAGCTGCCGGGCGGACGGCAGGCGCTGAATTACGCGGTGCGGTCACCGCTCGGCGTGGTTGCAGTGATCGTCCCGTGGAATCTGCCGCTGCTGCTGCTCACCTGGAAGGTCGCGCCGGCTCTGGCCTGCGGCAACACGGTGGTCGTCAAACCGTCCGAGCTGACGCCGTCGACGGCGACGCTGCTCGCTTCGGTGCTCTCCGACGCGGGCGTGCCGGCCGGCGTCTACAACGTGGTCCACGGCTTCGGTGCGACCGGGCACGCGCTGGTATCCCACGACGGTATCGACGGGGTGACGTTCACCGGCTCGACGGCGACCGGCTCGTCGATCATGGCGGCGGTGGCGCCGCGCGTACGGCCGGTGTCGTTCGAGCTCGGGGGCAAGAACGCGGCGATCGTGTTCGCCGACGCCTCCCTGGACGTGACATTGGACGGGTTGACGCGGTCCGTGTTCGCCAACACCGGGCAGGTGTGCCTGTGCACCGAGCGGGTGTACGTGCAGCGGCCGGTCTTCGACGAGCTGGCCGCCGGGCTCGTCGAGCGAGCGCGTTCGTTACGGCTGGGCGATCCGTCTCACGCCGACACGACCACCGGGCCGCTGATCTCGCAGGAGCACCGCGAGAAGGTACTGCGGTACTACAGGATGGCTGAGGAGTGTGGCGCGAAAACCCTGGTGGGCGGGGGGATTCCGTCGCTTGGCGCCAGCCTGGACGGGGGGTCGTGGATCGAGCCGACGCTGTGGGCCGGACTGTCCAATGTGGACCGTCCGCTGCGCGAGGAGATCTTCGGCCCGGTCGCGGCGCTCGTGCCGTTCGACACCGAGGACGAGGCGGTGGCGCTCGCCAACGACTCCGACTACGGCCTGGCCTCGTCGGTATGGACGACCGATCTGTCCCGCGGGCACCGGGTCGCGCAGCGCATGCGGGTCGGCCTGTCGTGGGTCAACACCTGGTTCCTGCGTGACTTGCGCTCGCCCTTCGGCGGGGTGGGCCTGTCGGGCATCGGGCGCGAGGGCGGCGACTTCTCCCTCGGCTTCTACTCCGAGCTGACCAACGTCTGCGTGGCGCTGTGACCTCGGTGACGCCGCGCGGGCGGTTCCCGCACGCCAAGGTCGTCGGCGACATCGTCTACGTGTCCGGGACGAGCGCGCGCCGACCGGACAACTCGATCGCCGGGGCGTCCGTCGACGATCTGGGTACAGCCACGCTGGATATCCGCGAGCAGACGCGCGCCGTGATCGAGAACGTGCGCGACATCCTGGCCTCGGTCGGCGCGTCGTTGCCCGATCTCGTGCAGGTCACCACCTATCTCGTCTCGATGAACGACTTCGGCGGCTACAACGACGTCTACGGTTCGTACTTCTCCGAGGACGGCCCAACCCGAACGACGGTCGCTGTGCACCAATTGCCGCACCCGCACCTACTGATTGAGGTGCAGGCCGTCGCACACCTACCGGAGGGCACATGACCATCGCGCCGGCGATCAACTTCCCCAAGTGGATCAGCGAGAACGAGCACCTCCTCAAGCCGCCGGTGAACAACCAGCAGCTGTTCACCGGTGCGGGCGACTTCATCGTCATGGTGGTGGGCGGGCCCAACCAGCGCACCGACTTCCACGTCGACCCGTACGAGGAGTGGTTCTACCAGTACCGCGGGACCATGCACGTGGACCTGATGACGCCCGATGGTCCGGAGCGGGTGGACATCGGTGAGGGCGACATGTGGCTGCTGCCCCGTAACACCCCGCACTCGCCGCAACGTCCGGAAGCCGGCTCGATCGGCGTGGTGCTAGAACGCATCCGCGCGGAAGGCACGCTGGAGAAGTTCCAGTGGTACTGCCCTCGGTGCAACGCCCTGGTGCACGAGGTCGAGTTGCAGGTGCGCGACATCGCCGGCGATCTGCCGCCCATCTTCGGCGCGTTCTACGACGACGAGACGGCGCGTACGTGCGCGAACTGCGGCACCGTGCACCCCGGCCGCTGAATGATCGACGTCCACACGCACTACGTACCCCGGGGTATGTCGGCGCCCAGCGACGGTCCGTGGGTGCGCGACGATTCGATGATCATGCTGGGGCAGCAGGAGTTTCGACGGATCGGGGCCGACTGCTGGGACGTCGACGTGCGGCTGGCCGACATGGATGCCGACGGGGTCGAGGTGCAGGTCGTGTCACCGACGCCGGTGTTCTTCTGCTACGACGCGCCGGTCCATCGGGCCGTCGAGGTTGCGCGGGCCGCGAACGACGCGGCGCTGTCGATGTGCGCGAGTGCCCCGGATCGGTTGGTGCCGATGTGCCAGGTGCCCTTGCCGGATCCGGATGCCGCGTGCGCCGAGCTGTCCCGATGCGTCGACGCCGGCCACGTCGGCGTCGAGATCGGCAACCACGTCGGCGACCGCGACCTGGACGACGCCGGCGTGGTGACGTTCCTGCAGCACGCGGCGTCGCTCGGCGCGCCGGTGTTCGTCCATCCGTGGGACATGCCGACGTCGCCGAGACTGTCTCGGTGGATGGCCCGCTGGCTGACCGGAATGCCGGCCGAGACGCACCTGTCGATCGTGGCGATGATCCTGGGTGGGGTGTTCGACCAGGTCGGTCCCGAGCTGCGGATCTGTTTCGCGCACGGCGGTGGATCGTTCCCGTTCTGGCTCGGACGCCTGGAGAACGCCTGGCATCGACGCCCCGACCTGGTCGGCGTCTCCCAGCATCCGCCGTCGGCCTACCTGGGGAGGTTCTCCGTCGACTCGGTGGTGTTCGACGAGCGCGCGTTGCGACTGCTGGTCGACACGCTCGGCATCGATCACGTGATGGTCGGCAGCGACTATCCGTATCCGCTCGGCGAGCGGCCGGTCGGGCGGGTGGTGCGTGACGCTTCCTTCCTGGACGACGGCGCGCGCCAACAAGTCATGGTGGGCAATGCGCGGAAGTATCTCGGACGATGACCGAGACCGAAGCGCACGCGCTGGACGCGGCCGACGAGCTGCCGACCCGGCGCGCTGAGTTCCACGTGCCGGCCGATTCCGCTTACCTGGCCGGGAATTCGCTCGGACTGCAGCACCGCTCGATCCGTGATCGCCTGCTCGACGAGCTGGACGACTGGGCCCGGCTCGGCGTCGATGGCCATCTCGAGGCCAAGCGTCCGTGGCTGCCCTACCACGAGCAACTGCGGGCCCCCGCCGCCCGGCTGGTGGGCGCCCGGCCGGCCGAGATCGTGATGATGAACTCGCTGACCGTCAACCTTCATCTGATGATGGTCAGCTTCTATCGGCCGACAGCCGACCGGCACGCGATCGTCATCGAGGACTCGTCGTTCCCGTCGGACAGCTACGCGGTACGCAGCCAGGCTGCCTTTCACGGCTATGACCCGGACGCGGCCGTCATCCGGCTGGAGTCGGGCGACGACGTCGTGAACTTCCTTGCCGCCCAAGGTGATCGGGTCGCGCTGGTGCTGCTCGGCGGCGTCAACTACCTGACCGGCGAGCTGCTCGACATCCCGGCGATCACCGCTGCCGGGCACGCAGCGGGCGCCGTCGTCGGCTGGGATCTCGCCCACGCCGCGGGCAACGTCCCGGTGCAGCTGCACGACTGGGACGTCGACTGGGCGGCCTGGTGCTCGTACAAGTACCTGAACAGCGGTCCCGGCGCAGTCGCGGGAGCGTTCGTGCACGAGCGACACCTGGCCGATCGGTCGTTGCCGCGGCTGGAGGGCTGGTGGGGGACCCGGGCCGGTACCCGGTTCGCGATGGCGCCGGTGCTCGAACCCGTCGACACGGCCGATGCGTGGCAGCTGTCCAACCCGCCGATCCTGGCCATGGCGCCGGTGCTCGCGTCGCTGGAAGTGTTCGACGCGATAGGGATGGCCGCCCTGCGCGCCAAGAGCGTCCGGCTGACCGGCTACCTCGAGTCGTTGCTGGACGGCCTCGACGTGATCACCCCGCGGGATCCGGCGCGCCGTGGGGCGCAGCTGTCGGTGCGGGTGCGCGACGCCGCGGCCGCGTCGCGACGGCTGCGAGAGTTCGGGGTGATCGCCGATTCGCGCGAGCCGGACGTGATCCGTCTCGCGCCGGCTCCGCTGTACAACACCTTCCACGACTGCTGGCACGCCGCCGAGGCGATGCGGCGTGTCTGAGTCGGTGGCAATCGTCGGCGGCGGCCTGGCCGGGTGCCTGCTGGCGACGTTGCTCGGCCGGCGTGGGCTGCCGGTCACCGTGTACGAGCGGCGCCGCGATCCGCGTTTGGTCGGCGCCGAGCGGGGACGCTCGATCAACCTCGCCATCTCGGCCCGGGGGCTGGCGGCGCTGGAGCAGGTCGGGCTGCGCGAGACCGCGCTGGCTCGGGCGCTGCCCATGCCTGGGCGTATGGTCCACGCACTCGGCGCCCCGCCGAGCTTTCGGCCCTACAGCGCAGACGGCACCCGGGCGATCAACTCGATCAGCCGGGCCGAGCTGAACGCCGCCTTGCTCAACTCCGCCGAGGCAACCCCGGGCGTCACGCTCCGCTTCGAACATCGGCTGACATCGCTGGCCGAGTGGATGCTCTTCGAGACGCCGGACGGGCGGGTAGCCGCGCAGGCCGACGTGGTGCTCGGCTGCGACGGGGCATACTCCGCGGTACGGCGTGAGCTCGGCGTCGAGTCGAACGAGGAATTCCTTGCTCACAAGTACAAGGAGTTGACCATCCCGCCGCAGGCCGGCGACTTCGCTCTCGATCCGGGCGCTCTGCACATCTGGCCGCGCGGCTCGTCGATGATGGTCGCGCTGCCCAACCTGGATCGGTCCTTCACCTGCACGCTCTTCTGGGCCGAGACCGACTTCGCCGCACTCACCAGTCCGGCGCAGATACTGGCGCACTTCCGGGATCAGTACCCGGACATCGTCGATCTTGTGCCGTCGCTCGTCGAGGATTACGAGCGCAATCCGGTCGGCTCGCTCGTCACGGTGCGGGCCTGGCCGTGGGTGCGTGATCGGGTGGCCCTGGTGGGCGACGCGGCGCACGCGATCGTCCCTTTCTTCGGGCAGGGCGCGAACTGCGCGTTCGAGGACTGCATCCAGCTCGTCGAGTGCCTCGACGCCACCGGCTCGTGGGACGAGGCACTGCAGCGCTACGAGCGTCGGCGCAAGCCGAACACCGAGGCGATCGCCGACATGGCGCTGGAAAACTTCGTCGAGATGCGCGACAAGGTCAACTCGCGTCTGTTCCAAGGCCAGGTCGCGGTGCAACACGCACTCGAACGGCGCCTCGCCGGGCGCTACGTCTCGCGCTACGAGCTGGTGTCGTTCACGACGATGCCGTACTCGGAGATCACCGGGCGGATCCGCCGGCAGAATCTCCTCCTTGGCGCCGGCGTTGCCGCGGCGGCGCTCGGTGCGATCAGGCTGTTCCGGCGCGCGACCGTGTCGTCTCGTCGAGTGGCGCGTTAGCGGTCGAGTGGCGCGTTGCAACGCGCCACTCGTAGCGAAACGCGCCACTCGACGGAGGACCGGGCTGTGCCTGTGGACAAACTTCGGAGCCGACGGCGCGCCACCCGTCACACTCCCGTGGTGGACGATCTCGTGCGGGTGGCTCGCGGAGTGTGGAGAGCCTCGTCGGAAGTCGACGACTTCGCGGCTCTGTGTGCCGCCCTGCTACAGGCAATGCCGCCGGGCACCGTGGTCGGCGGCAGCTCCGCGGCGCGGCTGCACGGGTTGTGGCTCCCGCCTGTCCAGCCACGACGCGTGGAAATGATCACGCGGCGCGATCCGGCAGTTCCCCGACAGCTCGGGCACAGCCGACGGGTCGAGGTGCGTGCTCGGCGGCGCACTCTGCAGCCGAGCGACGTGGTCCGCCACGACGGCCTCCCACTGACCTCACCGGCGCGCACCTGGTGTGACCTCGCCGAGTCGCTGTCGATGGCCGATCTCGTGGCCACCGGCGACAGCGTGCTTCGCGTCGGGTGCGATCTGGACGCGATGCGCGACGCGCTCCATCGAGCGTTTCGCCGCCGAGGCGTCGTCAAGGCGCGGGAGGCGTTGCCGCTGCTTGATGCCCGGGCCCGGTCGCGACCGGAGAGTCACCTGCGATATGCGCTCGTCAGGGCTGGGCTGCCGTTGCCTGAGGTCAATTCGCCGATTTTCTCCGAGAACGGCGAGTGGCTGGCCGAGCCAGACCTGCACTACGAGGAGGCTCGACTGGCTCTCGAGTACAACGGCGCCCAGCATGCCGAGCCCGGACGGATGCGGCACGACATCACGCGCGATCTCGACTATCAGTGGGCCGATTGGCGAGTGATCACCTTCGGCCCGAAGCAGGTGTTCGATCGCCCCGACCAGGTCGCGACCCTGGTGCGCGCGGTGCTCGTCGAGCGCGCCCCGCAGCTGTTCCGACGCGCGACCGTGTCGTCTCGTCGAGTGGCGCGTTAGCGGTCGAGTGGCGCGCTACAACGCGCCACTCGTAGCGAAACGCGCCACTCGACGAGAAGGGCGCGGGCGGGCCTATACGGCGGTGGCGGACTGGATACGGGCAAGGGTGAACATCCGCTCGGCGTCGCGCAGGTGGCACCATCCGACGAGGAACGGCGGCTGCACCTGCAGCTCGCTGACGACCCGCGACGTATAGCCCCCGGTCGCCGCCTCGTACTCGATGCGTACCGGCAGATTCTCGTCGACCGCGTGGGCGAGCTGGCGGATCGCTACGTAGTCGAGGTCGGCCGCGAACTCGCCGATGAGCGCCTCGGTCAGTGACATCGCAAAGGCGGACGGCAGCCCGACGTCGGGCGGCAGGTCGACGTCGGGCTCGAGGGACGGCCGGGCGGCGAGCAACCGCGCGGCGACGGTGGCAGGATCCGCCTGCGGGTTCGGACGTGACCGCGAAGGCGATGCCGGCGTGACTCGAGGCGGTGCCGCTCGGGCGTTGCCGGGACGGTCCAGCGCCACGGCGCCGTCGGGACCCTCGGCGAGGGGCAGGTAGCCCGCCGCGCGTAGCGCTGACACCGTGGCGCCGACCGAGGATCTGCCGATCGCGACGGTGGGCGCCACCAGGCGTAGCTTGAGCGCCCGCAGCTTGCGGTGGCCGACGACCTCGGCCAGCAACGCCTCGTCCGGCGAAACGACGCAGCACGCCCCGGCCGACACGCGCAGATGTCCGTGCCGGCGGGCGACATCGCCGATCAGATACCGCAGTGGCTGGGGCAACCCGGTGGCCGCGATGTCGGCGAGATCGCGTTCGAGATCGTCCGCGGCGATACCTGAGTCGAGGGCCCGGCGAACACTGGCCGGCGTGAACCGCCACACCGTCGCGCCGCCGCGGCCTTCCCGATCGGCTGACGCGTCGAGCACAGCGCGCACCCCGGCGGCCGGCGCTCCACTGACGACGACGGTCAGGTCCGAGCCGAAGGTCGCCGTCTGCGTCGATTCGGGCAGGAGCTGCCCGAGCGCCGCGTCCAGACGTCCGGCATCGTCGGCGAGCAGCGCCCGGCCGACACGCGTAAGAGCACCTCGGGCGATGACGCCGAGGGCTTCGGCCTCCGCCCACGCGAGCGGCGGGCCAGCGTCGGTGTTCCTGGTCAGGTGAACAGAGGGACAGCTCCACCATGCGGCGCGAACCACGTTGTCGACGACGCGGGCGCCCTGGCCCTCGCGGGCGTCGGCGACGGCTGCGACCAGCGCGTGCCGACCGGCACAGCACAGCTGGCAGGGCAGCCGCCGGGCGAGCGCGGGTATCACCTTGGCGTCCTGGTCGCGTGACGACGTGGGCGTCGCGGCCAGCTGCCACCAGGTAGCCAGCAGCGGGGCGAGCCGCTGGGCCGGATCGTTCTCGCGCCACGCGTCGTAGGCGGCAGTGACCATCACCTGGGCGCTGGTCGCGTCGAGCCGCCCGGACGCGTCGAGCAGGCCGGCTGCCGCCGCGAGCTCGATGATCAACCGGATGACCTCGTCCGACGTACCGGTCACCTTGCCGAGCCGGGCCAGCTCGCGGGCCCCGATCCCGCCGGACTTCAGACAGGCGACCGGGCCGGCCGCAACGAGGTCGAGCACCGTCGAGGCATGCTCGGCGAAGTCGGCGGCCCGCACGCCGGCCTCGGCCTCGATCGCCTCGACGCCCACGTCGTCCCACTCGATCGCGGGACGGCGCGGCGTGAACGGGGCCCGAAACTGATCGCCGCGCAGGGCACGAGCGACCTCGGCGGGAAGGGAGGTCTGCGGTCCCCAGGTGGCGGCGATCAGCAGGCCGCGCTCGACGAGCAGGCGCTCGGCCTGGTGCCGTGCCGTGTAGACGTGGAGGTCGAACTCGTCGTCGGCATCGCCGGACCCGGCGAGCCGTTCCAGCTGCTCGCGGGCGGACGCCGGCAGCTCGGCGACCCGCTCGCGCACGAACCGCGCGTCGCTCAACCGCTCGACGATCGAATCGACGGCGACGCGCTTGTTGCCGCCGCGGGGCAGCCCGAGCGTCGTCTGCATCTTGTGCAGGTCGGCGACCGTGCGTGCGCTCAGCAATGTCCGCGCCGGGGGACCGAGACCGAGCGGGTCGGGGAAGGCGTCGCGCAGCGCGCCGGTGAAGCGCAGCCCGCTGCCGCCCGAGGGCCACACCAGGGCGTTCCGGCGCAGTTCGGTCAGCGTGGCGTCCACGTTGGCGTCGTGGTCCGGATCGCCGGCCGGATCGAGCAGCTCCGCCAACTGCGTCCGCGTCGGATCGTGGCCCAGGGTCAAGAGTGCTTCGACGGCCTGCAGGGCCGGCAGCCGGAGCGACGTCAACGCGTCGAACACCGATCCGGTGTGCTGAAGTCGCGCGGCCAGCTCGCTCGGGTCGCGCGGCTCCGGTCCGCGCAGCACGTCGGCGCGCCGGGACAGGATGCCGGCGAGCTCCTCGCGACTCTGCGTCGCGAGCCAGGCGGCCAGCGATGATGCCATCGGACTATTAGAGCGCGTTGCGTTCGGCGAGTTCGAGCCAGGCGTGCTCCGCGGCGTCGCGCTCGGCGATCACCTTGCGCAGCTCGGTGTCCAGCGTGGAGACGCGCTCGAAGTCGGTGGCGTGTTCGGCCAGCTCGGCGTGCAGCGCGACCTCGCGCTTCTCCAGCGACGCGATCTGACGCTCGAGTCGGGTGAGCTCCCGGCGGGCGGCCCGCGGATCGCCCCGGCGCTCGCGGGATGCAGCCGCCGGGGGCGCGGCCGCCTGGCGGCGGGACAGGTATTCGTCCACGCCGCCGGGCAGCGCCGCCAGCGATCCGTCGCCGAGCAGCGCCACCGTCGAGTCGCAGACCCGCTCGATCAGGTACCGGTCGTGGCTGACCACCACGATCGTGCCGGGCCAGGAGTCGAGCAGGTCCTCCAGCTCGGCGAGCGTGTCGGTGTCGAGGTCGTTGGTCGGCTCGTCGAGCAACAGGACGTTCGGTGTGGTGAGCAGCAGGCGCAGCAGTTGCAGCCGGCGTCGCTCACCACCGGACAGGTCGCCCACCGGCGTCCATTGCCGCTCGTTGGGGAAGCCGAATCGCTCGGCGAGCTGCATCGAAGCCAGCTCCTCGCCGTGCATCTCCTGCACGGCCTCGATCACCCGCAGCTGATCGGGGAGCTCGGTGACCTCCTGCGACAGGTACGCGGCCTGGACGGTCTGCCCGATGCGCACCGTGCCCGAATCCGGCGCCAACGAACCGGCGAGCAGCCGCAGCAGGTGCGTCTTGCCCGAGCCGTTCACGCCGATGACGCCGATGCGATCGCCCGGACCGACGTGCCAGGTGACGTCGTCCAGCAGCACCCGCGAACCGGCCTGCACGGTGACGTCCTCGACGTCGTAGACGCTGCGGCCGAGACGGCGCTGCGCCAGAGCCCGCAGCTCGACTGTAGATCGCGGCGGCGGCACATCGGCGATCAGCGCCTCGGCGGCGTCGATGCGAAAGCGCGGTTTGGACGTGCGCGCCGGCGGTCCGCGGCGCAGCCAGGCCAACTCCTTGCGCAGCAGGTTCTGCCGGCGAGCCTCGGTGGCCGACGCCTGGCGAGTGCGTTCGGCCCGGGCCAGGACGTACGCCGCGTAGCCGCCGTCGAATTGGCGCACGGTCGCGTCAGCCACCTCCCAGGTGCGGGTGCACACCGCGTCGAGGAACCACCGGTCGTGTGTCACCACGAGCAGGGCGCCCCGCCGCCGAGCGAGGTAGGTCGCGAGCCAGGTGATTCCCTCGACGTCGAGATGGTTGGTGGGCTCGTCCAGGACGAGCAGGTCGGCCTGCTGTACGAGCGCGGCCGCCAGCGCGACCCGGCGGCGCTCACCGCCGGACAGCCTCTCGACGGACGCGGAGAGCCCCAGCGCCGAGAGCCCGAGACCGCCGAGCACCTCGCGGATCACCGCGTCGCCGGCCCACTCGTGTTCGGCCGCGTCGCCCACGACGACGTCGCGCACTGTCGCTCCGAGTGGCAGTACGCCACGCTGGGTAACCGTGGCCACGCGCGCGCCGCCGGTACGAGTCACCCGTCCGGAGTCGGGAATCTCGTCCCCGGTGATCAGTCGCAGCAGGGTGGTCTTGCCGTCGCCGTTGCGTCCGACCACGCCGATGCGCTCGTCGTCGGCGACGCCGAGGGACACGCCGTCGAAAACGACGGTGGTGCCGTACGCCTTGCCGACCGCCTCGAGATTGATCAGGTTGCTCGGCATCTGACGGTCGGATCCTTCGCGGGGCGACATGAGCGGACCTGCGCACTGTACGTCGGGTGCGCAGGCGAGCCGTTCTACGGGATGTGCCCGGATAGATGTGAATCATGTGTTTGGGCCTAGACAGGCCAGGAAAGTCCGGGCAGCCTTGTACATTCCCCAGCACACGCGACCTTCACCCCCAAATCGCAGGTCGCGTGGCATCACACCTTCCCCCAGGAGGTCTCGTGTATTCCAAAAATGCTGCCATCAGGGCGGTCGTGACCCTCGTCCCGCTCGCGGTCGGGCTCGTCGCAGCGAGCTCGGCCACCGCCGCACCGACCCATCCCGCTGCACACGTCAGGCACGTGTGCAGCACGACGCCGGCCGCGGGCTACGCCGCCTGCCAGGCCAGCTTCGTCACCACCTCGACCACCGGGGCGGCGCCGGCCGCGGCCGCGCCCTCGGGCCTCAATCCGGCCGACATCCGCTCGGCGTACAACCTGAACAGCGCATCGAGCGGAGGGAAGACGGTCGCGATCGTCGACGCCTACAACGACCCGACGGCCGAGGCCGACCTCGGCGTCTACCGGTCGCAGTTCGGGCTGTCTGCCTGCACGACGGCCAACGGCTGCTTCCGCAAGGTGAACCAGACCGGCGGCACGAGCTACCCGCCGACCGACGCCGGCTGGGCCACGGAGATCAGCCTGGATCTCGACATGGTGTCGGCCACCTGCGCCGACTGCAAGATCCTTCTCGTCGAGGCGACATCGGCGTCCTTCGCCAACCTCGGTGCGGCCGTGAACTACGCCGCCGGCCAGGGAGTCGCGGCGATCAGCAACAGTTACACCGGCTCGGACACGGCGCAGACCTCGGCGTACAACCACCAGGGCATCGCTATCACGGCATCGACCGGTGACAGTGGCTACGGCTTCGGCTCACCGGCCTCGTTCGACTCGGTCGTCGCGGTCGGCGGCACCAGCCTCACTCGAGCCTCCGGCACGACGCGCGGTTGGAGCGAGACGGCGTGGGACGGCGCGGGTAGCGGTTGCTCGACGTTGAACGCCAAGCCGTCGTGGCAGACCTCGGCGACGCAGTGCTCGGGCAAGGCGCTCGCCGACGTGTCGGCCGTGGCCGATCCGAACACCGGCGTCTCGGTGTACGACTCGACGCCGTACCAGGGTTCGAGCGGGTGGATGGTCTTCGGCGGCACCAGCGCGTCGGCGCCGATCATCGGCTCGGTGTACGCCCTGGGCGGCAACCTGTCCGGCTACCCGGCGTCCTACACGTGGGGCCACGCCTCGGGCCTGTACGACGTGACGAGCGGGTCGAACGGCAGCTGCTCACCGTCGGTGTGGTGCACCGCCGGACCGGGATGGGACGGGCCGACCGGACTCGGCACGCCGAACGGTACGACGGCCTTCTGATCGCACACTGATCTCTCCGGCGCCCGGCGTCACCCCACGAGGGTGGCGCCGGGCGCCGGCCCGCTCGCGACCCGGGTAGTGCGGCACACGTCCTCCGCGGTCAGGGCGGCGGCGAGCCGGATCGCGGCCTCGGCGTCCGAGCAGAGGAACGCGCACGTGGCGCCCGAGCCCGAGACGATGCCGCGCAGTGCCCCGAGCTCGCGGCCCGCGTCGAGCGTGCGGCGCAGCGTCGGGGCGAGCGCGAGTGCGGCCGGCTCGAGGTCGTTGCTCAGTGCGGCCGCCACGCGCGACGCGTCACCCGAGCGCAGCGCCTGGAGCATCGCGTCCGCCGACATCAGCGGGGGCGGCGCCAGACCGGCGGCGCGTTGCCGGTCGAGCTCGCGATACGCCTCCGCCGTCGAGATGCCCTGACCGGCCAGCGCGAACACCCAATGCAATGACCCCGTGGTCAGCGCCGGGGCGATCACCTCGCCGCGTCCGGTACCGATCGCCGTACCCCCGAACAGCGGGAACACGACGTCGCTGCCCAGCTGGGCGCACAGGTCGGCGAGGGCGGCGCGTGGCGTGCCGGTGTCCCACAGCTGCGCGCAGGCGACCAGGGTGGCGGCGGCGTCCGCCGAACCGCCGGCCATGCCCCCCGCGACCGGGATCGCCTTCGCGATCTGCAGTGAGACGTTCGGCGCGACGCCCTCTTGCTCGGCGAGCAGCACGGCCGCTCGCCACGCGAGGTTGCTCTCGTCGGCCGGGACGTCGCGCGCCCCCTCGCCGGTGACCGAGAGGTGCAGCCCGTCCGCGGGCGAGGCCACCACCTCGTCGAACAGATCGACGGCGTGGAAGACGGTAACGAGCTCGTGGAAGCCGTCCGGACGGACCGGGCCGACGCCGAGGTGCAGGTTCACCTTCGCGGGCGCCTTAACTCGGATGCTGGACGGCACCGGCCGACTGTAGCGTCGGCGCCATGGCGCAGCGCAGGCTCATCTCGTCGGGCTCGACGTTCGAGAAGGACATCGGCTACTCGCGGGCCGTGGTCGACGGCGAGTGGGTGTTCGTGTCCGGGACGACGGGGTTCGACTACGCGACGATGACCCTCGCCGACGGTGTTGTCGCCCAGGCCGAGCAGTGCCTGAAGAACATCGGCGCCGCGCTCGCCGAGGCCGGCGCCACGTTCGACGACGTCGTTCGGGTGCACTACCTGCTCCCGGATCGCGCCGAGTTCGAACCGTGCTGGCCGGTGCTGCAGCGCTATTTCGGCGACGTCCGCCCGGCGGCCACGATGCAGCAGTGCGGGCTGTCCGACCCCCGGATGCGCATCGAGATCGAGGTGACCGCGCGGTGCCCGGCTACGTCTGCTTGATCACCTCGTAGTTGTTGTACAGCAGGCGGGCCTTCGTGCCTTGGGCGACGATGCGGTCGGCCAGGGTGTGATCGCCGACCGGCTCGAGGTTGCTCCACACTCCCCCCTCGCGTTCGGCGACGTGCGCGCTGTAAGGCCCGCCGGTCCACGTCACGAAGACGTTCGTCCCCGATACCGCGACCGTCGGACCGGCGGTGGCCGGCGGGGGGTAGTCCCCGGTCGCATCGCTCCCGAGCACCAGCGACCTGAACGTGCCATCGCCGGCGTTGCTTGCGAACAGAGCGTTCTGGGCGTCACGCAGCCAGACAACGTAGATCACTCCGCCATAGACCGTGACGGAGCTGTAGTCGTTGTGCGTTCCGCCCGCGGTGAGCGGCCTGGAGGTCCAGGCTCCGCCGGAGCTGGTGGCGATCTGCAGCGCCGATCGACCGCCGGTTATGCGCGTCCAGACCAGGGTCACCCGTCCAGAGTTGAGACCGAGCGCGGGGTGCTCGTCGTTGACGCCCGCTGGCCGCGCGGTGATCTGTGTTCGCGTTTGCCGCGAGAACAGTGTGTGCGCCTGAAACAGCCGGTAGCCACGTGCGGCTACGTTCTCGGCCCACACGACCCACCAGCGACCGTTCGTCGCGACCAGGGCCGCGGGCCAGATCGTGGCGGAGAGCGACGCGTTCAACGAGAGCCGGGTGGGTGTGGCGTAGGCGCCGGACGCTTCGAGACGCTTTCCGATGTAGAGCACGTTGTGGTTGGCGTATACGACGTACGTACTGCCCGAGCCGTCCCACGCCACCGCGAGCACGACGCCGACGTAGGGCGTCGCCTGGTCGTAGACCGCGCCGGTCGGTGAGAGCCGGAAGAACGTGACGGGGCCGTACGGGTTGTTCGGCGGTATCGGAGCCGTCGGCGGGGCGGCGCAGGTGCCGAAGCCGCGCATTGTGCCGTCGACGCTCATCGCCGCATCGGTATGCCCGTCGCAGGACTGCACTCCAACCGGCGCCCCGAAGGCCCCGACCGCTGATGCAGTCATCGCCCCGACCAGGTACCCGCCCAGCAGACCTAGCAGGCCGGCCATCGCCACGACTCGTCCACGCATCGCTACCTCCGGTTGCTCCCGGGTCAGACGTCCTCTCGTACCCCGAGGCGTCCTGGTGAGGTGAGGGTCCTCGCGAGGAGGTTCGCGATGATGCGACGCGCCGCGTCGAGATCAAGGTGACGGCGCGGATCTCGCATTCCTGAAGGATCTGACTCTTCCCTTTCGACTCCCTTTCGACCGACCGTGCACCGGCCCGGCCGCGCATCGCCCGGCCGGTTACGCGATGTGCCGGATGCGCAGGTACTCTGTACGGGTTGCCCGGCGAGGGAACGCCTGCGGTGCAGGCGGTGTCCGTGATCGACGCGGTGTTCGTCCGCTGTCGACGTGGCCACGTCCCGCGACGGAGCGACACCGCGACTGTCCAGATCAAGCTGTAGAGGAGCACCACCGTGTCCGAGGTCCGCCTGCCGGCCGAGCCACGCACCGAGTTCGGCAAGGGCGGCGCCCGCCGCACCCGCCGCGCGGGCAAGATCCCCGCTGTCATCTACGGCCACGGCGCCGACCCGCGCCACGTGTCGTTGCCCGCCCGCGAGTTCGGCCACGCCATCAAGCACGGCGGCGCCAACGTGCTGCTGACCCTCGACCTCGAGGGCACCGACCAGCTCGCCATCCCCAAGGCCATCCAGCGTCACCCGATCAAGGGCTTGTTCGAGCACGTCGACCTGCTGGCCGTCCGGCGCGGTGAGAAGGTGACCATCGAGGTCCCGCTCACCATCGTCGGCGAGGTGATCCGGGGCGGCCTGCTCGCCACGGAGAACAACACGGTCAGCGTCGAGGCCGAGGCCACCAACCTGCCGTCCGAGATCGAGGTGAACATCGAGGACCTCGAGATCGGCTCGCACGTCACTGCCGGTGACCTCAAGCTGCCGGCCGGGTCCTCGCTGGCCGGTGACGCCGAGCAGGTGCTGCTGCTGATCCAGGAGGCCCCGACCGCGGCCCAGCTTGAGGCCGAGGACGCCGCCGAGGGCGAGGCCGCCGAAGGTATCGCCGAGGGCGACGCCGCCGAGGGTGCCCCCGCAACCGACGCCGCCGAGTAGCGCGCCACGCGCGTGCGCTGGCCGTCCAGATCCCGGGATGCCGATGTGGCCGACGACCGACAGCTCGTCGTCGGCCTCGGCAACCCGGGGCCTCGCTACGCAGGCAACCGGCACAACGCCGGGTTCTTCGTGGTCGACCTGCTCGCCGAGCGCATCGGCGGGCGGTTCAAGGCGCACAAGGGGCGCTGTGACGTGGTCGAGGGCCGGGTCGCCGGCGTCCCGGTCGTGCTGGCCAAGCCCAAGTCGTACATGAACGAGTCGGGCGGCCCGATCGTCGCGATCTCGCGCTTCTACAAGGTGCCCGTCTCTCGCATCACCGTCGTCCACGACGAGCTCGACCTGCCGTTCGGCACGTTGCGGCTCAAGCGCGGGGGCGGCGACGGCGGCCACAACGGGCTGCGCTCGGCATCGTCGGCGCTGGGCAGTCGCGAATACGCCCGGGTACGGTTCGGCATCGGCCGCCCGCCCGGCCGGCAGGACCCGGCCGAGTACGTGCTGCGCGACTTCTCCGCCGCCGAGCGCAAGGAGCTCGACTACCTCGTCGATCGGGCCGCGGACGCGGTCGAGGCCCTGCTCGCGCAGGGCCTCGAGGTCGCGCAGAACAAGTTCAACGACTGAAGCAGTCGGACGGAACCGCCGTCGGCGATTGCCGAAACGTCGAGGCCCGGCAGCTGCCGGGCCTCGACGCAGGGCTAGACCGAGGAACTAGCCAGTGGGCGTGGGGTCGTTCTCCGGCGGGGCGGAGTCGCTCGGGGGATCGCAATGCACCGGCGTTCCGGTCTTCTCCACGTCGACAACCATGGCGTGTCCGGCCTGCGAGCTGCCATCGGCCGGGAAGCCGATGGTGAGGTCGTCTCCTGGCGGCAGCTCGCCCGGGGTCACCGTGAACGAGATGTGGGCGGGCGTCTCGAAGCCGGGCGGCGGTTGTACGGTCTCCGCGCCGGCTGGGAGCTGTTGCACCACGCCTATGCCCGGTCCGTCCATCACGTAGGACGGCGACCCGGCGAAGAGTCGCTGCCAGCTGTACGGCGCGGTGAACGTGCTGCTGTCACCGAGGAAGAGGCCTCCTTCCCCGTCGCCTGGTTGGCCGGCGCGGCATTCGTCCGGTGCGGTGACGACGTTCGCGCGCAGCCCAGCGGCCCGGAGCTTCGCCTGCAGCCCGGCGGGGTCGCGGTAGTCCCTGATGTCGACGGTAAGCGAGCCGTTGGCGTTCTTGGTTACTGCCCAAGCTGCGCCCGCGCCGCCGTGGTTCGGCGAGCCGGGCAGGCCGACGATCGCGACCGCAGCACCCGCGGCACCGGCCAGCGCGGTACCGATCACCAGCCGGCGCGCGGTCCGTGGCCGAGGGAGCTTCGCCTTCGCGGTGCGCGGATCGGCAACGATCCGCTCGAACGACGCCTTGCCTTCGGGATCGGCCCAGGAGTCGGCGAATGCCGTGTCGTCGATCGGGTTGGCGGACTGCATGATCTGCGTGCTGTTCATGACGTTGCCTCTTCTGCTATCAGATGACGGACGGGTGTCTCGGCGGCGTCGTCAGTCGAGTGCTCGGCTGCGGCCAGCAGACGGCGTCGGGCGCGGTGTAGGCGGACCCGGAATGTCGCGGCCGTAGCGCCGACGACCTGGGCCGCCGAGCTGATATCGAGGTGCTCCCACTCGACGAGCTGCAGTGCCTCGCGGTCCTTCGCGGGCAGCGCTTCGAGCAACCGTTGCGCATGTAGCCGGTCCACGACGGTGTCGGCCGGATCGTTCGGCTGGGGCATCGGCTGCGCGCGCAGCCGGTCGGTCAGCCGTGATCGCCGGGCATTGCCGCGTAGCTCGTGGACGAGCATGTTGCGCGCGACGGTGTAGAGCCAGGCGAGCTCCTTCGTGCGCGGGACGGTATCGAGCCGCCGCCACGCCGCGAGGAATGTCTCCGCGGTGATGTCCCTTGCCGACTGTGGGTCCGTGCGCCTCGCCGCAAAGCGCAGTACCGCCGGATAGTGCTCGCGGTACAGCGATTCGAAGTAGGCCCGGTCGTCGGTCATCTGATGATCATCGCTCGCCATGACCCGTATGTTCCCGGCCGGTCCGGCTTTGTTACACGGCTACGTGTTTCGCTGTGGTCGCTTCGTAGGACAGCAGCGACCTGATTTCGGTCTTGGTTCCGCTGCCGCTCGGCTTTTAGTACGGCAGCGACGGAGGGTTGGTCTTTTGGTTGCGTTTCCGCGGCTGGCTTGTGGTTCAGATTTTCCTTATGAAATAAGATGATCCTCTCTAGACACGACCCGCATCTCATTGGTAGAGTCGTACGTATGTTCGAGGGTGAGGAGGGTGCCGTCGCGCCGGTGGCTGCCCTGCTCGACCAGCTCTCCACCACGATGGACGCGCTGATTGCCCTGGATCTGACCCGCCTGTCCCGTGACGAGCTGCTCGGACTGTTGCGTGGTGTGGAGACTCAGGATCGCCGCCTGCCGGTCGTGGACCATGCTCTGATTGCCGAGTTGGATCATCGGGGTTCGGCTGGTGAGTTGATGGCCCGTGACACCGCGTCGTTGTTGCGGGAGGTGTTGCGGGTGTCGCCGCGGGAGGCGCAGGCCCGCTGCCAGGTGGCGGTGGATCTGGGTCCGGGCCGCACGGTGACCGGCCAGCCCCGGCCGCCGTTGTTGCCCGTGGTGGCGGCGGCTCAAGCCGAAGGATCGATCTCGCCGGACCATGCCCGGGTCATCGCCAAGACGGTGTCTGAGCTACCCAAAGACGTCGAGGCCGAACACGGCGCCGCGGTAGAGACCCGGCTGGTGGCCGAGGCGCAACGGTTCGATCCGTCGGTGCTGGCCACGCTGGCCCAGCGGGTGGTCGCGCTACTGAATCCCGACGGTGTGCTGGCTGATGACGTCGAACACGACCGCCGCCGCCACGCCACCCTCACTGGTAATCGGGACGGGTCCGGGGAACTACGAGCCCACCTGACTCCGGCGGCGTTGGCGCGGTGGCAAGCGGTGCTCGACCCGCTGGCGGCACCTAAGCCGTCGGATGCGGACGGGCCGGATGTGCGCTCGCCGGGGCAGCGGATGCACGACGCCCTGGCCAATGCGGCCCACCGACTGTTGGCGTCGGATGACCTGCCGCCCTCCGGTGGTATGCCCGCGACGGTGTTGCTGACGATGACGTTGGATCAGCTCGAGGCTCGGACCGGGCATGTGACCACCGCCCACGGCGGCACCGTGTCGGTCCACGAAGCACTCCAGGCGGCCGGGGAAGCCCACATCATCCCGTCGTGATCGGCGAGGAAGGCATCCTCGCCTACGGACAAGCCCGCCGCACCGCCACCGCCGCACAACGCCTTGCATTGGCTGCCCGCGACGGCGGGTGCTGTTTCCCCGGCTGCGACGCGCCGCCGGGTTGGACGCAGGTCCATCACATCCTCAACTGGGCCTTCGGCGGCGGCACCGACCTGATCAACCTCTGCCTCTTATGCGGATTTCATCACAGGGAGCACGAGAAACGCGGCTGGCAAGTCGTCATAAAACATGGCCAGCCGTGGTGGATTCCGCCTGCTCATGTCGATCCCGAGCGCAAGCCAATCCGCAATACCTTGCGTGACCTGGTGCCCGCCTGAGCCGCCGCGTCCTGCCGCCGTGCAAGCAGGTTGTGGCTGGCTCACCCAGCTGTCGTGACCCGCGAGGTTGTGACGGGCCTACGCATCAGTACTCGGCGGCGACCGACTGATCCTCGTAGGCCGACGAGTCGTTGTAGGACTCGGCTCCGGGCGACGTGTCCTCGGCGCTGGGGGGCGTGCCGTCGGAGCTGGTTGTCTCCGGGATGTCGCCGCCCACCCCGTCGAGGGAGGAGTCGGCGCCATCGCCCGAGTCGCCGGTTCCCAAGTCACCGAAGTCGAACGGGTTGTTCGCGTGCGGCGCGGCGCCCGCGTCTGGGCCGGTGTGCAGGTGGTGCTCGGAGATGACTTCGCCGTCGACCGTCTCGACCGAGTCGTCGTCGTTGCTGGTTACGTTCCCATCGCCGTCGTACCCGGTGTCGGCCGATGCGTCCGTAACCCGACGGTGTCCCTCGGCGTCGGTTGCTTCTCCGTGCGATCGCTCGATGTGGGCGGAGGTGCCGTCCGAGGACGAGCTGTCGCCCTTCGATCGGACGACGTCCTCCCCGGAGCCGTCGGCCCCCGTGTGCTGGGTTCGGCTGACCTGGACCGACGACTCGACCTGGTGGCCGTCCGGCGCCTCGAATGTCCCGTGGGTCGTGACGTTCGCCTCGCGCGTTTCGCCGCCATCGTCGTCGGCGGTCGCGTGGCGTTCGACCTCCACGCTGTCGATACCTCTGGTCGTGGCGTTCGCCGGATCGTCGGCCGACTGGTCGATCACATCAGGGATGTGGTCGTTGTGGCGATCCGCGCCAAGGTCGGTTTCAGGTATGGCTCCCCCTCTCGCAGCACGCCGGGGCAATCCACCCACTGCGTGGCTTCCTGCGCGTCCCATAGCACGCTGACACGTGACCGACGGGGCTAGAAGGCCCGATCGGGCGAAGTGCCGGGCAGTTGCCGGCGGCAAGTGGGCGGGGTTGGCTAGCTGGCCGGTGCCGGCGTGGTCGGCGGGTCGCTGACGATCGGAGGCCCGCAGTGGATCGCGGTACAAGGTCTTGTCCACGTCGACCACCATCACCTGCCCGGCGTCCGGGCTACCGTCAGCCGGGAAACCGATGTTGATGGTGTCCGCCGGCGGCAACTCGTTCGGGTTTACCGTGAACGAGATGTGGTCGGGGTAGGGGTTGTCGGTCATCGGCTGGGTATCTGCGCCATCGGGAAGCTGAACGGATCCCGTCGGTGCGTCGTCATATCCGATACATGTCCGGCATCGGCTGGGGTATTACCGGCTCGTCGATACCGCGCATATCCGAATTGGTCTAGCCAAATACTGGTGAACCGTTGACGTTTTGTGTTCAGTAGTGAGCTAATCCAAGCAGCTTTGAATGGACGTCACCCCCGTGGAGAAGCCGATGCCCCGTCGCCATCTCGTCCTGTCCGTCGTCGCAACGCTCGCGCTCAGCCTGCTGGTCGTGGCCGCCCCAGCCCAGGCGGCTCCGGCGCCGAAGGCCGCGCTGCCGCCGGTCTACCCGGTGCCGCAGTCGATTCAGGCGCACGGATCTGCCGTCAACCTGGGCAACGCCGTCGCGCTGGTCGCGGGCGGTGACGCCGACGCCGTTCGGGTGGTACGCGCCGTCCTCGACAGTGCGGGCGTCACGCGCGTGGACGAGGTCAGCGATGCAAACACTGCCCGAAAGGGCGAGCCGGTGATCTACGTCGGGAACGGATCCGCCGCTCTAGCTGCCCTCGGCACCGCCGACGCGAGCGGCCTCGCCGCCGAGGGGTACGTCCTCGCGACCGGCACGGTGGCCGGCCATCCGAGCGTCGTGCTCGACGGGCACGACGTGACCGGGACGTTCTACGCCGCGCAGACGCTGCGGCAGTTGGTTCAGGGGAAGAAGGTGCCTGGCGTCGAGGTGCGCGACTGGCCGACCATGCCTCTGCGCGGAGTGATCGAAGGCTTCTACGGGACGCCCTGGTCGCACGCCGCCCGCCTGGATCAGCTCGACTTCTACGGCGCGCACAAGATGAACACCTACGTCTACTCGCCGAAGGACGATCCGTACCTGCGCGCCCAGTGGCGCGACCCGTACCCGGCCGATCAGCTCGCCCAGCTCAAGGAGCTGGTCGACCGCGCGATCGCGAACCACGTCGAGTTCACCTATGCGCTTTCGCCGGGGTTGTCGGTCTGCTACAGCTCGGCTGTAGACGAGCAGGCGCTGGTGGCGAAGTTCCAATCGCTGTGGGACATCGGCGTACGGACGTTCGCGATCCCGCTCGACGACATCAGCTACACGACTTGGAACTGCGATGCCGACGCCACGAAGTTCGGCACCGGGGGAGCGGCCGCCGGTGCCGCGCAGTCCTACCTGCTCAACGCCGTGCAGCGCGACTTCATCGCGACGCATCCCGGGGCGTCGCGGCTCGAGATGGTGCCCACCGAGTACTACGACGTGGCCGCATCGCCGTACAAGAACGCGATCAAGGCGCAGCTCGACCCGGCCGTCATCGTCGAGTGGACGGGCGTGGGCGTGATCGCCCCGGTGATCACTCAACCGCAGGCGGCCGCGGCCAAGAACGTGTTCGGGCACGACATCCTGGTGTGGGACAACTATCCGGTCAACGACTACGTCACGAACCGCTTGCTGCTGGGGCCCTATGTCGGACGCGCCAGCGGATTGTCGTCATCGCTCACCGGCATCACGGCCAACCCGATGATCCAGCCGGATGCGTCCAAGATCGCGTTGTTCAACGTCGCCGATTACACCTGGAACGACGCCGCCTATGACCCTTCGACATCGTGGACGGCCAGCTTGGACGAATTCGCCGGCGGCAATGCCGACGCCCGGGACGCACTCGGCGCGTTCGCCGATCTCGAGTACTACTCCGATATCGACAAGGTCCAGGCGCCGACGCTCGCGGGCAAGACGGCCGCGTTCTGGTCGGCGTGGGAGCGCGGCTCGTCGGCCGGCGTCGCGGCTCTCGATGCCTATCTGAAGGTGATTCAGTGGATCCCGTCCACGCTGACGTCCTATCTCGGTGATCCGGCGTTCGTCGCGGAAACCCAGCCGTGGCTGGACTCCGCGTCGTTCTGGGGCCAGGCCGCCCGGGCCGCGCTGCGGATGCTGACCGAGCAACGTGACGGCGACGGGGCGGCCGCGCTGGCTGATCGGGCCCGGGTGCGAACGCTGATGGTGAAGGCCAAGTCGTACCAGTACGTCGGGCTGAACGGCACGGTGAACGTGACGGTGGGCGACGGCGTCATCGACGCGTTCATCACCAACGCGCTGGCCGAGAACGACCGCTGGATCGGAGTGGCCGGCCGACACGTCACCGCGATGACGTCCATGTCGACCTATCAGACCAACACGATCGACAAGATGACCGACGGCGACGACTCGACGTTCTACTGGAGCAGCTCGGCGCCTGCGGTCGGCGACTACGTCGGTGTCGACCTGGGCAGTGTCGCGCCGATCTCGTCGGTGCAGATCGACATGAGCAAGCCGACCAGCCCCGACGACTACGTCCACGTCGGCGTGCTCGAGTACTCCGTCGACGGCACGACGTGGAAGCCGGCCGGCACGTTCCTCAACACGCCGTCCGTGTCGGCGACCCTGCCGCCCGGGACCCAGGCGCGCTATGTGCGGCTGCGCAACACTGCCGGACAGGACAACTGGGTGGTGGTCCGCGAGTTCACCGTGACCGGCCCGGACTCGGCCGAGCTGACCGTGTCGGGTGCTCCGGCCGCCGCCTCGGGCTCGTCGTTGGCCGCTGCGGCCGACGGCAACACCGACACGTCCTACCGGGCGAGTGCCGGGCCCGCGGCCGGCGACGCGCTGGTCGTGACGTTGCCGGCGTCCCGCCCGCTGGGTCGAGTAGTGATCGCCGGCACGGGCACCGGGCAGGTGCAGGTCGGCGACGGGACGTCCTGGAAGCCGATCGGCAAACTACAGCCTGGCTACACAGATCTGGGTGCGGGTGGACGTACGGCCAGCGCGATCCGGCTGGTGTGGCAGGAAGGTTCTCCGGCGCCGGTGATCTCCGAGGTCGTTCCCTGGTACGCCGATGCGCCGGCCGCCGATCTCCACCTGACGGCGGCTTCGGCCGACGTGACGGTAGGCGATTCGGTGCAGGTGGGCGTCGGGCTCACGTCCACCCAGCCGGCCGACCTGCCTGGCACGTTGACCGTGACCGCACCGGCGGGCGTGACCGCCACGCCGGCGTCGACTCACATCACCCTGCTGCGCGGTGCCCAACCGTCGATCCCGATCGCGTTACGGGGCACGACGCCGGGCAGCTATCAGGTTCAGGTGTCGTTCGCGGGGCAGTCGCAGACGCTCACCCTGAACGTCCACCCGCAGGTCAGCACGACCAACGTGGCCCTGGCCGGCACCGCGACTGCGTCCAGCGTCGAGCAGGACCTGCCGCAGTTCACCGCGCCGCACGCCAACGACGGATCGCTCAGCACGCGCTGGTCGTCCGGCTACACCGACAGTGAGTGGCTACAGATCAAGTTGGGCGCGCCGCAGCATCTCGGCAAGATCGTGATCACCTGGGAGGCAGCGCACGCCGCGGCGTATCGCATCGAGACGTCCACCGACGGCACGACGTGGACCGACGCCGCTGACGTCACCGGCAGTCCGGGTGGCACCGAGACGGTGTGGGTCGACCAGCCCGGGGTGAACTACCTGCGCATGCAGGGGGTCGCCCGCTCGTCCCAGTACGGCTACTCGATCATCGAACTGGCGGCCTACCCCGTGGTGTGAACCCCCTACGGTTTTGGTCACCCGACCGGCTATATGACGGCGGGTGACCAAAACCGGGAGGGATCAGCTGTGCCGGGTCAGCTGCTCGGCGGTGCGGGCCGCGGCGTTGGCCAGGCGGCGGGGCGTCCAGCCCTGGTCGTGCAGCCAGTGGTCGATCTGCTCGGCGGTGAGCCCGGCGAGCAGGATGTCGGCCCGTAGCCCGGCGTCGGGAGCGTCGGCGGATGCAGCAGGAACTCGCAGTGCTGCCGCCAGAACTGGTGCGATCCGGTTCGCAGCCGCGCGCCCGGACTCGAGGTCTGGCTCATCGCCACCAGCTCGGTATTGTCGGCGACGTAGGCGACATACGCGCGCACGGATGCGAGGAGGCGTTCGACGGGCGAAGCGCCGGGGCCGAGCGGCGGCGGTCCGGTGAGAATCTCCTCCTGCAGCGTCCTTTCCTGCTCATCGAGCAGCGCCACGGCGAGACCCGCCTTGTCGCCGAAGCGGCGGAACAGAGTCCCCTTGCCGACCCCGGCGGCGGCCACGACGTCGTCGAGCGTCACGGCCGCGACGCCCGTTGGCCGATGTGGAACGCCGGCGTGCCCTACATCCTCAAGCAGTTCATCGACGTGGTGTCGCAACCGGGCCTGATCTTCGGCGTCGACCCGCAGGCTGGATATCTGCCCCTGCTGGCCGGTCAGGGCAAGAAGGCCGCCATGATCTACACGAGCGGGGTGTGGGGGCCGGCGCTCGGGCCGGAGTTCGGCAGCAACTTCCAGTCGCCCTACATCGTGGACTGGCTGCGCTGGACGGGCATCACCGACATCGTCGAGGTGGGCTTCCACCCGACCCTCACCGGCGACCTGGACGACGCCCGGCGCAGCGCCGACGCCGACGCTCGAGAGGCCGCCAAGGCATTCTGACCTGCCGCCGCCTCTATTCGATCTCCAGTAGGCCATGGAACGCTGGAGGTCGAACACCTCCCGGTGAGGCAGGCGAAGGGCGATGCGTGACAGACAGTGAGAGTCGGCCGGCGACAGACGTCGACCGGTTGGCCGAGCGATACCTGGACGACCATCTGACTTTGGATCCGGTCCTGGCGACGATCTGCGGCATTGCGGGACACGACACCGAACTGCCGGACCTTTCGCCGGACGGCCACGCTGAGCTGTCGGCGCTGCGGCGCCGGATGCTGAGCTCACTCGACGGCGCGACCCCGGGCGACGCGACCGATCGCGTCACGGTGGCCGCGATGCGCGATCGGATCGAGGCGGCCGAGTCGATTCGGGCGATCGGCGCCGAGGAGAGCGCACTGAACAACGTCGAGAGTCCGGTGCAGAAGCTGCGGCGGGTATTCGATCTCATGCCGACCGCAACGGTCGACGACTGGGCAACGATCGCTGTCCGGCTGTCCCAGGTGCCCACCGCGATCCGCGGGTACCTCGCCTCGCTTCGATTCGCGGCCGCGCGCGGACAGGTCAGCGCGCGCCGCCAGATCGAGGCCGGAATCGCCGAGAGCAGCCAGAACGCGGACCCGGCCGGGTTCTTCGCGGAGCTGGTCGAGACGGCGTCCGCGAAGGATCTGCCCGCAGCGGTCCGCGGGGATCTCGACCGGGGCGCCCAGGCCGCGGCGGGCGCGTACGGGGAGCTGGCCACGTTCCTCGGCGAGGAGCTGCGGCCGCAGGCGAGCGACACGGATGCGGTCGGCCGCGATGCGTACGCAGTCTTCGCCCGGTCGGCGCTGGGCACGTCGGTAGATCTCGAGGAGACCTACCTGTGGGGGCAGGACGAGTTGGCCCGCGTGAACGACGAGCAGCGCAGCACCGCGAAGCAGATCCGGCCCGGCGCATCGCTTCCGGAAGCGATGGAGCATCTCGACGCCGATCCGACGCGCCGGTTGTCCGGTACGGAGGAACTGCTCGCGTGGATGCAGCAGATCTCCGACGCGGCCATCGCGACCTTGGCCGACACTCAGTTCGACATCCCGACCCCGATCCGGGCGTTGGAGTGCCGGATCGCGCCGACCCCGGGCGGTATCTACTACACCGGCCCGAGCGAGGACTTCGCCCGCCCCGGCCGGATGTGGTGGGGAGTCGCTCCCGGGGTGACGGAGTTCGTGACCTGGCGTGAGCTCAGCACGGTGTACCACGAGGGCGTGCCCGGTCATCACCTGCAGATCGCGCAAACCGCCTACCGCAAGGAACTGCTCAACCGCTGGCGCCGCTCGGAGGCCGCGTGGGTCGACGGGCACGGTGAGGGATGGGCGCTGTACGCCGAAGCGCTGATGGCCGAGCTCGGGTTCCTCGACGATCCCGGTGACTATCTGGGGCTGCTCGCCAGCCAGTCCTTTCGCGCGGCGCGGGTGGTCATCGACATCGGGTTTCATTGCGGCTTTCCGGCGCCGGCGGAGGTGGGCGGCGGTGCCTGGACCTACGACAAGGCCTGGCAGCTGCTGTCGGCTCATTCGGTGAAGGACGAGCCGAGCCTGCGGTTCGAGTTGGACCGCTATCTGGGTTGGCCGGGGCAGGCGCCGTCCTACAAGATCGGCGAGCGATGGTGGCTGCAGCTTCGCGACGACGTTCGCGCCCGAGAGGGCAATGCGTTCGATCTCAAGGCATTCCACCGCCGAGCCCTCGACATCGGCAGTGTTGGCCTGGACGTGCTGCGCTCCGCCGTGCTCGGCGAGTACGGCGACTGACCGAGTCCGGTTTTGGTCACCGCCGGCCATATGACGGCCGGTGACCAAAACCGCGAGACGCTCAGACGAGCGTTAGTCCGGCGTGCTTGGCTTCGTGGTCGAGCAGCCAGCGCTTGGCGTCCAGCCCGCCGCCGTACCCGGTCAGCGAACCGTCGGCGCCGATCACCCGGTGGCACGGCACGATGATCGGGATCGGGTTCTGCCCGTTCGCCAGCCCCACCGCGCGGGGCCCGTCGGGGTGCCCGATCGACACGGCCACCTTGCCGTAACTGGTGGTCTCGCCGTACGGGATCTCGACGAGTGCGCGCCAGACCAGCGACTGGAACCGGCTGCCACCGGCGTTCAGCGGCAGGTCGAAGTCCTGGCGGTCGCCGGCGAAATACTCGGCCAGCTGCGTGCGGATGTCGTCGAACGCCGCATCGTCGCGCAGCCAGTCGTCCTGGACGCGCCGCGGATACCTGCTGATCGGCAGGTCCAGGCCGGTGATGCCGTCGTCGTCGCGCGTGACCAGCATGTCGCCCAGCGGTGACTGGATATAGCTGTACTTCATCGCAGAATGCCTCCTAGTGCAGTGTCGCCCAGAGCTGGTGCGTGGCGTAGGAACGCCACGGGGCCCAGTCCGGTCGGCCGTTCGATATCTCGATGTCGAGGGACTTCGCCGCTTTGCGGACGCCGAGGTCGCTGCCGAGCAGGACGTCCGGGTCGCCGACGGCGCGCATGAGCAGGTACTCGGCCGTCCATTCGCCGATACCGGGCTGGGCCAGTAACGCCGCTCGCGTGGCGACCCGGTCGGCGCCCGGATCGAGCGTCAGGGCACCGGACGCCACCGCACCCGCGACTGCGTGCAGGGTCGCCGCGCGCCGCCGGGGCATCGGCAACGCATCCGGATCGGTAGTGGCGAACGACTCCGCGGACGGGAACAGGCGCCACTCGTCGAACACCGGCGTCCCGAACGAGGTGGCGATGCGTCCGAGCAAGGTACGCGCTCCGACCACCGTGATCTGCTGGCCGACGATCGCCCGCAGCGCCATCTCGAACCCGTCGACCGCGCCGGGCGAGCGCAGCCCGGCCCGCTTGCGCACGAGCGGCGCCAGCTGGGGATCGCGCTCGAACGCCGCGTCGACCGCGACCGGGTCGGCGTCGAGGTCGAGCAGCCGCCGCACCCGGGCCACGGCGGTGATCAGATCGCGCTGATCGGTGAGCCGCAGCCGGCACCGGACGTGGCCCCCGCCGTCGTCGAGCGACACGAGCGCCGGGCCGCCCGGCAGGCGCAGCATGCGGGTGAACGTCACTCCGTCGAACGCCTCGACCCCGGGAATCGCCCGCGCGGCAAGGAATTCGAGCGTCGCGCCGAGCTCCATCGGCGCGCGGTACGGCAGTCGCAGGTCGAGCACGCCCGCAGCCACCGGGCCGAGGGAGCGGCGAGTGGCGCGCAGTCCGGTGGGGGTCGTGGCGAATACCGCCTGGATCGTCTCGTTGAACTGCCGGACGCTGGCGAACCCCGCGGCGAACGCGACGTCCGCTGCCGGCAGGGACGTCGTCTCGAGCAGGATGCGAGCCGTTTGCGCGCGCTGGGCCCGAGCCAGGGCGAGTGGCCCGGCGCCCACCTCGGCGACGAGCGCACGGTGGATCTGCCGCTCGGAGTAGCCGAGCCGCCCGGCGAGTCCGGGCACGCCCTCGCGGTCGACCACGCCGTCGCGGATCATGCGCAACGCCCGTCCGGCGACGTCGCCGCGCACGTCCCATTCCGGTGATCCCGGCGAGGCATCGGGGCGGCAGCGCTTGCAGGCGCGGTACCCGGCCCGCTGGGCGGCGGCCGCGCTCGGGTGGAACGTGACGTTCTTGCGCAGGGGCGTCACCGCGGGGCACGACGGCCGGCAGTAGATGTGCGTGGTGCGGACGGCGATGAAGAACCAGCCGTCGAAGCGGGCGTCTCGGCCCTGGACGGCGCGGTAGCAAGTGTCCGCGTCGGGCATCACGCCGTTCAGTCTGCCAACCGGGTCCGACAATGACTGGCGGTTTTCGGCCGCGACGGGTAGCCCGCTCGCTCAGCCGGTGTTGCGCAGCCCGGCGGCCACCCCGTTGATCGTCAGCAGCAGCGCGCGGCGCAGCTCGGGCGACACGGACGACTCGTCGGCCCGCACCCGCGCGAGCAGGTCCACCTGCAGGTAGGAGATCGGATCGAGGTAGGCGTCGCGCACCCCGAACGTCCTTTGCAGGGAAGGGGAATTGTCGAGCAGGTGCGCCTCGCCGGTGATACGCAGGACCTCGGCGACGGTGAGCTCGTGCTCGGCCCGCACGACGTCGAAGAGACGCCGCAACGGCGAGGGCACCAGCGAGGAGACGTAGTGCGCCGCGACGCCCAGGTCGGTCTTGGCCAGTGTCATCTCGACGTTGGACATGAACGTCCGGAAGAAGTGCCACTCGCCGGCCATCTCCTTGAGCACGTCCTCGAGCCCGGCCTCGCGCGCGGCGCGCAGGCCCGAGCCGACGCCGAACCAGCCGGGCACGATCTGGCGCGACTGGGTCCAGCCGAACACCCACGGGATGGCGCGCAGTCCCTCGATGCCGCCGCCGGATGACGGGCGGCGCGATGGGCGCGAGCCGATGTTCAGCGAGCCGAGCTGCTCGACCGGGGTCGACGCGATGAAGTACGCGGGCAGATCGGGGTCGTCGAGCAGCCCGCGATAGGCCGAGTAGGCCGAGTCGCTCACGACCGACATCGTCGAATCCCACTGCGAGAGCTGGGCTTCTGGCTGCCGGGGCGCAAGGTGCAGGGTGGACGCCTGCAGCACGGCTGCCACGGTCAGCTCGAGGTTCTCGCGGGCGAGCGACGGCAGCGCGTACTTGTCGCTGATCACCTCGCCCTGCTCGGTGAACTTGATCTCGCCGGCGAGGACGCCCCACGGCTGGGCCAGGATCGAGTCGTACGTCGGGCCGCCGCCGCGTCCCACCGTCCCGCCGCGGCCGTGGAAGAGCCGCAGCCGCACGCCGTGCCGGGCCGCGACATCGCGCAGGGTGCGCTGTGTCTTGTGGATCTCCCATTGCGACGTGGTGATGCCGGCCTGCTTGTTCGAGTCGGAGTAGCCGAGCATCACCTCCTGCACGTCGCCGCGCAGCGCAACGATGAGTCGGTACGTCGGGTCGGACAGCAGGTCGTCGAGCACCTCCCCGGAACGCCGCAGCTCGTCGATCGTCTCGAGCAACGGCACGAACCCTATGCGCGCAAAGGGTTCCCGGGCCTTGCCGACCCCGGCGCCGTGCACGTCGATCAGCCGCGCCTCGCGGGCCAGTACGGCCGCGGCCAGGACGTCGTCGGCGCCGCGGGTCATCGACACGATGTAGCTCTCGATCACCTCGGGGCCGTACGTGTCGAGCGCGCGCCGGATGGCGGTGAACACCGCGAACGTGCGCGCGCCCGCCTCGTCCAGCGGCGGGGGCGCCTGGGTCAGTGGCCGGCGCGACGAGAGCTCCCGGGACAGCAGCCGCAGCCGGTAGTCGCGCGGCACGTCCGCGTAGAGCCACGTCTCCTCGACGAGCCGGTCGACGAGCTGACCGACCGCGTGGTGGTGCGCATCGGCGTGCTCGCGGATGTCCATGGTCGCCAGGTGCAGGCCGAACACGGCAACGGTCCGCTCGACGCGGGCGAGCAATCCGTTCGCGATGAGGTCGCCGGCGTTCAACCGCAGCGACTCGCCGATCAGCGCCAACTCGCTGAGCAGCTCGGCCTTGCCGAGGTAGTCGCGCCCGGGAACGTGCGGCGCGCCGCTGTCCACGCGAGCCTGCGTGTTGGCGATCTTGGCGTTCATGCAGGTGAGCTTGAGCCGATACGGCTCGGTCGCGTTGAGGTTGACGAGTCGGGGATCGACCTCGGGCAGCACGGCGAGATCGGCCTCGATCGAGTCGCGCAGCTCGGGCGCCACGCCGACGACGGTCGTCGACGAGGACAGCTCAGCGATCAGGCCGTCGAGCGCACGGGTGATCGCCCGGGCCGCGACGTGATGCTGCAGCCGCAACACGTCGCGGGTGACCTCGGCGGTGACGTTCGGGTTCCCGTCGCGGTCGCCGCCGATCCAGGTGCCGAACGTCAGGGGCGCGGCGTCGGGGCCGAGCTGCGCGCCGTGGCGTTCGAGTTCGCTGACGAGGTCATGGGCGAGCGACGGCAGCGTCTCGTCGGCCAGGTCTTGCAGGTAGTAGACGACGTTGCGCGCCTCGTCGACCGGGGTCGGACGTTGCTGGCGCAGCTCGTCGGTCTGCCAGACGAGGTCGATCACCTCGGCCAGGGCGCGGTCCTGCCGGGCGCGCGCCGCCGAGCCGGGTGCCGTGGGGGTCGCGAGGACGTCCGCGACCCGCCGCAGCTTGGTCAGGATCGAACGCCGGCTCGCCTCGGTCGGGTGGGCGGTGAACACCGGACGGACGGCCAGTGTCCCGACGGCGTCGGTCAGGCCCTTGGCGCCCAGCTTCGCGGCGACGGCCGCCACCGAACGGGCGAGCCATCCCCCATCGGCTGCCCGATCGCGCAGACTGCGCACCCGGTGTACCTGCTCGGCGATGTTGGCCAGGTGGAAATACGCCGCGAATGCCCGCACCAACGCCGACGCGGTGTCGATGGGCAACCCGGCGAGCAGCTGTCGAACCTCGTCCCGGGCCGCGTCGCGCTCGCTGGGTGTGGCGGCGTCCTTGCTCTGCTTGGTCAGCGCGCGCACCTGCTCGACCAGGTCGAGCAGATCCTGATCGACCTGGCGCACCAGCGACTCGCCGAGCAATGCCCCGACCCGGCGCACATCCGCGCGCAGCTCGGAGTCGTCGGTGCCGGCGTCTGGGCTAGCCGCCGCAACAAGGTCCGGCGCGAGAGTGTCATCCACGTAGCAAATTCTTCCGCACCGAGCGCCGGCGTGACCGGCGGCCGGACCTAACACGCAGACGGACCATCGCGAACCGGCGCCAATCCGGGCGCGCCAGCCGCAAGGATACGGCAACGGGCGAACATCGCCTACAGAGTGTGATTACCCGTGCGCAAATCGGCCACCGGCCGCAAGCCAAGTCGGTTGATATCTCGCGGGTTCGCGTTTGGACTTTCCCTTCCTCACCACACGCGCTATAAACGTCGAGTCAGTCGTCGGCCGGGGGGCAACGACATGCACGTCGCTCACCCTCGCCGGTGATCGAAATCGGGGGACGTCACGCGGGAAAAAGCCCCGCGTGGCGTGAAATCGGGGGAAACATGTACAGGGGTGGCATCGACGCCGCCGGCGGGGGTGAGCCCGAGCCGTTGAGCTCTGGGCTCAGCGTGCTCGACACGCCGTCGGAAAGCACTCACACAGCAGTTCGCGACACGTACGAAGCGGAGTCGACGACGTTCGGCCCGACCCGTGTCTCTACCACGCACGTGGTCCCGGCGGAGCCCGAGTCGCGCTCACGCGCTCGGTGGATGCGCCGCTACCAGTACGGCCTGGTCGTGGTCGACCTCATGGCGGCGGGCGTGGCCGTGGCCGTCGCCTTCATCGTCCGGTTCGGCATTCCGGCGTCGGCCGCGAACCTCGGGGTCTACGCGGTCGTCGGCGTCCTGATGCCGCTCGCGTGGGTCGCCGTGGCCGCGATGAACCGCGCCTATGAGGGTCGCTACGTCGGGGCCGGGCCGGCCGAGTTCGATCGGCTGTTCAAAGCGTTTCTCTACCTGATCGCGCTGGTGGCGATCGGCTCGTACGCCTCGCACGTCGACATCGCCCGCGGCTTCGTCGTCGTCGCCCTGCCGACTGCGCTCGGCCTGGACCTGATCGGGCGCTACGCCGCGCGCAAGTACCTGCACCGCCGGCGGTCACAGGGCCGCGCGATGACCTCGATGCTGCTCATCGGCGACGCGCGGTCGATCGTCGACTTCGCCGTCCTGGTCCGGCGTGATCAATACGCCGGCATGAGCGTGGCCGGGGCCTGCGTCCCGACTGAACTCGTCAACGATCCCGAGACGCGTCGGCTGCTCGACGCGGCCGGCATCGAACTGCTCGCTGACGTCGACTCTGTTCTCAGCGCCGTGCAGTCCAGCCGGACCGACACGGTGGCGATCGTCTCCTCCTCGACGATCGGACCGGAACGCGTTCGGTGGATCTCGTGGCAGCTGGAAGGCAGCGACGCATCCCTCGTGATCTCGCCCGGGCTGATGGAGATCGCCTGGCCCCGGCTCCACATCCAGCCGATGGCCGGCCTGCCTCTCGTCCACGTCGAGGAGCCGGAGTTCACCGGATTCCGGCGGGTGCTCAAGGGCGCCTTCGACCGTGCGGTCGCCCTGCTCGCGCTTCTGTTCCTCGCACCGGTCGCCCTCGGCGTGGCGGTTGCCGTGCGGCTGACCAGCCGTGGTCCGGTGCTGTTCCGCCAGGAGCGGGTCGGTCGCGGTGGGCGGGTCTTCAAGATGGTGAAGTTCCGCTCGATGTACGTGGACGCGGAGGCGCGCAAGGCTGAGCTCGAAGCCCTCAACGTCAACGCCGACGGAGTGCTGTTCAAGGTTCGCGACGACCCGCGCATCACCCGGGTGGGACGCGTCATCCGCAAGTACTCACTCGACGAACTGCCGCAGCTGTTCAACGTGCTCAGCGGCCGGATGTCGCTCGTCGGGCCGCGTCCACCGTTGTCGGCCGAGGTCGCGAAGTACGGCGACGACATGCGGCGACGCCTGCTCGTGAAGCCCGGCATCACCGGGTTGTGGCAGATCAGCGGGCGCAACGACCTGTCCTGGGACGAGACGAAGCAGCTCGATCTGCGCTACGTCGAGAACTGGTCGCTCGGCAGCGACCTGCTGATCCTGTGGAAGACACCGTCCGCGGTAGCCAGGGCATCCGGGGCGTATTGAATGAGCTGTTTCAGCGTTCGGGGAGGCCAGCGATCAGGTATCGCTGGCTTCGCCGTGCGTGCAGGTCTCGCACACGAGATCGGCCGGACGCTGAGCGTCACGCGACACCACCTGTCCGCAGCGGCAAACCCACCCGGCCGGTCGGGCCGGGTTGCCGAGCACGAGCTGATGCGCCGCGACGTTCTTGGTCACGACGGCGCCCGCCGCGACCAGGCAGTGCTCGCCGAGTTCGTAACCGCAGACGATCGTGGCGTTGGCTCCGACCGATGCGCCCCGGCGCACGAACGTCGGGGTGAGCTGCCACTCGCCCGTCGCCCGCGGGTTGAGATCGTTGGTGAACACCGCGGCGGGGCCAACGAACGCCTCGTCCTCGAGCTCGACACCCGCATAGACCGACACGTTGTTCTGGATCTTCACCCGATCGCCGATGCGCACCCCCGCATCGACGAATACGTTGGCGCCGAGCTGAACCCCGGCACCGATCACCGCGCCGGTGCGCACATGCACCCGGCGCCAAATGTGGGTGTCGGCGCCTATCGCCGCCCCGTCCTCGATCTCGGCGCTCGGATGAACGAGCGCCGTGGGATCGATGCCTGCCATGTGTGCGCCTTCCCTCGAGGGAACGCCGATGGTATGCGCCAGGCGTCTGTTGGGGAGCACCACCATGCATGCTGATCAGTTCGTCTCCGCGTGGCAACGCGTCAGGACGCGTCACGTCGCGGTCGCTGTCGTGGTGCTGTTTGTCGCGGCGCTCCTGAACGTCATCGTCGGCCAGCAGCGCGCCGCAGCCGCGGGCTCGCCCTGTGGCGCGACCATCAATCCGGTAGCGTGCGAGAACTCCCAGACGAGCGGCGTGACACCCGAAAGCCAATGGGATGTCAGCGGTGCCGGCGACGCGACCATCCAGGGCTTCGCCACTGACATCAGCGTGAACGCGGGCAACTCGATCAAATTCAAGATCAAGACCCCGGCGGCGCGCTACACGATCGACGTCTATCGGCTCGGCTACTACGGCGGCAACGGCGCCCGCAAGATCACGAGCGTGACGCCGTCGGCGGCGCTGCCCCAAACCCAACCGGCCTGCGCGACCGATCCGTCGGTCACACTCGTCGACTGCGGGACATGGGGTGTCTCGGCGACGTGGTCGGTACCCTCGGTCGCGGTGTCCGGTGTATACATCGCGCATTTGACCCGTACCGACACGGGCGGTGCGAGCCTGATCCCGTTTATCGTCCGCAACGATTCCAGCACCGCGGACATCGTCTACCAGACCTCCGATCCGACCTGGGAGGCCTACAACCGGTATGGCAACGCTGACTTCTACACCGGGTCGACGAGCAACATGTGGGATTCGCCGTCACGTGCCAGGAAGATCAGTTACAACCGGCCGTTCGCGACCCGCGGCGACAATGGTGGCCAGGACTACCTGTTCAGCAACGAGTACCCGACAATCCGTTTCCTGGAGCGTAACGGCTACGACGTCACCTATATCTCAGGCGTCGACACCGATCGTTACGGCGCGACCCAGCTTAAGAACCACAAAATTTTTCTCTCGGTCGGGCACGACGAGTACTGGTCGCAGGCGCAGCGAACCAACGTCGAAAACGCCCGCGGCGCCGGCGTGAATCTCATGTTCCTGTCCGGGAACGAGGTGTTCTGGCACACGCGGTACGAGGCGAGCATCGATGGCAGCAACACCAGCTACCGCACCCTCGTCTGTTACAAGGAGACCTGGGACAACGCGGCGTCCGATCCCAGCGGTGAAGCGACAGGCACCTGGCGCGATCCACGCTTCGCGGCCGCGCCTGGCGGCAGCAGCCCGGAGAACGCGCTTACCGGCACGATCTACAGGGCGAACTCCGACAACCTCCCGGTGACGGTCACAGTCACCCAGGGGAAGCTGCGAGTTTGGCGCAACACAGGACTGGCGTCGATGCCGGGGTCGTCGACCGCGCTCGCGCCCAGCACCGTCGGCTACGAGTCGGACGAGGACCTGGACAACGGCTTCCGCCCCGCTGGGCTCGTCGACCTCTCGACCACCGTTGGCAACTCGCCGCAGGAGCTGTACGACTTCGGCCAGTTCACCACACCTGGTACGACGACACACCACATCACGCTCTACCGTGCGACGAGCGGCGCGCTGGTCTTCGGCGCCGGAACGGTCCAGTGGGCCTGGGGGCTGGACTCCGATCACGACGGCGGCAACAACGCCGCAGATGCGCGGATGCAGCAGTTCATGGTGAACATGTATGCGGACATGGGCGCCCAGCCGCAGACGCTGATGTCCGGCCTGGTTGCCGCGACCGCAAGTGTTGATTCGACCGCACCTATATCGACGATCACCAGCCCCGCAAGCGGGGCCTTGATCGGAAACGGCGCACAAGTCAGCGTCTCCGGAACTGCCTCCGACGTCGGAGGGTTGGTCGCCGGCGTCGAGGTGTCTCTCGACGGCGGGGCTACCTGGCACCCGGCGACCGGGACTACCGCGTGGAGCTACACCGGCATCATCCACGGCAACGGCGCTGTCAAGATCCTCTCCCGGGCCACCGACGACAGCGCCAACATCGAGACGCCCTCTGCGGGCATCACGGTGACCTCCAGCTGCCCGTGCACGATCTTCGGCCAAGCGACGCCAGCCACTCCGGACTCCGGTGACGCGACCGCGGTGGAGGTCGGCACCCGGTTCACCAGCGACACATCTGGCTACGTCACTGGCGTCCGGTTCTACAAGGCCAGCGCCGACACCGGCACCCACACCGGCACGCTGTGGACTGCGAGCGGCGCGCAGCTGGCCACCGGAACCTTCACCGGAGAGTCGGGCAGCGGCTGGCAGACGCTGCAGTTCTCCCAGGCGGTGGCGGTGACCGCGGGCACCACCTACATCGCCAGTTACTTCGCGCCCAACGGGCACTATTCGGCAGACTCGCTGTTCTTCTACTACCAGGACGTGGACGCCACGCCGCTGCACGCCGAGTCCAACTCGCCGACCACCTCGACCAGGTTCAACGGGGTCTACGCGAGCGGCCACGCCTTCCCCAACCGGACCTACCAGGGTAGCAACTACTATGTCGACCCGGTCTTCTCGAGCGCGGCGACGGGAACGCCTGCCGTGGTGTCGACCAACCCCACCTCCGGGGGCGCTGGCGTGCCGACCTCGATTGCACCATCCGCGGTCTTCTCCGCGTCGGTGACGTCGTCGTCGATCAACTTCAGGCTCTCCGGGCCCTCCGGGACGGTGGCCGGCAGCACCTCATATACGGATTCGAACAAGACGGCCACATTTACGCCGAGCGCGCCACTCGCGAACGGCACCACCTACACCGCCACCGTTACCGCCACTGGGACCAACGGGCAGCAGATGAGTTCGCCCGCCATCTGGTCGTTCACGACGCTCGTCGCGTCCGCGTCGTGCCCGTGCACCCTCTTCGCCGCCAACGCCACGCCGAGCGTCACGGACGGCGGCGACCGAACGGCGGTTTCGTTGGGCACCCAGTTCACTGCGTCGGTCTCCGGATACATCAAAGGCGTCCGGTTTTACAAATCGACCGCAAACACTGGGACGCACACCGGCTCGCTGTGGTCTGCCGACGGGACGCGGCTCGACACGGCAACGTTCTCGAACGAAACCGCATCCGGCTGGCAGTCGGTGTCCTTCGCTTCGCCGGTAGCGATCACGGCCGGCACAACATACGTCGTCAGCTACTACGCACCGTCGGGGCATTACGCAGAGACCGACCACTACTTTGACACGACGGTCACAAACGGGCCGCTGACTTCTCCGGTCGGCGCGGGAACGTACGCCTACGGTGGTGACGTCTTCCCGTCGTCGACCTACGCGAACGCCAACTACTGGGTCGATCCGGTCTTCGACTACACCGCCACGTTGTCGGCCACTCCGCCTACCGTGACCTCGGCCGCACCGCCCTCCGGAGCAACCGGCGTGCCGGTGACAGCCACCCCCACTGCGGTGTTCTCCTCCTCCATATCGGCGTCCTCGCTCAGCTTCACCCTGACCGGCCCCAGCGGTGCGGTCAGTGGAGCTGTGAGCTATAACGACGCGACCACCTCGGCGACTTTCAGCCCGTCGGCGTCGCTCGCGGCGGGCATCAACTACACCGCGACAATTTCCGCGACCGGCGCGAACGGTGCGGTCATGACGGCGCCGTACTCGTGGACCTTCACCACGGCGACTGCGGCGGTGAATTGCCCCTGCACGCTGTTCGCCGGTAACGCCACTCCGGCGGTGGTTGACAGCGGTGATCGCTCTGCGGTGAGCCTCGGCGTCCAGTTCTCGAGCTCGGTCGCCGGCTACGTGACCGGTGTGCGCTTCTACAAGGCGAGCGGCAACACCGGCGTGCACACAGGAAGCCTCTGGTCCGCGACCGGCACGAGGCTCGCGACAGCCACCTTCACCGGCGAGAGCACATCGGGATGGCAGTCCGTGTCGTTCTCGGCGCCTGTCGCCGTGACGCCGGGGGTCTCGTACGTCGCCAGCTACTACGCCCCGGTTGGCCGCTACTCCGAAGACGTCCACTACTTCGATGCCGCGCTTACCAACGGTCCATTGACCGCGCCGACCGCAGCGGGAACGTACGCCTATGGCGGCGACCTCTTCCCCACTGCGACCTACGCGAACGCCAACTACTGGGTTGACCCGATCTTCGCCACCTCGACCGCCGCGGCGCCGACCGTAACATCCACTACGCCGGTGCCAGGGGCGACCGACGCCGGGGTCACCTCGGCCCTCACTGCCACGTTCTCGGCCAGTGTTGACCCCACGTCGATCAGCTTCGTCGTCACCGGGTCGAACGGCGCGGTATCGGGAGCCACGTCGTATGACGACGCCTCGAAGACGGCTACGTTCACGCTTTCGACATCGCTTGCCGCGTCCGCCAGCTACACGGCGAGGGTGTCAGCGATCGGGACTAACGGTGCGGCGATGTCCTCGCCCCAGACGTGGTCGTTCACCACTGCCGCGGTGAGCCCCACTTGCCCCTGCACACTGTTCGACGCAGCATCGGCGCCCACCGACGTTGACAGCGGTGACAGCTCCGCGATCAGTATCGGGACCCGCTTCTCATCGTCTGTGGCCGGCTCGATAACCGGCCTGCGCTTCTACAAATCCGCGAACAACGCCGGTGCCCACACTGGCCGCCTCTGGTCGACCACCGGCGCGCTCCTGGCCACTGGCACCTTCACCAACGAGACCGCATCCGGTTGGCAGTCGCTGCAGTTCAGTAACGCGGTGTCGGTCGCCGCGGGAACCGACTATGTGGTGAGCTACTACGCGCCGTCTGGGCATTACTCTGAGGATGACAACTACTTCACCGCCCCGGTGAGCAGCCCGCCGCTATACGCCGCCGCGGGGCTCTATTCCTACGGTGGCGACGTCTTCCCGAGCACCTCCTACGCGAACGCGAACTACTGGGTGGACCCGATCTTCTCGCTTGCAACAGCACCGCCTCTCGACACGACGCCTCCAACGATTACCGGCGTGACGTCCAGCGGTTCGGGAACATCGGCGACGGTTACGTGGACGACCGATGAGGCAGCGACGAGTCGGGTCGACTACGGCACGTCGTCGACGAATCTGAACCTGAACGCGACGGTCGCAGGGCTGGCCGCCAGTCACTCGGTGCCCATGACTGGGCTGACGCCGAACACTCGGTATTACTACCGGGTGACCTCGGCCGACGCCGCCGGCAACTCGGCGACATCGCCGGCGACATCGGGTTCGCCCGCGTCGTACGCACCGTCGACGACGCCGTTGACCGATGCGACAGCAGCGGACTTCGGGGCCGGAACGGCGTCGTCTACCTACATCGCGGCGAACGGGGATGGCGAGGTTGTGCTGGCCCCGACTGTCGCGCAGGAGTTCAGCGGGACGACCTTGCCCACTGGGTGGACGTCAAGCGCCGTCGTGACGGGAGGAACGTCCACGGTCAGCGGGGGATCGGTGACGGTGTCCGGTGCGAACCTGAGCAGCACCGCCACCTATACGAACGGCAAGTCCCTGGAGCTGACCGCGACCTTGGGCAAGAGCCAGAGCATCGGTTGGGTCGGGAGTTCCAACGCGAACGTCAAGATCTCGTTCACGGTGAACGCCTCGAACCAGCTGATCGCGAACGTGAACGACGGGTTCCTGAACAACGTGACCGGGGTCGCGGCGACCGGCTGGACGGGCGGGTCGCACAAGTTCCGCCTTGAATGGACGTCCAGTTCGGCGACGTTCTATCTCGATGACGTGCAGAAGTACACGCACGCGTTCTCATCCACCTTCTCCGGCAACCTCAAGCTGCTCCTCAACGACAGTGTGACCACCGACGCCGGGCTGGTCGTCGACTGGCTGCGCGTCGGGCCGTACGCGGCGTCCGGCACGTTCACCTCGCGGGTGTTCGACGCCCAGGCCCCGGTGATCTGGGACGGACTCAGCTGGGACGCCACGGTGCCCACCGGCGCGACACTCACGGTCAAGGTTCGCACCGGCAATACCGCAACGCCGGACGCCAGCTGGACTGCGTTCGCGACCATCGCGTCGTCGGGCACTGCGATTGGGCAGACCAAGCGCTACGTCCAGTACCAACTGACGCTCACCAGTACCGGCTCGAGGTTCACCACGGCGCAGGTGAGGTCGGTGACGGCAGCGTTCCACCTTTGATCTGACAAGTTGCCGCTCGCGTGTGACAATGTGTGGCGGACGTAAAAGGCCGGTACCACGGGGGGACCGGATGCACGTCGTGTATCGGGGGAGTCATATGAGCCTGGGCATCGCTGTGGTCGGCGCCGGGTATTGGGGACCAAATCTGGTCCGTAACTTCAGATCGAGCCCGGAATGGGATCTCGTTGCGGTATGCGACCTGGACGAGGCGCGAGCACGAAAGGTCATCGGCTCGCGCAGCACTGTCGAGGTCGAAACGTCGCTCGAACGGTTGTTGGCGCGCGACGATATCGACGCTGTATCGATCGCGACGCCGGCAGACACACACTGTGCGATCGCGCTGGCTGCGCTCGAGGCCGGGAAGCATGTGCTCGTTGAGAAGCCGCTGGCCGACAGCCGCGGCGAGGCATTCCGGATGGTCGAACTCGCCGAGCGACGCGGGCTGGTTCTGATGACGGACCACACCTACTGTTACACCCCGGTGGTCACGCACATCCGCGAGCTGGTCGCGGAAGGCGTCCTGGGCGACATCCTGTTCGTCGATTCGGTACGTATCAACCTGGGGCTGGTCCAGCCGGACGTCGACGTCTTCTGGGACCTGGCTCCTCACGACCTGTCCATCCTCGACTTCATTCTCCCAGGCGGGTTGCGCCCGGACGCTGTCGCCGCACACGGGGGCGACCCGCTTGGCACGGGCAAGTCGTGCGTCGGTTATCTCACGATGCCCCTCGGCAACGGAGTCGTCGCGCACGTCCACGTTAACTGGCTAAGCCCCACGAAGATCCGGCAGTTCGTGATAGGTGGCAGCCGCCGCACGCTCGTCTGGGATGACCAGAATCCACAGCAGCGTCTTTCTGTCTACGACCGGGGTGTCGACTTCGCCGCTGCAGTAGCCAGCCCGAACGACGACGAACGCGAGGCCGCGGCGATCTCCTATCGGCTCGGCGACATGCATGCTCCGTCACTCTCAGAACAGGAGCCCCTCGCCATCGTCGCGACCGAGTTCGCTGACGCGATCAACGAGGGCCGGCCGGCTCGCACCGACGGTCGCGCGGGTCTGCGTGTGCTCGACGTGCTCGAGGCTGCGAGCGCCAGCTTGCTCAAGAACGGTGAGCTGATGCCCGTTGCGGATACGGTAGGAGTTTCGAATGTCTGACTTGCACGGCGCCAATGTTCTTGTCACTGGCGGTGCGGGCACGATCGGCTCGACGTTGGTCGACCAGCTGCTTGAGGGCGGAGTGGCGCACATCGACGTCCTCGACAATCTGGTCCGCGGCCGGCGCGACAATCTTGCGCCGGCATTCGAGTCCGGCAAGGTCACGCTCGTCGATGGCGACCTGCGCGACCGCGATCTCGTCCATGACCTCACCAAGGGCAAGGACGTCGTCTGCCACCAGGCGGCGATTCGCATCACGCAATGCGCCGAGGAGCCCAGGCTGGCGCTGGAGGTTCTCGTCGACGGCACGTTCAACGTGCTCGAGGCGGCCGCCGAGCATCGGGTCGGCAAGCTAGTTGCCGCGTCCAGCGCGTCGGCGTACGGCCTGGCCGAAGAGTTCCCGACGAACGAGCGTCATCACCACCACAACAACGACACGTTTTACGGTGCGGCGAAGTCGTTCAACCAGGGCATGCTGCGCAGCTTCCGGGCGATGTACGGCCTGGACTACGTCGGGCTGTTGCCGTTCAACGTCTACGGCCCGCGCATGGACGTCCACGGCGTCTACACCGAGGTTCTGGTCCGGTGGATGGAGCGCATCGCCGACGGCAAGCCGCCGCTCATCTTCGGCGACGGCAAGCAGACGATGGACTTCGTCTACACCGAGGACATCGCCCGGGCGAACGTCCTCGCCATCCAGAGCGACGTCGTCGAAGGCTTCTACAACGTGGCGAGCGGTACTGAGACCAGCTTGCGTGGGCTCGCCGAGGCGATGCTGCGGGCCATGGACTCCGACCTGCACGTCGAGTTCGGACCGGAGCGCGCCGTCAATGGCGTGACCCGCCGGCTGGCCGACACCTCCGCTGCGACCAGGGATCTGGGCTTCACCGCCGAGGTGGGCCTCGACGATGGTCTACGTCGTCTCGTCGCCTGGTGGCGTGCCGAACAGGCTGCGCTGGTCTCATGAGCCGCATCAACGTCGCCAAGCCCTGGCTCGGCGCGGAAGAGATCGCCGCAGTCACTGCCACGATCGAGTCCGGATGGGTTGCGCAGGGACCGCGTGTCGCCGAGTTCGAGGCGAAGTTCGCGAGCGCCGTGCAGGCCGAGCATGCGGTCGCCGTGTCGAGTTGCACGACGGCGCTGCACCTCGCGCTGGTCGTCGCTGGCGTCGGGCGCGGCGACGACGTCGTCGTGCCGTCGTTCTCGTTCATCGCCACTACGAACGCACCCGTGTACGTCGGCGCGAATCCGGTGTTCGCCGACGTGGACGCCAGCACCGGCAACCTGACTCCTGAGTCGATCGCGACGGCGCTCACACCGCGCACCGAGGCGGTGATCCTCGTCCACCAGGGCGGTGTGCCCGCCGACACCAACCCGATTCGTGCACTGTGCGAGTCGCGCGGCATCGTCGTGATCGAAGATGCGGCCTGCGCTGCGGGATCGACCTACCGCGGCAAGCCCGTGGGCGCCCGGGCTGCGATCGCCGCGTGGTCGTTCCACCCGCGAAAGCTGATCACCACCGGTGAAGGCGGCATGATCACCACCGATAACGCCGAATGGGCCGATCGCGCCCGTCGGCTGCGCGAGCACGCTATGAGCGTGAGTGCGGCGCAGCGGCACGAGAGCACGTTGCCGCCAGCCGAGAGCTACCTCGAGGTCGGCTACAACTACCGGATGACCGACCTGCAGGCTGCGCTCGGCATCGTCCAGCTCGATCGACTGAAGGCCATTGTCGAGCGGCGCCGCGAGATCGTCGCGGGTTACCGGGATGCCTTAGGCGACGTGCGCGGCCTGCGGTTCGTAGCAGATCCGCCTTGGGGCGAGTCGAACTTCCAGTCTTTCTGGCTCGAAGTGTCGACGCGCTTCGCAATGGATCGCGACGGGCTGCTCGCGCATCTCGCCGCTCACGAGATCTCGGCGCGTCGCGGGATCATGGCGGCGCACCAGCAGCCAGCGTATGCCGATCACCCGCATCGGCCGCTGCCCGTCACCGAGCAGCTCGCCGAGCGCACACTGATCCTGCCCGTCTACCACCAGATGACCGCCGAGGAGCAGGACCGCGTCATCGCCGCCATCCGCCGCGCAAACCGACGGGTCACGGGATGATGCCTGTTGAGCTTGCCTCCGACCGCCGTCCAGGCATGGCGGCCAGCCGGCTGGCTCGGCTGGTACGCGAAGCTGTGGAGCGCTGCCAACTCGATCTGAACGATGTCGAGGTGCTGACCGAGGCGGCAAGCGGACCGTACGTCGTCACGCCGGTGATCGCCGCGCTCGCGGGCGCTCGCGTAACCGCGATAGCTGCAGAATCGCGCTACGGCTCGGTGAAACAGATAGTCGCCGCGACGATGGATCTGGCCTCCTCGTTGAAGGTCGCAGATCGAATCACGGTCACCGACCACCGGACACCCGAGTTGTTCGCTGAGGCTGATGTGGTCACCAACAGCGGGTTCGTACGGCCGATCACGGGGGAGTTCGCACGGGCCGTGCGCTCGAGTGCAGTCCTGCCGCTGATGTTCGAGTCGTGGGAGATTCAATCCGGTCGGCTCGACCTTGATCTCGGCTCGCTGCTCGCCCGCGGCGTGCAGATCGCCGGGACGAACGAGCGTCACCCGAACGTGGACGTGTTCTCATACCTGGGCTCGATGGCTGTGGCTCAACTGGCCGACGCCGGTGTGTCTGCCTACCGGGGCCGCGTGACGCTGTTGTGCGACAACCCTTTCCATGACTATCTGATCGATGGCCTGAAGGGTGCGGGTGCGGACGTCCGCGCCGCGGACACACTGGCCGATCTCCGCGACGACCCGCAGCCTGATGCGCTGATCGTGGCGCTCACGCCAAGAGTTGAGTCGCCTTGGTCTGCTGACGATCTGGCAAAGCTGACACGGAGCTGGCCGGATACGGTCGTTGTCCAGTTCTGGGGTGACATCGATCGCGCGCTGTGCGACGCCGCAGGCCTGTCGTACTGGCCGGCTGCCGACCCGGGGCAAGGCCACATGGGGGTACTGCCGTCGCGCGTGGGTCCTGAACCCATCGTCCGGCTGCAGACCGGTGGCTTGAAGGTCGCGCAGGTATTGCGCATACCGGCAGCCGCCAGAACGTCCGACGATCTTGCATATCTCGACCCGCTGACTGAGGAACATCAAGTATGGACAGCGCCATGAAACGTCCGATCCCGCTCGTCGATCTCTCATTGCAGCACGCCGAAGTCGCGGCTGAGGTCGCTGCTGGATTCGACCGTGTTCTCTCCTCCGGGGCGTACGTGCTCGGACCGGAGGTGACCGAGTTCGAGAGCGAGTTCGCGTTATACAGCGGCACGACGCGCTGCGTGGGCGTCGCGAACGGTACCGACGCAATCGAGCTGGCGTTGAGGGCAGTGGACATTGGACCCGGCGACGAGGTGATTATCCCGGCCAACACGTTCGTGGCCACCGCGGGCGGTGTCATGCGAACGGGCGCTACCCCGGTACTCGTCGACTGCGATCCGGATTACTTGCTCCTCGACGCAAGCCAGATCGAATCGCGGATCACAGAGCGGACCAGGGCGATCGTTCCTGTCCATCTCTACGGGCAGCTCGCGCCTATGGGCGAGATCCTGGACATCGCCGACAGGCATGGAATTGCTGTCGTCGAGGATGCTGCGCAGGCCCAGGGCGCCGAGCAGGGTGGCCAACGCGCCGGCGCCTTCGGTGTGGCCGCCGCAACGAGTTTCTATCCGGGCAAGAACCTCGGCGCCTACGGCGATGCCGGCGCCGTGGTCTCGAACTCGGAATCGGTCGCTGACGCCTTGCTCGGCCTGCGCAATCACGGCGGCACTGTCAAGTACCACCATCCGGAACTCGGCTTCAACTCTCGGCTGGACACGCTACAGGCCGCAGTACTCCGCGTGAAACTGCGCCGTCTGGACGCGTGGAATGCGCAGCGTCGTGCAGCCGCCGATCTGTACGAGCGCCTGCTCGGCGATGTCGCGGAGGTCGTGCTACCGCAGACGCGACCCGGCAACGTCCACGTCTGGCATCTGTACGTCGTCCAAGTGCCAGAGCGTGACCGCGTCGTTGCTGCGCTGAACGCCGCGGGTGTCGGAGCAGGCATCCACTATCCGGTGCCGGTGCACATGCACGGCGCTTACCGTCATCTCGACCACGCGAAGGGCGACTTCCCGATCGCCGAGAACGCCGCCGACCGGATTCTGTCGCTGCCGATCTATCCGGGGATCACGGCCGAACAGCAGACACTGGTCGTCGACTCACTCGCGGTCGCGCTGTCCCGGTAGGTAGTTTCCGTCGCTCAGGCCGCCGACCTTTGTGATCACGGCAGGCACGACGTCGTACACCCTCGGCCCGACGGGGTGGGCCCCGTGCGAAAATGGTGACCAAGCTGTGGGTTGGAGATAGCATCCTCGCCAATTTCACCGGCGAGCAAGTCAACGCGATCTTGAAGATCCTGGGTTGGGTACGAAACGTGGCGGGGACATTCGTCGAATAACAGTGTGTTCTGAATGTAGCGGCCCTACTGTCGCATTTCGTCAACTTGTTTCGCGCGAACCGTAAGGATCGGGTGCGAGCTGTGCGACCATGACTTCATCGCGCCTGAGGCCGATTGATTGGCCGTGGGACACATTGAAGGAAGGGCCGTTTATGTCCGTCAAAAGCCTAGCGCGTAGAGCTGCTTCTAACCGAGCTGGCGGGCTCGTAGGCCGTTATCTTGAACGGACGGGTGCAACTCACTTTGGGCGCCGCCTCAGCACTCTCAGCACCAGTCCACCGGACATTCTGACCATTCCACTACCGAGCCAGCTGTTTGAGAAACCCTCGTTCGCCATGTTCAGTGCTAACGGACAGGACGCGATTGCGATTGCCGCGTGGCGGCGGGGGTGGGACACGTACGAAAGACGTCTGCCCGCCTTTTACGCAGCCAGCATCCGTGACGGTGACACGGTCATCGACGCCGGCGCCAACACGGGCTACTACGCGCTTCTCGCCGCAAGCGTTGCGACAGGGGTCCATGTCCACGCGTTAGAGCCCTACCCGCCTGTTGCGGACCTTCTCGACCAGAATATAAGCATGAACCCGCAGGGGCGGCAGGTACTGGTACACCGGATCGCCGTCGATAACACCACGGGTCGGGCTGAATTGCATATTCCACTTGGTGCTCACGCGCTTATTGAAACAAGCGCTTCCATCGAGACCACATTTCGGGATGCTTGGTCGCACAGCGTCGTAGTACCCCGGACCACGATCGACCTCTTGGCGGAATCGCTGGCACGTGTGGATGTTATGAAGGTCGATGTCGAATGTTTGGAAGACCGAGTGCTCGAGGGCGCATTCAGCACGCTGACGCGGCACAGGCCGATCGTGTTCTACGAGGTGCTGGACTGTGACGATTGGCACGCGAATTACACGCGGCTGGACGGGATACGGCAGGCCGCCGACTATGTCAGCGTCCGGCTCCGCGAGCAAGGGGCAATTATCAGTCCCAGCGTTGGATACGACGAACCGTGGCGGAACCAAGCCTTGTGGCCCGCCGAGCGACTAGCTGATCTACGACAGGTCTGTGCGAGATTGAGGTACAACCTGCAGTAACCAGGGATGTGCCTGATCGGCCGTCCCATTACTAGCGGGAAGAGACAATGATGTCGCGATGCTCGACAGCATCGTGGATACCCCTAGGCGGCGTGCGCGGAGTCGGTCGTGCGTGAGCGGGTGCGGCCCGGCGTCACACGCCACGCCGGTATCGGCGCTGCCATGCCTAGCAGTCCTGGAGGTTGCAATGACGCCTAAACGCATAAGTGCGAAAGTAGCCCACGGCGTCATTGCCACCCGCCTCTTAGCATAGCCACATGTGCGAGCCGCTGCTCGGCGGTGTGGGTGAGGTCGTGCTGCCGAATGCGTCGCCGTAGTGGGTGCGAGCTAGCCGACGGCAGACGCTCCGGGCGTCGCCTTTGTGATCACGGTAGTCACGACGCCATCGGCCTTCGAGCCCGACACGGTTGCCTGGCCTGCGAACTCTTTGCCAAGCTGCCAGCTCTTGCCGGGGCGCCAGAGCACGCAATCGCCGTCGATCCAATCGAAGTTCCACTGGTGCAGACCACTATAGGCCTCGTTCTCGGCCTCGTTGGGATAATGCTGTAGCAGGACTATCCCGCCTGGGCGCACAACAGCGAGCATCTGACGGATGGCCCGAATCGGTTCGTAGCTGTGATCCAGCGTGTTCAGCGCGTAAGCCACCTCGAAACTATTTTCGTCGAAAACCTGTGTCAGCTTCTCGGAGTCACAATTCCGAGTCCGAACCGGTGGCGTGATCTCGAACTCTGCAAGTAGCGCGTCGTATTTGTCGGCCAGCGCGTCGACCGCTGTCAGGTTGAGGTCGTGACCAGACCAGCGTTTACCAACGAAGGTCAGCGGGCCAGCGCCGACGTCCAAGATGCGGACGCTGTGGCCGATCCCGTCCAGGTACTTGGTGATCTGCTCCTGGATCTGAGACTCGGGATCAAGGCGGAAGCGGTAGTCGTCTGGCCACTCACTTCCCTTGGTAGCAAACCAGCTTCGCCAGAACGCGGTCTCCTCGTCCAGCGCGCCTGCCCAGATCTGCTCAGGCGCGACGCCCTCCGCCGCGCGCAAGTTCCGCTGGCGGCGGTAGAGCTTCATGGCACGATGCCTCAAGTTGTGCGGCAGTGAGCTAAGCGTTGGCATAGGGTACCTTCCTTTGGCGTGCAGTGTCATTGTCAAGGTTCGACCGGAGCCGGCGGGCACCTAGCTGTGGTTGACCGAAGGTCAGCGGGGGAGAATGAGGTCGTGACGCTCGAGAGGATCGCGACCGACGTCGTTCAGCTAGGCCTGGGTCGGGTCGCGAGGTGATCGGGCGGCGGCGCGTCACACGCCGCGCCAATACCAGCGTTGCCATGTGTATCGGCCGCGGATATTGCGACGAAGAGCAAACCCGTGCCTACGAATGCTTTGAACGGCTCGGGTGCCGCCCGCCTCGTGCCGGAACCACGTGTACTCGTGCCACTCGCGAAGCTTCTCTGCGTAGGGGCAGATCTCCCGCGCGAAGGCGACGTATTCCTGGATTACGGTCTCATCAACCGGACCGCCTGCGTGCAGAGTCGTGCATACCCAGTTCAGCGCTTCAATTGCGGTCGTTCTGCGCGATAGATCTCGCAGCTCCGCGAAGTCAGGTAAACCGCTGGCGTGGTGCTGGAAGAACGTCTCGTATGCGTCCAGCCGGCCGCGTAGATCGGCCAGCACAGTTCCATAGCCGGTCTGCATCATGCTCTGTGAGTGCACACGCCGAAATGCTTGATCCGGTCCATTCACCCGCCCGATGTCGGCGACGGCAGCGATGCGTAGCCACATTTCGAGGTCACCCGCGTGCGGCAGTTCAGTGCGAAAACCACCGACCGCGCGCCGCACGGAGTTACGCATCACGACCTCAGGGGAATAGATGATGCTCAGCCCGCGCCGACACTGGGCGCGTATCCATGCTGGCCCCGACCAGACACTCCAGCTCCGCACCTTAGTCGCGGGGACCGTCGGCACCGTCAGCGAGAACTTTTGCGGGTTGCCGTATACCAATCCGACTGAGGGGTTCGCCTCCATGAGTTGAGTGGCGCGCGCAAATGCGCCTGGCGCTATGACATCGTCCGCGTCAAGCAGCACGACGTATTCGCCCTCGACTAGGTCCAGGCCTTCGTTGTAGGTAGCGATATGGCCACGATTCCTCGCATGACGTAGCGATCGCACGCGGTCGCCGTTGGCCAGTTCGTCGGCGATATCCCCGCTGCCGTCTGGCGAGTCGTCGTCGATGATTAACACGTCGACCTCAACGCCGGTCTGGCTCAATAGGCTATCGACGCACTCGCCCAGGAAGTGGCCGTAGTTATAGCACGGAACAACGACCGACACGTGGGGCACGCGTCTCCCAAGTACGGGTCGATCGGGAGGTTTGCGAGTGACCGACAACCCGCGCCCAGGTAGATCGATGAGTGCTGCTGTCAGAGGCAATGACCTCATGAGTACCTCCGATGCTTTGCCGGGTACCGTGCCCTGGAACGCCCCGGGCCGTTGCTCAACCAGACGCAATATTGGTCACCCAGCGCGACGAGTCTCGCCGGCAGAGGGATCGCGCTGCGCACATAGGGGAGCAGGGCCGGCATCGTAATCGACAAGTAGGCGGCTAAGCCGGCGATTCCGCCCAGTAGAAGCTTCGCTAGGTCGTCAGAGACTGCACGCGCGGACAAGAACGAGGCAAGGGCACAGGCGATTCCACCAGCCAGTGCCGGTGCGATTGCCCTGAGCAGAGGACGCAGGCGCACAGCGGTCGCTCGCTTTAGCATTGTGAAGTACGCGGGAAGCGCAACTAGGCAAACAACGATGATGTGTGCCCAGCCCGCACCGATGATGCCGTGGACTTTGACGCCGATGGCCATCAGCGGCACGAGAGCCAGCAGCCACGCCACTTGGACCACGAACAGCGCCTTGGTGTGGCCCATGCCGGTCAGCACGTTTGCCAGTAGCAAGCAGAGAACCGAGATCGCGCCGTACACGGACAAGATGGTTAGTACTGTCGCCGCGGCGTCCCATTTGCGTCCATAGACGGTCGCGACCAGTGGGTGGGACAGGCTGAATGTGAGACCGCAGATCGGCAGGGCGATTAGAGCGACAGCGCGAGTCGCGCTCCCTAATGCGCGTTGTAATCGTTCGCGGTCGTGCTTGATGCGGGAGAACGCCGGTAGTGCAACGCCGTTTACCATGGCGCTAAGCAGGCTTGTCGACCAGGAGGCGATATTGAACGCGAGCATGTATGTACCGAGTTCTACCGCACCCAACAGGCGTCCGACCAAGGCGTAGTCAGCGTTGAGTAGGACGTAGTTGAGCAGGTTGGCCCCAGCGATCGGCAAGCCGAATCCTATGAGGAATCGCACGTGGCGGCGGGAGAAGCCCAGCATGTACCGTCGCGGAGCCAGGCGGGTGATCACTGCTCCAGTGATAAGCTGCCCGACTACCCGCGACCAGGCGAATGACATCGCCCCGGAGCCCGTGATCGCCATAATGATTAATAGCGCGTTCGCCGGGACGAACCCGACGAGGGTCGCCTGGAACTGCTGGTTCTGCCGAAATTCACGCGAGAGATCAGCAGCGGGGACCGCAAAGACGCCCACGAGCAGAACGGCGAGCGCCATGACTCGCATCGGGCCGGCAGCATCAACTGAACCCAGAGCACCGGATATCGGGCGTGCGAACGCAACCATTGTCGCAGCGAGAATCGTGCTGCTCACTAGGCTGATTGTGGCGACAGTCGGGGCGATCTCGTCGGGGTCGATGTCGCCGCGCATCAGGGAAGAGCTCACCCCGAACTCGGCGATGCCGGAGACGATGGTGTGCACCGTCATTGCAACAGCGAAGATTCCGAAGTCGCGCGGCGTAAGGGTCCGGGCGACGACCGCCATGATTGCGATATTCGCGAACTTAAGGACGAGTGTGTTGGCCGCGCTCCAGAGGGCACCCCGGCGCACGCGACCGCTGAGCGACTCGGCGTGACGGCTGTCATGATCGACAGCCGTCGCCGGTGGTGCATCGACCTGCGTCACGCCGACCACGACATTCGAATCCCCCGTAAGACGTCAGAGCTCGCAGCCCCCCGGCCACTCCACGTCGTCCGATATTCTACGGGAAAACACGGCTTCCGTCTGTTCCTGGGACGGCGGAGTTGACCATCAGCCGAGCGACCAGCACAGTTCGTGATGGCCGGGCCGTGGTACTTGGGGGCGACGTCATGGGTAGAGCGCGCGCGCAGCGGAGCGCCGGAGTTGTAGTCGCGAGCAAGCGCGCCATCGCTTCGGCTCTGCTCGAGGGGCATGCCATCGCATTCCGAGCCGGCGCGCTGCTGCCTTCGCCCGTTCGTCGCCGGTTGGGGAAGGCGCTGCGGATGGTGGGCGCTGCACGCGGCGGTCCGCGCGTCGAGGACTGGTCGACCCCGATTGTGCTTGGGCCGCGGCTATCGGCGGCCGCGATCACCGGCGGCTCCACTCCCCTTACCACGCCAGCGAATGGGGAGTCTTGGGCATCAAACCCGGAGCTCGCCGAGCCGCAGACGCGTCCGCGGCTCGGCGGTGCGGGCGGGCCAATCGCGCCGCAGCTGAGGTGCCTGCTCGTGACCAGTGCGCTCGATGCGGGCGGCATGGACGAGGTCGTCGCCTTCCTGGCAGGTCACTTACGGAATGTCGACGTGCACACCGCTGTGCTGCATGCAACACCGAAGCCGCTCTCAGAAGGCACGCCCACCGGACGCATCGGCCGGTTGCTTGCGTCCCAGGGTATTGAGGTCCTGGAGGCCTCCGAGCGGGCTGGTCGGGCATGGGTCGGATCCTGGGGGCCTGACGTCATCAGTGCCCACGGCGCGCCGGGATGGGTACTGGAGATGGCGCAGGACCTCCAGGTGCCCTATATCGACACGCTGCATGGGATGCACTCACTGTTCGGTACCGACTGGGCGATCGAGGCTTTGCGTGCCGAGAAGTTGGCCGCCGTTGTCGCGGTCAGCGAGACCGTCCGGCAGCAGTACCTCGCGGGCAATCCCACATTTCCTCAGGATCGGATCATCACGATCCCGAACGCTGTCGATGATCGGCGGCGTCCCCCCGCCGACCGGTCCGAAGCACGTGCCCGTCTAGGATTAACTTCGGAATACGTGTTCGTATCTTTGGCGCGACACTGCCTACAGAAGAACTCCTACGGTTTAGTGACGGCCTTCGGCGAGGTTGCGGAATCATATCCCGACGCTCACCTCGTGATTGCAGGACGCCCAGATGACGCGCGGTACTTCCGGAAGGTAGAGCGATTGCGCAGGAGCTTGCCGAGCCGTGACCGAATTCATCTACGCGATCACACGCCGGCACCAGCCGAAATGCTGGCCGCCGCAGACGGCTTTGTGCTCGACTCGTTCTTCGAGGGTTGGTCGCTTGCGTCGATGGAGGCACTCTTCGCTGGTCTGCCGGTCGTTATCAGCGAGGTCGGCGGTGCGCGAGAGCAGGTGGGCGATGACCCGCGGCGTGGCTACGTCGTGCCAAACCCGCTCGGAGATCCGCTCGCCGTTGGTTGGCAGACGATCGGAGCTGCACGCTACCGGGACCAGGTGAACAGGCCCGACGTGGTGAGCGCGATGCGAAACCTGATCGCTTACCGATCCTCCTACCTCGACGGCCGCGAACGCTTGGCGGCCGAGTCCGCGGTCCGCTTCTCTCCGGCAATCTGTTTAGCGGCACATGCTGACGTTCTGACCGCAGTGGCAAATGGGAGTGCGCCCCATACGAAGGTCCGCTCATTGCGAACCGAGAAATGACGCGAGGCTTAGAAGAGGATCGAGTCCGTGACAATTAATCGATTTCTGTCGGAGAGGCGAAAAGCACAGGCGCGGCGGGCATTGGAGGTCGTGCGCACGGACGGTTTGCCGGGTCTAAAGCGTCGCGCGATCCGAGACCTGTATGGGCGGTTCGGCGCCTCGGAGCCGCAACTTTCGCTGCTGCCGGAAGACATCGCCGACTCCACGAAGATCGAGCTGTGCATACCGGAGACAAAGGTTCCGCGGGATCGCCAGCTGGTCGTCGGCTGGTTGACGACGCCGCCGCGCTCGGGCTCGGGTGGGCACACCACAATGTTCCGGATGGTCGAGGCGGTCGAGGCGGCGGGGCACAGATGCGTACTGCTGCTCTCTGATCGGCATGGTGGCGAGGCAACCCGCCACGCGGAGATCATCCGCCGCGCGTGGCCGCGTATCCGTGCCGAGGTGCGCGACGTGGACGAGGGCTTTGTCGGCCTAGATGCCTGCGTCGCGACGGCGTGGCAGACTGCCCATACGCTTGCTGCGCGCAATGACGTCCCACTCCGTTATCTGTACCTGGTGCAGGATTTTGAGCCGTTTTTCTATCCCCGCGGACTCCAGTACGCCCTGGCCGAGGACAGCTATCGGTTCGGTTTCCGCTGCGTCACAATTGGCTACATGGCCGCCGAACTGCTGAAATCGGAGCTGGACGTGCCCGCCGAGGTCGCACCATTCGGCTGCGACACGGACGTTTACCACCTTATTAATACTAGTGACAGGTCAGGCGTGGTTTTCTACACCAAGCCGGATGTCGAACGCAGGGGATACCTGCTCGGCGTGCATGCGTTGGCGGAGTTCTCCAAGCGCCATCCTGAGCAGGAGATCCACGTGTTCGGCGACGCGCCTGCTCGGCTCCCGTTTCCGGCGACGCGCCATCAGAGTTTGAGTCCGGCGGAGCTCAACACGCTGTACAACTCAACGATTGCCGGCTTCGCCTTCTCGTTCACCAACATTTCGCTCGTTGCGGAGGAGATGCTCGCGTCAGGCACGATCCCTGTCATCAACGACTCGTCATATGCCCGAGCTGACCTGCACAACCCGTACGCCTGCTGGACGACCCCGACGCCAGCCGCAGTCGCCGATGCCTTGTCCGCTTTGGTCGAGAGTCCTGACATCAGCCGACGTGCGGTCGCTGCTTCTGGCAGCGTCCACCCGGACAAGTGGACGCTGGCGCAGCGAGTATTCCTGCGCGCGCTGGAGGAGGCGGTCTACAAGTAACTGAGGCCATGGCAAGGCCCATCGTTCACACGGGAAGATCGGGCGAACTGGTCGCGACCTCCAAATTGACGAGTAACGCCACGGACGCGGTGTCGACTGGGGCTGTGCCAGCGAGAAGCCGGTCGAGGTAACCGGCATCGAATATGTCGAGGCTTCGGACACCGTCCAACGATGACGGGTACGCACGCCAATGTTCGACGACCTTGGTGGCCAGAATCTGGCCACCGGCAGGGGAGCGCCGTTGTCGGGTCATCCGCTGCCGAGCCTTACGGGCGACCTTGCGGGCGGTCAGCGCAGCCATGCGAGCCGAACTTTCCGGGCCGGATCGTGCGTATGTAGCTGGTGCTGGCCGACCGTCGAGCGGGATCGCGGCTAGTTCAGGATCGAGCTCGATCAGTATCCGGCTCAGGAACCGCATGTTCTTCTTGTCGCGAGGCAGTTGTTGCCGAGCGATCTCAAGAAAGCGGTAATCGAGCATCGGGTTGGTGGCAGCACGATCGAAGCACGTGCTGCTGGCGAGCGCGCCAGCCCACCGATGCATACGCTGGCCAAGGTAGAACTCGTCCGTCGCACGTAGCCAGTCCAGCCCAGTACCAGCCACGATCGCGTAGATCTCGTCGATTGTCGTGCGCCGTGCCGACTGCGCGAAGTCAGTCGATAGCGATGTGGGCGGAACCGATCCGTTCGGAAACAGGCGCCAGTTGGCAAGGTGTTCGACGCGCCTTCGGTTGACCACGTGGTGGCGGTTCGACCCGAAATAGTAGAAGCCGCGTGCTACCTCGCCGCCTAGACCGGCAAGCCGCGGACGCTGCTCGACCTGCGCCTCGGCGTACGCAATCGAAGCAGATGCCAGTGGGTCTGCCGAACACTCGATGCTTAGCGCAGCATCGACACACATGCGGTGGGCGGTCTTGGGTGAGATAGCGTCCAATCCGTCGAACGTAACGATGCGATGACGCATGCCGTAGCGCTCGGCCAAGTCAGAGGCAATCATCACGTCGGTACTGCCAGGGACAGCCAGGGTAAGGGCTTCGAGGCCGGTGCGCCGGGCGGGTGGTATCGCGCCCAGCAGGACTCGGGAGTCCAGCCCGCCGGTCAGTTGCAGGATGGCGTCCGGATGGTCGTCAAGATACCCAGCCAGATAGGCGCGAAGCAGGTCGGCGGCGTCTCGCGCGCCGTGTTGACTGGCACCTACCGCGCGTGTAGTCGGGCTAATCGTGGTCTCCTGCACATTGGCGTTCCCTGACTTCAGGGTCACGAAGGCGCCGGGAGGGAGCTTGCTTACTCCGGCATAGGGAGTACGTAGCGCGAGTTGCCAGCCGAGCAAACTCTGCACAGCAACAGCAACGCGATCGAGTGCCGGGCTTTCGGTACATACGGCCAATGCCCGGGCTGACGTAGACAGGGCGGCCCATCCGTCTCCTTGCCGAACGTACAGATGCCGGAATCCGATCCAGTCTGCGACTGCGACGAGTGCTCCTTGGTCGCGGTCCAAGGCAACGGCTGCAAACGGAGGCATAAGGTCGTTGACTTCTGGTGACGCTCCGTGTTCGAACGGACGCATGATGCCGTTTGCGCCGACGCGTCCTTTTTGACCACGAGCGGCACGGCACAGCAACAGAGCGGAGTTCCCCGGCGCCCCGTCCCGGAGTGGCGCCGGATCCAGCCCCGCTACCACGACCTGAAGATCATCGCGCAGCGATGCGATCTGTGGACGGCCTCCAAGGCACAATGCCGCAGCTCGGGCATCTACCGCGGACGAGCGGCCAGCTGCCCACGATACCGCGAAAAATCCCGGTGTTGTGGACTCATGGTCTGTCACCTGGATATGGTCCCACGCCACCGAAATCTTGCGGTGCCGGACGGGTCGTATTGCCCGGCGCCGTTGGTTGATGCTGAGTTGATCTGGGCGAGCGCGCGGTACGTCGGCGCGACCCCCGCTGCCTCAGAGATCATTTTGCCTGCACTCGTCGTGTCGCATCGCGTTACGCAGAGTGTCGCCGGTTGATTCCGACATACGTGACGTTAGGTCGGCCAATTCCGACACTGGCGGCTGCTCGCGACACGTAATTTAGGTGATCGCCAGCGACACCTGCGCCCTTCGATAACCCCTTGCGACGTCAGCTTTACCCTGGACTGACGTGTCTTGTGGGGCGCGGTTTGCTGTGTAGCCGTCGCATTGGATAACGTGCTCGAGGTCCTCAAGTTGGGGGACTCGCGAACGACGACAATTCGGACGCGAGTCATTGCGGGGTTGTCCCAGCAAATTGATGATCGACGGTTCGAAGGACCTCGACCGTTGATCATCACAGCATCCCGCGCGGATTCCGCGCGGGCGAGGAGACCACCTTGTCGAAAGGCTCGCATTCGCGCTCTCGCGCGCACGTAGGAATGATCAAGGTAATTACGCCGTTAGTCGCAGTTGTGTTGCTTATCGGTGTGATCATTGCCGGAATGGCTCTGGATTCGAAGGTGTCTGGAGCCTCGGCCGTCAAGTTGATTAGCATCTATCCTGATGGGACGGTTCCGGACAATCCATCCGAGAATGATCGAAATGCCGTAGAGCTCGGTGTGCAGTTTGCTGTCAGCCAACCTGGAGCGGTAGTCGGGCTACGCTTCTACAAGAGCGCACGAAACTCGGGTGTCCACGTCGGCAACTTGTGGGACGCATCTGGGCGGCGCCTTGCAACGGCGACATTCGCTAATGAGACGGCTGCGGGATGGCAGACGATCACGTTCGCTGATCCGGTGACTTTGAAAGCAGGAACGAGGTACACGGCCTCGTATCACACCAGCGCCGGCTACTACGCGGAGCGACAGTGGGCGTTCCGCAATGGTGCCGTGCTCGGCAACAGCGTCATCCGGGCGACATCGGGCGTGTACGTGTACGGCCGCGGCGGTTTCCCGACGCACGTATGGCACAGCGCGGCGTACTACATGGACGTGCTGTTCCAGCCAGCGGCGGCGGCCGGCGGCGGGTCCACCACCTCGCTAGTGCCCGTGCCGACCTTGTCCACCTCCAAGCCTCCGCCTAGCGGCCCCGTCGTCACTGGCACGCCTACCGAGAAGATCTCGCCGCCCGGCGCATCAAGCCCTGTTACGACGACCACGAGTCCATCTACCCCATCCGGGTCGCCGAACCCGTCGTCTGGTGGCTCGTCGTCTGGTGGGTGGCCGGATGCGTCGAACACGGGGGTACCGGCGGGGACGGTGCTCAAGCGGGTGCCGGAGGATGTACGTTCCGGTCCCGGGTGGACGTCCAACGCATCGGGCACGGTGACGGTCACC
>DASXYL010000067.1:0-51959 GCA_036502575.1 Jatrophihabitantaceae bacterium | reverse complement strand
GTCGAACCGGCCGGCTTGCCCTCGGTGTACTCGAACTCGCCGTAGTTGCGGGCGGTGTTGCCGGCGGACTCGGCGGCCGTCCACAGGAAGCCCGAACGCTGGTGGCCGAGCACGTCCTCCTCGGTGTCGTAGCTCCGCTGGTACTCACCCGCGGACGACTCGGTGTACTCAGGGTTGTCGCCCTGCATCAGCCAGTTGTGGCCCTCGGCAGAGTTCGTGCCCACGTCGTACACGTTGTCGTAGAGACCGAACTGCGTGGCCAGCGCGTGCTGGTTCGGCGTGACCTTCGCTCCGAACTGCGCCAGGCTCGGGTCACCGTTGCCCTCGGCCATGTCGCCGTACACCTGGTCGTAGCTGCGGTTCTCCTTGACCAGCAGGAAGACGTGCTTGATCGTCGACGGGTCACCGATGCGCGTCGGCACCGGCACGGCCTTGGCCTTGGGGCCGTTGGCGTTCTGCACGTCGTGCTTTCCCCAGCCGTTCTGGGCGAAGACGGTGTCGGTGTACTTGGCGATGTCCTTGTCGCTGGGAAGCGTGAAGCGGGTCAGCGAGGCGGTGGTGCTGTGCGTGCCGTGACCGGTCGCCGGCACGGTGCCGGTGCCCTTGTTGAACGTGAGGTCGGGGCCGCGCGCGTCGATGCCGCGGGTGTTGGTGACGACGATCTGGTTGCCGACGGTGGCCACGTCGGCCGGGTAGTAGTCCGTCGGCAGCAGGCCGATGTCGTTCACCGGCTCTTGCGGCGTGCCGTAGTAGCGGTAGACGGCGACGGCGTTCGCGCGGCCGAGGGTGACCAGCAGGTGACCGTCGTGCGTCATGGCGATGCCGGTGGGCGCGTACCCGACGTTCGACGACGGCCACGGCCTGGTCTCGATCGTCTGCACAGCCCGGTTCTTGGTCGTGTCGATGACCGAGACGGTGTCGCTGTTCGTGTTGGCGACGAACAATGCGTTGTTCTTGACGTACATCGCGGTCGGGTGCAGGCCGACAGCGATGGATCCGACCGCCCCAGCTGCGTTCGCGGTATCGATGACGCTGACGGTTCCGGTCGTCGACGTGCCGAGGTACCCGTTGGCGGGCACCTGGGTGCCGTAGGAATCCATCGTCGTGTCGCCGGCCTGGGCCTGGCGGCCACCCTCGTTGCTCACGTAGAGCTTGTTGCCCACGAAGGCGAGCTCACGCGGGGCGATGCCGACGTTCCACGTCTGCTTGACCGCACCGGTGGTGGGGTCAAGCGCTACAACGGTGTTCTGCCCGTTGATCGCGGCGTACAGGGTGGACCCGTCGGGCGAGTACTTGGTCTGGCCCACCAGGGCGGCGTGGCCGTTCACCGCCGGGATCGAGACGGCGGTCGGCGTACCAAGGGTGCCGTCGGGGTTGACGGCGAACCGGGTCAGCCCGTTCTGCTCCGGAAGCCAGAGCGACTTGCCGTCCGGCGAGTACGTCGGACCTGCCTGGCCGACGGTGCGATCGGTCAGCCGCTGGTTGACCCCGGATGCGGTGCCGACCGTCCATACGAGTTTGTAGCTCGACAGGTCGAAGATCTGCAGGACCACTGACTTGTCGGTGCTGGTGGCGGCGAGGAATCGCCCGTCCGGGCTGACCGATGAACCCATGAACTTGCCGAACTGGGTGAGCAGTCGATCACCGATCGGCTTGATGATCTGGTCGTCGGAGACCTGGATCCCGTTGGGGTACTGGGTGCCGACCTGGTTGTGACCGAACACGTCCGTGGTGCCGAAAGCCGTTCCCGCGCCGGCGATGAGCACGGCTGCGGTCCCGGCTAGAACCATGCGGAGGCGGCGGCCGGACCAGTCCGGGCGCCCGAGCCGGACGCTCGAGACCTCTCGGCGTTGTCGCGTGACGTGCATGCCTGTCCCTTCGGGTGATTAGAGGAGCTCGACGTTGCCGTCGAACTGCCAGAGGGGGTTCGCTGCGTCCCCGGTCGGGGTCCGCACCGGGAAGTAGCCGTTGACTTCCTTCGGCCCGTCGCCGTCGGCGACATAGCGGCCGTTGGGGGTGATGTCGAGTTGGTAGATCGCCGTCCCGGTGGCCGCGACATTGGGGAGGTGCCAGGTGATGACGCAGCGCCAGTCGTTGCCGGGTCCCTCGGACGCGACGAGGCCGCCGCCCTTGTTGCACGATGCGGTGGCTCGAAGCTGCGCCTCGGTGACGTCGGGCCGGTGCAGTTGCTGGGTTTGCAGGCGGTAGAGGTGGGCGAACGCGGTGGCGAGTGACCGCTGGACCTTGCTCTGCTCGATCCCCGAGCCGGTCGCTCCCGTCGCCGGGGCGAGGACCGCCACCGTGAGACCGACCAGCCCGACCAGCGGCAGGAGTCCCGCGGTGATCGCCCGGCGCCCCGAGGTGTCGTGCGTCGAGTTGGTGAAGTCGCGCCGCACGAACAGGACGTAGGCGAGCACGGTCGCGGTGACGGCCCACGCCAGGCTGACCACGATGCCGATCAGCAGCGGGCCGAGCTGCGCCGGGCTGGTGAACAGACCGTTCCAGGCGATGAACGCGTAGCTGGGCAGGGCGAGACGCACCGCCACCGGCATCGGCAGCAGCTGAGCCAACTGCATCGCCAGCGCGACGACGGCCGGTAGCAACAGCCCCATCGGCGACCGCCCGAGAATGACCGACCCGAGCAGGCCGATCGCGGCCAGGGCCAAGGTCGGAGCCAGTACGCACAGCCACGCGAGCAGCACCTTGCCGGCGGCGTCGGCCGGCGCCAACGTGTGCCCGTCGAGTCCGACCAACGGCTGGTCGCCGACCGCGATGACCCCGCCGACCACGCTGGAACCGGCCAGCCCGACCACCATCATCAACAGGACCGTGACGCTGGCCAGCGCCTTCGCCGCGAAGATCCGTCGCGGGGAACGGACCGCGACCAGCAGGTGGCGCCAGGTGCCGAGCCGGTCCTCGGACGCGAACACGTCGCCGGCGACGATAGAGGTCAGCAGTGGCAGCGCCCAGGTGCCCGAGAAGCCGAGTACTACGAGCGGGCCGGCCCAACCGCTGGCATGCATCCAGCGGCCGAACAGGGTGTCGACGGGCAGCGAGCTCTGCTGGCTTACCCCGGCGACGAAGATCGCCGGCGCGATCCAGCAGGCGAGCACCAGCAACCGGATCCGCCATTGCGACAGCAGCTTGACCAACTCGAAGCGGTAGTTGCGTGCCACCGAGACCCGGCGGGCGGGCGGAGCGACGACTACGTCGAGATCGGCAGTGGTCGCGGTCATCGACCGGACTCCTGCTGCTCGGTGAGGGCGAGGAACGCGGCCTCGAGCGGCGAGACGACGGGGGCCAGTTCGCGCAGCGCGATGCCGGCGCGCGCGAGCCCCGCCACCAGCTCGTCGAGGGCGGGCACCAGAGCCTGCACGACGAGCATCCCGGTGTCCTGCGCCGCCCGGCCGTCGTCGACGACGCGGATCCCGGCCGTTTCCGCGGCCAGTCGCCGGGCAGCTTGCGGGTCGGAGGTGACCAGCCGGTAGTCGAGTTCGCGGTTCTCGGCGGCGAGCTTCGCCAGCGGGCCGGAAAAGACGACCCGTCCGGCCGCGAGGATGGTGACCTCGGAGCACAGTGCCTCGACGTCGTCCATCCGGTGGCTGGAGAGCATCACGGTAGTTCCGCCGGTCGCGAGCCGATGAAGGACGCCATGCACGTGCTTCTTGCCCGCCGGGTCCAGGCCGTTGGACGGTTCGTCAAGCACCAGCAGCCCCGGCTTGGTCAGCAGAGCGGCGGCCAGCCCGAGCCGCTGGCGCATGCCCAGGGAGAAGCCCCGGACCCGGTCGTCGGCGACGTCGGTGAGCCCGACCTCGTGGAGCGCGTCGTCGATCTCCGCCTTCCCCAGGTCGAGACCGCGAAGCTTGGCCAGCGCGGCGAGGTTCTGCCGGGCCGTCAGCGAGGGATAAAGACCGGGGCCATCGACGAATCCCGCGACCCCGTCGGGAACGGCCAGTACCCGCCCGACCGGCGTCCTCAAGATCTCGAGGCTTCCGCTGTCGGCGACCGCCAGACCCAGCAACAGGCCGAGCAGGGTGGTCTTTCCCGCGCCGTTCGGACCGACCAAGCCGTGGATCTGCCCGGCCGCGACGTCGAGATCCACGCCGTCGAGGGCGACGACCTCGCCGAACGATTTGGTGATTCCCCGAGCCCGGATTGCGATCGGTGTGTCCATGGATCCCTTCTTCGCATCGGCATGGAGGAACCTAAGGAGGGCAACCGACACAGAAGCCGACATTCGTTTAACGGACGGCAAACGAGAGACGCCTACTTGGTCGGTAGTAGTCGCGTTGGGCTGCCTGATCACCGCAATCGGAGGCCAGCAATCGCCGTGATCATGATCGTTCGAACGCCGGCCCCGATGCCGCTCGGCCCGGAGCTGGAGGCTGCCGGACACCGGCAGCCGCGCAGCACAAACTGTTCACCCCGAGTTTGTCCGCGCCGCGTGCCGGCGCCCGGGGACGGCACGTCGTAGAGCGCGGGCGAATTGCGCGCGCCCGTCTTACACCGCGTACTCGCCATGATCGACGACCTCGCAGCACGGCTCACACCGGAAAGTCCGTGGCGGTTTCTCCAACCATGTTGACGGTGTCCACTTCGTGTGCGAGTCTCGATATGCTATGTGGCCACCGTCAACATCCTCTCCGATTCGCTCTTTCTCCGCGCAAAACCAGCTTCTCGACGGACCGCCTGACAGCGGCCGTTGTCCCTCAACCCGATCAGGAGCTACACAGTGACCTACACCGAAACAGAGGTTGTCGCCTCGATAGAGCGTCTCTCCGGCAACGCCCTGGCCGCGCTGACCCAGAACCAACGAGATCAGCTTGACCAGTTCCACGCCGGCGGGCCGAAGGCAGTTGACCGACTCCTGCCCAACCTTCGCCTCACGCCCGGGATGACCGTTCTCGATGTCGGCTCTGGACTGGGCGGACCGGCCCGGCAAGTCGCTCGAAGCGCGGGCTGTCGCGTCGTCGGCGTCGACATCACGCCGGCCTATGTCGATGCTGCCCAGGCGCTCACCGACGCCGCAGGGCTTACCGAACGGGTCCGGTTCTTCTGCACGGACATCGCGGCCCTCGAACCGGTCGAGTTCGACGCCGCTTACACCATGCACGTCCAGATGAACGTCGAGGACAAGAAGACCTTCATCTCCGAGATCGCCCGCCGGCTGCGGCCGCGCGCACGCTTCGCGATCTTCGAGGTCTGTCGCAACGGCGATGCCGAACCAACGCCACCGCTGCCCTGGTCCCTCGACGGCACCGACAGCTTTCTCGCCACCGCCGAGGAGCTGCGCAGCACGATCGAGTCCTGCGGGTTCGAGCTCGTCGAGTGGGTCGACGAGACCGCGTGGGTCCGTCAGTGGTTCGAGGATGCCGCCGCGCGCATGGCCGCTGCTCGAACCCAAGCCACTCTGCCCGCGCTCCTGAATGACGGACCAGCCCGCATGCTGAACTACGTTGCAGCTACTGCCAGCGATGTCGTGTCAATCCACCGCGCCTTGTTCACCCTCGTGCGTCAACAGACGTAGGCCCGCGCCTCCTGCGGCAGCGTGCGTCTGTCCGAGCGACATCTGAGGCCGGTCACCAGCGGTCGAGCAGTAACAAAGACTTGCCGAGTGCACCTAGCGGCACGGCTTGCTGCAGCTCGCACAGGCGAAGATGTTCTGTATCGACTCGACGAAGGTGATGGCGCACGCGATCGCCGAATCGCGAGCGACACGACGACGCCGGGTTCGTGGACGCGCCCGGCCGGGGCCGTGCAGGAGCAGGGCCTGACGAAGCGCATGGCCGAGGTGCGGGGCGGCGGTGGCGACGAGCGCCAGTTCCGACTCGGTGAACCCGCTCGAGTCATCCGTCCGATGGAGGCAGAGATACCCCCGGCTGACGCGCGAGCTGCAACTCGACAAGACGGGCATCGCAACAGCCGTGCGTGGCTGCGCAGGGTAGACAGCGTGGCTGTACGCAACACCTCGGACCTGGCCGATGATTGCTGTTGTCGCGGCCGTGGTGTCGGTGGCCGCGGTGCCGGCGACCTGGGGGCCGCCGGCACCTTCGTGCTACTGCTTGGCGAGTTCGCTGACGAAGCCTGGCCCGTACGGCGAGCCGAATCCGGTCGTGAGGTCGTAGCCGGGGGTGGTGTTGTAGCCCGGTACTGCGTTCTGGGCGACCGGCTGGCCCGGAGTGATGTCCCACTCCTGGTTGGAGTGCAGGTTGCCCGACGCCACGGTCCCGTACTGGTGCGCCGTGATGTCGTGGAACGCGACCGACTTGTTGAACGAGGCCGAGTAGATCGCGTTGTTCAGGTTGCCGATCGGCCCCTTGCCGGCGGCCTTGCGGACCTGGTTGGCGAGCGCGACGACGCCGGCCACCTGGGGGGAGGACGCCGAGGTGCCGCCGAACAGCACCCAGCTCGGCGGGCCGTCCACGCCCGGGAAGTAGGAGCGGTAGGTGATTGCGCCACCGTTGATGGCCATGTTCCAGGCGAGGTCAGGCGTTCCGCGGTGGTTGCCCACCACCGAGGAAACACTGTTCTGGTAGGCCGGTCGTGGGTAGACGTTGGACAGGCCGCCGCCGGTGACCAGGCCGAAGCCGGGCTCGTTGCCGACTGCCTCGCTGTCACCGCCCTGGGTCCAGTCCCACCACGCAGGTGTGCGCGACCCGTCGGCCGCGATCGGGACGTCCGGGCCGGTCGGGTTCCACGTCCAACCGATCTGGCGCTGGGTGCCGCCGACCGAGGTGACGTACGGCGAGGCGTTCGGGTAGCTGACCTGCGGGTCCGGCGAGACCGTCGACTGCCGGTGCGAGCGCTCGACGCCTTGGGAGCCGTTGTCACCGGATGAGGAGAGGAACGTGTCGCCCTTCGCGAGGCCGCGCTGGAAGGTCTGGTCGAACTTCGCGAACTGCACCTTGGCTGCGGCCGGGGAGGCGAACGCCGACTCGTCGGTGCCGAACGACATGGAGAAGATCGTGCCGGCCGGATACTTGGTGATCGCCCAGTCGATGGCGCTCATTGCTGCCGGCAGGCCGGGCACGCCCTGGGTCTCGGCGGTGTTGGTGGACAGCAGCACGATGTGCGCCTTGGGCGCCATCGCGTAGGACCACTGCACGTCGAGGTTGGCCTCGCCGGCCCAGCCCTCCGCGGAGTTGGGGCCGTTCTGGCCGACCCCGTGCCCGCTCGCCGTGCCGTCCCCGTCCAGGAATCCGGGCCTACCGTTCGGGAAGACCTGCTCGAAGTCGGGCGTCGGCATCCCCCAGGTCTGGGCGAAGAACGCGAGATCCTGAGCTGCGGTCGGGCTGCCGAACGAGTCGACGAGCACGATGGTCTGGCCCTCACCCTGATCGGGCACCTGGTCGATCCCGTAGGCCGCGCGCATCTGCTGTGGGGTCGGGCAGTGCAACTGCGTCGAGACGCGGTTGTCCGGTGCCGGGCGCTGGCAGGCGACCTGGCCCAGGGCCTGATCGGCCGGGACGAAGGCACTCTCCGGTGCCTGCATCGCGTAGTGGTTGAGCGTCATCGCGGGCGTCGCTCCCGAGGGCGAGCTATGGACGGCACTCGCGAACGCGGCGGCACTCAGTGCAGCGGCTGCGATTGCAGCAGTCTGATAGCGGCGGGCGTACTTCCCCATGGACCGGTCTCCCTTCGCCGTGGGCGACGTCTGCGGCCACGGGCGTGGGACATCGTCGTCCTCAAATCTGGATGGTGTGAAGCGAACTGCTGCCGTTGGCACTACGAGGACGACGAATCGTGCCTGCTGGGAGGAAATGTCCTCAGCGGCCTCCACGCGAAGGCCCGGCCGTTTCCGGCCGGGCCTCCTCGCACTGGATCAGAATGCGGTCGTGCCGTTGGGTGTGCCGAGTCCGGTCGGGCCGTCCCAGCCGGCACCGGCGTGGCACCACACCGACGGCGAACAGCTGCCGTTCGAGCCGGACGTCACGTCGAACAGTCCCGAGCTGTGGCTCCAGGTGTAGGACGCCGGGTAGCCGGACAGGTTGCCGCCCAGGGCGTACACGGCGCCGATGATCGGCGCCGAGGCGCTGGTGCCGCCGAAGACGAGCCAGCCGCTCGAGCCCTGGTAGGGGGTCGAGTCGTAGACGGAGACCCCGGTGTTCGGGTCGGCCACGGCCGACACGTCGGCGAGCGCCTTGCCCGAGCACTGGGTGGCCGAGGTCTGCCAGGACGGCTTGGCGTTCAGTGTCGAGCAGCCGCTGCCGGCGCCGCTCCATGCGCTCTCCGTCCAGCCCCGCGTGGTGCCGGCGGCCTTGGTGAGGCTGGTGCCGCCGACCGCGACGACGGAGTCGAACGAGGCCGGCGAGCCGACGCCGTAGCCGCTGTCACCCGTCGAGGCGGTGATGGCGATGCCGGGATGGTTGTACGCGGACGTCTGGGCAGAGTCCCCGCCGCTGTAGCTGTTGCTGATGGCGGCGACGCCCTGGGTAGCCGCGTAGTTGACGGCCGTGCCGAGGTTGGCGAAGGAGTTCGATGTCGCTTCGACGAGCAGGATGTGGCAGCCGGGGCAGGTGGCCGAGACCATGTCGAGGTCCAGGCTGATCTCGGTGGCCCAGCCGGCGTTCTTGCGTGGATAGCTCGTGCCGCCGGTCTGGTTCACCTTGCGGAAGCAGCCGTTGGCCGTCGTGCAGGCCGGTAGACCGAACTGTGCCCGATAGACGCCGAGGTCGGCCTCGGCCGTCGGGTCGTCGTACGCGTCGACGATCGCCACGGTCGCGCCACCCGAGGCGGGGAGCTTGTACGCCGACTGGATGTCGGCCGGGTTCAGGCCGGACGGGCTGCCGCTCGCCGCGGGTTTGCCGCTGGCGTCGGTGACGACCTGCGCCTGACAGGCGGCGTTCGAGCCGCTGGCCACGTCGCAGACGTGCCGGTGCCCGTTCGGATGGGCCGGTGCTGCACCGGCCGGGCTGTTCGCGACGAGCATCGCCGCGATCGGGGCGATTGCCACGGCAGCGCCGATGGCGATCTTGAACCTCATGGGTGACCTCCTGGGGGAAGGTATGGCCCACGCGGCCGGTGGGTGAGAGTCGCGTGAGCTGGGTGCGCGTAAGGATGCCGTTACGTACGGCGCGCGTCTACCCGAACGGTGCCAAGTGCACCGGGGGGCGCTGAAGCGTCCGAACCGGTCGTCGGGTGGCGCGGCCTACGGCAGTGTGACCTAGTCCCCGCGACGCTGGCCGGCGCACGGCTATGCGCCGATGTCACTCCCGATCCCGGTGATGAGCGCCCCGGCGGGGTCGCGCCCGCCCATGCCGGCCACCCCGTGCGTGATCAGCAGGCGCCGTCGGGCCGGGCGACATGATGTCGGCGATGGCATCGATCTGAGTTGTCGCCGCCAGGGACCCTGATGAGGCAGAGCCACGCGCGCTGCGACGACCCGCCACGACCACGACCGCAGCCACCGCAACGAGAAAGGCGAACAAGGCCCCGACGAGCAACCACGACGACCGCAGGACCCCAGTCGACGACGGGGCAGCGACCTCGGCCGGCCGGAACTGCTCGCTCACGGACCCTCCACCCGATACCGAGGGCCGGGCGGGCGCCGCCGAGGCCGACCGCGGGCCAGCACCAAACGTCGGCATGGTGCGGGAGGCAGGCACCGAGCTCAAGCGTGACAACACCGTCCCCGAGACAGCCGACGTCCGCCCCGACTGAGTGCTCGGCGCCCCGGAGGGCGTCGATCCGCCCGACGGCAGGTTCCCAGCCGCCGTGCAGGTGTCGCGCACCGGGCGCGCGTGAGGGTTGGGCCGGACGTGCTGCCCGCCCAGGCCCGGCGGTCCCGCACACGGCGACGCGACACGATCGGCGCCGGCCACCGGCCCGGGAAGCGCAACCGCAACGGCCACGCCAGCCACAGCGCCCATGATCAGAACAAGCCATCCGACGCTGCGGATCCTCGATGCCATCGTGTCTCAGGGTCCCCCGAATCGCGCCGCGGCACGGACAGTTGTCCGGCCGAAGCGGACTCATGACCGTGCGTGTGTTCATCGTTAAGCACGTCCGCTCAGGATAGCGGCGTGGCCCGCCAAGTACAGGCCTCAGCATTCGTAGAGTGCACCCCTGGCCGGCTTGTTGCCATTTGGCTCATGAGGTGGTGACGCGCGCGACGACGACGATGTTGTTCGTGCTGGTGTCGCCTTGCTCATAGGCGCACGTGACCAATACCAACCGATCAGGCACTCTGCTGTCAGACGCCCATGACGGTAGCGAATTGGCCGATCTCGCTGACAATCCCATCCTCTGAATTGTGTAGGTCACGGTGCCGGACGTCGTGGTAACGCGCACACGATCTCCAACTCGCGCCTCGGCGAGATTGGTGAACGGGCATACGTGGTAATGGCACGCGTGCCCGTACACGTACGTCGTTCCTTTGTCCGGCGTGGATGGATAGGTCGACTGTTTCACCCAGACCGCGGTATTCCACTGCTCGGCGGTCTCGTGCGGTGGGTCGACCGGTTCGTTGCTGGCCACGCTGATCGAACCGACCTTGGTGGAGATGCGTCCGGAGCGCATTGTCACGATGAGCGAGAACGGGCCGGACGTGGCCGGGTGCGATGCCGTGCTCGGCGCCGGTGCGGTCGACGGCACGGTTGTCGGCGCGGTCATCGGCGGCGGCAGTGCCGGTCGGGCCGAGGAGGACGGCACCGCTGACCCGGGTGTGTCCCGGCCGTCGGTGTGGTGTCGGCTGTTGCTGGTGGCGGACGCGGCTGCAACCAGTGCGGCCGCGCCCACCACTGCGACGACGACGACGCTACGAGTGGTTACCACGGCGTCGTAGCACCTGTACCGATGTCGCGCAGGCTACCGCCAGCAAAGCGATCGCCAGTCCGAGCAGGATCTGTTTCAGTGGGAACCCGTCGCTCGGCGGGCTGTCGCCCGTCTGCCCTGGGCCGGGCACGAACGGTGAGGTGGTGATCGCTCCCACCGGTGCAACCGTACTGGACGTTACCGCGGTCGTCGTGCCCGCACTCGAGCTCGACGGCGGCGTCGTGGTCGCCGTGGCTGACGACGGCGGCGTGGACGTCGATGTGGACGGTGGCTTGCTCGTCGACGGGGGCTTCGTCGAAGGCTTCGTCGATGTCGATGTCGATGTCGATGTCGATGTCGATGCCGACGGTGTGGGCGTGGGCTTCGTGGGCGGTGTCGTCGGCCCGCAGGGGCCGTGGCTCAGGTTGAACTGGCCCGACCACCCGTCGTAGATGACGGCGGTGGCCGAGGTGACGGTGCTGGTCAGGTTGGCGGTCGTGGTGTAGTGGGCAACCCCGCCAGTGAACTTGTCGAGCGGGGCGTCGGCGGAATCCCCGTTCACCCAGGTGACGTGAATCGTCGCGGGCGCATGGGCCTCGGTATCGACCTGATTGATCACGAAATGCCATTCCGTATCATTGCATTCGTGATCATTCAGCGCCTTGGCGCTGATGTCTTTCGTGCCTGTGGCCTGGGCAACCGCGCCGTGCTGGCCAAGAGCGACCTGCATCAAGACGAGCGCGAGCCCCACCATCGCCGTGGTCAGCAGCCAGCCACAACGATGCCGCAAACGACTACCATGATTTTTTTGCTCAGATGCTGACATTGAGTCCACTCCATTCTGACACGAATTGTCGATTGGGCCCCCGAATGGACCTGTCGCGCGATGAGGCGTAACGCAGTGGGGTGATCATCCGCGCAATATCGCTAATGATCAGGGCGAACTAGTGCGGGATTTTCGCCTTTCCCCTGGCTCGTCGCATGTCCCGTATTGCGAGGGCAATTTGTCGGACATTTGCAGAGGCGTCGTGGTCGGATAACGAGCAGCCCAAACCACGAATGGGGTACTAGTGCCCGTGTGTGGTCGGCGGTGTGGGTGTGGGGTGGCTCGGGGTGCTCTTCGGGCCGGTGGGGTGAGTCGTCGGCGCGCCGGTGGGATGGGTGCTGGGCGCGCCGGTCGGGTGGGTGCTGGGGGCGCCGTGCGTGGGGTCGGCGCCCGGATGCGTGGACGACTTGCCCGGTGCGGCGCCGAGCAGGGTGGTGCAGTAACTCGACACCTGGTCCTTGCCGCCGGCTGCGGTGATCAGCAAGGTGAACGCGGGGTTGTCCAGCGCCTTGCCGGGATTGTCGCCGGCGCCCGCGGTGAAGGCTGTGCACAGACCGCGCAGGTTCGGCGAGGGCCCACCGTTCGGCGCGGTGGACTTGTGCGACGTGGCGGGGCTCGATCCGGGCGAGGCTGACGATCCCGTCTCGTGGTGGCTGGCCGTGGCGTTGGTACCGGGCCGCGCGCTCGGGTGGTGGTCGTTCGATGAATCGACCCCAGGCAAGTGCCCGCTGCCGGCGGCGAGTGCGACCCCGCCGCCGCTGACGGCGATCACAGCAACGGCGACTTTGGCAGTGGCCAGCTTGGCCAATGCGCTACTCAGCATGGAACGTCTCCTCGACTCGGGGGTGAGTGCGAGATTCGCGTCCCGGAAGGCCATCACCGCGGCGTCCTCGCCAGCGAGCTCGCCGCGCCGCGCGGGGGTCGCGGCCGCGGCGAGCAGTCTGGCGAGCGGATCGGGGCCGTGCGCGCCGGCCCGGACGCCGCGGACCAGGTGTTCCGCAGTGATCGGGTCGATGTGCTGCCGGTCTTCGCTCATCTCGTTTCCCTCAGCGTCGGCGGCTTCGGTTGTGTTACAGCGACCGCGCCGATCTCATCGAGGCGTGCGGCGAGCCGGTTCAGACCGCGGTGGACAGCTACGCGTACCGCGCCGGGACGCTTGCCCAGGATCTGTCCGGCGGTCTTGGCATCCAGGCCGATCACGACCCGGAGATAGATCGCCTCGGCCTGATCGGGTGGCAGCGTGGCGATGAGGTCCAAGGCGGTGTCGGTGTCGATCGCTTCCAGCGCTGCCTCGGCGGTGTCGTAGTTCGCGGCCAGGTGCGCTAATTCTTCGACGGGGGCGCCGGTCTGTGGCCGGCGGCGCTGGCGGCGGAGGTGATCAAGGGCTCGGTGCCGGGCAATGGTCGTAGCCCAACCGCGGAACTCGTCGAGTTCACCGCGGAATGTCGCGAGGTCACGAGCGATCTGTAGCCACGTCTCGGATGCCACATCCTCGGCGTCATCGGCTACCAGGACGCGAAGGTAGCGCAGCAGACGCGGCTGAATGTCTCGATACACCAACCGAAACGCGTGCTCGTCGCCCAGCTGGGCCGCGCGCAGCGCAGCCGAAACACCTGCTTCCCCGTCGTGCACCCGCACATCGTGGACCAGCCGAAACCACACCACGCAACCAGGGCGCCGATCCCGTTGCTGTCAAGGATGCCGTGGCCCTGGTCTGGACGGACTCCGATCGCTGGCGGTGACGACTTCGAGATGCGCCCGACGGGCTCTTGTGCATAAGCTTCGCGTGAGTTCGACCATCATTCTGGTTGCGAGTCCGGGGGGACGTGACGATGACCAGAGCTTTTCCAGCGACGCCGCTGACCGTTGAGGACGGCCGGCCACCGATTCGACTGCTGATCGTCGACGGCCATCCGGTGACGCGGTCCGGCGTGGCGCGCGTCGCCGACGAGCAGGACGACGTGCAGATCGTCGCCGAGACGGGGTCGGTCGCCGAGGCAATGAGGCTAGCGGACACGCTGCATCCGCACGTCGTCACGATCGGTACCAGTCTCCTGGACGGTGACGGGCTGAGCCTCGCCCGTGACCTGCGCGACGGCTACGCCACGATGGGCATCGTCGTCCTCACCTCGCGTGGCGAGGACGACGTGCTGTTCCGGGCGCTCGAAACCGGCGCGTCGGCGTTCGTCTCGAAGGCGGCGACAATGCCGGAGATCATCGCAGCCATCCGGCACGCCGCCGCCGCGGCCACGTCGTTCACCGCCGCCGGCTTGGCCCAGGCGCTGCGGCGCCGCCAGGCGGCGCCGGATCGGTTGCGGCTCAGCCCCCGCGAACGCGAGGTTCTGACCCTGCTGCAAGAAGGCCGGTCCGTACCAGCAATCGCAGCCCGGCTGTGTATCAGCTTGTCGACCGCCAAGACGTACGTCGCCCGTCTCTACGACAAGCTCGGCGCGACCAACCGGGCCACCGCATTGATGGCTGCCGTGCGAATCGGACTGATCGTCCAGCCGCCGGTCGCCGTCGGCTGATCCGCCACGGCTAGCGGACCGCGGTGCACGCGGCCGACGTATCGCTGTGCGTTCATCTCGGATCTGACGTGTCGGCCGTTCGGCCGACGTTGTCCACCCGTCGGCCAATGAGATGCGACCGGCCGACCGGCTGTCGGTCCGTTCCCGTCGCGGCAGGGTCTGACCCGACGGCCCACAAGGGGTCGGGAGCGCAATCGCTCACCCAGTCCGACCCTGCGGGGGAGAAGGAGACCAGACATGCGTATCACCAAGAAGAAGGTCGCGGCCATCAGCGCCGGCGCCGCACTGGTACTGGCCGGCGGTGGCATCGCCCTGGCCTACTGGACCACGACCGGCACCGGCAGCGGCTCGGCGACCACTGGCAGCAGCTCGCCGTTCGAGGTCACCCTCGCCGCCCCGGTCGGTTACCCGCTCTCGCCGGGCGGCCCGACCGACCACGTGGCCTTCACGGTGAAGAACAACGGCGGCGGCTACCAGAAGGTGAACACCGCGGACACGGTGGCGGTCGCCACCGGCGACGGTTCGGCGTGGACTGCCGTGTCGGGCTGCAGTGCAGCCGACTACTCGATCACCAACGTCTCGCTGACCGCGACCAACCTGGCGCCGGGCGGCACGGTGGACGGCAGCTTCGACATCCAGATGATCGACACCGGCGCGAACCAGAACCTCTGCAAGGGCGCAACGGTGCCGCTGTACGTCCACGTGAGCTAGTTCAACTGAACCTGGGGCGGGCGTTTCACTTCGCCCGTCCCAGGTCCGCATCCAGCCCGACCCGACCGCCCCGAACGGAGCGACGTGATCATGCCCAGCACCCGGACTCGCCGCACGGCCACGCTGCTGCTGATTGCTGTGCTGGCACTGCTCGCCGCGGTGGGGGTCGCGTTCGCGGCCCAGCCGGCCAAGCCGGGCATCACGCTGCAGATCTCGCCGGCCGGCCAGTCGGTGACGCGAGGCCAGTCCGCCAGCTACACGGTGTCGGCCACGTCGACGGGTGGATTCACCGGATCGGTATCGCTCTCGGCCGGCGGCCTGCCGAGCGGCGCCTCAGCCGCGTTCGCGCCCACGTCGGTGACGCTCAGCTCCGGCAGCACGACAACGTCCGCGCTGACCGTGACCACCACCTCGACTATGCCCGTCGGCTCGTACACGCTCACAGTCACCGGAACCAGCGGCAAGGTCAGCGGATCGGTGAACGCCGGGCTGACCGTGAACTACCCGCTGTCCAGCTCGCTGACGATGACCGTCACGCCGGCCTCGATCACAATGGCGCCGGGCGCGGCCGCTGTTTACACCGTCGCCCTGGCTCGCACCAACCTTCCGGGGGCGGTTGCCTTCAGCGTCGCCGGCGGGCTGCCGACCGGCGCCACCGCGACGTACTCGCCGAACCCGACCACGGGCACCTCGTCCACTCTGCAGATCACCACCAACTCCACGACGCCCGGCGGCACCTACGACCTCTACCTCGTCGCGTCTGGCCAGGACCCTGGGGGCACGACGCGGTACGCCTACGCGAACGTGCAACTGGTCATCGCGACGACCGGCAAGCCGTTCACGATCTCGGGCAACCTGCCCGGCGTGCTGGCACCCGGCATGTCCGTGCCGCTCAACCTGACGTTGACGAACCCGAACAACAAGCCGTTGTCGATCACCAACCTGACGGTGACGGTTCAGTCCGTCACGCGCGCAGCGTCAGCCACCAAGCCGTGCGGTACCGCCGACTACAGCGTCACGCAGTACAGCGGGCCGTACCCGCTCACCGTGCCGGCGAACGGCAGCGGCTCACTGACCTCCCTGGGCGTTGCACAGTCGTCGTTGCCGAAGGTGTCCATGATCAACGCACCGACCAACCAGGACGGGTGCAAGGGCGCGACGCTCACGCTCGCCTACTCCGGTTCGGGCCAGGGGAGCTGATCATGCGCCGACTCCGCGTGCTCGCCATCGTCATCGCTATCGTCTCGCTTGGTGGTACGGCCTGGGCCTACTGGGGTGCCCTCGGATCCGGCGTCGGCACGGCGCAAACGGGTGCGCTCAACCCGCCGACCACCGTGACCGTCCCCGCGACCAGCACCGGCACGGTGCACGTGACGTGGACGGCGTCCACCGGCACACCGCTGCCGACCGGCTACCGCGTCACCCGCGTCCTCGACAGCACCGACGCGAGCGCCGTGGCTTGCGACGGCCCGGTCACGGGCACCGCGTGCGACGACCAGTCCGTGCCAGACGGCTCGTACCACTACACCGTCACTGCCGTGTACCGCAGCTGGACGGCGACGAGCGCCGCGAGCAGCAGCGTAGTCGTGCAGACGCCGACCCAGCTCGCCTTCACCGCGCAGCCGTCGACCACGACTGCCAGCTCGGCGATCACCCCGGGTGTCGCGGTAACGGTCAAGGACGCGGCCGGTGCCGCCGTCCCCGCGGCCGGCATTCAGGTGGCGGTGGCTCTCGGGACCAACCCGTCGGACGGCACACTCTCCGGCACGCTGACCGCCACCACGAATAGCAGCGGTGTCGCATCGTTCGGCAACCTCTCCATCGACAAGGCCAGCGTCGGCTACACGTTGACCGCGAGCAGCGGCAGCCTCGTCGGCGCTATCAGCGGCTCGTTTACCGTGACGGCGGCGGCCGCAGCAAGATTCGTCATCACGTCGCAGCCGGTATCCGGCACTGCGTCCACGAGCGCGACGCTCGGGCCGATCACCGTTGCCCGGCAGGACGCCTATGGCAATCCGGTGAACGCCCCCGCCGGTGGCGCCGCCGTCAACCTCACGTCCAGTTCGTCCGGAGCCCGGTTCGCCGCGACGTCCGGCGGCGCCGCCGTCTCGTCGATCACCTTCCCGGCCGGAACGTCGAGCACGACGTTCTACTACGGCGACACCACCGTCGGCCCCCCGACGATCACCGCGTCCGGCGCTCTGACCAGCGCCACCCAGACCGAGACGATCACCCCGGCGGCTGCCACCAGGCTCGTGTTCACGACCGCACCTGTATCAGGAACCGCAGCGCAGACCGCCGTCTTAGGGCCGATCACCGTCCAAACGCAGGATGCGTTCGGCAACCCGGTGAACGCGCCGGTCGGCGGCCGGACCGTCAACCTCGCATCGGACTCGACCGGGACGAAGCTCTTCGCCGCGTCGCTGAACGGCCCCGGGATCACGTCAGTCACGATCCCGGCCGGCTCGTCGAGCACGACCTTCTTCTACGGCGACACCAAGGCCGGTACGCCCACGATCACCGCCTCCAGCACTGGCCTGACCAATGCGAGCCAGCTCGACACGATCACCGCGGCGGCACCGGGGAAGCTCTGCCTGGCCCCGTCGTCGAGTCTCGTGTGCGTGGCCCCTCTCACCCTGCCGAAGAACGCGACGTCATCGCTGTACGTCGTTCTGCACGACCAATGGGAGAACGTCGCGACGGCGACCAGCACGATCACCGTCACCCTGAGTTCGACCAACGGCACCATCCCGTCGGGCATGACGATCGCGGCCGGGCAGTCCAACGGCGTGTTCTCCTTCAAACCACCGAACGGAAGCGCGACCGGCATCATCACGGCCACGGCGAGCCCGCTCACCGGGGTGACGGTGAACTACACGGCGAACTGAGACGGCCTGCGGCCCCGGCTCCGAAGCTCAGCCGCCGGGGCCCAGGCGGTAGCCGACGCCGCGGACCGTGCGGATCCACCGGCCGTTACGAGAGTCGTCGCCGAGCTTGCGGCGCAGGTTGCCGATGTGCACCTCGATCAGGTGCGCGTCGCGGGCCCACGTCGTGCCCCAGACCTGGTTGAGCAGCGTGTCGCGCGTCCAGACCCGACGCGGTCCGGACAGCAGCGTCGCCAGCAGGTCGAACTCGGTGCGGGTCAGATCGAGCTCCTGCTCGGCCAGCATCGCCACCCGGCCCTCGATGTCGATGCTGAGGTCGCCGAATTGCAGCACCTCGGGCGAATCCGGGCCGTTGTCCCGGAAGATCCGGCGGGGGCGGCGCATCATCGCCATCACCCGCGCCTTCAGCTCGCGCGGGCTGAACGGCTTGCTCAGATAGTCGTCGGCTCCGATCTCCAGGCCGATGAGCCGGTCGATCTCGTCGTCACGGGCGGTGAGCATGATGACGTACGCGTCGCTGCCGGCCGCCCGCAGTTGCCGGCACACCTCGACGCCGTCCAGGTCGGGCAGGCCGAGATCAAGCGTGACGATGTCCGGGTCGAGCCGCTGGATGATGCCCAGCACCTCGCGGCCCGAGCCGGTCGTCTCGACGTCGAACCCGGCCTGGCTCAGCACTTCAACCAGAAGTGACCGGATGTCGGCGTCGTCCTCGACGACGAGCGCACGCCTGTCCTGCTCGTCCACTCCTAGCCCCGTCCGGTCGGCGAATCCCTCACTGCACGGATCGTGGCAGATTGATCGTGAATGTCGTGCCTCGACCCTCCGTGCTGGTCACGGACACGGTGCCCCGATGTGCGTCCACAATCGCTTTAACGATCGTCAACCCCAGTCCGATACCTGGAATTGCCCGACTCGTCGCCGTGGACGCCCGGAAGAAGCGGGTGAACAGCTGCCCCTGCTCGTCGACGGGGATGCCGACGCCCGTGTCGCGCACCTGGACGTTCACCGTGTCGGGGGCACCGGTGATCCGCACGTCGACGCTGCCACCCGCCGGCGTGAACTTGATCGCGTTGGTGAGCAGGTTGTCGAAGATCTGGCCGAGCCGGTCCGCATCGCCGCGCAGAGTCGTCGTGTCGTCGGCCTGCAGTTGCAGCGCGACCGCAGCTGCCTTGGCCCGGGGTTGCGCCGCTTCGAGGGCCGCCTTGGCCAGTTCGGCGAGGTCGACGTCGCCGACGTCCAGGCGCACCCGCCCGGCATCCACCTGCGACACGAATAGCAGGTCGCTGACGAGCCGCAGTTGCCGGTGGGCGTTGCGGTCCACGACCTCGAGGAACTGCCGCTGCCGGGCGGTGAGTGGCCCGGTCTCCTCGTCGAACAGCACCTCGAGGTAGCCGATGATCGACGACAACGGGGTGCGTAGCTCGTGCGAGACGAGCGCGACGAATTCGTCCTTTATCCGCTCGGCGGCCGCCCGCTCGGTGATGTCCGTCCCGATCTTGACGTACCCGCGCAGCTCGCCGGCGCTGTCGTAGACGGGGGCCACGCTCATGCTGACCGAGATCCGCTCGCCGTCGCCGCGGACGTACGTCCACTCGTGCGTTTCGGCCCGCCCCCGGCGCGCCTGCGAGCTGAAGACCTCGAAGCCGGGCGGCACACCGAGCTCGGCCGCCCGGGCCGCCACTTCGCGGGGGTCGTGGAGGGCCAGCGGGGTCGTCTTGCCCACCATTTCGTCGGCGCGATAGCCGTACATGCGCTCGGCCCCGCGGTTGAACAGGGTGATCAGGCCGTCCGGGTCGGTGGCGATGATCGACTGCTCGGTTGCGGCGGACAGCAGCCCGTTGACGAACGCAGTGCGCGCCCGCTCGGCAGCCACGATCCGGTAGGTGCTGCCGCCGACGATCGCCGCCGTGAGCGGCCACAGCACGATGCGGCTGATGCCCGACGCCGGATAGGCCGGCGCACCGATGGCCAGGATCGGAACCAGGAACACGCAGACGGTCAGGACGACCGATGCCACGAGCTGCCACAGGTTGCCGTAGAGCGCGAGCCACAGCACCGGCAACATGACCAGGACGGCGTAGCCGGCGACGCCGCCGGTGCTCTCGCGCAGCAGCGCCACGACGCCGAGGAATGCCAACGGCACGAGCCCCTGGGTCCAGGTCGGCAGGCGCGGCCACGGGATCAGCACCGCCGCGGCAAGCAGGCACAGCGTCGACGCGCCGGCTGCGTACAACGCCGGGCGGTCCGTGACGAGGCTGTTCGGCAGCCACAGCATCGCCCGGGCCACCACACCGGCCAGCACGAACGGCCAGGCCCGCCGCAGCAGTCCCTCTCGGGCGAGCGGCCCGGCGGCCGGCGAGAAGTTGGTCGACAGCAGGCGGGCCGTGGTCACACGGAGCCGGCGAATGGTGCTCATCGCCCGCTGGCCAGCAGCGCCTCGACGCGCTGCACGAGATCGCGTGGGCTGAACGGCTTCGTCACGTAGTCCACGGCGCCAGCCGTCATGCCGGTCACGCTGTCGCCGGCGTGCGCCCGAGCGCTGAGCAAGATCACCGGAATCGCGGCGGTTGCCGCCTCGGCGCGCAGCGCCGCGCAGACCTGAAAGCCGGAAAGGCCGGGCATCGTCACGTCGATGATCGCCAGGTCCGGCACGAGGTCACGAGCAGCGGTCACCGCAGCCGATCCGTCCGCCACACTCACCACCTCGTGCCCGGCCTGCTGCAGCTTGTAGGCGACGAGGTCGCGAATGTCCGCGTCGTCGTCGGCAACCAGCACGGTAGCCATCGGTGTCCCCCAACGAGGACGACTACTGTCGCGCCGGGGGAAGCAGGCGTCGCAACAGCTGTTCGACCTGGCGACGAGTGTACGGCTTGGGCAGGGTTCCCTGTATTTCTTGCGGATAGTCCTGCCGGTCGAGGACCGAGCTGACGACCACCGGCCAGTGCGCCGTAGTCGGATCGGCTCGTAACGCCGTGACCACGTCCCAACCGCTCATACCGGGCAGGAGCAGATCCACCACGACCAGGTCGATCTGCTGCTGTGCGGCGATCTCGAGCGCCTCCTCGCCGCTGCGAGCCCGGAGCACGGCGTGCCCGACCCGCTCGGCGTAGGACGCCAGTAGTGCGGCGCTGTCGTCGTCGTCTTCAACAACGAGTACCTGCCGGCCTCGCAGCGTCGCTGCCCCCGATCGTGCCCCCACTGCGTCCTCGGCGATCATCCGGAGCGGATGGACGCGTCGCCCGAGACCCCCCGGTCCCCGGGCGACGCTCGTCCGACGGTTGGTAGGTGCGTCCTGCTCATCTACCCCGCCTGCCCCCGCAGCTGGGCCCGTCCTGTGTGGACGGAGCTGTCAGCGGTCCAGCGTTGTCGGCGTTGCGCAAGGTCGCCTGAGGTTCAGCTCAAGAAACCCGCAAGGACGCAGCGTGTTCGGGTGCCTGCGCTCGGAGCCACAACTTGCGCAGGCCTTGAGGTGTTGCGGAAAGCTAACGCGATTCTTACCTGTGGCTTGCGACGACCCCGCAAGAGTCTTGCCTGACAAAGCTTGCCGGGGCAAGTGACGATCTCGGGGGATCGAAGTGAATAAGCACGGGGGGAACACCGTCCGGCTGCTCGTCGTTGACGGTCATCCGGTCATCCGGTCCGGATTGGCGCGCATCGCCGACGGCCAGGCGGACCTGCACGTCGTCGGCGAGGCGGGCACGATCGCCGAGGCGCTGTCCATGGCCGATGCGCTCGCGCCGGATGTCGTCAGCGTCGGTACCACGCTGCGGGACGGCAACGGACTCGAACTGGCCCGAGAACTGCGCGACCGGTACGCCGAGCTCGGCGTCGTGATCCTTACCTCCAAGGGCCAGGACGACGTACTGTTCCGGGCGCTGGAGACGGGAGCCTCGGCGTTCGTCTCGAAGGAAGCCGCATTGACCGAGGTCATGGCCGCGATCCGGCATGCGGCGGTCGCCGCGTCGTCGTTCAGCGCCGTCGGCCTGGCCCAGGCGCTACGCCGTCGGCAGGAGTCGCCGGCCCGGCTCGCGCTGAGCGCCCGCGAGCGCGAGGTGCTGGCTCTGCTCCAGGACGGTCGATCCGTCCCCGCAATCGCAGCTACGCTGTACATCAGCCTGTCCACAGCCAAGACGTATGTAGCCCGGCTGTACGAGAAGCTCGGCGCCACCAACCGAGCCACTGCCCTGATGGCCGCGGTTCGCCTCGGATGGATGCCTGCACCGGCGCTGGCGAGCTGACGGTGTCCCCGCAGCGACGCCACGCGGTAGCCGATCAGGGCGAGGCGCCGAACCGGCCGCGGCTCGAAGTGACCGCTCGGCCGGAGTACGCCGCCGCCCTCCGACCGGGGGACGTGTTCCGTTTCGACGGCGACCTGACCAGCCACATCTGCCTCGCGACGAGCGCGACCCGCGAACGGACACTTTCCGTATCGCTGGAATCCGGCGTCGTGCACTGCAGCCGTACCACGCTCGTCCTGATCACCGGGATTCGTTGATTCCGTCGGCCGAACGGCCGACACCTGAGCACCGACCGGTGATCGTCAACAAGCCTTTCGCCCGCTGGGAGCGACACATCCGCCGGCGCAGCCTGGGTAGAACGGCCCGCACTGCGGGCACAACGGGGGAGTTCTGATGAAGGTAGCCGTGATCGGGCAGGGCTACGTCGGCCTGCCGCTAGCCATGCAAGCCGTCGCGGTCGGTCATGAGGTAGCGGCACTCGAGGTCGCTGCTAACCGCGTGAACGCGTTGCAGCGCGGGGAATCGTTCACGACGGACATCTCGTCGGCGCAGCTGCAGGACGCGTTGGCCACGGGTCGCTATGCGGTTTCGGACGATCCTGATGTGATTCGCGGCTTCGACATCGCGATCATCACCGTGCCGACACCGCTGAAGGACGGTGCGCCCGACCTCTCTTGCGTGGAGAACGCGTCGGTGACCGTGGGCCAGTACCTGCGCCCAGGCGCAACGGTTGTGCTCGAATCCACCTCCTACCCGGGCACCACGGAGCAGGTCGTGCTGCCGCGACTGGAGAAGTGGTCGCAGCTGTCCACGTTCGACTTCCACGTCGGCTTCAGCCCCGAGCGCATCGACCCCGGCAACGAGCAGTGGAGGTTCCGCAACACACCGAAGCTCGTCTCAGGTCTACAGCCGTGCTGCCTTGATGCGGTCGACGGCTTCTATCGCACCATCGTCGACACGACAGTGCGAACTGGCTCGCTAGTGGTCGCCGAGCTCGCCAAGGTCGTCGAGAACACCTTCCGGCACGTGAATATCGGCCTCGTCAACGAGCTGGCCACGGTCGCGCAAGCGCTGGGCATCTCGGTCTGGGAGGTGCTCGACGCCGCCGACACCAAGCCGTACGGATTCATGAAGTTCACTCCAGGTCCAGGCGTCGGCGGGCACTGCCTTCCGGTCGACCCGGCATACCTCTCCTGGCAGGTGGAACGTGACCTCGGCCGGCGGATGCAATTCATCGAGCTGGCCAACGACGTCAACTCCCACATGCCGCACCACGTGGTCGAGCGGGCCACCACGATGCTCAACACGGCCTGCCGGTCGGTGAACGGCTCGCGGATCCTGGTGCTCGGGCTGGCTTACAAGGCGGGCACCGCCGACGTGCGCGAGTCACCGTCCTTCAAGGTGATCGACTTGCTGACCCGAGGCGGTGCCGAGGTCAGCCTGTTCGACCCCTGGGTCGAGCCCGCGCGCTACCCGGCGCCGGCCTGGAACCGGCTGGTGCCGATTCGAGAGTTCGATCTGGTCATGCTGCTCACCGACCACGCCGAGTTCACCGACGAACTCGTCGGCAAGGCGACGCGCGTACTCGACTGCCGCAATCATCTGACGCCCGCATCCAACGTGCAGTACCTATAGCGATGAAGCACGGGAAGATTGCCCTGATCGCGGCCGGCGCACTGCTGGTCGCAGGTGGCTACGCGGCCGGATACGTCTCGGCGCACGCTGCGACGAGTCACGCCGCCCAGTGCCGGAACGGCTACGTGGCGCTGACCTTCGACGACGGGCCCGACCCGGCATCGACGCCGCGGCTGCTCGACGCGCTGCGCGACGCCGGAATCAGAGCCACCTTCTTCGACATCGGCCAGCACGTCCAGGCGTATCCGGCGCTGGTGAAGCAGACCGTGGCGTACGGAAACGCCGTGGAAGATCACACCTGGGACCACCGGTCGCTCACCGGGGCAACGACGGGGACCACGGCCCTGACCGAGAATCAGGTGACGTCCGAGCTCTATCGGGCCAAGCAGACGATCGTCGCGGAAACTGGACGCCAGCCGGCGTTCTTCCGCTCGCCGTACGGCGACAGCGACGCGGCGGTCCAGCAAGCAGCCGGCCGCCTTGGGATGACCGAGGTCGGCTGGACGGTCGATTCCCGTGATTACAAGGGGATTCCGACCGATCAGGTCGTTGCCAACGTGCTGTCCGTAAAGCCGGGCGGCGTCGTGGTCATGCACGACACGGCACACACCGCCAACACCATCGCCGCCATCCCGGCCATCGCAGCAGGCTTACGAGCCCGCGGCCTGTGCGCCGGGCGGCTGGCGCCATCCGCACCAGGAACGTCCGGCTGGGAACACGGCGTCTTCCACGCCCGCCCAGTGAAATGGCCGCCACAACCGGGGGAAAAGTGAAATCGACACACGTCAAGGCAGCATTGATCGCTGCGACCGGGCTGGCCCTGGCCATCCCGTCGGTCGCGCGCGCGGCGGCGCCTTCCGCCGACAAGACACCTCCGAAGGTCACCGCGGTGACGCCGGTGACCGGCTCTACCAACGTCGGGGTGTCCGCCGCCCCGACCGCGACGTTCAGCGAGGCCATCCAGCCGAGCAGTGTGACCGCGACGTTCGCCACCGGGACGACCGCCGTGCCGTTCACCAAGTCGTACGACGCGAGCACGTTCACCGAGACGCTCACGCCGAGCAGCCCTCTCGCCTACGCGACCAAGTACACGCTGACGATCAAGGCGAAAGACGTCGCCGGCAACCAGATGACCGGCGCCGCGCCGAGCTGGTCGTTCACCACGGCGGCCGCGCCGCCACCGCCGCCGGTCGACAACCCGCCGGTCGCCGACCTCACCGCGTCGCCGACCAGTGGCGACAGTCCGGTCGTCGTGCACCTGGACGCGTCGGGGTCGACCGACACCGACGCCACCCCGGTCGCCTCGTACAGCTTCGACTGGGGCGACGGGACGGGCAGCTCGGGCGAGCAAGTCGACCCGACCGCCGATCACACGTACACCAAGGTGGGCACCTGGCCCGCGGTCGTGACGGTGAAGGACACGGGCGGCAAGACGTCCACCGCCACAATGCAGATCACGGTGACCCAGCCCGCGCCTCCGCCGCCGGTCGACAACCCGCCGTCGGCCGCGCTGAGCGTGTCGCCGCAGTCGGGCGTCGCGCCGCTGAGTGTCACGGCCGATGCGTCTGCGTCGACGGACGACAACGGCATCGCGTCCTATGCGTTCGACTTCGGCGACGGATCGTCGGTGCCTGCGCAAGGTGCCTCGACCGTCCAGCACAGCTACCCGGCTGCGGGTACCTACACGGTGACCGTCACGGTGACCGACACCGCCGGGCAGTCGGCCACCGCGAGTGCGCCCCTGACGGTTTCCGCTCCGCCACCGCCTCCTCCGCCGACGACCAAGCCCACCTCGGTGGTGCTTACGTTCGACGACGGGACGGTCGGGCAGGACCAGGCCGCCGCGGTGCTGGCGCAGTACGGCCTGCACGGCACCTTCTACATCAACAGCGGGCGGGTCGGCGTGCAGGACTACCTGACCGTCGCCCAGCTGCAGGCCATCGCGGCAGGCGGCAACGAGATCGCCGGCCACACCGTAGACCACGCCGACCTGACCACTCTCAGCTCGGACGACGTGGCCCGCGAGGTATGCAACGACCGCGTCGCCCTGCACAACCTGGGGTTCACGGTCAAGGACTTCGCCTATCCATTCGGCGCCTACAACGCCTCGATCGAGCAGATCGTCGCGAGCTGTGGCTACGACAGCGCACGCATCATCGCCAACCTCAAGTCGCTGCCCTACGGCTGCGCCAACTGCATCACCGCGAACCCGATCCCGCCGGCCGACCTGTACGCCATCAAGACGAACACCTCGGTCCGCTCTGACACCACCCTGGGCATTCTGGAGAACTACGTCACCCAGGCCGAGACCGACAAGGGCGGGCTGGTGCCGATCGTGTTCCACCACATCGGCAGCACCGGCGACAGCAACGAGATCTCACTGGACGAGTTCACCCAGTTCGCCCAGTGGCTCGCCGCGCGTCCGACCACGACCCAGGTGCAGACGATGGACCAGGTGATCGGCGGCACCGAGCAGCCCTACGTGGCCGGCCCGCCGCTGCCGACGCAGAACCCGAACCTGGTGCAGAACTACTCCCTCGAGCAGGCCACCAACGGTGTCCCGACGGGCTTTCAGCTGGGCACCTCGGGCGTCAACACCGCGGCCTGGGCGTACAGCCCGGATGCCCACTCGGGCAGCCACAGCGAGCGGGTGGACATCACGGCCTATACGTCGGGTGACCGCAAGCTCGTGATGAAGCAGGACGCCAGCACGATCTCGCCGCAGGTGACCCCCGGCCACACGTATACAGCCTCGCTGTGGGCCAAGGGCACCGGCCCGGTCGCGATCGTGACCTTCTACCGGGACTCAACCGGCGCGTGGAAGTTCTGGAAGCAGGCCACCACGACGTCGGTGGCGAGCGGCTGGACGCAGTACAGCCTGACCACGGCGGCCGTGCCCGCCGGGGCGACGGCGGTCAGCTTCGGCCTGAGCCTGCTCGGCGTCGGAAGCCTCACCACCGACGACTACTCACTACTCGACAACGGATAAGGAATCAGACATGTACGGAGTCAAGTCAAGCAGCCTCGCCTTCACCGGCGTCGGCACCTTCATGATCCTGGGGCACCGCTTCGGGGTGGTCGAGCTGATGATCAGCGCGCTGGCGATGCTCGTCGCCGGAGTGATGCTCTACCGGCTGGGCACCCGCAAGCGCCGGTTCCCGACCGGACGATGAGCTCGCGCGGACGGCACGCGGCGCACGCCAGCGCCGTCGTGCCGTCGTCGCGGCAGGGCCGTAGCCGGCGTCCTCGCGGACTGGCGCTGGCGGTCTGCGCGCTCGCTCTCGCGGGGTTCGCCGGATACGTGCTGCACAGCCAGCTGTCGTGGTCCGGGCCGCAGACGCTGTTTCTGAGCGTGTTCTACGGCGCGCTCGCGGCACTCGTCGTCTACTTCGTCGTCGCCGGGACGAGATGGCGCAGTTTCTCGCACCTGCCGGTCGCTCCCGGTCGCGTCATCGCGATCGTCCCGGCCTACAACGAGGAACCGGACCTGCTGCGCAACACGGTCCTCGCCCTGGCCGCGCAGACCCATCCGCCCGACGCCATCTACGTGATGGACGACGGGTCGAAGGTGCCGGTCGAGCCGTTCGACTGCCCGGGCGTGCACTGGCTGGTCCAGCCCAACCAGGGCAAGCGGCACGCGCAGGCCAACGTGCTGAAGCTGTTCGACCCTGACGAATGGGACTACATCTTCACCGTCGATTCCGACTCCGTCGTCGACGCCGACGCCCTCGAGCACATGCTGCGTGCGATGAGCGACCCGGAAGTGCAGGCCTGTACCGGCATGCTGCTGGTGCGCAACTGGCGCGACAACCTGCTCACCCGGCTGGTCGACATCAACGTGGTGACGTCGTGCCTGCTGGCCCGCATGGCCCGATCGTCGGTCGGCGCCGTCTGCCCGACGTCCGGTGCGCTGGCCCTGTACCGCGCGGACGTCGTGTACGACAACATGGACGACTACTGCAACTCCGGCACGGTCGGCGACGACCGGCGGCTCTCGCTGTATGCGCTGCTGCGCGGTCGCGTGGTCGCAGTCAACGAGGCCGTCGTCGAGACCGCGCTGCCGACAACCTGGCGCGGGACGTTCAAGCAGCGGCTGCGATGGAGCCAGTCGGCCTGGCTGGCCACCCCCTTCGTGATCACCAACCTGCGGCTCGTCCCGATGGCCTTCTACCTGTACCCGCTGTGCTTCGCGGTCATGTGGCCGTTCGTGATCGCCGCACTCGTGTTCGTCACTGCGGAGAGCGGCAGCTGGGTGCTGCTGTACGGCGTCGCGTTCTGGATCGTCGTGGCGCTGACCGAGACCGCCGTCTACGCCGCCTACCGCCCGAACCTGACGATGCGCGACCGAACGCGGATGTGGCTGACGTCGTTGCTGCTCCCGGTGCTCGGGCTGGTCGTGCTGCGGCCGGCCATGTACTGGGCGCTGACCAAGCTCACCCGCAAGCGCTCGAAGGCGTGGGGAACGCGCGAATCTCCGGTGCCCCGATACGACCCGTCGGAGGTGTAGCCGTGGACATCGCGCTGCACTATCCATCTGCCGCCCCGCCGCCGGTAGGCGTCTGGTGGTGGGACGGCGGCGTCCGGCAGCACTATCTGCCCGGCCACGCCGAGCTGGCCCGAACGATCTGCTCCCCGGACGTCACCTGCGCCGAGGAATGGCAGGCGTGGCTCGACGAACTGCGCGCGCGCACCGCAACAGACAAGGTGCGCACGGCGCGCGTCGCCCTCTGGTCGCCGGTCGAGTTCCTGCTCGGCACGATCTCGCACTGGGCGCTGCGCTGGTAGCTCCGTGTCGGCCGAATGGCCGACCCGCGCGACCGATCGGCGGCCGACAACCAACCTTTCACCCGCTACGGCCGACCCGCGCCAGCACCCAGGCTGAGCGAGAAGCCGAGGAGTGAGACCGTGACGATTCTCTGCGAACCCGATGCGCAGCTGGCGAGTGCGCTAGCCGCCCTCGTCGGGGGTGACGTACGTACGGTCGCCGACCTGGGGGCTGCCACCGCCGAACTCGACGCGCACCCGCGAGAGTCGTTGCTCATCCTCGGCGCCGGCCTGGACCTCCATTCGGCATTGCCGTTCGTCGCCGCGCGCCGCAACGCGAATCCGGCACTGGTCGTCTTCCTGCTGCACGACGCTCCGGAGGCGGTGCTGGCCCGGGCCGGCGAGGCGGGCGTCACCGACGTCTTCGCGGCCGACGACTGCGACGGCCTGCGCGCCGCCTGTCTGCGGCTCGGCCCGCCGCAGCGCGAACGGACGCGCGGCCAGGTCGTCACGGTCTTCGCGGCCAAGGACGGCAGCGGCAAGACCACCTTCGCCAGCAACCTCGCGACGATCCTGCACGACGGCGGCGCCCGACGGGTGTGCCTGCTCGATCTCGACCTCGAGTTCGGTGACCTCGGGTCGGCCTTGCGGATCTCGCCCAAGCGGACCCTCGCCGACGCCCGGCACCTGCCGGGACCGGTCGACCTGGGCGGCATCACGCAGCTGACCACGACGCTGGCTCCCGGCCTCGACGCGATCCTGGCGCCCGTTGTCGCCGGGCAGGCGGTCAAGATCGCGGTGCCTCTCGTCGAGCGGCTGCTGGACGAACTGCCCGCCGCATACGACCACGTCATCGTCGACACCCCGGCGCAGTTCTCCCCGTACGTCCTGGCCGCCCTGGATCGCTCCACGCACCGCGTGCTGGTTGCGACCCCGGAGTCGCCGACGCTCAAGAGCCTGCGCGAACTGCTCGACACGCTCGATCTGCTGTCCTACGACCGCGCGATGCGATCGCTCGTCGTCAACCGCTACTCGCGAGACGGCCTGTCGCAGGCCAGCGTGGAGAAGGCGCTGAAGGGCCGGGTGGCCTGCTGGATCCCGTCCAGCGACGACGTACCCGTGTCGATCAACCAGGGCCGGCCGCTCGCGATCAGCCAGCCCGACCATCCGGTCAGCCAGGCGATCCGCCGCTTCGCGGCCAGCCGCCTGCTGGCTGTACAGCCTGGCTGTGTTAATCCGTCAGGACCGGTCTGATGCGCCCGTACGACGGCGGCCCTGATCCGCCCCTCGGACCGAACACCATCCAGCCCGATCAATCAACCAACCAATCAACCGAACCAAATCCAGGGGGAACCAGAAATGCTGCAAGCACTCCGTGAGGCCCGCCAGAACGAGAAGGGCTTCACCCTCATCGAACTGCTCATCGTCATCGTCATCCTCGGCGTCCTCGCCGGCATCGTCGTCTTCGCCGTCGGTGCCTTCAACAGCGACGGCGTCTCGGCAGCTTGCAAGTCGGACGTCAAGAACGTCGAGATCGCCAGCGAGGCCTACTACGCCAAGGTCGGTGGCTATGCCACAGCGATCGACGACGCAACCCACACTGCTACCACGCTCGTCGGTGCCAAGTACCTGAAGGAAGCGCCGTCGAGCGCGAAGTACACGATCTCCTACGTGCCCGCGAGCGGTGCCGTCAGCGGCAACTGCTAGCAGTCGCCTCGGGAGGGCCCGGTCATCGGGGGCGGGCCCTCCCACTCCAATCAGCAGCATCTTCGGAAGGAATCACCATGCACGGCAACACGAACGGCGGTCGGGTGGACGCCTTGCTCGACGTGCTGTGGCGAGCCGGCGGCACCGACTTGCTGCTCACCGCGGGCCTGCCGCCGCAGATCCGAGTGCACGGCTCGCTGCATCCGGTACCGGACGACACCGTCCTCACCGCCGAAGGCACCGACCTGCTGCTCGCCGAGCTGCTGACGCCCGAGCAAGCCGCGCGCTGGAACGCCGCCCACGAATACGACTTCTCCTTCTCCTGGCGGAACTCCGCGCGCATCCGCGGCAACGCGTTCACCCAACGCGGCGCGACCGCCATTGCCCTGCGCATGATCCCGCGCGACATCCCGACCATGGACGAGCTCGGCCTGCCGCCCGTGCTGCACGACTTCGCCCAGCGTCACCAGGGACTCGTGCTCGTCACCGGCCCGACCGGCTCGGGCAAGTCGACCACGCTGGCCGCGATCATCGACCAGATCAACACCCACCGGGCCTGCCACATCATCACCGTCGAGGACCCGATCGAGTACGTGCACGACCACAAGCGCTCGGCGGTGAATCAACGCGAGGTCGGCAGCGACACGGCGTCGTTCCCGGACGCGCTGCGCAGCGCACTGCGCGAGGACCCCGACGTCCTGCTCGTCGGCGAGATGCGCGACCTCGAATCGATCCGGTTCGCGCTGACCATCGCCGAGACCGGCCACCTCGTCTTCGCCACGCTGCACACGAACGACACCGCGCAGTCGCTGGCCCGCATCATCGACGTCTTCCCGGCCGAGCAGCAGGCCCAGGTGCGCGTGCAACTGGCGGCCGCGCTCAGCGGGATCGTCTATCAGCGATTGCTGCCGCGCATCGGGGGTGGGCTGGTCGCCGCCTACGAGGTGCTCGTCGCCGACTCGGCGATCCGCAACCTGATCAAGGAAGGCAAGACGCACCAGCTGCGGAACTCGCTGGTGACCGGGCAGCGAGAAGGCATGGTCACGTTCGAGCAGTCGCTGTCCAAGCTGGTCCAGGAAGGCCTGGTGACCTACGAGGATGCCCTAGCCCGCAGCCTGTATCCGAAGGACGTCGAGGCCCGGCCCCGCCTGCGCGCGAGCGTGACGGCATGAGGCACCGCAAAGGCCCGCAGCCGGAAGCTCCGCCCGTCCTGCTGGCGCCGGCGCCCACGTCGCCGATACCGATCGGCCCGAACGTCGACCTCCGTCGGCTCGCACCGGACCCGGCCGCCATCGAGCTGATGCGCGAGGCCACCGCCCGGACACTGACCGCGATCCCGTTGGGCATCGACGGCGGCAGCGTTGTCGTCGCGGTCGCCGACGCATCCGAGCAGGTCGTGGCGAGCCTCCGCGAAACGCTCGGCCGTCCGGTCTCCACTCGGTTGGCTTCCGCGAGCGACATCCTGCGCGCGATCAACAACAGCTACCGCGCGTTGAGCGGGATCGGCGACCAGGTCAAGGTGTTCGAGGCCCGCGACTCCGTTCGTAAGGACGCCACGCGCGTCGACGCCGCGACGGCCAACGACGATGCGCCCGTAGTGCAGGTCGTCCAGAAGATGATCACGCAGGGACTGCGCGACCGTGCCTCGGACATCCACGTCGAGCCGCAGGACGACCGGGTGCGGGTGCGCTACCGCATCGACGGCGCGCTGCACGACATGCTCGATCTGCCCGGCTCGATGGGTCCCGCCCTGGCCAGCCGGATCAAGATCCTCGCCGGCATGAACATCGTCGAGCGGCGCCGCCCGCAGGACGGCCAGATCAGCATGAACGTCGAGGATCGCGCCGTCGACATCCGGGTCGCCACGACGGCCGTGGTCGGCGGCGAGAAGGTCGTGCTGCGGCTGCTGGACAAGAGCCGCCCGCTGTTCCAGCTCCACGAGCTGGGCATGCCGGACGAGATGATCACGCGGTACGACGGCCTGCTGCGCTCGCCGTACGGCATGGTGATCTGCGCCGGCCCCACGGGCAGCGGCAAGACGACGACTCTGTATGGCTCGCTGGGTGCGATCAACAGCCCCGAACGCAATGTCATGACGATCGAGGATCCGGTCGAGTACACGTTCCCGTCTATCAACCAGATCCAGATCAACGAGCAGGCCGGCATTACGTTCGCCAACGGCCTGCGCTCGATCCTGCGCCAGGACCCGGACGTGATCCTGGTCGGCGAGGTCCGCGATGTCGAGACCGCCCGCATTGCCGTGCAGTCGGCGCTGACCGGGCACTTCGTGCTCTCGTCGCTGCACGCCACGGATGCCGTGGCCGCGCTGCACCGGCTGCTCGACATGGGGATCGAGAGCTTCCTCGTCGCCTCGTCGGTCACCGGCGTGCTGTCCCAACGCCTCGTGCGCCGAGTGTGCCCCTACTGCCGCGAGCCGTACGATCCGCCGGCCGAGGAGCTGGCGTTCCTCGCGGCGGCCGGCGGGCAGATCCCCGACCAGGCGTTCGTCCACGGCACCGGCTGCAACTTCTGCGCGCACACCGGCTACCTGGACCGGATCGGCGTCTACGAGCTGATGCCGGTCACGGACGCCGTCCGCGAGCTGATCCTCGATCGCGCTTCGCACGACGAGATTCGCAAGCTGGCTCGGGCCGAGGGCATGCGCACCCTGCAGGAGGAGGCGCTGCGTCTGGTCGAAGCCGGCGTCACCAATCTCGCCGAGGTCGTTCGTTCCATCTACGTGGTCGGGAGCTGATCATGACCAGATACGCCTACGTCGCGGTGGCGCCGGGCGGCGAGTTCGCCAAGGGTGTGCACAAGGCTGACAGTCGCGAGGCGGCCGAGATCGCCTTGTACGAGCGGGAACTTCGCGATATCAGGCTGGTCGAGAAGAAGAGCGTGCTCCAGTTCGAGGTCACTGCACAACGGGTCAAGCGCGAAGAACTCATGCACCTGTCACGCCAGCTCAGCGCATTCGTTCGGGCCGGCCTGCCCCTCATCGACGCCGTCCACACGCTGGGCTCTGAAGCGAAGAACTCGTCCGTACGCCGCATGATGGCCGACGTCGAGGAGGGGCTGCGTGCCGGCAACAAGCTGTCAGACTGCCTCGACCGCCATCCAAAGGTCTTTCCTGAGTACTACCGCGGCATCCTGCGTTCAGCTGAACTGACCGGCCAGCTCGACACCGTCCTGGACCAGCTCGCGAAGTACTTGGAACGGGACCTCGAAGCGAGACGCAAGATCAAGGCCGCGATGATCTACCCGGCCGTCATCGCGGTGATGTCGCTCGTCACCGTTGTGGTGCTGGCCAGCTTCGTACTACCCAAGTTCAAGGTCTTCTTCGCCAGTCTGAACGCCAAGCTGCCGCTGGCAACCCGGATGCTGCTAGCCGTTACGGACTTCCTAACCACGTGGTGGTGGGCGCTCGGCAGCGGCGTCGTGGCCGTGTTCTTGATTGTCTTCGCCGCGCTACGGACCGAGTCCGGGCGATACGCCAGAGACCGCCTGCTGCTCAGCATGCCGGTACTCGGCGACACGATCCAGTACGCCCTGGTCGAACGCTTCTGCCGCATCCTCTCGTCGATGGTCAGCGCCGGTGTCTCGCTGCCCGAGTCGCTGCGGGTGGCGACGGAGTCGCTACGCAATCTAGTGTTCGTGCGCTCGCTCTCCGGTGTGGGCGAGGCGATGCTCGAGGGCGAAGGGCTCGCCGGGCCGCTGTCCAAGACAGGGCTGTTCCCGACGACGGCCGGGCAGATGATGCGCGTCGGCGAGGAGACCGGGACGCTCGACAACCAGCTCGACGTCACCGCCAAGTACTACGAGGGCGAACTCGACTACAAGCTCAAGAAGCTGACTGCGCTGTTCGAGCCGATCGTCATCGTGATCATGGGCGTCATCGTCGGCTTCGTCGCCATCGCTCTCGTCTCCGCCATGTACGGCATCTTCCGCCAGGTCAAGGTCTGAGCCATGCGCCAGCGTATGTCCGACGACAGCGGCGAGACCCTGCTCGAGCTCATCGTCTCGATCGCGATCCTCGGTGTCTGCGTCGTCGCGATCGGCGCCGGAATCGCGCTCAGCGTCAAGACGTCGGCGATCCACCGCGACCAGACGAACGCCAGCGCGTTCCTGCACAACTTCGCAGAGAGCATCCAGTCGTCATACACGTCGTGCGCGGGCGCCACGCCGCCGAACTACGCGACTGCGCTCGCGCCGCCGAGTGGCTTCAACCCGCCGACCGCCGCGGTGCGGTTCTGGGACGCGGCCGCCGCACAGTTCAGCAGTGCGACCTGTCCCGGCACGGATCCCGGCCTGCAGCAGGTGACCCTGACACTCACCAGCACCAACGGGTACGTGTCCGAGTCGCTGGTAACCGTCGTTCGGAAGATGTCATGATCCGGCGGTTGCGTTCGGACGACGGCGGCTTCACGCTGGTCGAGCTCGTGATCACGATCGTGATCATGGGCGTGATCACGCTGCCGATCGCCAACTTCGTCATCGCCTACTTCGGCAACCTCACCCAGACCCAGGCCCGGCTCAGCGGCTCCCACGACCGGCAGATCGCGGCCGCCTACTTCAGTCAGGACGTGGCCGACGTCGGGCTACGCGCCGCGACCTCGCCCTACGCGCCGCGGCAGTCCGTGTGGACGTCACCGACCGGCGCGTACTGCGGGAGCACGCTCGGCGCGACGGTTCTGCTGCTGCAGTGGGACGACTGGGCGGTCAGCACTAGCGGCGGCAACAACACCGGTTCGGACACCGTCCACAGTGCCGCCTACGTCATGAGGTCGGGTGCTTTGCACCGCATCTATTGCGCCTCCGGATCGACCGTGTCCTCGGACGCCACCCTCATCCACAACTACGCGTCGGGCGGGGTTGCGTGCTCGACGACCTGCGTCGGCGCGAGCCCGCCGGCGACGATCACCCTCACCGCGACCCTAGCGGCAGCCGGCGACTCGCAGCAGATAGTCCTCACCGGGCAACGGAGGCAGTCGTCATGAGAATCCGGCACCCGCACGGCGACGACGGAGCGACGCTGGTCGTCGTCCTCATCATCGTCACTGTGATCGGCGCTGTGCTGGGCGTGACCCTGTCGCAAGCCGACACGAGCGTGCGCACGACCGTGGTGTTGCGCGATCAGGCGGCGAGCACCTACGCCGGTGACGCCGCGGGCCAGGCCGCCGTCGCGCAGCTGCAGAACGGCAAGCTGTCCTGCGCAACACCGGCTACCACTGCGGTGAACTTCGGCAGCGGAGGATCGCCGTTCTACCAGCCCGTATCCACTGTGGATGGTCCGCGCAACGCTTCGGCCACCTGCGCCCCGGACACGTCACCGGACTCCGCCGTGACGACGACGACCACCTCGGGCTCCGGCGTCGGAATCGGCGGTGGTGACGACAACCTGCCGAGCTATGCGCTGCTCGCGATGGAACGTAACACGCTGAGCGAGGGCATCACATTCCCGCAGAGCAACAAGACGATCTGCATCGAGAACGGCAGGGTCGCGAGCAACGCCGCAGTCAACATCACCAACAACGTCCTGGGCGTACGGCTGACCGGGACCGGCTCGGCCGGCGACTGCTCGACCGGCAGTGGCACCGGCCTCTCGGTGCAGGCGTACGGCGTCAACGGAGCCGGCGGCTGCCAGCCCGCCACCGGCAACAGCTTCCGGCCGACGCCGTGCACGGCGCTCCCGACGCCGATCGGCATGCCGACCGCCCCGGCTCCGCCGTCCGGCGTGGGTGCGCCCACGCCAAGCCCGGTGTGCGGGACCAACGGTGGAACCAAGTACGCGGCGTTCGTTCCGGGCAAGTACACCGACGTGTCGGTGCTGAACTCACCCTGTTCCGGTGGAGCGACGTTCGAGTGGTTCAGCCCGGGAACGTACTACTTCGACTACGGCTCGACGCCGTGGCAGTGGCCCACCACCCTGGTCGCCGGCACGCCGACGTCCGGGCCGAGCGTGACCAACGCCGACGGCAGCGTGACGACACCCGCGATCACCGGCGTCACCCCGACGAACGCCAACTCGCTTACCGGCCTGGCCGGCGTTCCGTCCTGGCCGAGCTCGTCGACGCAGCATCCGGCGGCCTGCGCCGACCCGTCGACGCAGAAGCAGTACCCGGGCGTTGAGTTCGTCTTCGGTGGCACCAGCACGTTCACACCCAACTCCGGCGGTAACGCCGAGGTGTGCGGTACGTACAGCGACGCCGCCCCGCCCATCGCGATCTACGGAACATCGAGCAGTTCGGACGTGCCAGGTATGTCTGCGCAGAAGCTGTGTGTGAGCGGCGCGACCGCGGTGACCTGCTCCACGGCCACGCCGACGGCCAACGGCACCCTGATCAACACGACCGCCAGCGGGCAGGCGCAGTTCTACGTCAAGGGATTCGTGTACGCGCCTACGGCGCCGATCAGTCTCAACGTGAAGAACTCGAATGGGCAGATCTTCAACTGGGGCGTGGTCGTTTGGACCTTCAGCCTCAACGTCAACGGCACTTCACCGACCGCGCCGTTCATCCAATTGCCCAGCCCCAACCAGGGATTCACGCAGACGACGACCACGACATACAGCGTGCGCTACCTCAACATCTGGACGTGCGCCGCCTCCGCCACGCCCTGCGCGCGGACCGGTCCGCCCGACCTTCGCGTCAAGGTGCAGACCTCCGGCTCGGCGATCAAGGTGTTGAGCTGGAGCCGCTGAGCAGCAGGGTGCCGTGCGCTAGTGGTGATACCAGCCCGCGATCGCCGGGGCGGCGAAGACGGCGACCAGGGCGGCGGCGATCATGAAGGGGCCGAACGGCAGCGCGGTCTTGCGGTCGCCGCGACCGAGCGCCAGGACAGCCACCCCGACGATCGCACCGAGCAGGAAGCCGCCGAACGCGCCGACGACCAGCGTCGACCACGAGAGATAGGCCAGCACGCCGCCGATCAGGCCGGCCAGCTTGACGTCGCCGAAGCCCATGCCGGCCGGGTAGGCGACGGCCAGCGCGAAGTAGAACGCGAACAGCGCCGCGGCACCGGTCCCGGACCGAGCGAGTGGCCACCACTCATGCTGGTTGGCTGCCGCACCGGTCAGCAGCACGGCCAGCACCGGATAGGACGGCAGCACGATCGAGTTCGGCAGCCGGCGGCAATCGAAGTCGATAAGCGCGAGCGCGATACCGATCGCAGCGAAGTACAGGTAGGCCGGCAGCGCGGGCAACTGATCCAGGTGGTGCAGGCGCAAGGTGAGCGCGACGAACAGCGCGCCCGTCGCCGCTTCGACGAGGGGGTACCGGACGCCGATCGGCGCGCGGCAGTCGGCGCAGCGACCGCGCAACATCAGCCAGGCCAGGACCGGGACGTTGTGCCGGGCACGTACCGGCGCGCCACACGATGGGCAGTGCGAGCCCGGACTGACCAGCGACTCGCCTCGCGGCACCCGGTAGATCACCACGTTGAGGAACGAGCCGACAGCCAGGCCCAACAAGACGATCAGCACCACCAGTGCGGCCATCGGGACATCGTGCCGCACCGGCCGCGACTGCGGCTGCGGCTCGCGCTGTTTCGCGGTTGCGTATCAGTGCGCCGCGGTGGATGCTGCGGTCATCGGGCCGGCCCCCCGCCCGGTCGGTCTGCGGGGCGGGTGTCTGCGTTCTCCTGCCCCGCAGCTGGCTGCGAGGTCAGACCTGGACCCCGAGCCTGGGACAGAACGGCGGTGGCGCCCTCTGCCGTCGACGCCACGGGATCGGCGATCACAGGGCGGTCTGCTCACGTTCGGGGTCAGCCTCGGCGCCTTCTGCCGCGAGCAGCTCACCGAAGCAGCCGCCAGGTCGGCAAGACCGCCGAGGAACGCAATCTGGCGTTCGCCCGCATCTCCCCGAGGGCGCCGACCCTCGAGATAGCGGGGGCTATTGCGGCCTGATAGCGATAGATATCAGGAAGTGGTTTATGACCGACGTACTGATCAGGAGCGTGCCGGAGGACCAGTTGGCATCGGCTCGATGCGCATGCTGCGCGGCTCGGCCTGTCGCGGGGGGAGTATTTACGTCGGCAGATCGCCCAGGATGCGGCACGCGGGGCGGGAAGTGTGACGGCCGAGGATCTCGCCCGCGCCGCAGAGCTCAGCAAGGATCTGCTGGATGAGCAGGTCATGCGCGACGCGTGGTCGTGACCACGTCGTGGCTGATCGACAAGTCTGCCTATGCTCGCCTGTCGATGGCGATGGACGCCGAGGAGTGGGCGCGTCGGATTGAGCGAGGTTTGGTACGCATCGCCTTTGCCACCGTGCTCGAGATCGGGTATTCGGCGCGATCGGGGGGCGATTGGACAGCATCTGTCACCCGGGCGCCGCTCTCGCTGATGCCTCGCGAGCATGCGAGCCCGCAGGCCGAGGACCGGGCCCTTGACGTGCAGGGCATCCTCGCGCGGCGCGGGCACCATCGGGCACCGTCGGTGCCGGACTTGCTGGTCGCGGCCGTCGCTGAGGCGGCCGACCTGACGGTGCTGCATGTCGACAAGTACTTCGAGCTGATCACGGAGGTCACCGGACAGCCACTCGAACGACTCGATGTCACGTGAGCGACAGCGGCGCGCCGTAGGTTTCACGCATGTGTCACTGCCGCAGGGCAGGAAGGTGCTGTGGCTCGCCTATCACCTGCTCGGCGCGGGCGTAGCTCAGGTTGGCTGCGCCACCGCCGGTTCGGCGGCGGTCGCTTCGGGTGCCGGGGCCTCACCGGGGTAGAGGTACGCGCCGAGAAGCGCCGCGACTACGGCACCCACGAGTGGGGCGAGGATGAACAGCCACAGCTGGCTCAGTGCACTACCCCCGACGAACAGCGCCGGGCCGATGCTCCGCGCGGGATTGACCGAGGTGCCGGTCAGCGGAATGCCGATCAGATGCACCGTCGTCAGTGCGAGGCCGATCGCGACGCCGCCCAGCTGCGGCCACGCCGCCTTGCGAGTCACCGCGAGTACGACGAACACGAACAGGAACGTCAGCACCGCTTCGGCCAGGAACGCCCCGACAGCGCCGAGGTGCACCATCGATGCGGACCCGAACCCGTCCGCCCCGAGGCCGTTGGACTTCGTCGAATAGCCTTTTGCCGACGCGAACATGGCCCGCAGCACAGCCGCTCCGAGGATGCCACCGACGATCTGCGCCGCCCAGTACTCGGCCGCCTCGACGAGCGTGATCCGCCGTGACACGAGGAACCCCAACGTCACGGCCGGATTCACGTGGCAGCCCGAGATCGGCCCGAGTGCGTAGGCCAACGCGAGGAGCACCAGCCCGAACGCCAAGGCGGTCGTCACCACACCGGCTGACGCGCTCGGACCGGTCAATGCGAAACCGAAGGACAACGTGGCGGTACCGACCGCGAAGAACACCAAACACGCCGTCCCGAGTGCCTCAGCGACGAGCTTGCGTACGTCCATGACTCTCCCTCCGATGCACGGCCGATTCGCCCGAGCGGCGAATCGCGTGCTCACATCGTGAGAGCACGATCACGCACTGTCCAGCACGCCGCGCCACGTCCCGCGGGCGTGTCGCGGCGGAATCTTGTTCAAGGAGAGCCGGCGTCCGCTTGTCTCGACCTCCGCGCCGACCTCCTCGGTTAGCTTTGCGGGGGGTGAGGTTCGTGGGTCTTGATAACTAGGCGCGGTGCTGATCGCAGGTATGGGGTCAAGATCGCGGGAACTCTGAACCGTTGGCTGTCCGGCGGCGAACGCGTAGGGGCAACGTTGTGACGCGTGTCACTCGTACCGGATATATGTTGAATATGCGAGATGGGCGTGTCGCGGTGCTCTTTGGGCCGACGATTAAGGAATGGTCAACGAGCTATTAAAAGCATGACGCTGGCGGGCCATCCATGATGTTCAACAGCTTGCAACAGTTGCGGCGAGGTTTCGTGGCTGCTGAATGTGGCGTCGTTACGGTGAGTGGTGAGTTGCTAGCCGGAACTGCTCGACCCTAGGGTTCGCTCCCTGGCGAGATGCCTCTATGAGGCGGTCGTCATCAGGCGTTGACATTAGCGGGGGAACCGGGGGAACGATGTCATCGTTCGCGCACGATATTTCTATGCTGTTTGGGAACTCTTGGCGTGATGTATTCCCACTAGGAGTGGCGGGGATTGTCGTCTGGGGCTTGTGGCTGTTCCGCAGCGTCGTGTCGAGGTTCGGCAAGGCGATCGAAAACGACTTTCGGGCCAGCACCTCGGTCGTCGTTCCGTCCTACCGCGAGGATCCAGAGATACTTGTGCGCTGCCTGCGTAGCTGGCTGCGCCAGGATCCGGACGAGCTCATCGTCGTCCTCGACACGGCCGACACCGAGTGTGTGCGCATTCTCGCCGGGGTGTCTGACGACCGGCTGCGGGTACTCAGCTTCGACCATCGCGGGAAGCGGTCCGCTCTCGGCGTGGGCATCCGCGCATCTACCAACGAGATCGTCGTGCTCTCCGACTCGGACACCATGTGGCAGGACGGCCTGCTCGCGGCGGTGCAGATGCCGTTCAAGGATCCGCGAGTGGGGGCGGTCAGCACTCAGCAGAACGTCTACCAGCGCACGACGAGCGTCTGGCGCCGGATCGCGGACTGGATGGTCAATCTCCGGTACTACGACTACGTCCCGGCGATGGGTCGCAAGGGTGGTGTCATCTGTGTGTCGGGGCGAACCGCCGCGTATCGCCGAGCTGCGATCCTGCCCGTCCTGGACAATCTCGAGAACGAGTTCTTCCTCGGGCGCCGCTGCATTGCCGGAGACGACGGTCGGCTTACCTGGCTGGTTCTCGCGTCGGGTTATCAGACCGTCCATCAGCGTTCAGCGCGGGCTCTTTCCATGTTTCCCGACTCGTTTCGCGCATTCTGCAAACAGCGTGTCCGGTGGAGCCGAAATTCCTATCGCACCTACTTGACGGCATTGTGGAAAGGCTGGCTGTGGCGCGTGCCGTTCGTATCGAAGGTCATGGTTCTGCAGATATTGCTGACCCCGGTTACGATGGGGCTTGCAATCGGCTATTTGATCGCATACCGCATTAACTTCAACCGGCACGGGTTAATTATCGGCGCGCTGTGGCTGGTATGCGGCCGTGCCATCCGTAGCTACTCGCATCTGCGCCGGCACCCTCAGGAGATCTTCCTGCTCCCGCTCTACGCGCTGGTCGTTGTCATGATCTCGCTGCCCATCAAGGCCTATGCCCTCATAACGATGAACAAGCAGGGCTGGCTAACCCGGACGGCGACGTCGACCGGTGGCGAGGGACAGTCCGCGAAGACCCTCACGGCCCCCGCGTGATCACGATGACGGCCCGCCGGCTCGGATGTGTCCTCGCTGCTGTTTGCCTAGCCCTGGTCGCGACACCCGCCGTCGCGAGCCCGACGCCGCCGACGGGCCCGGCAGCGCGGCCGGTGTTCAGTGCGTCCGACGCCGACGCCGAGTCGTCTCTGGTCGCCGCGGACGACTCACGTCTGACTGACCTGCGCACCGTGGCGTCGCTGGCCCGCTGGCAGAACAAGAGCTGGAAGACGCCGTACCGGATCGCGACCGGAGACGGGTACACGTTGGTCCTGACCCCGAGTTCGACGCCGTACACGTTGCAGGACCTGTTCGTGCTGGAGCCGCAGACGCTGCTCAGACTCAGTGACGGTTCGGTCCTGCTCGAAGAGAACATCGTGGTGAACGCCGGGGCGGTGCTGCAGCTGTCCCAACCGGGAGGGCTCACCCTGCACCTGGCCAGCTCTCCGACCGGCTTCGTCTCGATCGTGTCCTTCGGTGGTCGCGTGTCTCTGTCGGGAAGCCGGGGGCACAACCTCGTCCTCGACGGATGGGATGAGCAGGCTGGTCAGCGGGACACCAGGCCATCGGACGGGCGCGCGTACATCCGCATGATCGGCGGGCAGTTCTCCATGAGCTACGTGGAGGCCACGGCCCTCGGCTTCTGGAGTGGACGCACCGGCGGCATCGCGTTGACCGGAACCAGCAGGCCCGACACCGGTGCCGTGCAGTCGACCCGTCCAGGCACCGATTCAAGCAACGGCCCGACTGTTACCGACCATCTCGGCGGAACGACGATCACCGCCGCCGGCGCGCTGCCTTCGGGGGCGAACTCGTCGTCGCTGAAGTACACCGTCCCCGCTCAGAGCTACGTGAGCAGCAGTATCACCAACTCCTCGGTGCACGGCGATGCCTACGGTCTGTTCGTCTCCGGGGCTAGCGGAGTCGATATCGCCGATTCGAAGTTCGACGACAACCAGATCGCCGGAATCCAGTTGCACCGCTTCGTCTCGGACGGATCCATCGAGCGCACCGAAGCAATCCACAACGGCGGTGACGGCATCGCCCTCGAACGCGGGACGCAGGGTATTCGCATCTCCGAGGCGAACGCCAACTACAACGCCGGCAACGGATTCGCCCTATCCGGCCGGCCGCTCGCGGAAGGACCTTCGGCGGTCGGTTCCCCGCTGACCCCGTACGGGAACAACATCCTGTCCAACAGCACCGCGAACCACAACGGCCACTACGGAGTCCACGTCATCGGCGGTACCAACATCACGCTCGCCGGCAACGACTTCGGCGACAACGACATGGGCATTGTCGTGTCGAACGGCGCGGACAAGGTCACCCTCACCGGCAACGACGTCACCAACTCCTCCCGCCACGGCATCGCCCTCATCACCGGTGTGACCAAGGCGAAGCTCACTGGCAACGTGATATCCGGAGGCACCGAGGGCATCTACCTGCGCGACTCCACCGCGACCGTCCAGGCCAACACGATCGAGAGTGCCGCCAAGCACGGCATCACCGTCGTGGGCGCCGCCGGTGGGACCTCGATGAAACAGAACTCGGTGGCCGGGCGCGGACCGTCCGCCGTCGACATCGCGCGGGCGTCGGGAACGGTCTCGGCGTCGGCTAACAACGTCAGCGGCTGGAACGACTCGACGCCGTGGTACCGCCAACTGCGGGTGCTGTTACGACCCATGAGCCTGCTCTGGCTGATGATCTTCCTGCTCGTGGCGCTCTCCGCGCTGCAAGCCAGCCGCCAGCGCCCCGGCCCGGAGCCGTTCAGCCACCCCTACGCCCACCAGCGGGAGAAGCTGCTCGACGCCGCGGCGCTCGACAGTTCGGTTAACCAACACGGTCGCCACCACGTGGCCGAATACGCACAGGCGCACTGACGATGCCGACCCTCGCAGGCATCCGCCTTTGGCACCGATGGCTGTTGGCCGCGGCCGCCCTGCTGGCGGTCGGCGGCGGAGCTTTCGCGCTCGGCCACGCCACCTCCTCACAGCACTCCGCGCCATCCAAGGCGGCTGCACCCACCCCCGGGCCGAAGGCCACACCGGCGCTCAGCCCGACTACGCCGTCCGACCAGCCGACATCCGCGGCCGGTTCCACCGACGCCGCCGGGCCGGCCACCACCGGGAACACCGCGGGACCGCCCGCTGCCGTAGCCGTCGTGTGCCCGGGCGGCGGCACGAGCGTGAGTACCGCCGGCCAGCTCACCGCTGCGCTCGCCGCCGCCGGGCCCGGATCGGTCATCCATCTGGGCGAGGGGACCTATCACGGCCGGTTCACGATCTCCCGCAGCGCAACGGTCGACCGGCCGGCCTGGCTGTGCGGGCCGGCCACCGCCGTGCTCGACGGTGGCGAGGTCAAGAGCGGCTACGGCCTGCACCTGGACGGTGTGGGCTACTGGCGGCTAGCCGGGTTCTCGGTCACCGACGCCCAGAAAGGCATCGTGCTGGACCGTACCTCGCACACCGTCGTCCAAGGCCTGTCCGTCTACCAGATCGGCGACGAGGGCATCCACCTGCGCGCCGCCAGTTCGGCGAACCTCGTGATCGGCAACTCCGTCCACAACACCGGGCTGCGCAAAGCGAAGTTCGGCGAAGGCATCTACGTCGGCTCGGCCAAGTCGAACTGGTGCACCTACAGCGGCTGCCAGCCCGATCACAGTGATGACAACGTCGTCGCGCAGAACACGATCGCGGCGACGAGCTCCGAGAACCTCGACATCAAGGAGGGCACCCGACACGGCAAGATCATCGGCAACTCGTTCAGCGGCTCCGGCGGGCTCACCGCAGCGGACTCCTGGGTCGACGTCAAGGGCAACGACTGGACCATCACCGGCAACCGCGGCGAGAACTCGCCTGCAGACGGCTTCCAGACCCACAGCGTCGTCGACGGCTGGGGCACCGGCAACGTGTTCTCCGGCAACACTGCCGCCGTCGACGGCGCCGGCTTCGCCATCCATCTGGCGCCCGTTCTCGGCAACGTCGTCAACTGCAGCAATACCGAGTCTGGCGCGCGGCTCGGACTGAGCAACGTTGCCTGCCGCCACTAAAAGACACGTCACGGGGGGAATACGCATGACCAACCATCACGGTGCCCGTCCCAGGCTCTCGGTGCTCGGGACCGGCTACCTCGGAGCAACGCATGCGATCTGCATGGCATCGATCGGTTTCGAGGTCATCGGCGTCGACGTGGACGAGAGCAAGATCGCGGCGCTGGCCAGCGGCACCGTCCCGTTCTACGAGCCCGGACTGCCCCAGCTGCTTGACTCGACGCTCGAGTCCGGACGGCTGAAATTCAGCAGCACGATCGCCGACGCCGCCGGGGCGGACATCCACTTCCTCTGCGTCGGAACACCTCAGCATCCGCAGTCCCACGCCGCTGACCTTCGCCATGTCCACCAAGCGATTGACTCGCTCGCTCCACACCTGGACCGCAAATCCCTGGTCGTAGGCAAGTCGACCGTGCCGGTCGGCACGGCGCTCGAGCTCACCCGCCGACTGCGGGCATCTGCGCCTGCCGGCGCCGATGTCGAGCTGGCGTGGAACCCCGAATTCCTGCGCGAAGGGTTCGCCGTCCAGGACACTCTGCGTCCGGACCGTCTCGTCTTCGGCGTCGCCTCGGAGTGGGCGCGAGCGCAGCTGTGGTCCGCCTTCGCGCCCGTCATCGACGAGCACGAGGTGCCCGTGACGGTGACCGATCTCGCGACCGCCGAGCTGGTCAAGGTCGCGGCGAACAGCTTCCTGGCCACCAAGATCTCCTACATCAACGCCATGTCGGAGATCTGCGATCTGGTCGGCGCGGACGTCCTCGCGCTGTCCGAGGCGCTCGGACGCGATGCGCGGATCGGTTCACGGTTCCTGCGCCCGGGCCTGGGCTTCGGCGGCGGCTGCCTTCCCAAGGACATCCGCGCCTTCCTGCACCGCTGCGCCGAGCTGGGCGGACGCCACGCGGTGCGGTTCCTCGAGGACGTCGACGCAATCAACGGCCGCTGCCGTTCGCGGGCCGTGGACCTAGTGCGGGACGCGGCCGGTGGCGACCTGCACGGCGTCCGCGTCGCGGCTCTCGGTGCCGCGTTCAAGCCTGATAGCGATGACATCCGAGACGCGCCCGCGCTCGCGGTGACCCGCGAACTGCTGGCCGCGGGCGCGCGGGTCACCGTGTACGACCCACACGCGATGCCCAACGTCCGACTCAGGTACCCGGACGTGCCGCTGGCATCGTCAGTGCTGGAAGCCATCGTCGACGCCGACGTGGTGCTGCTGCTCACCGAGTGGCAAGAGTTCGTCCGCCTCGACCCATCTGACCTGGAGCCGCTCGTCGGCCGACGCATCGTGGTCGACACGAGGCACGCATTGGATGCGGAGCGGTGGCGTAGCGCCGGGTGGAGCTATCGGGCGCTCGGCGTGCCGGCAACGACGCCGTCCGGCGCGCCGTGGTCCGGCGGCGATCCGGCCGTGTTCGCCACGCAGTGACGCTGCGGTATGCGGGAACGCTGGCCGCGGCCGTCTGCGTCGCGGCAGCTGTTGCCCTCTCCGGTTGTGACTCCGGCGTCCCCCCCGCCGGAGCGCCGCCGACGCGGCTGATACCCACCCCGGTATCGGTCGCGTCGGCACCCCAGTCCCCGACCGCCGGCACTTCCACGCCCGTAACCCTTTTCCGCATCGTGAACGGGGTCGAGCTTCCCAACCCGGAGCTGACGCCGGGCCAGGCGAACCGGGGCACCACCTCCGCACAGGTCTGCGGCAGAGGGTTGCCCACGGCGCGTCATCCCTCCTACGGCACCCGCAAGGCCGTGCTGGTCAGTTACGGACTCACCACCGAGAAGTCCCACGACTACATCGTCGAGAGACTCATCCCGACCAGCCTCGGCGGGACGACGAACCAGAAGAACCTCTGGCCCGTACGACGGACCGGAACCGCGAACGTCACGCAGAAGCAGGCGCTCGACGCACGCCTGCTCGCGCAAGTGTGCTCAGGGCAGCTGACGCTCGCCAACGCCCAGCGACTGCTCCGGCGGAGCTGGTGGGACGCCTACCACTCCGTTCACTAGCGCTCCAGCGTCACGACATGATCTCGGGCCCACGGTGTTCGAGCAGCGTCTCGCGAACCATCCGGGAGCAGTGGGTCACCAAGCCCGACCGCATCTTGCTGTGGTCGTTCAGGCCCGCGACCGACATATAGTTGATCATGCTTACAGAGGAGTATTCGGCGAGAAAAGCGCGGCTGAGCGTTCGACAGGCCCTGGCGCGAAGGGGAGTGGCATCGGGCTCAAGGTCTGGAGTGCTCATAATCCCTGGGTCGTGGGTTCGAGTCCCACCCGCCCAACAAAACCCTTATGAAGTAAGGATATTCGTGGGTTTCTGCCCTCGAACTTGACGGCTTTGCGACGCATAGCGCTCGGTACAGCCGCACCCTTGCCCCGCCACACCGGCGGCCGCTCCACGCCGCCGATCTCGCCGTCTGGCTCGACCCTGCTCGAACTGGGTCGCTAAACATCGGATGGATCTTGTGATAAGCGAGCTTAAGGTCCGATCAATGATCCGAAAATACGGACGTATCCATGTCTCGTTGAGATAAATGGTCGGATGTAAGTGTTGACGTCGCGCAGGGAGGAGCAGATACTCCTGGACGTTCCGGCCAACCCATCGGGGGTGTCGAATCGTGACGAAGTTGCTGCGCAGGACCGTCGGGGTGTGTGTCGCCGTGCTGATCGTTTCCGTCAGCGTCGTGGTGCCGGCGGGTGCGTCTCCTGCGTTCGGCGCGCGGGTAAGCCCACCGGTTGGTCCGCCGTTGACTACAGCCTGGCAGGCGGCCGGCGGCGGCAACGGTGGGTTCGTCGTCGACACAGCGAACCTCGTCCGCAGCTCGGACATCGTCCTGGACGCGGTGCCGGTTCAGGGCAAGCAGTCGATGCCGTTGGGCAACGGGTCGTTCGGCGCAGCCGTCTGGGCGCAGAAGGGCTTCACTGCACAGCTCAATCGCGACGACACGATGCCCGGCCGCAAGTCCGCCGGGCAGCTGGCGATCCCGGGCCTGCAGGCGATGACCGCCGCGGACGACTACCACGCGACGCTGGATCTCTACGACGCGACGTTCCGGCAGTCCGGCGGCGGACTGACGGCGACGACCTATGTGCGGGCCGACAAGGACGAGATCGTCACGGATGTCACCGGCGCCGACCCGTCGTCCGAGCAAACCGCGTCGGTCGACCTGCAGGCCGGTCGCAACCCCTCTGCGGCCGTCGCGGCGAACGGCTCGGCCGGTGTGCTGTCCGAGACGTGGGTCGACGACCAGAGCGCGTCGGGCGGCACCGGTGCGACGTTCGGCTCGCTGGCGGCGATCACGGCGGGCGGGCGCGACGTGACGGCGTCGACGCCGGATGCGCGCACTGTCCAGGTGTCGTTCAAGCCGAACCCGGACGGGCGGTTCCGCGTCGTCGTGGCCGTCCCGCACTGGGCGGGCGGCGATGCGCCCGCAACGGCGGCCGAGCTGCTCGGACACGACGCCACTGCGCCGGCCACCGCACTCACTGTCGCGCAGCTGGCGTGGTGGCACCGCTTCTGGGCGCAGGCGAACCTGGTCAAGTTGAGCTCGGCCGATCAGGTGGCTGACTACATCGGCAACCTGCGAACGATCTACCTGTACGTCGAGGCGGCGTCCGAGCGGGGCACGTTCCCGTCCACCCAGGCCGGCGTGAACGATCTGTTCAACTTCACGCGGGACAGCCAGCAATGGGGCGGTGACCACTACTGGCTGTGGAACCTGCGCATGGACCTCGCGGCCAACATCAGCTCCGGCATTCCCGAGTTCAACGCGCCGTTCTTCGGGATGTACCGGCGCGACCTGCCGGCGACCGAGGCGTGGACGCGGCAGCAGTTCCCGGGTTCTGCGGGCATCTGCCTGCCCGAGACGATGCGGTTCGACGGCACGGGCTGGTACCTCGGCACCGGAACCGGCAACGCGTCGTGCTACCCGAGCGAGACGAGCTACAACGCCAAGACGCTCACCAGCGGGGCCGAGCTCGGCAGCTGGATCTGGCGGCAGTACCTGCAGACCGACGACGTCTCGTTCCTGCGGACCTACTACCCGCTGATCGCCCAGCCGGCCGAGTTCCTGCTGAGTTACGCAAAGGTCGGCGCCGACGGCAAGGTGCACACCTACCCGTCCAACGCCCACGAGACGCAGTGGGACGTCCATGATCCGATCACCGACATCGTGGCGATGAAGCAGATGTTCCCGATCGTCGTCGACGCGGCCACCAGGCTCGGGGTGGACACCGACCTGGTCGCGCGGCTGCGCGCTGCGATTCCACAGATCCCGGACCTGCCACGCACCGACGCGGCCACCCGCAAACTGGTCAAGACGGCGGCCGACGACAGCGACGGCAACACCGTCTTCGCCTACTCGGCCGACCCGGCGGCGCCGTATCGCAACAGCGAGAACCTCGACCTCGAGCCGGTGTGGCCTTACAACCTGGTCGGCGACACCAGCCCGCAGTACGACCTGGCGAGGCTGACCTACACGACGCGCAAGTTCCGCAACAGCAACACCTGGACCTACGACCCGATCCAAGCGGCCCGGCTGGATCTGAGCAGCGAGGTGGCATCAACCCTGCAGCTCGACGCGGCCACCCACTCCCAGTACGCGAACGGGCTGGCGGCCTTCAGCAGCAGCCTCACCGAGCCGTACGACGAGACGGTCGGGGTCGTGGCGCTCACCGTCAACGAGTCGCTCGCCACCGACTACGACGGGCTGCTGCGCATCGCGCCGGCCATCCCGTCGAACTGGAACGCCGAGGGCACCGTCGCGATCCAGCACCGTTCGAGCGTGCACGTCCAGGTCGAGAACGGCCAGCTGGCGACCGCGGTCATCGAGTCGGGCAGCAAACACGACATCAGGGTGCGCAACCCGTGGCCCGGCCAATCGGCCGAGGTCGTGCAAGCCAACCCGGGCGGCCACGTCGTCGTCGCACCCACCACGGCCGACACGTTCGTCATCCACGCCAACCCCAACTCCTCCTACGCGATCCAGCGGCCGAGCGCGCCGCTCCGCGACGAGCCGTTCGCCCCGCTCACCGCCGACCCGGCGACCGCGCCGCGACATCTCCCCGGCGCGTCCTCGGTCATCGGCATCGACGCCGGCACGTCCACCACGCCGTGCGCGTCACCAACCCAGCCGGTGCTGCTGTCCTGGGACCCCACGAGCGGCGCGACGATCACCGACGCGTCCACCTATCACCGCAACGGCTCCTTCGCGAACGAGTCGCCGACCTACGCCACCGACGGGCCGACCAGCTCCGCGGCGGTCATCGGCAGCGGCGGATACCTCAGCGGTGGGCCGACCACGATGGGCTACCTGACCGCAGCAACGTTCGCCACCGAGATCAAGGTGACCCCGGGCAGCGGCTATCGCCGGATCTGGGACTGGAAGACGTCCAGCGGTGGTGACGACGACGGCTTCATCCTGGACCTGACGCCGTCCGGCCAGCTGCGGGTGATCACCTCCGGCGAGAACCACACGCTGTCGACCGTGCTTCCGACCGACACCTGGCAAGACGTCGTCGTGACCGTCGGCACCGACGGCACGATCACCGTCTATCTGAACGGAAGCCGCGTCGACGGAACGACGTTGGGCCAGACCGCCATCAACGGCTGCGCCACCGGCGGACTACACATCGGCGCGGATCAGAACGGCGGCCAGGCGATCACCGCCGAAGTCGACCGCTCCGCGATCTTCAGCCGCGCCCTGTCCGCCGCAGAAGTCACCGACTGGCAGTCGCTCGCCGGCTAGCACTGGGTCGTTGGTGAGTGCCGTACGGGCCGGTCGTCCGAGTCGATTACGCAGGGGAGAATCCGATGTTCAGGCTGACGTGGCCGACAACGTTCGTCGCGGTCGCTGTGCTCGCCACCGGGGTTGTTGTGCCGATTGCTGCGTCTGCGGCGCCGGCCGCGTCGCAAGCGCCGCCTCCGGTCGTCGTTCATGCGACGCCCAACGGTAGTGGTCCCGCGTGCAGCCGGCCTCGGCCGTGCTCGCTGACCGGTGCTCAGCAGCGCGTGCGTCACGTGCTCGCTACCGGCGAGGGCACCGTCAATGACGTCGTTGTCGAACTCGCCGGCGGCACGTACTACCTCGCGGCGCCGCTGCAGTTCGGCTCGCAGGATTCCGGCCGGAACGGCCACCCGGTCACCTGGACCGCGGCCCCCGGAGCGGAGGTCACGATCAGTGGAGGTCGCCAGCTACGCCCGATCTGGCAGCCGGCCGCGACCGGAAGCAAGATCATGGCGGCGACCATTCCGACCGGCCTGAATTTCGACGGCCTGTTCGTCAACGGGCAGCGGCAGATCCTGGCGCGCTACCCGAACTACGACCCCACGGCCTCCCGCTTGGACGGGTCGACGTCACTCGCGAACCTCAACCAGGAGTCCGCCAAGTGGTCCGACCCGTCCACCGCGCTGGTGCGCGCGATGCACTGCAACGACTGGGGCAGCGTCTCGTTCACCGTCAGCGGCCGCACCGACAACGCTCTTGACCTGCACTACGTCGGGGACAGCAACCGCAGCCAAGACTGCGGCCTGAGCGTCGGCAACGCCGGCCGGGTCGGCCCGGTCATGGCCGAGAACGTCAAAGAGGAACTGGATGCACCGGGCGAGTGGTACTACGACAGGTCGAGTGGCCAACTGCTGTACTACCCGCCGGACGGCACGGACCTGTCCACAGCCAGCCTGCAGACCGCGGAACAGGACCAGTTGATCACGCTCACCGGCGCGTCGGTCGCGAATCCGGTGCACAACATCACCTTCGACGGGCTGCACTTCGCCGACACGCACCGGACGCTGTTCGACAGCACCTACGAGCGCGACGCCAAGGGCGACTGGGCGATCGTGCGCAAGGGCGCCGTATACATGCGGAACGCCGTCGACGTCAAGGTGACCACCTCGTTCTTCGACCAGCTCGGCGGTAACGGCGTATTCGTGGACGGCTACAACGACAGCAACGTCGTCAGCAACAACAAGTTCGAGTCCAACGGCGCCAGCGCCGTGCAGATCGTCGGCTCGCCGGATGCGGTGCGCGACTACTCGGACAACTACTACACGACGGTGCCGATCGACGACACCGCCGCCGGACCGAAGAGTGAGAACTACCCGCGCGACATCCTGGTCAAGAACAACCTCATGGAGAACATGGGCCAATTCGAGCTGCAGTCCTCGGGCGTCAACATCTCCATGAGCAAGGACATCACCGTCGACAGCAACACCATGGACGGCAGCCCGCGGGCCTGCTTCAACATCGAGGACGGGAGCTGGGGCGGGGACCTCATCGAGAACAACGACTTCTTCAACTGCGTCCAACACACCGGCGACAACGGGTCGATCAACGTCTGGGGCCGGACCCGATTCTGGGCGAGCTCGGGCAACAACACCCTCGCGCCCGGAACGCAGTTCGACGGCGCCACCGGTACCAAGCTGACCGATCAGCAGGCCAAGGACATGATGAAGCTCGACGTCCTCGAGCCCATCACCATCGAGCACAACCGGTTCTGGCACGACGGCGACTGGGCGATCGTGCGCAAGGGCGCCGTGTACCTGAAGAATGCCGGCGACATCACGGTGACCAACTCGTTCTTCGACCAGCTCGGCGGCAACG
>DASXYL010000066.1:0-15870 GCA_036502575.1 Jatrophihabitantaceae bacterium | reverse complement strand
CCGAAAACCGACAGTTAGGCGACGTCACCACCCTGACCGACTCCACCGTCATGGACCTCATCAGCGAGAAGTTGCCCAGCGCCACGACGGAGGAGTGAGCGCTGGCCCGGTTTTGGTCACCCGCCGTCACATAGCCAGCCGAGTGACCAAAACCGAGCGAATGACACCCAGGACATAGGCCGGGCGCTCCACCACGTCCTCCCAGCTGAACCGCAGCACTCGCCAACCGGCCAGCGTCAACAGGTTGTCGCGCTCGATGTCGGCGTCGCGGCGTTCTTTCGTGCGATGGTGCGCCCAGCCATCAACTTCGATAGCGAGCCGCTGCGCCGAGAAGGCGATGTCCAGCCGAAATCTGTGGCCGCCCACGGCAACGGGATGGTTCGCTGTCCAGCCGCGAATGCCGGCCTGGTCGAGCAGCCGCTGCAACCGCCGCTCCGACTCGGCCTCGATGCCCGGGCGGCAGTCGCGTCGCAACTGCGCCAGCTGCCGGTTGCCCCACCGACCCGCCTGCTCGTCGAGTCGACGCTCGATATCGGCGGGGCTCAGCCACGTCTGCTGGAACGCCCGGTCGAGCAGATTGCGAGCAGCTGGGAGCGCCAACCACCCGAGACAGTCGAGCAGGGTCTCGGTCCGCGTCGTGACCCGTAGCCCGAACCTGGTCGTTACCGCGCTTGGCACGAGGAGCGTGCGGTGCACCCGGATCAGCTTGTGCGTTGCGAACTTCTGCCGGGCTCGCCGGGTTACGTGGATGCGGCCGTCCTGCTCGACCGGCAAGTTCCACCAGGTGGCGGCTGACAGATACGACAGCACCGCCTGCGCCCCGAGCACGGCCACCCACGCTCGACACTCGGCCGTGTCCGGCGCGCCCGCCACGCGATAGACACCGCGGTGTGCAGTACTGGCGAGCAGGCGTGACCGCACCATGTGGTCAATCCGATCCGGCGTCGAGCCGAGAGCGACCAGCTGGCGGCGGCAGATAACGCCGGCCTGCCGTCGTGCGATATCGGTCCAGTGCATCCAGCGATAGTGAACGAAATCGCCCTGCGGCCGTGGACGTTATCCACAGGCCTCGCGCGGACCCCTCGGTTTTGGTCACCCAGCCGTCTATTCGACGGCGGGTGACCAAAACCGCAGTACCTCGGCGGCCACGTCACTGCGGGGCGAGTACCGCCACCCGGCCGTCCTTGCCGGACGCCCACACCGCCCCGTCATGTGCACGCTGAACGGTGTCGAAGTAGCCGGTGTCGAACGTCGTCCAGGTCCGCCCGCCGTCCGAGGACACGTCCGAACCGGTCGGCCCGACGGCGACCAGCGAGCGCGGGCCGACGTAGGCGACCCCCGAGCGGTAGCCGCCGGTCGTCTCCGACGCCAACCGCCACGTCCGGCCACCGTCCTGGGACGTCGCCGCCACATCCACCCGCGCGTCCGGCGCCGTGTAGTCGCCTCCGACGGCGGTCAGGGTCCGATGCCCCGACACGGCCAGCGAGTAGATGCCCGCCGACGGCCCCACCACGACCGGCGTGTCCACCACGGTCCAGGATCGGCCCAGGTTGCCCGAGTGGAACACCCGGGCCGAGGCGCCGCCGCCACTCGCGATCCAGGCGTCGTGCCCGGAGGTGACGAGGCACGTCCCCGAGGCGGCGAACCCGAACTCGCCGGGCAACGCAGCCGGCATCCCGGCCGTTGACACCACCGCCCACGATCGCCCGCCGTCGTGCGTCGCGATCAGGCGGAACTTGCCGTCGACGGGGTCGCTGACGGCCAAACCGTCGCGCGGGTTGAAGAACGCCATGCAGTCGTAGAACGCGGCCGGATCCTCGTTGGTGAACGCCACCTGCCACGACGCGCCGCCGTCCGAGGTGCGGTACACCCGCGAGTCGGTGCCGTTGCCGATCGTCAGCGCCACGGCGTGCCGCGCGTCCCACGCCTCGATGTCACGAAACTGTAGCGCCGCGGCTCCGGGCGGCGACACGGAACGCCAGTGCCGGCCACCGTCGGACGTGCGCAGCACCGTGCCGGACGTCCCGGCCAGCCATGCGACATCCCGGGAAACCGCGGCCAATCCGCGGAACTGCTGGGTGCTGCCCGTCGGCAGCAACTTCCACGAAGGCGGGCGATGCGGATGGGCGCTGGCCGGCACGGCGGCCGCCAGCACGACGCCGAACGCCAGGACAGTGACGACGAGGGTGCGAAGTCTCATGCCTGCGCACCCTAGCGCTCACCACACCTCGGATCGGGGTGGATTCACCCCGCATACGGCGGCAAATCAACCACGATCCGTAGTGGGCTCGCCATAGGGTCAACACCACCATGGCCATCATCTTGGTGTTCGGCGTGACGTTGCTCGTCGTCGTGCTGATCTCCGGATTCGCCGCGCGCACCGTGCTGTCCACAGCGTTGCTGTTCCTCGCCGCCGGCGCGGTCACCGGCAACGGCGGCCTGAACTGGATCGACATCAAGCCCAACGACCCTGTCGTCGTCACACTCGCCGACCTGGCTCTGTTCAGCGTCCTCTACACCGACGGCATGCGGGCGGCGCTGCCCGCGTTGAAGGCCACCGGCGCGACGGCCGGGCGGGCGCTCGGCCTGGGCATGCCACTGACGTTCATCGGCATCGCCCTGCTGACCAAGGCGCTCACCCCGATGGACTGGACGGCGAGCTTCCTGGTCGGCGCCATCCTGTCCCCGACCGACCCGGTGTTCGCCGCCGCGATCATCGGACGCGCCGACGTGGCACTCCGGCTGAGAAGGCTGCTCAACGTGGAGTCCGGGCTGAACGACGGCTTGGCGCTGCCCGTCGTCGTGGTGCTCATCGCCGTGGCGTCGCACGGCAAGACGCACGTGTGGACGGTCGTCGGCGAGCTCGCCGGAGGCATCGCCCTCGGCATCGCCATGCCGCTCGCCGCCCACCTGCTGGCCCGGCTGCCCGGCATCGGCAGCGAGTCCCGGCTCGCCCCGCTCGGACCGTTCAGCGTCGCAGTAATCCTCTACGCGACCTGCCACCTGACCCACGCCAATGCCTATCTCGCCGCGTTCGCGGCCGGGTCGACACTCGCGACCGTCACGCCAAGAGCCCACCACGCGTTCGAGGAGTTCGGCGACCTCATCGCCGAGCTGCTCAAGCTTGCGGCGCTGCTCGTGTTCGGCGCGCTGCTCACCCCGCAGCTGCTGCACCGGCTGCCGATCGGGGCTTGGGCAGTGGCGATCCTGGCGCTGGCACTCGTCCGTCCCGTCGCCCTGGTGCTCAGCCTGTGGCGGGCGCGCCTGAGCCGGCGCGAGACGGCCGCCGTCGCGTGGTTCGGCCCGAAGGGATTCGCGAGCGTCGTCTACGGACTGCTGGCGCTCGACGCCGGCCTGGACGTGTCGCAGCCGGTATTCGACCTGGTCGCTGTGTGTATCGCATTGTCCATCGCGGTGCACAGCTCGACTGACGTTCCTGTTGCGCGGATGTTCGATGTACCTGAAGCGCTGAACCCTCCTGATGCGCCGGAGCCGTCCCGGCTGGAATGATCGGCCCCACAACCACGAAAGTAGGAGGCGCAAATCGTGGCCAGCACGACCTCAGATGACGTCCAGTCGTCGGTCGACGACGCTCAGCCGTCGATCGGCCAGCTCGTCCAGGAGGCGTCGACTCAGTTCTCAGCCGTGCTGCACGGCGAGATCGAGCTGGCGAAACTCGAATTGCGCTCGTCGGTCAAGAACGCCGGCGCGGGCGCGGGTTTCTTCATCGGCGCCGTGGTGCTGCTGGTCTTCTCGCTGACGTTCGGGCTGATCGCGCTCGCCGAGGGAATCGTCGCCATGCACATCTGGCGGTGGGCCGCGTACCTCATCGTCTTCGGCTTCCTGCTCCTCCTCATCGGCGCACTGGTGTTCCTGGGCATCAAGAGCGTCAAGCGGGTGAAGGCGCCCGAACGGACCATCGCGACCAGCAAGGAAACAGTGGCGTATCTCAAGCAACACGATCAGCACGCATAATCGGAAGGTGGCCAGACCCGCGGCGCCCACGCCGCCGGACGATTCCGATGTCCTGATCGAAGGGCCGTGGACGCACCGCATGGTGCGGGCCAACGGCATCGCCCTGCACGTCGCCGAACTCGGTACCGGGCCGATGGTGCTGATGCTGCACGGGTTTCCGCAGTTCTGGTGGACGTGGCAGCAGCAGCTCGTCGACCTCGCCGACGCCGGATTCCGCGCCGTCGCCGTCGACCTGCGCGGCTACGGCGCGAGCGACAAGCCCCCGCGGGGCTACGACGCCCCGAACCTCGCCGCCGACATCGCCCAGCTCGTCCGGGCGCTGGGCGAACGCGACACCGTGCTCGTCGGCAACGACGTCGGCGGCCTGCTGGCCTGGACCGTCGCGGCGCTGCATCCGCGGGTGGTCCGCCGCGTCGTGGCCCTGGGAGCGGCGCATCCACTGCGACTGCGGCAGGCCGTCCTCTCCGACCCGCGTGGTCAGGGCAGTGCGTCGGCGTACGCATTGCGCGGATTTCAGGTCCCGCGCCGCCCGGAGGCGAGGCTGACCCGCGATTCGTCCTACGTGCATGAGCTGTTCGACGCCTGGACGGGGCCCCGCTGGCGAGCCACGCCGGGCTACCAGGTCGAGGTCGAGCGATATGCAGCCGCCCTGCGTATCCACCCCGTTGCGCACTGCGCACTGGAGTACTTCCGCTGGCTGGTCCGCTCGCTGCCCCGGGTCGACGGACGCCGGTACGCGAGCTCGCTGGCGCAACATCCCGTAGCGGCGCCGGTGCTGCAGCTGCACGGCGACCTGGACGGCTGCGTCCTGCCCCGTACCGCGCAGGGATCGGGGCGCTACGTGACCGGCGAGTACCAGTGGCACGCCCTCGACGGGGTGGGCCACTTCCCGCAGAACGAGGCGGCCGAAGTGGTCAGCGGCGAACTCATCCGCTGGGCCAAGCACTGCTGACCGGTTTTGGTCACCCGCCGTCATATGGACGGCTGGGTGACCAAAACCGAGCGTGGGTCACGGGTAGCCAGCCGCCGGGGCGGGCGCCTCCGCGACGAGCACCTGCCCGGTGCGCTCGCCGAGGTCCAGCCCCTCGATCCCCCGCCACTCGGCGGCCAGGACGAACAGCGTCGTGCCGTCCGGGCCGCCCAGCATGCAGGCGAAGCAGCCCCGGTCGGCCTCGACCGACGCCAGTACCTCGCCGCCCTCGCGCACCCGCACGCACCGCTTGCCCGGCACGGTGGCGTACCAAACAGCGCCTTCGGCGTCGATGCAGATGCCGTCGGGCGGATCGTCGCCGAGGGCGGCCCACACCCGCCGATTCGACAGCCCGCCGTCCGGACCGATGTCGAACGCCGTGAGCCGCTGTCCGTAGGACTCGGCCACGATCAGCGTCGAATTGTCCGGCGTGACGGCCATGCCGTTGCCGAACGCGATCCCATCGGCCACCTGCGTCGCCGTCCCGTCCGGCCGCACCAACACGACATAGCCCGGGGCGAACGGTTCGCCGGCCATCAGGTCGAAGCCGCCCCCGTTCACGTAGGCGTTGCCGCGGCCGTCGACCACGATCTCGTTGTAGTGGTTGGGGTCGATCTCAGCGAGGTCGGCGTGCGTGACCAGCGATCCATCGGGCTCGAGCCGCAGTACGCGGGTCTTCGCCACGACGAGCAGGCGCCCGTCGGGCAACCAGTCGATCGAGTACGGGATGGTCACCGGCACGTGGGCGACGACCTCGCTCCTGCCGTCCAGGTCGACGGCGATGACATCTCCGGTGCCCCAGTTGGCCAACCACAGCCGGCCGTCGTGCCAACGTGGTGATTCGCCGAGAGCCAGTCCGCTCAGCAAAGTGCGCATACGAGCAGCCTCCCAGACGCTGATGGTCGTGTACGCCGCTGCTAGGCGTGGACGTCGGCGGTCGCCAACCCGAGCGCAGTACAGGCCCGGAGTAGGTCCCGATCCCCGGCGGACACGACCAGGTCGCTGTCCAGGAGCTGCTCGGCGCACGCGCAGTGCATCGCGTCATAGCCGCGAAGGGCGTGCGACCGCGCCAGTTCCGCGGCTCGACGGACGAGACCGTCATCGATCTCGACGACGTCGAGCTCCAACCACAACTGGTCGAGGATCCGCCGGGCAGCTCGGTGCGCGCTGGAGGTGACTCGACGCAACCTGGCCGCCTGCCCCAAGGCCGCCGCGGCTTCGACGTAGGCCAGGCGTGCCGTCACGACAGCATCAGCGTCGTCCCACAGCCGCCGGCAAACCTCGCTACTCGGCTCGGTGATCAGCAGCGGGACGAGCGCCGAGGTGTCGAAGTAGCAGATCACCGCTGCTGCTCGGCGACCAGGTCACTGGCTGTTCCGGTTGCCGCCACGGGCGTCGGCGCCGGTCGCTTGCGCCTCCCGGCCGGCTGCACGCGTCCCTCGGCGATCAGCTGCTCGAGGGGCGACGGTGAGTCCACCGGAACGATCCGGGCGATCACCTGACCGTGATCCGTCACCGTGATCGTGTGACCGCCCCGCACCTGCGCAAGGTGCCGGCTCAGCGAGTCACGCAGCTCCCGGACACCGACCCGGTGGCTACTATCCATGGCTCAATTGTAGCCACAAATTTCACGCGCCGGGGGTGCAGCGTCCGGTGCTGACCGAAGAGGTGGCTGTACGCCCGAGGTCTGCATCGCCGCTGATCTCCGCGTCGGTCAACGCGAACCCGGTATTGGACGAATCGAGGGCGGTCGCGAACACCATGCCCAGGACGGAACCATCCGGTGCGATCAGCGGACCACCCGAGTTGCCGCTGCGCACCGTCGAGCGAATCGAGTAGATCTCGCGCTCGACGCTGCCATGGCCGTAGATGTCGTGGCCGTCGATGTTCTCGCGATCGCGCACGCGCGCGGGGCGGACGTCGAACGGGCCGTCCTCGGGGTAGCCGAGCACGATGGCGTTGGCGTTCGTGTCGGCCGGCTTCGGCGTGAAGTCCAGCGGGGACGCGTTCAGGCCGGGTACGTAGAGCACGGCGACGTCGCGGCGCGGGTCGTACAGGACGACGTGTGCGGTCAGCTGCCCGTTGCCGGTCACGACGCCGATGTCGGACGTCCCGGCGACGACGTGCGCGTTGGTGAGGATGTGCTCCTTGTCGTACACGAATCCCGAGCCCTCGATGCCGCGGTTGCACTGCGGCGCCTCGCCGTAGATCTTGAACACCGACCCCCGGGCCTTGCTGACCCCCGTCGAGCTCAGCAGTCGGGGATCGGGCGGGCCGACGTCGACGATGCGCGTGCTCTGCAGGTCGCCGAACACGGGCGGGAAACCGCTGCGGTCGATGTAGCGCCGCAGGGACGAGTACACGTCGCGCACCGGCGTCGGCATCACCCCGTCGACGCCGCGCACGATGGCCGAACGCCGCACCGCCGAGGACAGGGACGGGTACGGCGAGGACGCCAGCGGCACCGCGACCATCCAGGCCACGAGCAGCACCGAGATCACGCCGAGCGCCGACCCGATCCCCGAGTCGAGGTTCTGGGCGTGCTTCCAGGTGATGCGCTGACGCAGATGGCCGCCGCCCCAGACCGCGAGCAGCTGCCCCGCCATCGACACCATGAGTACGCAGACGATGGCGATCGGCACCTGGGCCTGCCCGCCGGCCAGGTGCGAGCCGAGCGGCCGGGCCAGCTGCGCGCCCAGGGCCGCGCCGCCGAAGAAGCCCACCAGCGAGAACAGGCCGACGACCGCCCCGTTGCGGAAACCGCCGATCGCATAGCCGATTGCGGCGATGATGATGATCCAGTCCACGGCTGTCACGATCAGTCCGGCAGGACGACGAGCGTGCCCGTCATTCCTTGCGCGATGTGCAGCGTGCACACGAACCGGTAGGTGCCCGGGGACGGGGTGGTGAACGTGGCCGAGGTCGTGGACCCGGCCCGCACCAACGGCACGTGGTCAGCCGGGGCGCCGTCCACGGAGAAGTCGTGCGGGGCGCCGGACCCCTGGTGCACCAGGGTGACCTTCACCGTGCCCTGGTGGACCGTGATCGTGGACGGGTCGAAGCGGAACTTGTCGTTGACGACGAGTGTGATCTGCTGGACGCCGCTCTCGGTCGATGCCGTCGCCGATCCCGTGTGGCCGCGCCGCGCCGGCGCGGACTGCCGGTTCGAGCAGCCCACCACCGCGACGCTCAGGACGATCGCGGCCAGGGCAGCGGCCACCGTCCGCGTCGTCATGGATGGCACGGTACCGATGACTCCTGAGTCGCTCTCGAGGGCTCGAACGGCTGCCCCCCGGCGGCTCCGGCTCGCCTCAGTCCCCGAGGAAACGTCGTGATCTTATGCGTACGCCGGATTACGGCGTGCGACGGCCCGGCAGATCGGCCGGCAGATCCCGTTCGCGGGTCTCGTCCCAATCACGGTGCCAGCCGCCGAGGGTCAGCACCGCATCGAGCAGCCCGGCCGTGAATCCCCAGACGAACAGGCCCCCGGCACTGGGAGCTTCGAAACCGGGCCCGAGGAATCCCGACCAATGCCGCACCCGGAACCGGTTCGCCGGGTCGGTGAGCTCGCTGATCGGGACGACCGCGACGCGGGCCACCTCGCTCGCGGCCACCGCCCGCACCGGGTGCGGGTCGCGCCACCAGGCGAGCACCGGGGTCACCACGAACCCGGATGGCGGCAGGTACACCGCAGGAAGGGTCGCGATCACCTCGACGCTGGCCGGGTCGAGGCCGACTTCCTCGGCGGCCTCGCGCAGCGCGGTCGTCTGCGGATCCTCGCCCGGGTCGGTGGCGCCGCCGGGAAAGGCGACCTGGCCGGCGTGGGTGCGCATCGTCGCCGCTCGCTCGAGCAGCAGGACGCCCGGCCCGTCGACCGTCTCGGCCAACGCGATCAGTACGGCCGATTCGCGGCCGCTGCCGTCCTCGGGCGGTCCGAATCGGGACAGGTCGGCGAACGTGATGCCCGACAGCGAGTCGACGAGCGGATGTAACCAAACCGGAAGAGTCACGCGGTCTGCGCCACCTGCTCGGGGGTCTTCACCAGCTTGGCTGCCACCACCGGGTCGGTCGGGCCTTCGCCGTAGGACGGGCACAAGCGGGCGATCGCGCAGGCGCCGCACGCCGGCTTGCGGGCGTGGCATACGCGCCGCCCGTGCCAGATCACGCGGTGCGACAGGATCGTCCAGTCCTTCTTGGGGATGAGCGCGCCGACCTCGTGCTCGACCTTCACCGGGTCGGTGCTGTCGGTCCAGTGCCAGCGCCGGGCCAGTCGGCCGAAGTGAGTGTCGACGGTGATGCCGGGGACGTCGAACGCGTTGCCCAGCACGACGTTGGCCGTCTTGCGGCCGAATCCGGGCAGCGTCACGAGCTCGTCGAGCGTGTGCGGCACCTCGCCGTCGAAGCGCTCGACCAGGGCCTGGCCGAGCTTCATGATCGAGTTCGTCTTGTTCCGGAAGAACCCGGTCGCGTGGACCAGATCCTCGAGCTCAGCCCGGTCGGCGCCGGCGTAGTCGGCCGCGCTGCGGTACTTGGCGAACAGCGTCGGTGTCACCGTGTTGACGAGCTTGTCCGTGCTCTGCGCCGACAGGATCGTCGCCACCGACAGTTCGAGCGGCGTGGTGAAGTCCAGTTCGGTGTGCGCGTCGGGATACAGCTCGCCGAGTTCACGGTTGATGCGCCGCGCCCGGCGGGTGAGGGCGAGCGTCGATTCGGTCAGAGTGGTCGGCACAGCGCCCAAGCGTACGAGGCTGCACCGACGGCGCCCCGATGCGGCACAATCGACAGCATCATGGCTGGCTTACTCGTGTTGCTGTTCCCGCCACTGCTGCTCGGATTCATGCTCTTCATGCAGCGCGTCGAGGACCCGTTGAACAAGGTCGCCGTCGAGCGCCAGATCGAGGAGTTCCTCGACGAGGCCAACCCCGACGAGCTCGACACATTCGTTCGCGAGGGCACCGACTCGGCCATGCGCCGGTTCCGCCAACGGCTCTCGTTACGCCGGCTGATCCCGTCCCCATCGCGACGCCGGTCAGGCTAACGCCTGCCGCTCGCACGCGCGGGACGCGGATCCCCGTAGAATCCGCAACACTGTGACACAGCTCGCACCGGCGTCCGTGTGGTCGGCGAGCAACGAAGGAGCTGACGTGGACGAGGTCCTGCGGAGAGCCGGCTTGTTCCAGGGCGTTGCCCCGGACGATGTCGAAGCGCTGGGCAACCAGTTCGAGGTCTTCGACGCCCCGCGCGGCACGACGCTGTTCCAGGAGGGCGAGCCGGGCGACAGCCTCTACATCGTCCTGGCCGGCAAGGTGAAGCTGGGCCGTCGCTCGTCGGACGGTCGCGAGAACCTGGTCGCGGTGATGGGCCCCGCCGACCAGTTCGGCGAGCTGTCCCTGTTCGACCCCGGGCCACGCACCGCGACGGCGGTCGTCGTCACCGACGCGCGCCTGGCCCGGCTGCCCAAGGACGCCCTGCAGAAATGGGCTCAGGACCGGCCGCAGATCGCGATGCAGTTGCTGCGCGTCGTCGCCCGGCGGCTGCGCCGCACCAACACGATGCTGGCCGACCTGATCTTCGTCGACGTGCCCGGTCGCGTCGCCAAGCAGCTGCTGCAGCTGGCGCAGAAGTTCGGCTCGGTCGACGGCGGCCAGCTGCGGGTAACCCACGACCTCACCCAGGAGGAGCTGGCCCAACTCGTCGGCGCCTCCCGCGAGACCGTGAACAAGGCGCTGGCCGACTTCGCCTCGCGGGGCTGGCTGCGCCTGGAGGGCAAGAGCGTCGTGATCCTCGACCGCGAACGGCTCGCTCGCAGGGCTCGCTAACTTATCCGGCCCAGATCGGATCCGCGCGGGCCCGCCACAGAACAGCGGGCCGCACGCAGACCCGAGCGCAAGCTCCTTCGTCGCGCGCGGGCCGGGCTCTTCGCGCGAGCGCTCATCGCGTCCGGGGTTGGGTTTCCTCTGGTCACCCCTCGCGGTAGGCGCGACTCCTCAGTTCGTGATCTTGGGGTTGTGGTTGCTATTCGACCCGAAGTCCAAGATCACGGTTTGACGGGACGGGCCGGGCTGCGGTCGCCCGCGTGTCTAGCTCGGAACGCTTGGCCCTTGGCGCGGTTGCCGCACAGTTCCATGTGGCACCACCGCGAGGCCCGGTTACGGGACGCGTCGTAGTAGGCCCAGTGGCAGTCGTCCGAGGCGCAGGCCTTGAGCCGCGTCCAGACGCCCTGCGCCTCCGCGGCGTAGACGATCGCCACCAGGGCGCCGAGTGCGCCGATGCCGCCGCCACGCACCACGTGGTAGCCGACCGATCCGCCATAGGCCATCGCCGGGCGCACTCCGGCCAGCGCGGTGACCCGGTTCAGCACGTCGACTGCCGCCGTCGTGTCGACCGGCTGCCCGTTGTGCGCGCGCAGCAGCGTGCGCAGCGCCTCGCGCAGCTCGAGCGCCGCGCTCAGGTCGGACGCTCCGAGTCGGGCGCCCGGCGACAGCACCTGCCAGGCGACGAGGTATCCGGCCAGGTCGCTCGCCGTACCGAGAGCGTCGGTGCCGGCCTCGAGATCACGCGTGTTGACGAATGCGCGCACCGCTTCCAGACGGCCCGGCGCGTCGCGGCTTGCCAGCTCTGCCATGCGGTGAGGGTATCCGGCAAATCCCGTTGACCGGTTGTGTCTAACCAGTCATCATCGTTAGATGGTTGCGGCCCTGCACGTGCTCGGCGTCCCGACCAGCATGGGAGCCTTCGCGCCCGGGCAGGAGGACGCGCCCGCCGCGCTGCGAGCCGCCGGGCTGATCGATCGTCTCCGTGACGCCGGGATCGCGCTCGACGACGCCGGCGACCTCCCTCGTCGGCGCTGGACCGCCGACCCCGGCCGTCCCACCGCTCAGAACGTCGATGCCGTAGCCGAGATCACGACGCTCGTCGCAGCTCGGATCGCCGCCGTCGACACCGAGACCCCGCTACTCGTGCTGGGCGGCGACTGCTCGATCCAGCTCGGGGTCGTCGCCGGGCACGCCCGCCGGCCGGGCCGAATCGGGCTGCTGTACGCCGACCTGCACGCCGACGACGTCCCAGGAGGGCGCCTTCGATTGGATGGTCGTCTCGCACCTGATCGGGGTTGACGGCTCGCTCCGGGAGGTCACGGCGCCGCTGCTGGAGCCGAGCCAGGTCCGCTACTTCGGCGTCGACCAGAACCGGCTGACCCCCGGCGAGCGCGACCTGCTCGCCGAGCACGAGATCGGCGTGACGACGTCCAAGCGCGTCGCCCGTGACCCGATCAGCGCGGCCGTCGAGGCCGTGACGCAGCTGGCGGGATGCGACCAGCTGCTCGTCCACCTCGACGTCGACCTGATCGACTTCAACGACCTGTCGCTGTCCGAGAACGCCGGCCGCGGCCAGGGCCTGCCCTTCGACACCGTGCGGACCGCACTGGGCGAGCTGGTGCGCGCTCCGAATCTGCGCGCGCTGACGATCACCGAACTCAACCCGCACCACGGCGCCGAGGACGGCTCGACGCTCGAGCGGTTCGTCAGCGGGCTAGCCAGCGCCCTCGGCGCGTAGATAGGCCAGCTGGGCCTGCACGGACAGCTCGGCGGCCGGCCACAACACCGGGTCGACGTCGGTGTAGACGTGCTCCACCACCGCCCGCGCGGACGCATCCGGGCCCAGGGCGCCGAGCGCCGCCCGCACCTGCTCCAGTCGCTGCTCGCGGTGCGCGAGGTAGACCGACGCCGCCTCGCCGGCCGCCGCGAGCTCCGGACCATGGCCGGGCAGGACGGTCGCGTCGTCGAGCGCCCGCAGGCGGTGCAGCGAGGCGAGGTAGGCGCCGAGGTCGCCGTCGGGGTAGGCCACCACCGTGGTGCCCCGGCCGAGGATCGTGTCGCCGGTCAGCACCGCCGGCGCGTCGTCCGACGAGAGCAGGAACGACAGCGAGTCCGACGTATGCCCCGGGGTGGCCCACACGCGCAGTTCGACGCCGGCGGCCGCCACGACGTCACCCTCACCCAGACCTTCGGAACCGAGCCGGTACCCCGGGTCGAGCGCCCGCACCGGTGCGCCCGTGAGCGCGTGCAGCCGCGCCGCGCCGTCGCTGTGGTCGGGATGCCCGTGGGTGAGCAGGATGGCGGCCACCCGCCCGGCGGCGGCGACCACGGCGGCGAGATGCGCGTCATCGGAAGGACCCGGATCGATCACCACGGCGTCGGGCGAATCCGGTGCCCGCAGCAGCCACGTGTTCGTGCCGTCCAGGGTCATGATGCCGGGGTTGGCGGCGAGCACCACGGTGGCCTGCGGCGTCACCCGCCGGGGCGTTTCGTAGGCCGGGAGCGCCGTCATCGACCCATCCGATGCGTCGAGCCATCGGGCAGCTCGATGCGCACCCCGTCGTCGTCGATGCGCACCACCGGGTGGATCGGCGCCAGCGACCGGCCGGGGGCGGCCGCGATCACCCCGGCTACCGAGTCGTGCTCGGCGATCGCCCGCAGGTTCACCAGGGTCGGCGGCAGCATCCGGCGCTCGCCGCGGTCGTTCTCGGCCAGCGCCTCGGCGGCGTTCACCCAGCCGGCCCGCGCCGCCTCACTCGTGACGTCGGCCGGCTCGGCGCCCGACGGCAGCGCGGCCACGAAGAAGCGCGTGTCGTAGCGGCGCGACTCACCCTCGGGCGTCACCCACCGGGCCCACGGATGCAGCGCGGACGCGTCAACGTCGACCCCGTGCGAGCGCAGCAGGTCGCCGAACGGCACCCGGCCGGCCTCCACGTCCGCCCGCGCTGCCTGCAGATCGAGCAGCGGCCCGCCCAACAGCACGCCGGTCTCCTCGAACGTCTCGCGCACCGCCGCCCCGACCAGCGTCGCGTCGGCCGGAGGCGCCCCGGCCCAGGGCAGCGACGCGTCGGACTCCTCGACCCGTCCACCCGGGAACACCGTCATGCCGGCGGCGAACGCCATCTGGGCGACGCGGGTCAGCAGCCACGCCTCGACGCCCGCCGCACCGTCGCGTAACAGGATGACCGTGGCCGCATCCCGGATCGGGACAGTCATTGGCCAACCTGCTCTTCGCGCGAGCGCTCATCGCTGGGATGAGCTGCGCTCCTCACTCGTTCCTCGCTGCGATGCTCGCTCATCGCACCTCGACGATCAGCTCGACCTCGACCGGTGCGTCCCGCGGCAGCACGGCGACGCCCACCGCCGATCGAGCGTGCGCGCCGGCGTCGCCGAACACCTGGCCCAGCAGCTCGCTCGCCCCGTTCACCACCAGGGGCTGGCCGGTGAACTCCGGCGCGGACGCGACGAATCCGACCACCTTCACCACCCGCACCACCGAATCGAGGCCGACGAGCGAGTGCACCGCGGCGAGGCCGTTCAGGGCACACGTCCGGGCCAGCCCGGCGGCCTGCTCGGGACTCACCTCGGCGCCGACCTTGCCGGTCGCCGCCAGCTCGCCTCCGTCGAGGGGCAGCTGCCCCGCGGTGTAGACGAGCGAACCGGTGCGGACGGCGGGGACGTAGGCGGCCAGCGGCGCCACGACGGGAGGCAGCTCGATGCCGAGTTCGGCGAGCCGCGCCAGCGGGGATGTCATACCGGCACCCTAAGTGAGCCTGAGCACGCACGACCACGACGAGGCGGCGGCGCTCAGCTCGATCTCCTACCCTGGCCGAGTGGTTGCCCCCGCAAGTACAGCTGCGCGCCCGGTGCCCGGCGTCCCCGCCGGCGTCCGGCTGCATGTCGTCACCGGCAAGGGCGGCACCGGCAAGACCACCGTCGCCGCCTCGCTCGCGATGGCGCTGGCCGAGGGCGGTCGGCGCACGCTGCTCGTCGAGGTCGAGGGACGCCAGGCGCTCGCGCAGCTCTTCGACGTCGCGGCCCTGCCCTACGAGGAGCGGCACCTCGCGGCGGCCCGCGGCGGGGGCGAGGTCATGGGGCTGGCGATCGACCCCGAACTCGCGCTGCTCGAGTACCTCGAGATGTTCTACAACCTCAAACGCTCCGCCCGCGTACTGAAGCGCATGGGCGCCATCGACTTCGCGACGACGCTCGCCCCCGGCGTCCGCGACGTGCTGCTCACCGGCAAGGTCAAGGAGACCACGACCCGCACCGACAAGGCCGGCCGCTTCATCTACGACGCCGTGGTGCTCGACGCCCCACCGACCGGGCGCATCCGGCAGTTCCTCGACGCGACCACCGAGGTCGCGAACCTCACCAAGGCGGGGCCGATCAACCGGCAGAGCGTCGGCGTCCTCGAGTTGTTGCACAGCACCCGAACCGCCGTCCACCTCGTCACACTGCTCGAGGAGATGCCGGTGCAGGAGACGGTGGACGCCGTGGGCGAGCTGCGTTCGCTCGGCTTCCACCTCGGCGCCGTGGTCGTCAACCGCGCGCGGCCGACGCTGATCACCGAGGGCCAGCTCCGGCCGGACGGCTCGGTCGACCTCGACCGGCTGACCGCCGGGCTGGCGCACGCCCGGATCGGCGCCGAGCACGCCGCGCCGCTGGCCACCGAGATGGCGGCCTACGCGCAGCGCCAGCAGGTGCAGGACGAGAACGCCACCCGGCTGGACGGCCTCCGCCTGCCGCGGATCGAGCTGCCGGATCTCAACCCGCCGGTCGAGCTCGGTGAGCTGATGGACCTCGCCGCCTGCTTCCGGCAGGACGAGCAGCAGTGACCGCCGCCCCGGCCAAGGCCGAGCACACGCTGGACGCAGCCGCCCTCGTCCGCGACCCGAAGACGCGGGTGGTCGTCACCTGCGGAAGCGGCGGGGTCGGCAAGACCACCACCGCCGCGGCGCTGGCGATGATCGGGGCGGAGGCCGGCCGGCGGACCGTCGTGCTGACCATCGACCCGGCCCGCCGCCTCGCGCAGTCGATGGGGCTCACCGAGCTGGACAACACCCCACGCCTGGTCGACGGGGTCACCGGCGACAACCTGTTCGCGAT
>DASXYL010000065.1:0-157948 GCA_036502575.1 Jatrophihabitantaceae bacterium | reverse complement strand
GAACGCGGCGTCGAAGGCGGCCGAGGGTGGGTCGAAGGCCAGCCGGCGGACGAACTCCAGCGCCTCCGGGGCGCCGACCAGCCGATCCATGCCGGCGTCCTCCCACTCCACCGAGATCGGCCCGTCGTAGCCGATGGTGTTGAGCATCCGGAAGCAGGCCTCCCACGGCACGTCGCCGTGTCCGGTGGACACGAAGTCCCAGCCTCGCCGGGGGTCCGCCCAGGGCAGGTGCGAGCCCATCCGGCCGTTGCGCCCGTTGCCGGTCTGCCGCTTCGCGTCCTTGCAGTCCACGTGGTAGATCCGGTCCCGGAAGTCCCACAGGAACCCCACCGGGTCCAGGTCCTGCCAGACGAAGTGGCTGGGGTCCCAGTTCAGCCCGAACGCCGGGCGGTGTTCGACGGCGGCCAGTGCGGCGGTTGTCGTCCAGTAGTCGTAGGCGATCTCCGACGGGTGCACCTCGTGCGCGAACCGCACCCCGACCTCGTCGAACACATCCAGGATCGGGTTCCACCGGTCGGCGAAGTCGCGGTAGCCGTCGGCGATCATGGACTCGGGCACCGGCGGGAACATCGCCACCGTCTTCCAAATCTTCGAGCCGGTGAAGCCGACGACGGTGCGCACGCCCAGTGCGGCGGCCGCCCTGGCAGTCACCTTCATCGCCTCGGCGGCCCGCTGCCGCACGCCCTCCGGCTCGCCGTCACCCCAGACCCGCGCCGGCAGGATGCCCCGGTGCCGCTCGTCGATCGGGTCGTCACACACCGCCTGGCCGGTCAGGTGGTTGGAGATGGCGTGCACCTGCAGCCCGTACTTGTCCAGCACGTCGAGCCGCCCGCGCAGGTAGCCGTCGTCCTCCAGCGCCGCCCACGGATCGAAGTGGTCGCCCCAGCAGGCGATCTCCAGGCCGTCGTAGCCCCAGTCGGCCGCGAGGCGGCACACCTCGGTGAACGGCAGATCGGCCCACTGACCGGTAAACAGGGTGACTGGTCGCGGCATGGCTTGACCTCTCAGACGGTGGTCCAGGTCGAGGAGTTCCGCGCGCTGGTCTCCACGGCGTCGAGGACGCGCTGAATCTGCAGGCCGTCGGCGAACGACGGTTGCGGGTCGGTGCCCTCGGCGATCGCGATCACCAGGTCGCGGGCCTGGTTGGTGAACGTGTGGTCGTAGCCCAGGCCGTGCCCGGGGGGCCACCATCCGGACAGGTACGGATGCCCCGGCTCGGTCACCAGCACCCGCTTGAAGCCGGCCTGCTCCGGATCCTCGGTGCCGTCGTAGAAGTGCAGCTCGTTGGACGCCTCGAAGTCGAAGGCCAGGCTGCCGGCCGAACCGTTCAGCTCGATGCGCATCGCGTTCTTGCGGCCGGTGGCGAACCGGGTGGCCTCGAACGCCGCGAGCGCACCACCGTCACATCGGGCCAGGAACAGGGACGCGTCATCGACGGTCACCTCGCCCCGCTGCGCTCCGGGTACGGCCGCGAGGCCACTGGCCGACGAGGGCAGCGGGCGCTCCTTCACGAACGTCTCGGTCAGCGCGCTGACGCCGGTGACCAGCTGGCCGGTGAGGAACTGGGCGAGGTCGACGATGTGCGCACCGATGTCGCCGAGCGCCCCAGACCCGGCCGCCTCGCGGCGCAGGCGCCACACCAGCGGGAAGTCCGGGTCGACGATCCAGTCCTGCAGGTACGCCGCCCGGATGTGCCGGATTGTGCCCAGCCGTCCCTCGGCGACCCACTCGCGGGCCAGCGCCAGCGCCGGTGTCCGGCGATAGCTGAACCCCACCATCGAGCGCACCCCGCGCTCGCGCGCCGTGCTCGCCGCCTCGGTCATCGCCTCGGCCTCGGCCACCGTGTTGGCCAGCGGCTTCTCGCACAGCACGTGCTTGCCGGCGGCGAGCGCGGCCAGCGCGATCTCGCTGTGCAGGCCGCCCGGGGCGCAGATGTCGATCAGGTCGATGTCGTCGCGCTGCACGAGCCGGCGCCAGTCGGTCTCGGTGGACGCCCACCCCCAGGTGGCCGCGACGTGCGCCAGCGCCTGCTCGTCCCGGCCGGCGATCGCCGTCAACGCCGGCTGTAACGGCAGCTCGAACGCTCGTCCGGCCAGCTGCCAGGCCTGCGAGTGCGCCCGTCCCATGAACCCGTAACCGATCAGGCCGATCCGCAGCTCTGCTCGAGCAGCCATGCTCAGCTCCACTTGTTGCGCAACAGTCGACGATGAACGAGAACGCTCGACGCAGCATCGCAGCGTGGCAATTCGCATGTCAACCAATTCCGAGAACCCCGGGTTGCGCAATAACGGTCGTCACGCGACCCTGGGCTCATGGCATCCCGGCCGCGTCGGCGACCCTCTGGTTCGCCGACGTTGACGACGATCGCCAAGGCGGCGGGCGTCACCGTGCCGACCGTGTCCAAGGTGCTCAACGGCCGCAGTGACGTGTCCGCGACGGTGCGCCAGGAGGTGGGGCGGCTCCTGCGGCAATCCGGTTACCACGTCTCGATGCCCGGGCGCGACTCCGCGGTCCTGGACGGCCTGGTCGATCTCGTCTTGCCGGGCGTCGAGGGTTCCTGGGCGAGCGCCATGGTCTCGGGTGTGGAGCGGGTCGTCTCGAAGGCCGATCGCGACCTGGTCGTCACCGTGGCCCGCGACGATGCCGCCGACCAGCGCGACTGGGTGCACCGGCTGATCGGCCGAGGCAGTCGCGGCGCGGTGCTGGCCCTCGTCACGCCGACTCCGGCCCAGCACAGCCGCCTCGTCCGGGCCGGCGTCCGTCTGGTGGCGCTCGATCCGGGCATCGACGTCGGGCCGGGCATCGCTACCGTCGGCGCGACGAACTGGGCCGGCGGCTATTCAGCGACCGAACACCTGATCCGCCTCGGACACGAGCGGATCGCCGCCATCGCCGGATTGGCCGCGCACCGATACAGCCAGGCCCGCATCGACGGCTACCGTTCCGCGCTGGCGGCCGCCGGGCTGGTCGCGAGGCCGGAGCTGGTGCGCCACGGTGACTGGAGCCGGGCCCTGGCCGAGAGGCAGGCGGCCCGGCTGCTGCAGCTGCGCCACCGTCCGACCGCGATCTTCGCCTGTTCGGATCGGATGGCGCTGGGGGTGTACGACGCGGCCGCCGCGCTCAACGTGCGCATTCCCGACGAGCTCAGCGTGGTCGGCTTCGACGATCTGGTCGAGGCACAGTGGCTGACGCCGGGGCTCACCACGATGCGGCAGCCGGTCCGGGAGATGGCTGCCGCCGCCGCCCGGACGCTGCTGCAGCTGATCGACGGCGAGCGGCCGGACACGCACCGGTTGGAGCTGGCCACCACGCTGATCGAACGCCAGAGCACAGCGCCCGCACCGGGCTAAATCGGCTGGAGCTATGTCGGCGTTCCGTGTCACGCTCGCGGGATGCCCCTCGCCCCCTATCGGCGCGTTCTCGCCATTCGCGCTGCCCGGCAGGCGATCCTCCTCGGCATCCTGGTGCGCGTACCGCTGTTCGCCGGCGGCGTCGTCCTGACCCTGCACGTCGTCTCGAGTCTGGACCGCAACTACGGCCAGGCCGGCCTCGTCACTGCCGGTGCTACCACGTGCATCGCTATCAGCGGTCCCTGGCGCGGTCGGCTGCTGGATCGCGTCGGGCTGCGCCGGGTGGTGCTGCCATCCGTGGTGGTGAACGCGGCCTGCTGGTCGGTCGCGCCGTTCGCCGGGTACTGGCCGCTGTTCGGGCTGGCCGCCCTGACCGGGCTGTTCGCCGTGCCGACGTTCTCGATCATCCGCCAGGCGGTGATCACCGCGGTTCCGGAGAGCGACCGACGCACGGCGCTCGCCCTCGACTCGGTGGCGGTCGAGATCTCGTTCATGATCGGACCGATCGTCGGCGTGTGGGCCGCCACCACCTGGAAGACATCGTGGGTGCTCTTCGCGGTCGGGATGTTCGAGGCGCTGGCCGGCCTGCTGCTGTGGGTCGTCAACCCGGCCCTGACGAGCGAGCCGACGACTGGGCGGCCGGTCGCGCCGCGGCGGAACCTGCTCAGCCCCCGGTTCCTGGCGGTGTGTGCTGCCGCCGCCGCGGCGACGATCGTACTGTCCGGCACGGACATCTCCATCGTGGCGGCGTTGCGGACGTTCCACGACAGCAAGCTGATCGGCCCGGTGCTGTCGATCTGGGGGCTGGGCTCGCTGCTCGGTGGGCTCGTCTACGGCGCCTTGCATCGCGCCATCCCGGCCTTTCTGCTGCTCGCCGGCCTGAGCGCCGCGACCATCCCGATGGCGTTCGCGCCGAACAGTTGGACGCTGGCCGCGTTGGCGTTCGTGGCCGGCGTGGTGTGCGCCCCGACGATCACGGCGACGGTCGACCAGCTCAGTCGCGTCGTGCCGGACACGGCCCGCGGTGAGGCGCTCGGCTGGCACGGCTCGGCGATGACTACGGGCTCGGCCCTCGGGGCGCCGCTCGCGGGCGTCGCGATCGACTGGTGGGGCGACGGCGGGGGACTGGTCGTTGTGTCGGCGCTCGGGCTTGGCGTGGCCGTGCTCGGCACCGCGATCAGTGGCCGGCGGCTCCGGGTTGCTCCGGCTGAGCCTCGCGCACCCGCCGCCGCCGTGTCGGCTGAGTCTGGACTGGGCGGCTAGGGCTGGGTATCGTCGCGCCCCGGGTGATAGCAAAGCTTTGCTACCGCCGGATTCGCTCCCCGCACGGAGGCCGCGCGATATGGCAGTGACCTTGACGGCGGTGGCGCAACGGGCCGGCGTCTCCCCGGCGACCGTGTCGCGGGTGCTCAACGGCGACTACCCGGTTGCGGTCGCGACCCGCAAGCGCGTGGAGCGGGCCGTCCGTGACCTCGACTACGTGGTGAACGCTCACGCGCGAGCGCTGCTGCACTCGACCAGTGGCATCGTCGGCACGATCCTCAACGACCTGTCCGACCCGTTCTTCGCGCTCGTGTTCCGCGGCATCCAGAACGCCGCCGGCGATCTGAGCCGGCTCGTCATCACGTGCAACACCGCAGGTGATCCGGATCGCGAGTTCACCTGTATCGAGATGCTCCGACGGCAGCGGGCCGACGCGGTGATCATCGTCGGGGCGGCGGCCGAGGACGCCGGCTACCGACGTCAACTCGCCGCTCAAGCACGGGGGCTGCGCGCGCAGGGCTCACGGCTCGTCCTGTGCGGGCGACCCAAGCCCATCCGGGACGCTCCGGCCAATGTCGTGACTTTCGACAACGCCGGCACCGGACGCACGCTCGTCGACCATCTGGTCGGGCTCGGCCATCGCCGGATCGCCTACCTCGGTGGGCCGGCGGGTCGAACCACCTCCAGCGACCGGCGTCGCGGCTTCGTCGAGGGTATGTCCGCCGCCGGCCTGCGGGTCGATGAGCAACTCGTCGCTGAAGGCGACTTCTCCCGGGACAGCGGCTACGCGGCGGCTACCGGGCTCATCGACAGCGGTGCCGAGTTCACCGCGATCATCGGTGGCAACGACCAGATTGCGATCGGCGTACTCGTCGCGCTGCGGGACGCCGGGCGGTTGGTGCCGGACGACGTTTCCGTCGTGGGCATCGGCGACACCCCGATCGCCGCGGACCTGGTCCCGGCCCTGACGACGGTTCACCTACCGTTGGAGGAGGCGGGGCGACAAGCCGTCTCCCTCGGGTTCGCGCCGCAGGGGCCGACCAAGACGGTCACCCTGCCGCACAGCCTGGTCGTGCGCGGCTCCACGGGTCGGGTGCGCCAGCGAGCGGGCCGAGCCCGGAAGCGCAGGTAGCGCGATGCAGGTGTCGACGGCTGAACTTCCGCCGGATTGCTTGCTCGCCTACCGAGGCGACGAGAAGTCGCGCCGCTGGCTGCTGACCACCGCCGGCGAGCCCCGGTGGTGTGTGCCCGGGTTCGGGCTGGGTGACGCGCTCGCCGTCGACGGCTTGGCGCAGCTCGACGGGCAGCCGCCCGGACCGCATCGTGACGTCGAGCTGCTCGCGCCGGTCGACGACGACACCGAGGTATGGGCCGCCGGCGTCACGTACGAGGTTTCCCGCGAGGCTCGGATGGAGGAGAGCGAGCGGGCCGCCGACGTGTACGCGGCGGTGTACGACGCGCAGCGTCCGGAGCTGTGCTTCAAGTCGATCGGCTGGCGAGTCCGGGGCAGCGGCGAGACGATCGGCATTCGGTCCGACTCGACCTGGGACGTACCCGAACCCGAGCTCGCCGTCGTTTGCGCCGCCACCGGCGACATCGTCGGAGCAACGATCTGCAACGACGTGAGCTCGCGGAGCATCGAGGGGGAGAATCCGCTCTACCTGCCGCAGGCCAAGATCTTCCACGGCGCGTGCGCGGTCGGTCCGTGGATCCGGCTCGTCCGTTCGATGGGTCCGCTGACCCAGCTCGACATCGCCGTCGCGATCCGCCGCGGGGACACCGTGGTGTGGTCCGGCGGTACGTGTACAGCGCGGCTGCATAGGCGGATCGAAGACCTGGTCGACTTCCTGTTCCGCGCCGAGCGGTACCCGCACGGTGTCGTTCTCTCGACCGGAACCTCGGCCGTGCCCGGCCCGGAGGTCACGCTGCAACCGGACGACGACATCGTGATCGACATCGATTCGATCGGTCGCCTGCGCAACGCAGTACAGAGCGGGCTGTGATGGCGGTCCGGTTGTTGCCCGGCCTGTGTTCGGTCACGCTGCGGGCGTTGTCGCCGGCGGACGTCGTGAGCGTCGCGGCCGCCGGTCAGCTCGAGCTGATCGAATGGGGCGGCGACGTGCACGTGCCGGTCGGCGATCTGGGCCGGGCCTGCGAAGTCCGCGCGCGCACCGAGGATTCCGGGCTCGAGGTCTGTTCGTACGGCTCTTATTTCGGCCGCGGCGAGGCGACGGACTTCGAGCCGGTGCTCGCCACGGCCATCGCGTTGGGCGCGCCGCGCATCCGCGTCTGGGCCGGCTCGCAGGGCAGCGCGGCCACCGATCCGGCCGGACGGGCGCGGGTCGTCGCCGAGCTGCGGGCCGCCGCCGAGCCCGCCGCCGCGGCCGGAGTCGAGCCGGCCGTGGAGTACCACCCGAACACGCTGACCGACTCAGCTGCCTCGACGCTCGCCCTGTTGGACGAGGTCGGCCGGGGCCTGGTCACGTACTGGCAGCCGCCGGTGGGGGAGCCCGATGCCGAGGCACTGGGCGGCTTGCGCACCGTGCTGGATCGGATGGTGACGGTCCACGTGTTCTCATGGTGGCCGGCCCGGGAACGGCTGCCGCTGACGGCTCGCGAGCAATTCTGGCGTGACGTCTGCGGTCTGCTCGCGACGAAGGCGCCCCGCGGCGTCGTGCCGATGCTGCTGGAGTTCGTGCCCGACGACGACCCGGCGGCATTGCGACGCGATGCGGCGACGCTGCGCGAGCTGCTCGCCGCGATCTAGAAAAGCGTTACCGAGCCAGCGACGTCCATCGGAAGGATCGCCCGTGACGAACAGCATCCGGATCGCAGTCGCCAGCCGGGTCGAGCAGAACTCGATGCTGGTCGTGCTCGACGCCGACACCGGGCAGCGGGTCGGTGAACTGGACGGCTGGCCGGGAGCGCTGGCGATGGTGCTGCATCCGGACGGACACGCGCTCTACGTCGCCGACGGCATCGGCGAGCTGCTGTCGATCTCCTTGTCGGGTGACGGCGAACCGGCTCTGCTGGGGCGCCGGCCCAGCGGCGGCCAGTTGCCGTGTGCACTCGCGATCGATCCGTCGGGGCGGTTCGTCGTCACCGCGCACTACGCCACGGCTGAACTGACCGTCCATCCGATCGGGGCTGACCTCGCCCTCGAACCGCTGGCCTGGACGCGTCCGCACAGGCGCCTCAATGGCAGCGGGCCGGTTGCCGGGCGGCAGGATTCCGCGCACTTGCACCACGTCGACTTCGATCCCGGGCGCGGCACCGCCGTCATCACCGACCTCGGCGCGGATCGGCTCTACGAGTACGCCTTCGGCCCGGACGGGCAGCCCGACCTCGTCGACGAGGTTGTCGCGCCGAGCGGCTCCGGGCCGCGGCACTCGGTCTTCCATCCCGACGGCTCGCTGCTGGTCAGTGACGAACTGTCCTCGACACTGAGCCGATATCGCCGCCACCCGGACACCGGCCGGCTGGAGTGCACCGACACCGTCGATACCCGCGACGGCGCCGACGGCCCGGACAACTACCCGAGCGAACTCGTGCTCGGTCCGAACGCCGAGTTCGTCTACGTGGCCAACCGCGGCCGCGACACCATCGCGGTCATCGAGCTGACCCGCCCGCGACCGACCCTGGTCCAGGAACAGCCGTGTGGCGGGGCGTTCCCGCAGCACCTCGCAGTAGTCGGCGAGCAGCTGCTGTGCGCCAACCTGGAGTCCGACACGATCGCCGCCCTGCCGATCGACGCCGGGCGGCTCGGGGAGGCGCGTCCGGTCGCCTCGGTTCCCGGTCCGGTCTGGATCTCCGTGCTGCACCGGTCTTAGCCGGTCGCGCGTGGCCGGGCCGGCAGCCTGAGCTCTAGGCCCGCACGGCCGGCAACACGTCGTGGGCCAATCGGTGCACCTGCTCGGCGGCGTCCGGGCCGACCGGCATGAAGTTGAACGCGGTGAAGCCCAGCTCGACGAAGCCGCGCAGCTGTTCGACGACGGCGTGGGGCGGCCCGCTCACGCGGGTCGGATGCGGTTCGTCGCCGATGCTGAACTCGACGTTGTAGGCGCCGGTGATCTCGTCCGGATCCCGGCCGGCCGCGCGCGCCGCGGCGTCGATACGTGCGCGCATCGCCGGGATCTGCTCGGGCGGCGCGAACCCGAGCGACGGGATCCAGCCGTCGGCCAACCGTCCGGTGACGCCCAGCGCCCGGGGTCCGAACGCGCCGAGCCAGATCGGGATGCGATGCGCCGGCTTGGGCTCCAGCTCGGCGTCCTCGGTTCGGTAACGCTGCCCGGCGAACGTCAGCTTCGGCTGGTCCCACAGGCCACGGACGATGTGGATCGCCTCCTGCAGGCCGGTGATCTTCTCGCCGGGCGTGGGCACGCCGAGCCCGAAGGCGCGGAACTCGTCGTCCGAGTAGCCCCCGCCCAGGCCGAGGATCAGTCGCCCGTCGGAGAGGCGGTCGAGCGTCTCGGCCATCTTGGCCACCATTGCCGGGGGACGGTACGGCACGCCGAGCACGCGCGTGGCGACCTTGATCCGCGACGTCGCCGCCGCGATCCAGGACAGCATCGTCCACACCTCGTAGGTCGGGTTGCCGCCCGCGGGGTGGTCGGAGGAGGAGACGAAGTCGAAGCCGAGCGCCTCGGCGGCCCGGGCGTCGGCCACCGGATCGGCACCGGGCGACGCCGAGGTCGACACGTTCACGCCGAACATCAGGGTCCGTGACATGTCAACAACAATACATGACATGTCAACGACCACCGACCGTCCCCGGTTTTGGTCACCCGCCGTCAGATAGCCGGTCGGGTGACCAAAACCGGACGATGCCCGCCGTGCTAGTGCTAGGCCCACCCCGGGCTGGGGAGCTAACTCCATCGATCGGCGCCGCCCCCGTCCATACGGTCGAGCCATGGAAGCGATGATCGAACAGGACCGGGCCGACGCCGCGATGCAGGTGGACCTCGCCGTAGCCCTGCGCTCGGTGCGCAGGACCTACGGACGAGGCAACTCGGCCGTCCAGGCGCTCGACGGCGTCGACGTCGCCTTCGCCCGGCGCACGTTCACCGCGGTCATGGGGCCGTCCGGCTCGGGCAAGAGCACGCTGCTGCACTGCGCGGCGGGCCTCGATCGGCCCACGTCCGGGCACGTCTGGATCGGCGAGACCGAGCTGGGGGAGCTGTCCGAGACCGACCTGACGAAGCTGCGGCGTACGCGGATCGGCTTCGTCTTCCAGTCGTTCAACCTGGTCCCGGCGCTGAACGTGCGCGAGAACGTGCTGTTGCCGTCACGGCTCGCCCGCGGCACGGTCGACCGGCACTGGCTCGCCGAGGTGTTGCGCCGAGTCGGCCTGGAAGACCGGCTGCGCAGTCGCCCGGCCCAGCTGTCCGGCGGGCAGCAGCAGCGGGTGGCCATCGCCCGGGCGCTGGCCGTCCGCCCCGAGGTGATCTTCTGCGACGAACCGACCGGCGCCCTGGATTCGCAGACGGCGGCCGGGGTGCTCGACCTGCTGCGCGAAGCCGTCGACCACGACGGGCAGACCGTCGTGATGGTCACCCACGACCCGGTCGCCGCGTCCTACGCCGACCGGGTGGTGTTCCTCGCCGACGGCGCGGTCGTGCACGACACGCCGGCCCCGGGCGTCAAGGCGATCGCCGAACTCCTGACGCACCTGGGCCGACCGGCCGTGCCGTCATGGTGACCCTGGCCTGGCGGATGTTGCGGCAGCGGCCCACCAGCGCCATCGCGACGTTCATCGCGTTGTGGTTCGGCGTCGCCGTCGTCACCGCGTGCGGCGTACTGCTCGAGTCCGGGATCCGCTACCACGGCGAGGCGCAGCGCTACGCCGCGAGCAGCGTGCTCGTCGCCACCAACGACCTGCGCGTGGTCAGCGGGCACGGCGAGAACCGCGAGGTCCAACGGCTGGCCCTGCCCGATCGCGGACGCCTCGACGCCGGGCTCGCTACGCAGGCGGCGGCGCTGCCCGGGGTGCGGAGCGCCATCGCCGACGTGGCCACCCCGACGCAGGTGCTGGCGCCGACCGGTACCGCGGGCATCGACGCCCAGGTCCATCCGTGGTCGGCGGCGGCGCTCGCCCCGTTCACGCTCCGATCCGGGACGGCGCCGACGCAGGGCACCGATGTCGTCCTCGACGCCGCGACCGCCTCCCGCCTGAACGCCCATCCCGGCAGCCAGGTACGACTCGCGCTGCCCGATGGCATGCGGACGTTCACCGTGAGCGGCATCGCGGCTCCGACCGGCGCCGAACCGGCTGACCTGACGGCGTTCCTCACCGACACGCAGGCGCGCGCGGTCTCCGGCCACCCCGGCAGCGTCGACGTTATCGGCGTGATCGGGCGGGCCGGCGTCTCGGCCAGGTCGCTCGGTCATGCCGTCGACGGCCTGATCCCGGATCCGGCCCGCGACGCGACGGGCACGTTCCCGCGCATCTACACCGGCGCCGACCGCGGCCTGGTCGAGACACCCGGCGTCGCGGACGCCCGCGAGCTGGCCACCGCGCTGCCCAGCGTGTTCGGCGGCTGCACGCTCTTCATCGCGGCCCTGGTGATTGCCGGCACCGTGGGTCTCTCGGTGCAGCAGCGGCACCGCGACATCGCCCTGCTGCGGGCCATCGGGGCGACGCCCCGCCAGGTCCGGCGAATGGTGGTGCGCGAGTCCGCGGTGCTCGGCGTGCTCGCCGCCGCGACCGGGGTCTGGGCCGGATTCGCCGGCGTCTGCTGGTTACGCGATCAGTTCGTGAGCCGAGGTATGACGCCCGACACCTTCACCGTGCACGTGTCCTGGCTGCCACCGCTCGTGGCCGCTGCCAGCACATCGCTGATCGCTGTGGTCGCGGCGTGGGTGGCCAGCCTGCGGGCCAGTCGCATCCACCCGACCGAGGCGCTGGTCGAGTCCGCGGTCGAGCGGCGCCGGGGCGGCTGGCTGCGCATCCCGCTCGGGCTCGCCGCACTCGGCGGCGGCGTCGCCAAGGCGATCGCCGCGGCTCACCTGCGCGGTGACGACGCCGCCTCACTCGCGGTCGGCGTGGTGGCCACGCTGGTCACCGCGGTGTGGCTGCTCGCCCCGTGGCTGAATCGTCTGGTCGCGGCGATCGCCGGCGTCGCCCTGCGCTCGTTCGGCGTGACCGGTCGACTGGCGGCCGCCAACTCCGCGGCATCGGCGCGGCGACTCGCACCGGTGCTCACCTCGTTGGTGCTGGTCGTCGGGTTCGGCGGATCGATGATGTTCATGCAGACCTCGATCAAGCACCGCGCAGTCGAGCAGAGCCACGCCGGGATGCGGGCCGACTACGTCGTCACGCCGTCCGGGGCGGGATTGCCGTCCGGGGTCGCGGCGGCGCTGCGCCAGGTGCCGGGCGTGACGGCGACGGCGGGCGTCGTCCACAGCTCGGTGCTCGACCGCAAGGACGGCGGCTGGCAATACACCGCGCAGGGCATCGACGGCGCGGCCGGCCTGATCGACCTGGGCGTGACGTCGGGCCGCCTGGCCGACCTGCACGGCGACGCCATCGCCGTCGACACGTTGACCGCCGACTCCGAGAACCTGCACGTCGGCAGCGACCTGCACGCGTGGTTCGCCGATGGGATGCCGACCGTCCTGCGCGTCGTCGCCGTGTACTCGCGCGGTCTCGGGTTCGCCTCGACGACCCTGTCGCCGGACGTCCTCGCCAGTCATACAGCCGGGCTGGACAGCATGGTGCTCGTCAGTGCTTCGCCGGCGGCGCGGGCCGGTGTCGAGCGGGTGCTCGATCAGCTCGCCCCGGGCGCAAGCGTGCTCAGTCGCGGCGACTACCAGGTCGCGCTCGACAAGGACCTGACCGAAGGCGCCTGGGCGAACCAGATGATCGTCAGCGTGCTGCTCGTGTACGTGGCGATCGCCGCGGTCAACACGCTGGCGATGGCGGCGATGGGACGTCGGCGCGAGCTGGCGACGCTGCGACTGGCCGGAACGACGCGGACGCAGATCCTGCGCATGGTCCGGTTCGAGCAGGGCCTGCTGCTCGCCGTCGGGCTGGGCATCGGTGGGGTGATCGCGGCGGCGACGCTGATACCCCTGGTGAGGGCCACGACCGGGACGTCCACGCCCTACATCCCGCTGACCGGATGGCTGAGTGTCATCGGCGGCACGGTGGTGCTCGGCTCGCTCGCGACGTTCCTGCCGGTGCGCCGCCTGCTACGGATCAGCCCGGTCGAGGCGATCGGGATTCGCGAGTAGAGCGACACGATCGCGCCGGAAGGAGCGATCTGCTCGCGCTGGGTTGGCGCGGCTGCGGCCCATGGCGATCACCAGGTGCCCGCCCACGCGGACAACGCCGGGTCGTCCTCGTGTCGTTGCTGGGGTATGCGGATCTGGTTTCGGGTAGGGACGTTGGTGGTCGTGGCCGGTTCGCTGGCCGCGCTCGGGGTGGCGGTCGGGACATCGTCGGGCGATCGGCGCGGGATCAGCGATCCCGGGCCGACGACGACGCCGCGGCCGGTGAATGCGCTCCAGCTCGTTGCGTATTCGAACTGCCCCGACATGCTGGCCGGCCTGCGGCGCCGCGCCGCCGACAACGCCGCGATGCTCGGGTACGGCCGGATGTATGCTCGAGGACTCCGCGGGGGGCATTGCGAAGGAGTCGGTGCCGGCGGCCGCGCCCGGGATCCAAGGGGGCGCAGCGTCCACCCCACAGCACTCGACGACCAACGTGCACGAGGCCGGCGTCGACGAGCCGGACGTGGTCAAGACCGACGGGCGTCGCGTCGTCACGGTGTCCCGGGGCGTGCTGCGCGTTCTCGACACCGCCACCCGGCGGATCATCGGCAGTGTCCGGCTGCTCGATGCGCAGCAGGGGTGGGCGCCGTCGGCGAACCTGCTCGTCCAGGGCGATCGGGCGCTCGTCATCGTGCCCGACGTGTACGCGACCGACGTCAAGCGCGGTCCCTATCCGATGCCGTCCCAGCCATCGACCCGCTTCGTGCTGGTCGACCTCGCCGGTGCGCCCAGGGTGCTGAGCTCGGAGCTCGTCAGTGGCAGCTATGTCGACGCGCGCATGGTCGGCTCGACCGTTCGCCTGGTCGCCCGCAGCGTGCCGGAGATCAAGTACCCGCAGCTATCGGGCAACCCGAGCGAGCAGCTGCAGAAGCGCACGCGGGCCGCCGTACTGCGCGCGCCGCTGTCGGCCTGGCTGCCCACCTACCGGATCACCGAAGGCGGGACGACGTCGAGTCGCACCGTGGAGTGCGGGCAGGTCAGCCATCCACGCGACTACACCGGCACCTCGATGCTCACCGTCTACACCGTTGACCTGACCGGACGCCTCGGCGACGCCAAGCCGATCACCCTGGCCGCGGACGGCGACATCGTCTACGGCACGACGACCAGCCTGTACGTGGCGAGCAACCCGCACTGGTTCTACGCGGTGCCGATGGCCGCCTCGGTGCCGAGCGGAACCGGGAAGCCGGTGCCGCCGAAGACGCCCAAGCAACCCCCCGAGCAGACGCAGATCCATCGCTTCGAGATCTCCGGTGACGGGGCCCCGCGCTACGTCGCGTCGGGCAGCGTGCCGGGTCGGCTGCTCAACCAGTACTCGCTGTCGGACTACGACGGTTACCTGCGAGTCGCGACCACGTCGGGCCTCAGCGATACGGCCCAGCAGAGCGCCGTCTACGAGCTCAACGCGGACACGATGGCGCGCGCCGGCGCGGTGAGCGGCCTCGGGAAGGGGCAGCGGATCTACTCGGTGCGGTTCATCGGTGCGGTCGGCTATGTCGTGACCTTCCGCCAGGTCGACCCGCTCTACACGCTCGATCTGAGCGATCCGGCCCATCCGCGCGTGGCCGGCGAGATCGAGCTCACCGGGTACTCCGCCTACCTGAGTCCCGCCGGCGACGGCCGGCTCATCGGGGTCGGTCAGGAGGCGAGCACGCAGGGCCGAACGACCGGCTTGCAGGTGGCGCTGTTCGACGTCCACGACCCGGCGCATCCCAAGCGGCTGGCGCAGCTGGTCAAGAACGCCTCTCACTCCAACGCGGAATGGGATCCCCACGCCTTCCTGTACTGGCCGGCGACCGGCACCGCGGTGCTGCCGGTCAACTCGTGGGACGGCGGCCAGTACTCCGCGTCCGCTCTGGTGCTGACCGTGACCGGTTCGAAGATCACCGTCCAGGGGACGATCGCGCACCCGCACAGCGATCAGCAGGCCGGGATCAGCCGGGCGATGGTCATCGGATCGGACCTGTGGACACTGTCGGACACGGGTGTGCAGGTCAGCAACGCGTCGTCACTCGCGACGCGGTCCTGGATATCGCTCTGATCAGCTGCTGAGCACCTGCGCGGCGCGATCGAGCACGGCGACGACATCGCGCCCGAACCGAGCGTCGCAGCGATGGTCGGTGCGGCCGGCGCGAACAGTGGCGATCAGTTCGCCGACCGCGTTGCGGTGCGCCTGGACGGCGTCCAGTGCTGCGTCCGGCCGGGCGTGCCAGCCGTCGGCCCGATAGAACTCCAGTCCGGAACGCCCCGCGGCAGGCGGCATGGTGAGGCTCAGGTGCAGCGTGCTGGTCGCGCCCGACTCGTGCGTGAGCACCAGATGGACCAGGTCGCCGTACCCGGTCGCGCCGACGATGTCGCGCACCGGGCCGAGCACCGGCAGCACGGCGGCGAGCGCGTGCGGGCCCACGTCCCAGAGCGCGCCTTCGACCTTGCGCCAGGGCGAGTCGGCGAACGGGTTGTTCGGGGTCTGCAGCGAGCCCAGCCAGTGGGCCTCCGCCCCGAGGCAGTCACCCAGCCCTTGCAGCCAGGCTTCACGCTCGGGCATGAACCGCTCGGTGAAGAACACCACCGACGCGACCCCGGCCGCCTGCACGGCGTCGAGGACGGCATCAGCGGCGGCCAGGCCGATCGCCAGCGGCTTCTCGAACAGCACGTGGCAGCCGGCACCGACGACCTGGGGCGCGAGTGCGGCCTGGACGTCCGGTGGGACGGCGAAGGCGACGGCATCGACCGTCTCCAGCAGGGCGTCGAGGTCGTCGAACGGCGTGGCGTCGTAGGACGAGGCGAGCGCCGCGGCCCGGGCCGGGTCGCGCCCCCACACGCCCACCAGCCGCGCGTCCGGATGTACCGCGATGCCGGCCGCGTGCACCTCGCGGGCCCAGTACCCGGTGCCGATCAATCCGAACCGCAGCTGCGCATCAGTCACACGCAGACGGTAACGCGATCGGGCCGCGCCGACACTGCCGCCACTCCCCGTCGAGTGGCGCGTTATCGGCTGAGTGGCGCGTTGTAACGCGCCACTCGAGGCCTAACGCGCCACTCGACCGATAATGAGACGCGGGATCCCGTGGTTAAGTGGACCTCGTGCTGAACGTGACCCTCAACAACGGCGTCGAGATGCCGCAGCTCGGCTTCGGCGTCTTCAAGGTGCCCGACAATCAGGCCACCGACGCAGTGCTCCGCGCGCTCGAGGTCGGCTACCGCAGCATCGACACCGCCGCGCTCTATCGCAACGAGCCCGGCGTCGGCAAGGCGATCGCGCAGTCCGGCATCGCCCGCGGCGAGCTGTTCGTGACGAGCAAGGTGTGGAACTCCGACCAGGGCTATGACTCCACGCTGGCCGCGTACGACGCGAGCCTGGCCCAGCTGGGCGCCGACTACCTCGACCTGTACCTGATCCACTGGCCGACGCCGGCCCGCGATCTGTACCGCGACACGTGGCGGGCCCTGGAGAAGCTGCTCGCCGACGGGCGGGTGCGGGCCATCGGGGTGTCGAACTTCCACCCGGAGCACATCCAGCGGCTGCTCGACGAGTACGACGTCGTGCCGGCGGTGAACCAGATCGAGCTGCATCCGGAGTTGCAGCAGGTGCAGCTACGCGAGTTCGACGCCGCCCACGGGATCGTCACCGAGGCGTGGAGCCCGCTGGCCCGCGCGACCTTGCTGACCGATCCGGTGCTCACGTCGATCGCCGAGCGGCTCGGCGTCACGTCCGCTCAGGTGGTGCTGCGCTGGCACCTGCAGCTGGGCAACATCGTGATCCCCAAGTCGGTCACGCCGGCCCGGATCGCTGAGAACTTCGACATCTTCGGCTTCGAACTGAGCGAGGCGGACCTGAAGCAGATCGCCACCCTGGACGGGGGCCGCCGCACCGGCCCCAACCCGGATCAGCTCAACTGACGCTCAAACGCAAGTTGTCCGCGCTGCACGACGTCGGAACGTCACGCAGCGCGGACAACTTGCGATGAGGCGGCAAATTGCTACGACGCGGGCTGGTCCAATACTGCTTCTGCTTCGATGGCGATGGTGATCTTGTCGCTCACCACGACGCCGCCGCCCTCGATCGTCGCGTTGAAGCTCACGCCGAAGTCGTGGCGGTTGATGACGCCGGTAGCGCTCAGGCCCAGGCGGGTGTCGCCCTGCATACCCGGCCCGAAGCCGCCCAGTTCGGCCTTGAGGGTGATCGGCTTGGTGACGCCGCGAATGGTCAGCTCGCCGTCGATCTCGTAGTCATCGCCGGCCGGACGGATCGCCGTCGACCGGAACGTCATCTGCGGGCTGTTCTCGACATCGAAGAAGTCGTTGCTCCGCAGGTGGTTGTCGCGCATCTCGTTGCCGGTGGTGATCGAGGAGAGGTCGACCTCTACCTCGAAGTGCGAGTCCAGCGGGTTCTCGGCGGTCGTGATGCTGGCGGTGTATTTGTCAAACTTGCCGCGCACCTTGCTCACCATCAGGTGGCGAGCGACGAAGCCGATCTCGGTGTGCACCGGGTCGATCGTCCAGGTGCCGGCGACGTAGCTGGGGATGGTCACTGTGGTCATTGGGCTTCTCCTATGGTGGACGTGTTCCAATAGTTGAAAGCCCAACTAAACTACCTCACCCGATATTCCGAACGCCAGCGGGGGTCAGGCGTCGTAGTCGACGGTGACCTCGTCGGTGATCGGGACGGACTGGCAGGTCAGTACGAACCCGTCGTCGGTTTCGTTGTCGTCCAATGCGAAGTTGCGCCGCATGTGTACCTCGCCGCTGACGACCTTGGCCCGGCAGGTGCCGCAGACGCCGCCCTTGCAGGCGAAAGGCAGATCCGGACGCACCCGCTGGGCACCCTCCAGCACCGTGCCGGTCCGGGGGAGCGCGACCGTGGTGGCGCGGCCGTCCAGGACGACGGTGACCTGGCTGGCCGGGCCGGTCAGCACCGCCTCGGCGTGGGCCGCCGGCGGCGGGGCGACGTCCTCGACGTAGAACAGCTCTTGATGGATGGACGCAGCTGGCGCGCCGAGTTCGCGCAGCACCTGCTGGGCGTCGGTCACCATGCCGTACGGGCCGCACAGCCACCAGTGGTCGACCGCGCTCGGGTCGCACACGAGCGGCAGCAACTCGCGCAGCTTGGCCGCGTCCAGGCGTCCGCTGAACAGCTCGACGTCCCGGGCCTCGCGGGAGAGCACGTGGGTGAGCGTGATCCGGTCGGGGTAGCGGTCCTTGAGGTCGGCGAGGTCGTCAGCGAACATGACCGTGTCGGTGCGCCGGTTGCCGTAGACGACCGACACCCGGCTGGCCGGGTTGCGCAGCACTGACGCCGCGATCGACAGCATCGGCGTGATGCCCGAGCCGGCGGCGATCAGCACGTGATGGCCGGGCGTGGCGAGGTCCGGGACGAAGCGGCCCGACGGCGGCAACGCCTCGATCTCGTCGCCCGGCGCGACCTGGTGCACCAGCCAGTTCGACACGACCCCGTCGGCGACCTCGCGTACGCCGATGCGGGGCTTGTCGCCGGCCGCCGCGCAGATGGAGTAGGAGCGGCGGGCCTCGGCGCCGTCGACGATGCGGCGGACGGTGAGCGACTGCCCGGGCCGGAAGTCGAATTCAGCCGGGGCGTCGAAGGTGATGGCGACCGCGTCGTCGCACAGTTCGTCGACGGCGGCCACTCGCAGGGTGGTGAAGGCGGGCATCAGATGGCCTTGACGTTCTCGAACGGTTCCGCGCACGCCGTACAGCGCTGCAGCGCCTTGCAGGCGGTGGACCCGAACGCGGACACCTCGACGGTGTCGCGGGATCCGCAGCGGGGGCACTCGGCTGGTGGTCGCCGGCCGAGCGTGAGCGTCACTCGATGCCGGGGGGCCGGTCCGGGCGGGGCGACGCCGTGCTCGGCGAGCGTGCGCCGCCCGTCTTCGGTGATCCAGTCGGTGGTCCAGGCCGGCTGCAGGACGGTGCGGACGTCGACATCGGGGTAGCCGGCGTCGTTGAGTCGCCGCGTGACGTCGGCCCGGATGGCGCCCATCGCCGGGCACCCCGAGTACGTCGGGGTGATGTCCACCGTCACGTGATCGCCGCTCTGGCGGACGTCACGCAGGATGCCCAGATCGCTGATCGTGAGCATGGGCAGCTCGGGGTCCTTGACGGCCGCCACCACGTCGTACGCGGTCGTGGTCGCGGTCGTGGTCACCATGTCGCCCCCGGATGGGCGCGGGCCACGCTCTGCATCTCGGCGAGCAGGACGCCCATTGCCTCGGTGTGCCCGCCGTCGCGGCCGGCCTTTCCGCCGTCCCGGCCGGCCTGGACGCCGACGGCGGTGGCCTCCGGGATGTTCAGGCGCGCCGCGTCGAAGACCTGCGCGATCACTGAGTCGAACTCGGTCCGTAGGGCTCGGGGGTCGACGCCGACGCTTACGTCATGAGGGGAGAACAGCTCGGCTGTATAGGGCCAGACTGCCTCGATGGCCGCGGTCATGCGCTCGTGCGAATAGTCGGTGCCATCGCCCAGGCGTACTGCCCACCCGGCGGCGTACTCGCGGTGGTAGTTGACCTCCTTGACGCCTTTCGCGGCGATGGCGGCCAGCACCGGGTCGGGCGAGTCGGCCAGCCGTTCGAGCAGGGCCAGCCGCCAGGTCGAGAACACCAGCAGTCGCGCGACCTCGTGGGCGAAGTCGCCCCGAGGCAACTCGACGAGGTGGACGTTGCGGAACTCGTGCTCGTCGCGGAGGTAGGCGAGGGCGTCCTCGTCGCCCTCGCCGCTGGCTTGCGCAGCTCGGCTGAGTAGTAGCCGGGCCTGGCCGAGCAGGTCCAGGGCGATGTTGGCGAGCGCCACCTCGTCCTCGAGTTCCGGAGCGTTCGTGCACCACTCGGAAAGCCGGTGCGACATGATCAGTGCGTCGTCGCCGAGCATGAGGCAGTACGCAGCCAGATCGGCGGCATCCATACCTTCCGGTACGGACGGGTCGACGCCGGCGAGCGGGTCGTCGAAGCCGGTACCGAACGCCCACCGGGTGTGGTCGTTCTCCTCGATGATCGCGTCGTAGGCGTTACTCATATGTGCGGCACGTCCTCAGGAATCTTGTAGAACGTCGGGTGCCGGTACACCTTGTCGCCGCTGGGCGCGAAGAACGGATCCTTCTCATCCGGGCTCGACGCGGTGATCGCGTCCGAGCGCACCACCCAGATGCTCACGCCCTCGTTGCGTCGGGTGTACAGGTCCCGCGCGTTGTGCAGCGCCATGTCGTCGTCGGCCGCATGCAGGGACCCGACGTGCACATGATTGAGCCCGCGCTTGCCCCGCAGGAACACCTCATACAGCGGCCACTCGGTCATGACTGCTTCTCCGCGTGAGCCATGGCGGCCTCTCGTACCCAGGCACCGTCCTCGTGGGCGCGCTGCCGCTGGGCGATGCGCTCGGCGTTGCACGGACCGGCGCCGCCGACCACTCGCTTGAACTCGTCCCAGTCCGGCTGGCCGAAGTCGTGCGCGCCGCGTTCCTCGTTCCACCGCAGCTCGGGGTCGGGCAACGTGACGCCCAGCGCCTGCGCCTGCGGCACGGTCATGTCGACGAAGCGCTGCCGCAGCTCGTCGTTGGTGTGCCGCTTGATCCGCCAGCGCATCGACTGCGCGGTGTTGGGGGAGTCGGCATCGGGCGGCCCGAACATCATCAGCGACGGCCACCACCAACGGTTGGTGGCGTCCTGGACCATCTCGCGCTGGCCGTCGGTGCCGCCCATCATCGTCATCAGCAGCTCATAGCCCTGCCGCTGGTGGAACGACTCCTCCTTGCAGATGCGGATCATCGCCCGGGCGTACGGCCCGTAGGACGACCGGCACAACGGCACCTGGTTGCAGATCGCCGCCCCGTCGACCAGCCAGCCGATGACGCCGACGTCGGCGAAGTTCAGCGTCGGATAGTTGAAGATCGACGAGTACTTCTGCCGGCCCTCGATCAGCCGCTCGGTCAGATCGGTGCGTTCGGCGCCCAGCGTCTCGGTGGCCGAGTAGAGGTAGAGCCCGTGGCCGGCCTCGTCCTGCACCTTGGCCAGCAGGATCGCCTTGCGACGCAAGGATGGCGCCCGGGTCAGCCAGTTGCCCTCGGGCTGCATGCCGATGATCTCCGAATGCGCGTGCTGCGCGATCTGCCGGATCATCGTCTTGCGGTACGCCTCGGGCATCCAGTCGCGCGGTTCGATGCGCTGATCGTGCGCGACCGTCGCCTCGAAATCCTGATCCAGCGTGGTCATGTCTGTTTCGCCACCAAGGTCAGCACGTCGTACTTGGCGACGGACGAGCCGTCCTGGTTGGTCACGTCGGCGTCCCAGCGGACCTCGCCGTAGTCGGCGTCGACGCGTGGGGTGATCTGCTTGGCGGTCAACGTGACGGTGAGCGAGTCGCCGGGGTTGACCGGCGTGAGGAAGCGCAGGTTCTCCAGGCCGTAGTTGGCCAGCACCGGTCCGGGATCGGGGTCGACGAACATCCCGGCGGCGAAGGACACGATCAGGTAGCCGTGCGCCACCCGCCCGTCGAAGAACGGGTTGGCCCGCGCGGCCTCCTCGTCCATGTGCGCGTAGAAGGTGTCGCCGGTGAACTCGGCGAAGTGCTCGATGTCGTCCAGGGTCACCGGTCGCGGGCCGGCCACCACCGAGTCGCCGATCTTCAGCTCGGCCAGCGACTTCCGGAACGGGTGGACGCCGCTCGCGTCGCGGTCGGCGCCCTCGACCCAGCGGTTAGTGACGCGCGACAGCACGCGGGGGGACGCCTGCACCGCGGTGCGCTGCAGGTGGTGCAGCACCCCGCGGATGCCGCCCATCTCCTCACCGCCGCCGGCCCGCCCCGGACCGCCGTGCACCAGCATCGGCAATGGCGAACCGTGCCCGGTCGACTCGCCGGCGTCGTCGCGGTCGAGCACGAGCAGGCGCCCGTGCCACGGTGCGACGCCCAGCACGACGTCACGCGCGAAGTCGGCGTCGGAGGTGACGATCGACCCGGCCAGGCTGCCGCCACCGCGCGCAGCCAGCGCGATCACGTCGTCGGTCGACGTGTACGGGATGAGCGTGCTGACCGGCCCGAACGCCTCGACCTCGTGGGGTTCGGCCCGCTCCGTGTCCTCGACGCGCACCAGCACGGGCGACACGAACGCGCCCCGTTCCGCGTCGGCGTCCACCACCTCGACGTGATCGGGATCGCCGAACACGACGCGGCCGGCGTCGAGCAGCGCCTTGAGCGAGCGACGCACCTCCTCGCGCTGCTCCAGGCTGGCCAGCGCGCCCATCCGCACGTCGGGGTTGGCCGGATTGCCGACCGTCACGCGAGCCAGCCGGGCGCTCGCCGCCTCTGCCACCGCGTCCACCAGGGAGGCCGGGACGAGCGCGCGCCGGATCGCCGTGCACTTCTGCCCGGCCTTGACGGTCATCTCGGTGACCAGCGCCTTGACGTAGAGGTCGAACTCGGGCGTGCCCGGCTCGGCGTCCGGGCCGAGAATCGAGCAGTTCAGCGAGTCGGCCTCGGCGTTGAACCGCACTGAACGCTGCACGATCGAGGGATGGGCGCGCAGCCGCTGCGCGGTGGACGCCGACCCGGTGAACCCGACGAGATCCTGCTCGGTGAGGTGGTCGAGCAGGTCGCCGGCGCTACCGCACACCAGCTGCAGCGAGCCTTCGGGTAACAGCCCGGACTCGACGATCAGCTCGACGAGTCGGGCGGTCAGATAGGCAGTCTGTGACGCGGGCTTGATCAGCGTCGGCACGCCGGCGAGGAACGCGGGCGCGAACTTCTCCAGCGGCCCCCAGGCCGGGAAGTTGAACGCGTTGATCTGCACGGCGACGCCGTGGCGCGGCACGAGCACGTGCTGGCCGAGGAAGGTGCCGCCCTTGCCGAGCGGCTCGACGTCGCCCTCGACGTAGACGGTGTCGTTGGGCAGCTCGCGGCGTCCCTTGCTGCCGTAGCTGAACAGCACCCCGATACCGCCGTCGATGTCGAACTTCGAGTCGCCGAGCGTCGCGCCGGTGCGGGCCGAGAGCGCGTAGAGCTCGTCGCGGTGCTCGCGCAGGTTGGACGCCAGCGCCTTGAGCAGCGCCGCCCGCTGGTGGAAGGTCAGCTCGCGCAGGGCTGGGCCGCCGACCGCGCGCCCGTACGTGAGCGCCCCGCCCATGTCGATGCCCGACGACGACACGCGGGTGATCTCCTCACCCGTCACCGCATCGTGCAGCGGCACCCCCCAATCGGACGGCGTAACCCACGAGCCGGCGACGTAACTGCGCAACATCAGACTGCCTCCACTGATAGGGCGCCGCGTCAGGCATCTGCCAACCCCTTGATCTGCGGCAACCGGTCCGACATTATTCAACCGACCATTCGGTCAGTAATCAAGAGTAAGGTGATGTGAATGACGGATCCGGTGGGGACGATGCTGGCGGCCGATCGGGCGTCCCGGGCCCTTGGCATCGAGCTGCTCGAACTGAGCGCCGGCCGGGCGACCGCGCGAATGACGATCACCGGCTCGATGGTGAACGGCCACGGCCTGGCGCACGGTGCCTTCGTCTTCGCGGTAGCCGACACGGCGTTCGCGTGCGCCTGCAACAGCCACGGACCGGTCACGGTCGCGGCCGGCGCCGACATCACGTTCGTCGCGCCGGTGCGGGAGGGTGACGAGCTCGTCGCCGACGCGGTCGAGCGCACCCGCTTCGGCCGCAACGGCATCTACGACGTCACCGTACGCCGCGGTACGGACATCGTTGCGGAGTTCCGCGGGCGCAGCCGAACGGTGGCAACGCCATGACCGTGCTGGACGCCGCCGAGCGGCTCACCCGTACCGAGCTGACCGAGCTGCAACTCACCCGACTGCAGGAAACGCTGTACCACGCGTACGAGAACGTGCCGCACTACCGCCTCGCGTTCGACAACGCCGGCGTGCACCCGCGCGACTGCCAATCGCTGGGTGACCTGGGACGTTTCCCCTTTACGACCAAGGCCGATCTGCGCGACAACTACCCGTTCGGGATGTTCGCCGTTCCGTCCGATCGGGTGCGCCGCATCCACGCGTCGAGCGGCACCACCGGCCGTCCCACCGTGGTCGGCTACACCGAGAAGGATCTGGACGTCTGGGCGGACGTGATGGCACGATCCATCCGGGCCGCAGGTGGGCGTCCCGGCATGAAGGTGCATGTGGCCTACGGGTACGGGTTGTTCACCGGAGGCCTCGGCGCTCACTACGGTGCCGAGCGGCTGGGCTGCACGGTGATTCCGGTATCCGGCGGCATGACGTCACGGCAGGTGCAGCTGATCAGTGACTTTCGGCCCGAGATCATCATGGTGACGCCTTCTTACCTGCTCACGATCGTCGACGAGTTCGAGCGACAGGGCATCGACCCGCGCAGCACGTCGTTGCGCATCGGCATCCTCGGCGCCGAGCCGTGGACCGAGCAGATGCGCACCGAGATCGAGGCACGGCTCGGCATCGATGCGGTGGATATCTACGGGCTGTCCGAGGTGATGGGCCCGGGCGTGGGGCAGGAGTGCGTCGAGACCAAGGACGGCCTGCACATCTGGGAGGACCACTTCTACCCCGAGGTGATCGACCCGTCGACGGGTGAGGTGCTGCCCGACGGCCAGCGCGGCGAGCTGGTGTTCACGTCCCTCACCAAGGAGGCGCTGCCGATCATCCGCTACCGCACCCGTGACCTGACCCGGCTGCTGCCCGGCACGGCCCGCCCGGCGATGCGGCGGATGGAGAAGGTGACCGGGCGAACCGACGACCTGATCATCCTGCGCGGGGTGAACGTCTTCCCGACTCAGATCGAGGAGCTGGTGTTGGGCACGCCCGCGCTGTCGCCGCACTTCCAGCTCGTGCTGCGCCGCCCCGGGCGCATGGACACGATGACGGTCCGGGTCGAGGCCCGGGCCGATGTGGACGTCGCGCAGCGCGCGGCCTCCGGCGCCGAGCTGCAGCAGGCGGTCAAGGACAAGGTCGGCGTGACCGTCGAGGTCGAGGTGGTCGATCCGGACACCCTGGAGCGCTCGGTCGGCAAGCTACGCCGAGTAATGGACGAGCGGTGACGGCGGTCAAGCGCGGGCGTCCCGGCTACGACGTCGAGTCGTTGCTGGCCGTCGCGGTCAAGGTCTTCAACGAGAAGGGCTATGACGGCACCAGCATGGACGACCTGTCCCGTCGCCTGGGCCGCACCAAGTCGTCGATCTACCACCACGTGGCCGGCAAGGAGGAGCTGCTGCGCCTCGCCCTCGACCGGGCGCTGGACGCCCTGTTCGCGGTGACCGACGAGCCCGGATTCGGCGCCGGGCGGGCGATCGAGCGGCTCGAGCACCTGGTGCGGGGCAGCGTCCTGGTGCTCGCCGCCGAGCTGCCCTACGTCACGTTGCTGCTACGGGTGCGGGGCAATACGCGGGTCGAGCGGGCCGCCCTGGCCCGGCGGCGCCGGTTCGACGAGATCGTGAGCGAGCTCGTCGCCGAGGCCGAGGCCGAGGGCGACGTCCGCCCCGACGTCGATCCCGCCATTACCGCCCGGTTGCTGTTCGGCACCGTGAACTCGCTCGTGGAGTGGTACCGCCCGCGGGGCGCCGTGCCGGCCGGCGAGCTGGCCGACGCCGTCACCAAGATCGCCTTCGACGGCTTGCGCGTCCGCGACCGCTGACGCAAGTGGGCCACCCGGGTTTCCCGGCCTCGATGGGTGTATCTCGCTGCTTTGCTCTGCTTACCTATACGCACCGCACAGGCACCCGGTAGCTGGTGGATCACGCTGGGGCGCGAGGCGGCCGCACGACGGCCGATGCGTATAGGTAAGCAGAGCAAAGCAACGCGCAAAGAGTGCGGCTCAGAACGCGGTGCGCCGCGTCCCGAGCGGAAACGATGGACGGCGCCCCCGGGAACGGCAATCCCGGGGGCGCCAACGGGTGATGGCTAGAAGCAGCCGAAGGGCCACCACGGCGGGCGGTAGCAGATCGGCTTGACCGATTGCACCGATCCGTCCTGCCGCAGCAACACCTGCTTGTTGTTGGAGCGGTAGAAGTCGAACATGCCGTTCAGCGAACCGGCCCGTTGGTCGGCCGCGTTGTCGCCGATCGAGTCCACTCGCCAGTTCTGCTCGATGAACTTGAGCACCGACGTCTGCTCGGTCAGCTTGTGATCGACGTAGTTCGTCTTCGCGTAGGGCGAGATGATCAGCAGCGGCTGGCGCGGGCCAGGTCCGCAACGGTCGAGGTAGCCACCAGCCGCCCCGGGCGCTGCGGCGCACGCGGCTGCGTCCTGGGCGGAGTCGGTCGAGCCGTTGAGCAGTGGCGCGGACTTGTGGTCGTACCAGCCGTCGGAGTCGTCGTAGAGCACGACCACCGCGGTCGAGGCCCAGTCCCGGGACTTCTGCAGCTGGTTGATCGTCGAGACCAGGAAGTGCTGCTCGTCGGTCGGGTCGGAGTACCCCGCGTGGCCGTCCTGGTACTCGCCGGCCTTGAGGAAGCTCACCGCCGGCAGGTTGTTCGCCTGCACGGCCGAGTCGAAGTCGCTCAGGTCGTAGTTGTGGTTGGCCTGGTCGGTGTGCCCGATGGCCGAGACTGACGACGGCGGCAGGTGGTGCGGGTTCGACGTCGACTGGTAGTACTCGAACGGCGAGTGGTGCGGGCTGTAGTCGACCACGGAAGCCCCGCCGACGTTCTGGTGCGTGGCCCCGCACACCGCGTAGGTGCCCGAGCCGGCGTAGGGCGTGGTCGGCTTGAAGCCGCCCTGGAACCAGCCCCACGTCAGGTTCTCCTGGTTCAGCCGGTCGCCGATGTTTGTGCCGGACATCTTCAGCAGGGTGTTCGTCGACGTGTGGTTCTTGTCCGAGCAGTCGTCGAAGGTCGGGTCGGGGTCGCCGATGACGGTGCCGATGCCGTTCGCGTCGGGCGAGACCACCACGCCATTGGGCGACGCGGGCGCGCCGGTCACCGAGTCGACGGCCTGGCCGCCGTGGGTCTGGCCCGAGATCAGGTTGAGCGCGCCCGGCGTCGAGGGCCCGAACACGGTGCTGTACGAGTTGTCGCTCATCGCGTACTGCTGCGCGTAGTTCCACAGCCCGGTGACGGTATTGCCGTCGTAGTAGTCCATGGTCAGTCCGGGCGCGCCGTACAAGCCGCCACTGCAGGTGTCGACGCTCGTGTTCTGGACGTACTGGTCGTTCGCCCCGCCGTTGGCCGCCTTCTGCTCCGGACCATAGCTGTGGTTCTGGTCGCAGGTGAGCGCCTGCTCGTGGGTGAGCCGCGTCGGTGGGTAGAGGTTCGGGTTGTTCTTGAGCAGTCCGGCGCTGGCCAGGGTGTTGGCCTTCGGGGTGTTACGGGCCGCGTGGAAGGTCGTGCCGTCGGTGTTCGCGGCCTTGGGGTAAGTCGCGAAGTAGTGGTCGAACGAGATGTTCTCGTCGAAGATCACCACGAGGTGCTTGATCGGCGTGGTCGTGCCGCCGCCGTGGTGTTGCGGAGTGGGATTCGCGGACGAAATCCCGGCCTGCGCGGCTACCACGCAGGCAGCCGCAGCGACGGCCACTGCCCCGGCGAACAGGACCCGTCGATGTGCTCGGATCAGCACGGTGTCTTCCTCTCAGTCAGCCGAGTACTACAGACTCGGTCGAAACCCGTTGGAGAGGTTCGTCGTGCGGACCGTCGCCAACGGAGCAGATCGATGAACCACGGGTGAACAAGCGATGACGCGTCAGGCGAACAGGCCGCTACCGTACCAATCCCCGACATCGTGCACACCGGGCAATGCGAAGAAATAGCCGCCGCCGGTGGGGGAGATGTAGTCGACCAGTGGCTCGTCGGCCAGCCGGCGCTGCACGGTCACGAACTGCCGATCCAGGTCCTGCTGGAAGCAGGTGAAGACCAGCCCCGTGTCCAGGTTGCCGTTGCCGTCGATGCCGCGGTCATAGTTGAACCCGCGACGCAGGATGCGCTGCCCGTCGGTGGCCGTACTGCGCGGGTTGGCCAGCCTGATGTGCGCGTCCAGCGGGATCACGTCGCCGGTCGGATCGTCGCCGAACGCGGGGGTGTCGCTCTCGACGTTGCCCGACAGCGGCGCGCCGGTGTCCTTGCGCCGGCCGAACATCCGCTCCTGCTCGCTGACCTCGACGCGGTCCCAGAACTCGACCAGCATCCGGATGACGCGCACCACGTGGTAGCTGCCGCCCCGCGCCCAGGCCGGCTCGCTCGATCCGGCCCAGACGAGGCGATTCATGAGGGCGGCGTCGTTGGCGTCGGGGTTGGCGGTGCCGTCCTTGAAGCCCATCAGGTTGCGCGGGCTGCCGTCCGGACGCGGAGGCGGCGTGAACCCGTCGATGCGCCAACGCAGCTGCATCCCGCCTCGCGTCGCCCGGGTCAGGTCGCGCAGCGCGTGCAGGGTCGTGTCGGGTTCGTCGGCGCAGATCTGCAGCATCAGGTCGCCGTCGCAGACATCGCGGTCGAGATTGTCGTTCACGAACGTGTCCATCGCCCGCAGCCGGCGCGGCTTCTTCGCCGCCAGCCCGAACCGTCCGTCGAACACCGAGGCGCCGAGGCCGAGCGTGACGGTGAGCCCGCCGGCCGGCGCGCTCGGTCCGAGGATGCCGGAGTCCGACGGTGGGGCCGAGATGCCCACGTCGACCGGCGCCTGCCCGGCGGTCAGAGCCCGGGCGTGGTCGGTCAGGGTGTGCAGCAGGTCGGTCAGCTCGGCCCGGCTCGTCGCCATGAGATCGAACGCGGCGAAGGCAGCGCTGGCGTGCTGGGGGGTCAGGATGCCGGCCTGGTGCGGACCGTGGAAGTCGATCGTCCGGTTCCTCGGCGCGGCCGTTGCCGGATCGGGCGCCGCGCCGGCGGTGATCGCCGACGCGCCGAGCCCGCCGACCGCCGCGCCACCTACGGCGGCGGCGGCGCCCTGCAGGAAGCGACGTCGTTCCACCGTCATGAAGTTCTCCGGGGTTCGCAGATCGCGGCGATCGGCGCCAGCAGCTCGGACAGTTCGCTGATGTCGGCGTTGATCCGTTCGCGCTGGGGGCGGGTCAGCCGGTCGAGCGGCGTCCACGTCGATCCGTGGTGCTGGGCGTCCAGATCGCGCTGCGCCTGAGCGAGCTCGCTGGTCAGCCGCGGCAGCGCGGTGTACCGCGTGGTGAGCAGGGGCTCGAGGATCTCGAGCACCGCCTCGGTGCCGTCGAGGTTGGCCCGGACTGTCGCGAGGTTGCTGCCGCTGCCGAAGTCGGTCTGCCCGGTCAGCTCGAACTGCAGCGCGTCCTCGGTGATCTCGTGAGCCCGGATGGCGACGTCGGTTGGATCGATCTGCGCGGTGGGGAAGTTCTTGCGCAGCCCGGCGACGGCGGCCACCAGCCCGTCCGCGAGCGGCGTGAGGGTTGCCGCACTCTGCCCGTGCCACAGGCCGTACTCGATCCGGTGGAAGCCGGCGAAACCCCGGTCGTGCACGCCGCCCGGCAGCCCGTTCGGCCGTCCGTTGATATCGCCGTCGGCGTCGCCGAAGGCCCCGTACGCGGCGCCGAGTCGCTCGTAGGCCAGGTGCGCGGACAGCCAGTCAGGCCGGGCGCGGCGGAGGTCGCCGTGCGCGAGGTCGTCCCGCAGGGTGCCGACCAGGGTGGCGAGGGCGGGCAGCCGGCCCGTCACGTAGGCCTCGTATTTCTTGGTCGGGCCGATCATCTGCTGCTGGCTGACCGGCAGCACCGACGGGGACACGACCTTGGCCGTGCCCGTCAAGGTGATCGTCGGGCCCACCACGACATCAGCGTCCTGCATGACGCAGCGGAACGCGTAGTTGCCGCCGCTCAGATCGACGGACATGGCGGCCGTGGTGCCCGCCCCGAGCGGCTCGACGTAGGCGAACACGGCGCCGGTCTTGGCGTCGCTGAGGAAGACCTCGCCGCCGCGGGTGTCGGTGTTGTGCAGCACGAAGCTCTGGTGACCGACGGTGGGGTGCGTCCAACCGGTGCCGCACTGGCTCACCGACACGTCGATCGTGGGTCGTTGATCGGCCGGGGCCGATGCCGCGTGGTGAGGCGAGCCGCTACATCCGGCGAGCACGATCGACGCGGCGGCCAGCGGCACGACGACGTACGGCGCGGTGGCGTACGGCAAACGCATCACGCGGGCATGTTAGGCATGCCTATGTGGCGGCGTTACCGCCGGGGGCGACGTTCACCCGTCGTTCATCTCGGTCGGCGTCGCCCGAGGTGGCAAGCTGGACGGATGAGCCTTCCCGCCGGCACCCCGACCGAACTGTTCATCGATGGCAAGTGGACCGCCGGCTCGGCCGGCACGCTGCCGGTGCTGGACCCGTCCACCGGCGACGCGATCGGCGACGTCGCCCGGGCCGGCGACGATGATGTGGCGCACGCCGTCGAGGTGGCGGCCGCGGCCCTGCCGTCCTGGTCGGCCACGGCGCCCCGCGAGCGCGGCGAGGTATTGCGTAAGGCGTTCGAGCTGATGATCTCTCGACGGGAAGACATCGCCTACGTGATGAGCCTCGAAATGGGCAAGTCGCTCACGGACGCCCGGGCCGAAGTCGCTTATGCGGCCGAGTTCTTCCGGTGGTTCAGCGAGGAGGCGGTGCGCGTCGGCGGCGAGCTGCGCCTGGCGCCGTCCGGGGCGAACCGCATCCTGACGTTCCGCAAGCCGGTCGGCGTCTCACTGCTGCTGACGCCGTGGAATTTCCCGGCCGCGATGGCCACCCGCAAGATCGGCCCGGCGTTGGCCGCGGGATGCACCGTGATCCTCAAGCCGGCCCACGAGACGCCGTATACAGCCTTACTGCTGGCCCAGGTGCTGGCTGACGCCGGCGCGCCGCCCGGGGTGGTCAACCTGCTCACCACCGACCATCCGGCCGACCTGGTCAGCGCCGCCCTGCGCGACGAGCGGGTGCGCAAGCTGTCGTTCACCGGCTCGACCGGGGTGGGCAGCCAGCTGCTGAAGCAGGCCGCCGACCGCATCGTCAACTGCTCGATGGAGCTCGGCGGCAACGGTCCGTTCATCGTGCTCGACGACGCCGACCTGGACGCCGCGGTCGACGGTGCGATGCTCGCCAAGATGCGCAACGGCGGTCAGGCCTGCACGGCAGCCAACCGGTTCCTCGTCCAATCGGGTGTCGCGGCCGAGTTTGCCGAACGGCTGGCGGCGCGCATGGGCGCGCTGCGGGTCGGCGCCGGCCCGTCCGAGGACACCCAGCTCGGGCCGATGGTCAGCGAGCGGGCGGTCGAGGGCATCGCCGCCAAGGTGTCGGACTCCGTCGCGGCCGGGGCGGTGGCCACGCTCGGCGGTTCGCCGCTGGACCGGCCCGGATTCTTCTACCCGGCGACGGTGCTCACCGACGTGCCGCGCACGTCCCCTGTCGCGACCGAGGAGATCTTCGGCCCGGTCGCGCCGATCATCACGGTGCACGACGAGGACGACGCCGTCGCCGTCGCCAACGCGACCGAGATGGGCCTCACCGGCTACGTCTACACCGGCGATCTCGCCCGCGGCCTGCGCGTATCCGAGCGCCTCGAAGTCGGCATGGTCGGGCTCAACCGCGGGCTGGTGTCCGACCCAGCGGCGCCCTTCGGCGGCGTGAAGGAGTCCGGGATCGGTCGTGAGGGCGGATTCGAGGGCATCGGCGAATACCTCGAGACGACGTACGTGGCCACCTCCTGGTGAGGTATCTCGACAGCTCGGCGGTTCGTGCTGCCATCTCGGTAGCTGACGCCGTCGCGGCGTTGCGGTCGGGCCTGGCCGCGGAGCCGCCGCCGCAGCCGGTGCGCGGCTCCACGGCCTGGACGGGCGGCGAGCTGCTCGTCATGCCGGCCGAGGCCGGCGACGTCGCCGGGGTCAAGCTCGCGACGGTCGGCCGCGGGCCGGTCCGGGTGCAGGGCGTGTACGTGCTGTTCGACGCCACGACGCTGACGCCGCTGGTGGTGGCCGACGCGGTCTCGCTGACCCTGCTGAGGACCGCGGCGCTCTCGGCGCTGGCCACCGACCTGCTCGCGCCGGAGTCCGCGTCGCGGCTCGCCGTGGTGGGCACCGGTCCGCAAGCCCGCGAGCACGTGCTCGCGATGCGCGCCGTGCGGGCGATCTCGTCGGTAACCATCATCGGGCGGACGCCGGGTCGGGCCGAGGCGCTCGCCGACGAACTCGGAGCGGTGGCGGCCGCCGACTTGCCCGAGGCCGACATCGTGTGCGTATGCACGACGGCGACCACCCCGGTCGTGCGGGCGGCCGAGCTGGGCGCACGCGTTCACGTGAACGCGATCGGCGCGCACCGTCCCGACACCCGAGAGGTCGCCGCCGACGTGGTCGGCTCGTCGTTCGTCGTGGTGGACGACGCCGACGGGGCGCGGCACGAGGCGGGCGACCTGATCATGGCGGTCGCCGAGGGCGCGGCGTCGGAGGATGTCTTCGCCCACGACCTGGCCTCGCTCGTCCGCGGCGCGGTCGCTGCGCCGAATGGCGCCGGCCGGACGCTGTTCAAGTCGGTCGGATTCGGCCTGGCCGACCTGCTCGTCGCCCAGCTGCTCGCAGCAGCGGCCTAGGCGTTCGCCCTCAGCGGACCCGGTCGGGAACAACCGGAGGCCTCCGCCGATTGAGCTTCCTAGACTCAATTTTTCGGAGGACTGATGACTGAGACCTTGCGACTGCCCGTGCTTTCCTTGCCGGATACCGTCGTTTTGCCGGGAATGGTGGTGCCGGTCGAGCTGGACGAGCTGGCTCAGGCGACCGTCGACGCCGCCCGGGCCGGGGCTGATGGCCAATTGCTGCTGACCCCGCGGATGGAAGACCGCTACCCGGTCTACGGCGCCGTGGCGACGATCGAGCAGGTCGGCCGGATGCCCGGCGGAGCGCCCGCCGCCGTCCTGCGCGCCACCGGGCGGGCCCGCATCGGTTCCGGCGTGACCGGACCTGGCGCCGCGCTCTGGGTCGAGGCCGAGCTGGTCGAGGACGCGCCTGTGTCTGATGCGTCCGACGCCGTTCGGAAGCTGGCGGCCGAGTACAAGGCACTCGTCGTGGCCAACCTGCAGCGGCGCGACGCCTGGCAGCTGGTCGACTCCGTCGAGCGCCTGACCGACCCGTCGGCGATCGCCGACCTGGCCGGCTACGCGTCCTACCTGTCCACCGAGCAGCGGCGCCAGTTGCTGGAGACGCCAGACGTCGAGCAGCGGCTGACCCAGGCCACCGAGTGGGCTCGCGATCACCTCGCCGAGGCCGAGGTCGCGGACAAGATCCGCGACGACGTACGCGACGGTATGGAGAAGAGCCAGCGCGAGTTCCTGTTGCGCCAGCAGCTCGCCGCCATCCGCAAGGAGCTCGGTGAGGACGAGCCCGACGGCGCCGACGACTACCGCGCGCGCGTCGAGAAGGCTGAGCTGCCCGAGAAGGTGCGCGAGGCGGCGCTGCGCGAGGTCGGCAAGCTCGAACGGGCGAGTGACCAGAGCCCTGAGTCCGGATGGATCCGGACCTGGCTCGACACCGTGCTCGACCTGCCCTGGAACACGAAGACCACCGACAACGACGACATTGCGGCCGCTCGTGAGGTGCTCGACGCCGACCACCACGGGCTGGACGACGTGAAGGACCGCATCATCGAGTACCTCGCGGTGCGGGCGCGTCGCGCGTCCCGTGGCCTGGAGGTCGTGGGTGGTCGTGGCTCCGGTGCCGTCCTGGCGCTGGCCGGGCCGCCCGGCGTGGGCAAGACGTCGCTCGGCGAGTCGGTGGCCCGAGCGCTCGGGCGCAAGTTCGTGCGCGTCGCCCTGGGTGGTGTGCGGGACGAGGCCGAGATCCGTGGACACCGGCGGACCTACGTCGGCGCGCTGCCCGGTCGCATCGTGCGGGCGATCTCCGAGGCCGGCTCGATGAACCCGGTCGTGCTATTGGACGAGGTCGACAAGCTGGGCGCCGACTTCCGCGGCGACCCCGCGGCGGGGCTGCTCGAGGTGCTCGACCCGGCGCAGAACCACACGTTCCGCGACCACTACCTCGAGGTCGACCTGGACCTGTCCGACGTGCTGTTCCTCGCCACGGCGAACGTCATCGAGACGATCCCCTCGGCGCTGCTCGACCGGATGGAGCTCGTCGCGCTCGACGGTTACACCGAGGACGACAAGGTGGCCATCGCCCGTACCCACTTGCTGCCCCGGCAGTTGCAGCGGGCGGCGCTGAGCTCCGACGACGTGACGATCACCGACGAGGCACTGCGGCAGATCGCGTCCGACTACACGCGGGAGGCCGGCGTGCGCCAGCTGGAGCGGGCGTTGGCTCGCGTCCTGCGCAAGGTGGCGACGTCGCTGGCCGGCGGCGGTTCGACCCCGATCGAGGTCGGCGTCGAGCAGCTGCGCGAGTACCTCGGCCGGCCCCGGTTCACGCCGGAGACGGCGGAACGGACCTCCGTGCCGGGCGTTGCGACCGGACTGGCCGTGACCGGCACGGGCGGTGACGTCCTGTTCATCGAGGCGACGTCCATGGAGGGACGCGCGGGGCTGACCCTTACCGGACAGCTGGGCGATGTGATGAAGGAGTCGGCGCACATCGCGCTGTCCTACCTTCGTTCGCACGGCGCGGCGCTGGGCATCGATGCCGCAGCGCTCGACCGGGCGGTGCACGTCCACGTGCCGGCCGGCGCCGTGCCCAAGGACGGGCCGTCCGCGGGCGTGACGATGGTGACCGCACTGGCGTCGCTGGCCTCGGGCCGACCCGTTCGCTCCGACGTCGGCATGACCGGTGAGGTGACGCTGAACGGCCGGGTGCTGCCGATCGGCGGCGTCAAGCAGAAGCTGCTCGCCGCCCAGCGGGCCGGGCTGCGCACGGTGTTCGTGCCGGCACGCAACGAGCCCGACCTGGACGACGTGCCGGCCGATGTCCTGGAAGCGCTGGATGTCCGCCCCGTCGGCGACGTGGCCGACATCCTGGCCTACGCAATCTCGGATTCCGCCGTCTCGGATTCCGCTGAGGTCGTAGCCGCCGCCTGATTCGCGTACGCCCAGGACGGTCACGTACCGTCCTGGGCGTGCGACAGCAGTCCGTGCAGCAGTCGGGATATCGACTGTGTTTCCGGGACGTTGGCCCCGCTGACGGCCCGGTTGTCGTGCTGATTCACGGGCTGGTGTCCGACAGCAGCACGTGGGATCCGGCGATCACCGCGCTGGCCGACCGCGGCATAAGGGTGATCGCGCCGGACCTGCTCGGCCACGGCGTCTCCGACAAACCGCCCTGCATGCCGGCCACCTACTCGCTCGACGGGTTCGCCCGCAGCTTGCGCGACCTGCTCGTCTCCTTGGACGTCCCGCGGGCGACGCTGGTCGGCCACTCCCTCGGCGGCGCCATCGCCATGCACTTCGCCTACCACTACCCGGCGCACGCCGAGCGCCTCGTCCTCGTTGCCGCGGGCGGCCTGGGCAAGGACGTCCACCCCGCGCTGCGCGCCGCCGCCGTGCCCGGGTCGTCGCTGGTGCTGCGCCTGTTCGTCAACCGAGCGACCCTCGGCATCGTGCGGTGGCTGCGTCTGCATCGGGCCTTGCGGTTGCCGCCGGCCGTCGTGACCAACCTGCGCCGGGCCTTCGGCGGGCTGGCCCATCCGGCCGGACGCGCCGCCTTCCTCGCCAGCCTGCGCTCGGTGATCGCACCGTCCGGCCAGCGCGGCAACCTGATCGAGATGCGCTACCTCGCCGATCACGTGCCGACGCTCATCGCGTGGTCCGAACACGATCACGTCATCCCGGTGAGTCATGCGCACGTCCTGCACGAGCACCTGCCGTCGAGCCGCCTCGTGGTTTTTCCCGGTGGCAGCCACCAGCCGCACTACCGTCACGCCGACGGCTTCGCCGCCGCCGTCGCCGAGTTCCTGTCCGCGACCCCATCGGCTCGGAGCCCGCGGACCAGCGTGTCGAGTGCTGCGGTATAGCGCCGCTTGTAGTCCACGCTGGGCCCGTGTCGGCTGAGCTCGAAGCTGACCAGACCGTGCGCTGATGCCCATAGCGTGTAGGCCGCGGCGCGCGGAGTGCTGGTCAGTTCGCAGGCCCTGCTCCAGGCGGTGACGGCCGCGACGAACTGGTCGTAGGCGTCACTCGCGAACTGCCGGGCGTGCGCGTCGGGTCTGAACTGCGGAGCGCCGGCGCCGAACATGACCTGGTAGAAGGCGGGGGATTCCCGGGCGACGTCGCGGTAGTTCAGGTACCGCGCGCGGACCTGCTGCTCGGGGTCGGCAACGGCGGGTACGGTCGCCTGGGCGCGCGCGAGCCGCTCGAATCCCGCGATGTACATGGCATTGAGCAGGCCGTCCTTGTCGCCGAAATGGTGGTAGATGACCATCGTGGAACAGTCCGCGGCGGCCGCGACCTTGCGCACCGACATGCCCTCCGGGCCGGCCTGGGCGAGCAGCCGGGCGGCCGCATCCAGAGCCCGATCGCGCAGCGAGGTCGCCGCCGTCTCCGTCTTGTCAACCACAGTCAGGAGAGGCTATAACGAGTGTTATGCAGGCGCAAGGAACGGGCGACATCGCGTTCGACTTCACCCGGACGTACCGCTGTCGTGTTCGGCGGCACGTCCGGGATCAACTACGGCATCGCCGAGGCGTTCGGCCGCTGCGGCGCGCGGGTCGCGGTCGCCAGCCGCCGGCAGCCCAACGTGGACGCCGCGCTCGATCGGCTCCGCGGGCAGGGCGTGACCGCCCTGGGCCGCGCGGCCGACGTACGCGATTCCGCCGCCGTGGACGCTGTCTTCGACGAGGTCGACGCGCAGTGGGGAGCGATAGACGTACTCGTATCGGGCGCGGCCGGGAACTTCCTCGTCGAAGGCAACCGGTTGTCGGCCAAGGGCTTCAAGACCGTCGTCGACATCGACCTGTTCGGCACGTTCCACGTGCTGCAACAAGGCTTTGCGCACCTGGCGCCCGGCGCATCGGTCATCAACATCAGCGCCCCACAGGCATACGTCCCGATGCGCTATCAGGCGCACGTCGGCGCGGCCAAAGCCGGCGTGGACCAGCTCACGCGCGTCCTCGCCCTCGAATGGGCCGCGCACGGCATCCGGGTCAACGCGATCTCCCCGGGCCCGATCGACGGCACCGACGGGCTGGTTCGCCTCTCCCCGGACGGCGATCCCGGCGGCGCCACCGCGTTGAAGCACGCCCCGCTCGGCCGGCTGGGCACCAAGCACGATGTCGCCCAGCTGGCGATGTTCCTCGCCTCGTCCGCCGCGAGTTACATCTCCGGCGCGGTCATCCCTTGTGACGGCGGCGGCGCCATCGACAGTGTCAAGCCCGCCATCGAGGAAGCCGGTCGAGCCATGAACGGACGGTCAGCTCGGTGAGCGCCTCCGACGAGTACCGGCGGATCAGCCGAGTGGCTCTGGGCGATCTCATCCATCGCGCGGCGTCCCGCCATGGTGACCGGCTGGCGGTCGTCGACGGCGAGCGGCGCGTGAGCCACCGAGAACTGGATGCCCTCAGCTCGCAGTTCGCCCACTACCTGTTGGGCCAACGTCGCGGCCCGCACGTCGCCACGCTGTGCGCGAACTCGATCGACATGCTGGTGGCCATCTACGGGATCAACAAGGCCGGACTCGTGTGGGTGCCGATCAACATCGCGCTGTCCCCGCAGCAGATCGGCTACATCCTGCGCCACGCCGACGTGACCTGCGTGGTCGTCGACGAGGACATCATCGCTCGGCCGGATATCTCAGCCATGCTGAGCAATCTCGACCTCGCCGTCGTGGTCTCTCGGCCAGCGGGCTCGTCCGACCACAGCACGGTGTCGACGGCCTGCAGCGGATCTCCGAGTGAGCTTCCCGACGTCGAGATCTCCGGCGATCAGCTCGCCCTGATCATGTACACCAGCGGCACCACCGGGGACCCCAAGGGCGTGATGCACTCGCACTCGTCGGCCTGCAGCGCCATCATCGCCAACGTCGCGACGCTCGCCGTCACCGAATCCGACGTCATGAGCGCCATGCTGCCGCTGTTCCACTGCGCGCAACACGTACTCGCCACGTCGACCCTGGCCGCCGGCGCCGCGATCGTTCTTACTCGAGGCTTCGACCCGGCCGGCGCGCTGCGGATGATCGGCGACGAACGACTGACGATCTTCGGCGGGCTGCCGATGATGTACGCCGCCGTGCTCGACCATCCGGGCGCACCGAACACCGACGAAGCCGGCGAGATCGTCCACCGGGGCCCCAACATCATGCTGGGCTACTACCGCGACCCGGAAGCGACCGCCGCCGCGCAAGCATTCGGATGGCACCACACCGGCGACCTCGGCGTGATCGACGCCGAGGGGCAACTACTCTTCCTCGACCGCAAGAAAGACATGATCAAGACGGGTGGAGAGAACGTCCCCAGCGTCAAGGTCGAAGCCGTGCTGCTCGCCCATCCGGCCATCGCCGACGCCGCCGTGATCGGCGTCCTGCATCCGCACTGGAGCGAGGCCGTCCTCGCCGTCGTAGTTCTCGGGCCGGGGCAGTACGTGTCGCCCACCGACCTGCTCGAACACTGCCGCGAACGCCTCGCCGGCTTCCAGGTTCCCAAGGACGTCGTCTTCGTCTCGGACCTGCCGCACACGGCAACCGGCAAGATCCGCAAGTCGGTCCTTCGCCACGACCACGAGAAGCACTTCGCTCACGCCGAGGCTCGCCCGGACGCCTGAGCGCCGCCAAGCGGCGGGTCGCTAGAGTGCGCAGGTGCGTCCGGGGCGGTAGCTCAGCCGGTTAGAGCAGGGGACTCATAATCCCTGGGTCGTGGGTTCGAGTCCCACCCGCCCCACAAGCCTTATGTATCAAGGGCTCTTGCCATCTTCTGCCCTTCAGATTCGTGACTGTGTGGACGCACAGCGCTGGTACAGACGAGTATTTCGGCGCCGGCCGCTGCACGCGTTCGGTTGCCATCGGATACGCGAGCGATGGATGGAGGCACTGTCCCCCTAGGTGGATTGGGACGTGCGCCACACCTCCCTAGCGTCCTCGGTAGGGCAGGGCGCCGTGATTCGGTGTCCGTTCGGACGTCGAGGGACGGAGTCGGTCATGAGCGACGGCACGGAGGAGGTCGGCTCGGGTGTCAACCTGTTCATCGCCGGCGAGGTATACGGAACAGCCAGGTGGTTCAACGAGACCAACGATGTGCTGTCGATCGATGACGACGACATCGAGAACACGATCGCGTTCGTGAACAAGGGCGGCATGACGTTCCTTTCGCCGATCCTGCCCGACCTTAAGGCGATCGTCTGTACCGCCGGCAGCCGTGAGTCGCACCTCGCGATCCTGTCGCGGGAGTCGGCCGTGCCCTGCGTGCTGGCCGCCGAGCTGCACGGCTCAGTGCGCGATGGGGACGAGGTCGTCCTCGACCTGACCGACGCCGAGACCGCGCGTGTGCTCAAGGCATCGGTGGTGACGACATGACCGATCTGACCGCGCTCTACCAGGACCCGGACTACGAGCCGTCCCTCGACGAGTGGAACTGGCTGATCCACAAGGCCGGAGCCGCCTACAAGTCCGAACTGACTCGCCGCACGGTGTTCGAGTCCGAGCTGTTCGGCATGAACACCTACATCCTCATGTCGATGATGGAGGACTACCTGCGGGTACCGGAACGCCTCCGCACGATCCTCAAACACTCGACCCCGCAGAACCTCGTCGCGTCCGAGCTCTCGGTCGGCACCAAGAAGAGCTTCATCAACCTGGCCGCGATGCCCCTGCACTACCTGACCGGCCGGGAGCTTTTCGTCGATCTCGGCGAAAACCCGCTCGAGCAGGGGCTTGACGACCAGCTCGCCGTCCTGAGGTTCTGGCGCCAGGCCACGATCGCGATGCGCGCCGACGGCGTCCTGTTCAACATGGACGCCGACCCACCCAACAGCTCGCGGGTTGTCGACGACGCGACCCTGAGCAGCATTCGGCAGCACCTCACACCAGCCGACGATGCGACCCGGCTGGGCCTGCGAAAGCTCGGCGCCCGGTTGACCGGGTATGCGTTCCTCGAGAACTGCGACGCGCGCACGGCCGTCTGCGATACGGGCCCGTACCACTTGGGCGACGGCACGTTCCTTGCGTTGCGTGAGCTATGTGCCGACAAGTACGGCGAGTTCCCCTGGCTGGACGGCATCCGCGAGCAGTTGGCGCATCACCAGTTCGTCATCGCCTACCGGCTGCCCGACACCGTCGGCATGGACAACAACGTCTGGGGAACGGCGTGGTTCGACCCCAGCGACTACCTCGCTGAAGTGATCGAGGCACGGGTGTTCGTCACGGACGACGGCGATCTCCGGCCGCTGGAACCAGGGGAGGTGGACGCGGTCACGTCCTCCGTCCGAAAGGCGCATCGGGCGCTCTACCAGCGCTTCGCCGAGTCTCATCCCGAGTACCGCAACCTGTGTGCTACCCAGATGTACAGCTGGAAGCTGAAGAGCTGGGCCCGCCTGGCCGGCTGCTTCGACGAGATCGACTGGGACATCACGCCCCGGATCGCCGATTCCTACGAGCGGTTCAGCGATCCGGAGGTCGCACTCGGCCTCATCGGCGGAGTGTTCGTGCCGCAAGATCGTGACAGCTGCTTCCGGCCGATCGGTGGCTAGCCCGATGAGCACGCAGCTGGGCACCGGAACGCCCTCGTACCAGTTCGTGGCGACGAAGGGGCGACTGCAACGGTTCAGGTCGCCGCAGGATGTCATCGCATCGATCAACGACGACCTCGAGTCGACCATCGCGCTCGTCCAGTCCGGAGGCACCACGTTCCTCTCGCCGATCCTGGGCCGGCTCGGCGGCATCATCTCCATGGACGGGACGCTGCGCTCGCACCTGGCGATCGTGTCTCGCGAGTTCGAGGTGCCCTGCCTGGTCGGCACCCGGCTCAGCGCCGAGATCGCGGACGGCACCGAGGTGGTTCTCGAAGCGCGAGCTGCCGATCTCGGCACCGTGTCGCTGGCCGGCTGAAACAGACGGGAGCAGTCATGAGCACCGTGTCCGAACGCTGGTGGGGCTACATCAGGCGCGTAGGCGACGAGATCGCGGTCAAGGACTTCGACATCGAGGTCACGTCTGATGATCTGGACGTGCTGATCGGCGAGCGGATGTCTGACGAGCAGTTGAACGACCTCGTCCAGCACATGGGGCGCGCATTCAAACCCGAGATGACTCGTAGATCGGCGTTCACCTCAGAGCTGTTTCCGATGCTGCCGTACATGTCCCTGTCGGTGATCGAGGACTTTCACACCTACGGAGAACGGATTCCGGTCATCGACGCGGTCATGCCGGCCGAGCAGATCGGGCATCGGCTTCGCGCGGCTGCAGGAGTAGCGAGCCCGCTGTGGACGTGGATGGCCGGCTACCACTACCTCTGCGGCCGCGAATGCCTTATCCGCATGGGCAAGCTCGCGCGAAACGAACGGCTCGACGAGGTGCGGACCGTGGTCGACTTCTGGCGGCGCCTGACGCTGGCGCAGCGCGGCGACGCCACGCTCGACAACAAGGACGCCGGCTTCACCAACCGGTACCTCCCCGACAAGGAGGTGGCCACGCTGCTGGCCGAGACTGCTCCGCTGGACCCAGCCAGCGCGAAGGCGTTGAAGCGACTCAACGCGACCGTGTCCGGGTACTCGTTCCTCTACTTCACCGACTCGCGAGTGGGCATCTACGACTCCGGCCCGTACCCGGCGGGCGAGGGCCGGGCGGTGATCGTGCGCGACTACCTGTGCCTGCACTCGAGTGCGTTCGGCTACCCGTGGGCCGCCGATCTGGCCGCGCCCTATGCCGGCCTCTCGCTCGTGCTGACGTTCGACCCGTCGTCGTTCGCGAGCTTCGAGATCAACGACTGGGGGACGACGTTCACCGAGCCGGATCAGCTGCTGGCTGCGGTCACGCATGCCGCCGTCATCGGTCACCACTCCGACGGTTCCCGCTCGCGGATCGAGCCGACGCAGTGGGCGGACCTCGTCACGGACCTCTCCAAGACTCACCTGCAGCTGTACCAGACGTTCGCCGACATGGACCGCGAGCAGCGAATCTTCGCGGCGACGCGGATGTACACCTGGGGGCTCAAGCCCTTCGCGGCCCTGGCCGGAGTGACCGACCAGATCGACTGGTCCATCTCCGCCGACACGCTCGCGCTGTACCCGGAGCCGCTAGGGGACGACGACCAGGCGGCCGCGATCTTCGGGACCGCTCTCGTGGCGAACGATCTGCCCGGGTCGTTCTCGCCACTCACCTAGCGAACAAGGAGAAGCCTTATGCGGCAGTCGATGCAGAAGATCCTTCCGGTAGACGAGCAGCTCTGCCACCAGACAGCGGAGACGTTCGCCACCGTCGGGGAGTCCGACCTGTCGTGGACGGAGAAGATCTGGGGTTCCTTGTTCGCAAAGAACGGCTCCCTGCAGATCGACTGCGGGCTCGGCAAGTACCACAACCGCAACGTCATGGACATGTTCGCCGGGGTGTCACGCGGAAAGGAGCAGCTCACCGTCCGGGCCAGCCGGCAGCTCGACCTCGATCTCGGTCGCACCGGTGCGGGGCCCTTCGACTACGAGGTCATCGACCCCTTGAACAAGGTGCGATTCGTTCTGCGCAAGAACGATGTCCTGCCGCTCGAATTCGACGTCACGCTCACCCGCGTGTTGCCGCCGTTCCTGGAAGCGAAGGACGCGCAGCGCGAGCCCGTCGGTTTGCGCATCTGCTCCGAAGTGCTCCGCTACCACCAGCTGTGTACGGTCAGCGGGCAGGTGACGGTGGACGGCGAAAAGATCGAGGTGCGCGACGAGGACTGGTTCGGTTTCCGCGACCACTCCTGGGGTATCCGCATGGATGTCGGCGAGCCGCCGGTCGATGTGGCCCGCCCGGACCGCCTGCAGCAGAACTTCATCCTGTTCTGGAGCCCGATGTACTTCCAGCGTCCGGACGGTAGCCACTACGAGATCCACCACTACCTGCAGTCCGTGGACGACGTCGTCACCTACTTCTCGGGTTTCGCCAACCAGAGTGACGGCAGCCAGGTGCCGCTGGCCGGGATACGCGACGACCTGAAATTCGATCCCGCCAACCGGCGTCTGCTCGGCGGAACGATGACCTTCGACGCCGGTTGGGGCAAGACCCGGACCATCGAGGTTGAATCGGTGAGTGACACCGGATTCCACCTCGGCACCGGCCTGTACTTCGGGTTCAAGGGCCAGCGACATGGGGTGTGGCTCGGCCCCGATCATCTGGACGGCGAGCGCTACGCGGACGTGTCCGCGCCGGACACCGCCCGCGAGGTGCACCAGTTGCGCGACTGCGTCATCCGCGTGCGCGAGGGCGACGCCGTCGGCTACGGCATCTTCGAGACGATCGTGGTCGGCGAGCACCCGCGATACGGGCTGACCGCCGAAGGGTCGTTCCTGTAGCTACATTCCGGACCGGGCCAGGATGGCGAGCTCCATCCTGGTCTGGCACTCCGTAGCGGTAAGAATCCGGCTGACGTACTTCTTGACGCTGTCCTCGGCGAGGCACAGAGCGGTGGCGATCTGCGCGTTACTCAGGCCTTCGGCGATCAGGCGGACGACCTCGCGCTGACGTCCCGACAGGTTGCTGAACGCGGCGCGGGCCGGCACGAACGGGATGCCGCGCGCGATCGCTGACAGTTGCCGGCTGAGCAGGCGAAGCGTGCCCAACTCGTTCGGACCGAGCGCGTCGGGATTCGAGTCGAACACGCCGATCAGGGCCGTGTGACTACCGTACAGATCAAGGCGCATCGCGCCCGCGGTCTCCATTCCCCACGTGTTCACGAGGAAGTGCCGGATGTAGGCAGTCGCCGTGGACGGCAGCCCACCGATGGCCACGAGCTCCGGCAATGACGCGACGCCGCTCGACATCAACATGCGTAGCGCGATGGGCGAGGAGAACAGGTCGTACTTGGACCAGCGGTCCTGGTACTCCGGGAACATCTTGATGGTGTTCCCGCCGAGGATCGGCCCTCGGTCGCCGAACGTCGTTTGGAACGTGGGGCCAGCGAAGAATGATGTGTGCTGGAAACCGAGCACGCTGCCGATCGCCTCGACGACCTGCTCCTTGAAGTCTGAGAGGCAGGCGGCGGAGTCGCACCGCTCGAGCACCTCGAACGCGCGCTTGTAGTCGGCATTTCGGAGGACGGCGCGACCGCGTCGGACGGATGGTGTCCCGGACACCGGACTCGCACTGTCCACCATCGTGGACTGCGTCACACCTGGCACAGTACCTAGATTTCAGTCAGGTGAACAAACCGAAATCTCTTCGTGACTGACATTGGTCCGATCGGCGCAAGCCAGCTGATCGGACGCTCGACGCTACCCGCGAGAGGTGCCCATGTCCGTGCCTGCAACGACTCCGCCGAAGTGGGGATCAAGCGAGTTGATGCCGCTCCCAGCGCGGTACAACTCCGCCGTACGAGACTTGGTCGCACGACGTTTAGCCGAGATCGGCGAGCCGTGGTCGAAAATCGTCTTCGACCGAGAACTCGACCTGTTCTCTCGGGCCGACGCTGAGGCGATCGAGCAGGAGACGCTCGAATCGGGCTACCGCTTCGACTTCTCGGCGACGATCTCCTTCGAGGCCGAACCGCAGAAGTACAAGCAGCCGCAAAAGCCGACCCCGTCCGCGGAGCACTCATTCGAGATCGTGGACGGACGTCGCCAGGTCGGCACGGGTGACAACGTCATCCGCAAGCCAGCTCCGCTCCGCGGGCCCGTCGCGCTGATCTCGAACATCGAGCAGGTCATGAACTATCTGACTGACGGCATTCCGCCCGGCACGATCGCGGTGATCGACGACTCTGGCGGCACCCTGACCGCACCGATCATCGAAGGGTTCGCCGGCGTCGTCTGCCTGGGCGGGACGGTCCGCTCGCATCTGGGCATCCTGGCCCGCGAGTACGACGTCCCGACCCTTATGAACTGCAAGATCGACACCCTGGCCGACGGCGACGTCGTCGAGATCGAGGTGACCGCGCCGCCGCCCGCATCGGACGCATACGAGACCGGCGACACCGGGCACGCCCGGATCTGGAAGATCGAGAACGGTGGCTGACATGGGTACCTCGACGACCTCTCCGACCTACCGCGCACTGCTCGAGACGAACAACTTCCTGCGCAACCTCAGCGACACGACCTACTGGCTGTGCATCACGCGGACGGTCCAGGAGTCGAAGCTGTTCCCGATGAACCCGTACATGCTGCTGTCCTACCTCAACAGCTTCTACCGGCTCCCGACGCTGCTGCGCGAGATCGACGCCGTGACGCCGGCTGAGGAGCTCGGCGACCGCGCGCGGGAAGTGAGCCTGAAGGTCGACACCGTGAACGCCGCGTGGGGCATCCCCACCTTCTACCTCTTGGGCCGGGAAATGCTGCTGAACTGGGGACTGCTCGGTCCCGAGGACGCGGCGCAGGACGTCGTCGACGTACTCGACTTCTCCCGCCGGTTCAACCTGGCCTACCACCGCAACGACGGTCACCTCACCAACAAGGAGTTCGGCGATCGCAGCCAGCTGCTCCCTGAGCGCACCCTGCAGGTCTTCGAATCCGACCTGTACGGGGTTACCGCCGGCGACCGCCTGCACAGCGCCGCTGTAAAACTGCTGGCCCAGCTGTCGCAGTACGCGTTCCTGGCCCATTGCGAGTGCCGCATCGGCATTCACAACAGCGGCCCCTACAACTTCGGCGACCGCCGGCAGATGATCGTCCGCGACTTTTTCGAACTCACCGAAGGCGACTACCCCTGGCTGGACGGCATCGCCACGCGGTTGCCGGTTGCGAACCTCACCATCCCACTGGTGTTCAAAGACACCAACTTCCTCCTGATGGACGACTGGGCATCGTTCGAGGCGGAGCCAACCTACGACGCGGCGAACATCGTCGCCGTCGGCATGTACACCTCCGACGCACTTACCGACGGCTACGTACCTACCGGTATGGACAATGCGGACGCACTCGCCGACACCATGGAGTCCTACCGCGAGATCCTCAACGAGGCGACCGCCGAGCTGTGGAAGCGGATCGCGAGCTGGTCGCGCGAGCAGATGATCGACGCGGGAGCTCTGGTCTACTCGTCGGTCGCGAAGGACTTCGCTCACCTCACCGGGACGTACCGGCAGGAGGACTGGTTCGAACTCGACGAGCGGGTCCAGAGGTTCAAGCCGCTGATGAACGACGAGTACGGACGCGACAACCTGGGCGAGATGGTGGGCCTGCTCGGCTTCCCACATCAGAAGGCCAACGAATACTCGATGGCGCGGTACTCGGGCCTCAACCAGAACATGTTGACCGGTATCCCTTACCCGGTCGCCGATCACGGGTCCGATGTCGCACTGACCGCTGGTGACCGCTCGAAGTTCTCGGGCTCGACGAGTCTGGAACCGAAGTCGGGGCTCTGGGTCACCAGCGCCGGTCGGGTCGATCTCGAGGAGTACAACCGGCGTGCGCGCGAGTTCCGCCCGTCCACTCTCGGGGAGCAATACCGCTATCTCGACGAGGAGTGGGTCAAGCGGAACCACTTGTCCCCGCTCGCCGATGAGCTCTACAGGCTCGAACAGCGCGGTTCACGCAACTTGGCCGATCGCGGCGCCGGACTGCTCCGCGCCGATCTGCCGACGGGCTAAGCCCCCGCCGGTTGCCCCCCTTCGTGGACAGCGCCGAACGGCCGGTGCTGCATAGCGTCATGGTCGGACATCGCAGCCACGCAAGAGGAGCTGTCGTGCAGATAGCAGACCTGATCCGGCGTGCCGGCCACCACTACGGTGCGGCCCCCGCGCTGATCGCCGCCGACCGCGTGGTGAGCTTCGCCGAGTTCGACGAGCTGACCGACCGGCTCGGGAACGCCCTGCGGGCCCTCGGATTCGACGCCGGCGATCGGGTTTCGGTACTCATGCCGAACGGCGTCGACGGAGTGGTCGTGTACTACGCACTGGCCAAGGCCGGCCTGGTGCGGGTTCCGCTCAACGTCCGGGAGACGCTGCACGAACACGCCTACAAGATCGAGGATTCGCAGTCGCGCGGCCTGGTGTACATCGGGGATCCGCCGGCGGACGTCGAGATCGCTATCGCGGCACACGACCTGCAAGCCCTGATCGAGAAGGCGCCGGCCACGCCGTGCGACGTGCCGCGCGTCCAAGACGCCCCGTTGCGGCTGGCCTACACCGGCGGCACGACCGGCAAGCCGAAAGCCGTCGTACTCACCACGCGCAGCGAGCTGGCCGAGGTCGGCAACTTCCTCGTCGACCTGCTGCCGAACCTTCGCCCGGACTCGGTGATGCTGCACGCGGCGCCGATCACCCACGGCAGCGGCGCGTTCTTCCTTCCGCACCTCGTTAAGGGCGCGGCCAACGTCATCGTCGAGAAGTTCTCGCCGCAGGCGTTCCTCGAGGCAGCGGAGCGGCACTCCGCCACGAGCACGTTCATGGTCCCGACGATGATCTCGATGCTCCTCGAGGACTCATCGACACCGTCGGCGAAGCTCGGGCTCGAACGGCTCTGCTACGGCGGCGCCCCGATCGCGACCTCCCTGCTACAACGCGGCCTGGACGTGCTCGGACCCGTGTTTGCGCAGCTGTACGGCCAGGCCGAGGCGCCGCTCGCAATCACCTGCCTGCAGCCGTGGGAGCACACGCCGGCCCGGCTCACGTCGGCGGGCAAGCCGTACACGTTCGTCGAGGTCGATGTGCGCGACGCGGACGGCATCTCATTGGAGCCGGGTGGAGTGGGCGAGGTGCTCACCCGCGGGCCGCACACGATGAACCGCTACTGGCGCCGGCCGGAGGCGACGGCGGAGACGATCGAGCTGGACGGCTGGCTGCACACCGGCGACATCGGTCAGCGCGACGACGACGGTTACCTCTACCTGCTCGACCGCCGCCACGACGTGATCATCAGTGGCGGCTTCAACGTCTATCCGCGCGAAGTGGAGGACGTCCTGCTCTCACATCCGGCGGTGCGTGAAGCTGCCGTGGTCGGCCTGCCCGACGAGAAGTGGGGCGAGCGGGTCACGGCCGCCGTTGTGCTACGCCGGGACGTAACCGGCGAGGAGATCCTCGCGCATTGCGCCGGCCGGCTGGCTGGCTTCAAGCGGCCGCGGGACATCGAGATCTGGACCGAGCTGCCCAAGAGTCCGGTCGGCAAGTCCCTGCGCCGGGAGGTGCGCGACCGGATCGCGGACCGGATCGCGAAGGAGAACGCGCATGTCTGACCCGTACCTGCTCACGCTGCACACGCTGACCTTGCGGCAGCTGGCCGACGCCGATCAGCTCGCCGCGATCATCGAGCAGGATGCCGACGACATCAAGGCAGCCCTCGAGAAGGGCATCGCCGTCGCAGCGGTGGCGGCGGCCCGCGGCTCGTACATGATCACTCCGGCCGGGCGGGACGTTCTGGATGCGGCGTACCCCGCGTGGTTCGCCGATCAGCGCTCAGACCAAGCGCTGGTCGACGCGATCGAGCAGTTCGAAGCAGGCGTCAACAAGCGCGTGCTGACGTTGATGACCGACTGGCAGACGATCGACGTGAACGGCGACCGCGCGCCGAACCATCATGCCGATGCCGACTACGACGCGAAGATCATCGACCGACTGGGCGGCGCACACGAGAAGGCGCACCGCGTGCTGCAGCCGCTGGTCGATCGGGAGCCCTATGTGGGCCGGTTCCTCGCGCGCGTCGGCGCCGCGCTAACGCGCGCCGAGAGTGGCGAGACCGACTACGTCAGCGGAGTGCGTGTCGACTCCTTCCACACGGTCTGGTTCCAGATGCACGAGCACCTGTTGCGTGTGATGGGCCGGGAGCGTCCCGAATGAGCACCGTGCAGACCGCGCCGTTCCGGTGGCTTGTCGTGCCCGATGACCGCATCGCCTCGCCGAGCCGCGAGCTGGTCGGCGGCAAGGCGTGGAGCCTGTGGCGGATGCGGTCACTCGGCCTGCGGGTGCCGCCGGCGTTCGTCGTGACCACCGAAGCGTGTAGCGCCTACTTCGACGGATCGGGTGGTCTGCCCGACGGTCTCGCGGACGAACTGCGGTCCGGCGTCAGCGTCCTCGAAGCAGAGCTGGGCCGAACGTTAGGCGGCGCCGCTCGGCCGCTGCTCGTCTCGGTGCGATCGGGCGCGGCAGTGAGCATGCCCGGGATGATGGACACGATCCTCAACCTAGGCATGAACGCCGATGTCGAGCGTGCCCTGGCCGACGAGACCGGCTCGCCGGAGTTTGCGGCGGACGTGCATCGTCGGTTTTGCGTCTTCTACGGACGCCTCGTGCTCGGCTGCCTCGACGAGCTCGACGACATCGACTCGACCGAGGCGGTGCGCGCTGCGGTGCACGCCGATGCGGGTGCGGACGTACCGGCCGATCCGTGGCAGCAGCTGGACGCGGCGGTGGCGGCGGTGTTCGCGTCGAGCCGGTCGCGACGAGCGATCGCCTATCGCGAGCACCACGGCATCCAGCAAGATCTCGGCACCGCGGTGACCGTGCAGGCAATGGTCTTCGGCAACCTCGACGACGCGTCCGGGACCGGCGTGGTGTTCAGCCGCAACCCGGTCACCGGACGGCGCGAGCCCTATGGCGAATATCTGCCGCACGGCCAGGGCGAGGACGTCGTCTCCGGGCGGATCACGCCGCAGCCGCTAGCCTGCCTCGGCAAGCGGGCGCCCGAGGTGCACGTTGAGTTACTGGCGGCTGCCGAGAAGCTGGACGCGGACGGCCGCGACGCCCAGGACATCGAATTCACCGTCCAACAGGGCGTGCTGTACCTGCTGCAATCCCGTCCGGCGAAGCGCACCGCCCGAGCCGCCGCCCGGATCGCGGTGGAGCTCGAACGCGAAGGCGTCATCTCCGCCGACGAAGCGCTGGGCCGGGTTACGGCGGATCAGGTCCGAGCGTTGCTGCGTCCCACGATCGCCGACGTGGTCGGCGCGCGGGTGCTGGCAGAAGGTGTCGCGGCCAGTCCCGGCGTCGCGACCGGGCTCGCGGTGGCGACACCGGAGGAGGCCGCGCAGATGCCGGGAGCGATCCTCGTCCGCCACACCACGAGTCCCGAGGACGTGCACGGCATGATCGCGGCTGCGGCGGTGGTCACCGAGCACGGCGGATCGACGTCGCACGCTGCGGTGGTGACCCGTGCGCTGGACACGCCCTGCGTCGTCGGGTGCGGTGACGGAGCGATGAGCCGAATGGTGGGCCGCGTCGTCACGGTGGACGCGATTGGCGGCAAGGTCTACGACGGCGCACTGGCCACGAATGCCGTCACCGAGGACGACGACCCGGACCTGCGCACGCTCACCGCGTGGGCGCGCGCGCGGGCGTCGGTGACGGTTTTGGCGCACGCCCCGGGGCCCCTGTTTGACGCCGACCTCCTTCCGGGCCTCGAGCTGGGCGAGCGGGAGCCGTCCATACCTCCTGGTACGGAGGCGGTGGCCGGGGCCTACTTCGGCACGGATGCCGGGGTGGTCGCTGCAGTCGCCGCGGGCGTCCACACGATCGTCACGCCGCATGCGCTGCCGGTCCTGCTCGCGGCCTTGGCAGCGGCGACATGAGCGACGTGACGCTGGGGGAGATCAAGGAGCTCGTCCGGACGTTCACCGAATCGCGCTGGGTGAGCCTCGAACTCGACATCGGGGGCACGCATCTCGTGCTCGGCCGGGACGGGGCGCCGGTCACGCGGGCAGCTCCTCCGTCCTCCGTCGCGATTGCGGAGACGGCGCCGGCGCCCGCGGCGGCAGGTCCTATGACGGTGGTCGAGGCGCCGGAGCAGCTGTCCGGCGATCCTGAGCCGGTACCCGGCAAGTACGTCGACGTCCGCTCGCCGGCGGTCGGGGCGTTCTGGGTGGCGCCGAGCCCAGGCGAGCCGCCGTTCGTCGAGGTCGGCCAAACCATCGAGGCCGACCAGCAGCTCGGCATCGTCGAGGTGATGAAGCTGATGAACCACATCAGCGCACCGTGCGCGGGCACGGTGGTCAAGGTCTGCGTCGCCAACGCCCAGATGGTCGAGTTCGACCAGGTGCTGTTCTTGATCGAGCCGGCCGATGCCTGACATCCGCCGGGTGCTCGTCGCGAACCGCGGCGAGATCGCCGTGCGAGTAATCCGGACCTGCCGGGCGATGGGCATCGAGACCGTCGTCGCTTTCTCCACCGCCGACCGCGAAGGCCGGGCGACGACGATGGCCGATCGGGCGGTATGCATCGGGCCGCCCCCCGCAACCGCGAGCTACCTGCACATCCCGTCGGTCTTGTCGGCCGCGCTGGGCTGCGACTGCGACGCGGTGCACCCCGGCTACGGCTTCCTCTCGGAGAACCCGCAGTTCGCGCAGGCTTGCGTCGACAACGGTCTGACATTCATCGGGCCCAAACCCGCAGTGGTCGCCGAGGCCGGCGACAAGGCACGTGCCCGCGAGATTGCCAGCGCCGCGGGAATCCCGGTGCTGTCCGGCTCGCCGATCCTGGCTGGCGTCGACGACGCGGTCGCGGCCGCCGGACAGCTCGGCTACCCCGTCCTGATCAAGGCTGCCGCCGGCGGTGGTGGCCGCGGAATGTCAATGGTCCAGGACGCCATGCAGCTGCGCGCCCGATTCGCCGGTGCGGCCGCCGAGTCGCAATCCGCGTTCGGCGACGGGCGGCTGTACGTCGAGCGGTTCGTCCGGCGCGCGCGACACGTCGAGGTGCAGGTCCTGGGCGACCGGCACGGCAATCTCGTCCAGCTCGGTGAGCGCGACTGCACCCTGCAGCGGCGCCACCAGAAGGTAATTGAGGAGAGCCCGGCCCCTGGTCTGGACGACGCGACCAGACAAGCCATCCGGGCGAGCGGGCTCGTATTCGCCCGCGCCATCGGGCTCGACAGCGCCGGCACCGTCGAGTTCATCTACGACACCGACCGCGGCGACTACGCCTTCCTCGAATTCAACGCCCGCATCCAGGTCGAGCACCCGGTGACCGAACTGGTCACCGGCATCGACCTCGTGCGCCAGCAGATTCGCTCGGCGCAAGGCGATCCGCTCGACATCAAGCAGGACGACGTTCGGCTCAACGGCCATGCCGTCGAGGTCAGGATAACCAGCGAGTCGCCCACGGACGGATTCATGCCCCGCCCAGGGACGGTCACCGAATGGGTGGCACCGGAGGGTCCCGGCATCCGCGTCGACACACACGCCGAGCCGGGCTACGTCGTCAGTCCCCACTACGACTCGCTGCTGGCCAAGGTGATCGCCCACGGAGCCGACCGCGACGAGGCGTCCGACCGCATGGTCAAGGCCCTGCACGATCTGAAGGTCCAGGGTGTGCCGACCACCGCCGCCTTCGCTGCCTTCGCAATCGGCCATCCGGACTTCCGCGCGGCGCGGGTCACCACCGACTGGATCGCCGACCACGGGCTGCCCGAATACCTGGAGAGAGCCGCATGACGAGCTTCCTGGACTGCGCGCCGACGGCTGCCGACGGTAGCCGCCGCAAGATTCAGATAATCGACCAGACGCTGCGCGATGGTCCGCAGAGCTGGTGGGGAATGCGCATGCGACGCGACATGGGCCTGCCGATCGCCGACACGCTCGACCGCACCGGCTTCCACACGATCGACCTGGTCGGCAGCTCGATCTTCGAGGTGCTCGCCCGGCACTGCAGGGAAGATCCGTGGGAGCAGCTCATCTCGCTGTCCCGGGCGATGCCACGCACGACGGTCCGCGCCGGCACCCGCAGCAACGGCATCGTCACGTTCGGGCTGACCGCCGACAGCGTCATGGACCTATGGATTCAGCGGCTGTGCGCGCACGGCATCGGCAGCTTCTGGATCTACGACGGGCTGTTCAACATCGACAAGATCGGCCGACTGGTCAAGACGGCGCACGCAGCGGGTGCTGACGCCGTACCGTGCATCCTCTACGCCGACAGCCCCTTCCATACCGACGACTATTACGCCGAACGCACCCGCGAACTGGTCGCGCTCGGCGCCGACGCGATCGAGCTCGAAGACGCGGCCGGGCTGCTGACCCCGCAACGCACCCGGACGCTCGTCACGGCTATCAAGGCGGCAGCCGGCGAGCTGCCGGTCGAGATCCACTTCCACAGCAACAACGCGCTGGCACCGATGAACTACCTCGAAGGACTCCTCGCCGGCGCCGACCGGGTGCACACCGCCAGCCGCACGCTCGCGGCTGGGGTTTCATTGCCGTCCACCGAGGTCACTTACGCGAACCTGCGATACGCGGGCTTCGATGTCGAACTTGACGAATCCCTTTTCACGCCGGTCGAACAGCACCTGCAACGGGTGGCCGAGTACGAGGACCTGCCGGTCGGGCAGGCGGCGGAGTTCGCCCTGTATCAGTACCGCCACCAGCTGCCGGGCGGCATGGCCGGCACGTTCAAGGCGCAGCTACGCGACCGCGGCATGGCCGAGCGATTCGAGGAGGTCCTTGACGAGATGGCGCTGATTCGCATGGAGCTCGGGTACCCGGTCATGGCCACGCCGTTCTCACAGCTCGTCGGCACGCAGGCGGTCCTCAACGTCGTGACGGGCGCGCGGTATTCGGTCGTCCCGGACGAGGTCCTCATGTACGTCAACGGGTACTACGGCGCGCCGGTCGCCCCCCTGGACCAAAGCGTCCTCGACCGGATCCAGAGTGTGCCCAAGGCGAAGAGCTACCGCGACCGGGAACCGCCGCAGCCGTCGCTGGCGGAACTGCGCGAACGGTTCGGCGGATCGATATCCGACGACGAGTTGATCCTGCGCCTGCTGGTGCCCGAGAGTGACATCGAGGCGATGCGCGCCACCCCGCAACGCAACCGTGACTTCGTCGCTACATCGCGCGAGATGCGCTTCGTCCGCGAACTCGTCGAGACCGCATCCGGCGCGTACGTCCACCTGCAGTCACCGGAGTTCAGCCTTACCCTGCAGGGTGATCACTGATGCCGGAGCACGAGCTGGGCGTCGGCCGGCCCACCAAGCGCCGTCCCGGTGCGGCCGTCGGTGGTCTGCCGGTCGCCGACTCCCGCCCCCAGTTCGCCGACGGCCGGATCGCCGGATCGCGGTGCGTTCAGTGCCGCTACCCGTCGGCGCAGCGCGGCCAGCCCTGGTGTCCCGTGTGCTACGGGCAGCTTCGGGACGAGACGTTCGCGCCGACCGGCTCGGTGTGGTCGGCGACCGTCATCGCCATTCCGGTCAACGTCCGCCGTCCGCCGTTCGGCCTCGCCTACGTCGACCTCGAGGACGGGCCACGCGTGCTCGTCCACCTGGACGAGGCCCGGGCACTGCCCATCGACGCGAAGGTGCGGATCGTCGGCACAGATCTCGGCGACCTCGTCGCCCGGACGGAGGACGGCGGATGAGCCGCGATGTGGCAGTTCTCGGCGTCGGAACCTCATCCTACGGACTCTTCCCGGATCGTCGGGTCGAGTCGCTCGCATGGGACGCCGTGGCCGAAGCCGTCCGCGACGCCGACGTGTCGCCGGATGACATCGACGCGATCGTTGTCGGTTCGGTGTTCGGACCGCCCGGCGTGGCCACTCGCGTGCAACGGGGTCTAGGGCTGCCCGGCGTTCCCATGTGGACGGTCGAGAACGCCTGCGCCAGTGGGACGAGCGCCTACCACGAAGCGGTCGAGGCGGTGCGCCTCGGCCGGTTCGATCGCGTACTCGTGCTCGGCGTCGACCAGATGTCGACGCTGTTCTCGGGCGCGATCGTCCCGGAGGCCACCGATCCGGAGGGCGCCACGTCGCTGCCACTGCCGGGCCTGTATGCCCTGCAGGCTCAGCGATACCTCGGTCAGCACGGCGTCACCGTCGAGCAGCTCGCCGCCGTCGCGGTGAAGAACAAGCGCAACGGCCTCGACAACCCGCGCGCCCAGCTCCGCCGGGACGCCCCCACCGTCGAGGAGGTGCTCGCATCGCGAATGATCGCCGAGCCGCTGACGTTCCTGCAGTGCTGCCCGACGAGCGACGGCGCCGGCGCGGCCGTCATCGGTGTCCCGCGCAGTCGGCATCGCGACGTCCCGATCCGCGCGTCGGTCCTGGCCTCGGGTGCTCTCTGGGACCAGCGCTCCGCATCGGTCTGGGGCTTCGACAGCGTCGCCCGAGCGGCGACACCTGCCTTCGACCAGGCTGGTCTCACCCCGGCCGACGTGGACGTGCTCGAGGTACACGACGCCTTCACCATCGGCGAGATCGTCACGCTGGAGGCGCTGGGCATCGCGCCGGTGGGCAAGGGTGCAGAACTCGCGCCTTCGGGCCACACCGCCCACGCCGGTGCGCAGCCGGTGAACCCCAGTGGCGGCCTGCTGTCGCGAGGCCATCCTCTCGGAGCGACCGGTACGGCGCAGCTCGCCGAGATCGTGTGGCAACTACGCGGGGACGCCGGACCGCGGCAGGTGGCCCGGCACGACGTCGGGCTGGTCGAAACGATGGGTGGCGGAGCCGCCGGCATGGACGGCAACGCCTGCGTAGTGACGATCCTGACCGCACCGTGACGACCGGGAGGAGATCCACATGCACGTGAGCGAATCCATCGCGATCGATGCCGCGCCCGACAAGGTGTGGCGCATCGCCGGCGACATCGGCAACGTCAGCCGGTGGATCCCAGCTCTCGAGAGCAGCCGACTCGAGGGCGACATCCGCCATGCCGATTTCGCCGGCGGAGGTGGCAGCGCCAGAGAGCGCATCGTGGAACGTGACGACGCGGCCCGCTACTACGTGTACGAGTACCTCGACGGACCGCTCGCGTTGAAGGAGTACCGCTCCCGGTTCGCGGTGCAGGCTCAGCCGAACGGGACCTCGCTCGTCACCTGGGACTCCTACCTCACCGCGGGCAGCGCCGAAGAAGAAGGCGCTCTGGCGAAGGCGATCTCCGGTATCTATGCCGACGCGCTGGCGAAGCTCGCCGGCCAATTCCGTCCATGACGACGACCGTCGGGGTAATGCTCGACGCCCGCGACGGTGTGGCAACGCTGCAGCTGAACCGGCCACACTGCGGCAACGCGATCGACCTGCCGACCGCGCGGGCCTTGCACGCAGCGTTGCGCGAGCTCGCCGAGTGGGACGTCGGCGCCGTCGTCATCACCGGCCGGGGCGACACGTTCTGCGCCGGCGGCGACGTTCGAGCCATGGCGAGCACAGACAATCTCGCGGCCTTCCTCGCCGAGCTTGCTGAAGTCGTCCACGAATCCCTGCTGCTACTGCGCGAACTCGCTGTGCCGGTGGTTGCTGCCGTCAACGGCCCGGCGGCCGGGGCCGGCCTCGGACTAGTGCTGAGCGCTGACCTTGTACTGGCCTCGCGCGCCGCCCGCTTCCTGTGCGCCTACGGATCGATCGGCCTGTCGCCGGATTGCGGGGTGAGTGCGCTCCTACCCGCCGTGGTAGGCGCCAGACGCGCGGCATTGCTCGCGCTGACCGACCTGAGCCTCTCTGCCGACCAAGCCCTGGCCTGGGGAATCGCCACGGACATCTGCGAACCAGCCGCACTCGCCGAACGGGCAACGGAAATCGCCTACCGCTTGGCGACCCGACCCCGCATCGCAACCGGTGAGACGGCGAGGCTGCTGCGTGCTGCGTCGTCGCGGACGTATGCGCAGCAGTTGGCGGACGAGGCCACGACAATTGCCCGGCTCGGCACCACCGCCGACGCGGCGCGTCTGGTCAACCGGTTCGTGGAGTGAGCTGATCGCGTTGTCCCCTCTGGGGGACTGCGCGAGATCGTGGCCCGTCCTTACCTTTCAGCAATGTGACGGAGCCGACAAAGACAACGGCGCGCTCCAGCAGAACCGGATATCGGCGTCGCACTGATGCCTCAACGGATACCGGTTCTGCACCCTGCGGAAAGGGAGACCAATGGAGGTACATCCGATGGCACACAGACAATGGCGAATCGTTGCCGCGGGGGTGATCTCGGCTGCTGCCCTTCTATTAGCGGCTTGCAGCAGCAGTAGCAAGAACTCGGGTAAAGCTTCAGACACGCCGGGAAGTTCGACCGGCGCGTCGAGTTCGGCCGCGACGTCTGCCGACGCCTACGCAGCGACGTTCACCGAGCCCGCAACGGGTTCGAATCCGGCCGCGAAAGGCAAGAGCGTCTGGGTCATCTCTGTCGGTCAAGCATCCCCGACGGGAGCCGCCAGCGCGAACGCGGCAATGAAGGCCGGGCAGGCGATCGGTTGGAAGATGCACTTGTACGACGCGAAGCTCGATCCGGCGCAGTTCAGCAACGGCATCAAGCAGGCGATAGCCGCCAAGGCCGATGGGGTCGTGCTCATCGCCGTGGACTGCCCGGCGGCCAAGTCGGCTCTCCAGCAGGCGAAGAGCGCCGGCGTCAAGACAGTCGGGGTCTACGCGCTCGACTGCAACGAGGTCGATCCGAGCGACCAGGGCCTCTACAGCGCGCAGGTGAGCTTCGGCTCGCGTTATGCGAACCTGGCTGATGCCTACAAGGCATGGGGAGCCGACTCCGCGAAATGGGCAATCGCCCAGACAGACGGAAAAGCGAACGTCCTCTCCTTCGAGAACAGCGAGTACAACATTCTCAAGTTTTACCAACAAGGCTTTGACGCGCAGATCAAGACTTGTTCGGGCTGCAAGCTCACCGTCGTTCCCTGGCTGGCCGCGGACTTCGGTGCCAAGCTGACCGCGCTAACCCAGGCGGCGCTGCTGAAGAACCCGGATGCCAATGTCGTCCAAGGTGGCAGCAATCCGACGCTCGGCATCACGCAGGGAGTTGTCCAGGCCGGCAAGCAGACCAAGATCAAGTCGATCGGTGGGCTCGGGCTGTCGATCGACAACGACGCAATCCGACAGGGGCAGATGACGGCCGCGAACGCGTGGCCCACTGAGTGGTTCGGATTCGCGGCGATCGACACGCTGAACAGCGTCTTCAGCGGCACGACGCCGCGTGACGAGGGCCTCGGCTGGCAGATCGTCGACAACTCCCACGGCCTGCCGGCCAAGGGCGACTTCACCGGCGACGTCAACTACATCGCCGCGTACACGAAGTCGTGGGGAGTGGGCTGAGTTGACCGCCGCCTCGGCGCCTGGCGACGACGTGTCTCTTGCAGTGACGGATGTGTCCAAGAGTTTCGGTGGCACCCGCGCGCTGCGAAGCGTCGACCTCGACATGCGCCGGGGCGAAGTCCATGCCCTGGTCGGTGGCAACGGCTCCGGCAAGTCGACCCTGATCAAGATCCTCGCCGGCGTTTATCACGCCGACGCCGGCTCCTTGCGGATCAAGGACCGTGACCTCGAACTGTCGGATCACACACCTGACCAGGCCCGCGCCGTCGGGATGCGATTCGTTCATCAGGACCTGGGAATCTTTCCGTCGCTGACGGTGGGGGAGAACCTGTCGATCGGAAGGGGATTCGAGCTCGCGCCAGGTCATCGCATCAGCTGGCGGCGCAATCGGGCACGGGCGGAGAGCGTTCTCCAACGCTTCGGCGTGCAAGCGGATCCGCGCCAACTCGCGTCAACACTCTCCGTTCCGCAACGGGCGATGCTGGCGATCGCACGGGCGTTGCAGGACACCGACGAGGACGGAGTGCTCGTGCTGGACGAGCCGACCGCAGCGCTCCCGCCGAGCGAGGTACGCGTGCTCACCACCGCCATCGGGCGACTCACGGAGACGGGCCGGTCCGTACTGCTCGTGACGCATCGCCTGGACGAGGTGCGGCACCTGGCGAACCGGGTCACGGCGCTCAGGGACGGGCGTCAGGTCGGCACGATCGGCGCGGCCGACATGACCGAACGCGACCTCGTAACCCTGATCGTCGGAGCCCAGGTGCTGAGCTCGTCCGCACCGCGAAGCTCGGTGCTGGCCGAACGTCCCGTGCTCGAAGTGGGCGATGCCAGCGCCGGTCCGCTCTCCGGGATCGACCTCGTGGTCCATCCCGGCGAGGTCGTGGGCGTCGCCGGAATCCTCGGCAGTGGGCGTACCGAGCTGCTGCGGATGATCTACGGCACGATGAAGCTGAGCGCCGGTACCGTCCGGATCGGCGGGCGCGTGGTCTCGCCGTCGCCAGCAAAGATGCGCAGCTTGGGTGTTGCCTTCGTTCCGGAGGATCGTCAGGCCGAGGCGATCTTCTCAGACCGCACCGTGCGCGAGAACATGACCGAGGGCCGTCTCGGCTCGTATTTCAAACGGCTTTGGCTACGCGACGGGCGGATCCGCCGCGACGTGGAACGCGACGTGAAGCGGTTCTCGGTGAAGACGCCGTCCACGCTCACGCCGATCGACAACCTCTCGGGCGGCAATCAGCAGAAGGTCGTTCTGGCCCGCTGCCTGCGCGAGGAGCCGACGCTCCTGCTGCTGGACGAGCCGACACAAGGCATCGACGTCGCCGCCCGGGAAGAGATCTTCGAACTCGTGAACCAGGCGGCGGGGCGAGGATGCGCAGTTGTGGTCGTCAGCTCTGAATTCGAGGAACTGATCCGCTTGAGCCATCGCGTGATCGTGCTCGCCCGTGGCCGCGTCGTGGCAGAACATGCCGCCCCGGTCGATGCGCACGTGCTGCTGGAGTCGGCGATGAAATCTGGAGCCAGCACATGACGAAGTACTCGACGTGGATACCGAAGCCGTTGGACATTCTCGAGCGGTACGGGCTGCTCGTTCTTTTCGCTGCGGTGATCCTCTTCTTCTGGCTGAGCGGCGAGACACCACAATTCATGACGACGGCGAACGTGCAGAACGTCCTGTCCAACGAGTCCGTCCTGGGCATCATCGCCATCGGAAGCGTGATTCCGCTTGCCGCCGGGCAGATCGACCTCTCGGTCGGCCCCGCGGCGGGGCTCTCGTCGATCGTCACGGCGGGCATGATGAGCAAGTCGGGTCTGCCGCTCGGTGTCGCGCTGTGCGCAGGGATCGCAATTGGCGCGGTCGTCGGGCTGGTCAACGGTCTGCTCGTCGCCCGCACCGGCATCAACTCGATCATCGTGACGCTCGGCACCACGAGCATCATCGCCGCGATCGTCCAGTGGTACACGAGCGGACTCGCCCTGACGACAGGCATCTCGCCGTCGCTGGTGAAGATCGGGCTCGGCACGTGGCTGGGCATACCCCGCCCCTTCTACTTCCTCCTCGTGGCGGCGCTGCTCGTCTGGTACCTGCTCGAGTACACGCCGGTCGGGCGTTACGTGTACGCCACCGGGACGAACGCCAAAGCAGCCGAACTCGTCGGCCTGGGCGTACCCCGGCTCGTATTGTTCAGCTTCGTCAGCGCGGGCATTCTCGCCGGCGTCGCGGGCGTCCTGCTCGTCGCCGTGCAGAGCGGCGGCAATCCGCAGATCGGCCCGAACTACACCCTGCCGGCCCTAGCGGCGGCCTTCCTCGGCGCGACGACGATCAAGCCGGGCCGGTACAACATCTTCGGCACGCTCGCCGCCGTGTTCTTCCTGGCGTTCAGCGTGAACGGTTTGACGTTGTGGGGCACGGATGTATGGGTCAGCGACCTGTTCAACGGTGCGGCATTGATCATCGCGGTCGGCGTGGCGGTTGTCTCCGGACGTCGTCGCCGGGCGGCAGCGCCACCGGCTGCGGCCAGCGCCGACGGAGACACCGCCGACCCGAGCACCGTACCCAGCGGTACGGAAACGCGAATTCCCGACACCGTGCGAGCGAACTGATGACCTCTTCCGCCCTACAGCGACCCGTCCTGGTTGACCTGGTACCCGGCGCACTCGCCCGGGACACCGGCGCCATAGGCGCAGGGGCAGCCCTCACCGGCCTATCCGCCCAGGTGTCGATCCACACCGGCATCACTCCGGTGCCGTTCACGCTGCAGACACTCGCCGTCGTCCTTGTCGGCGCCGCACTCGGCAGCGTCCGAGGCGTGCTTTCCATGGCGCTGTACCTGGTCGCCGGCGGCCTGGGTGTGCCGTGGTTCGCGGGACACGCGAGCGGGTTCGGCGGGCCGTCGTTCGGCTACCTGGTCGGCTTCGTCGCCGCGGCCGCTCTGATCGGCGCCGCCGCCGAACGCAGGGCCGACCGGCGTATCTGGTCTGCCGTCACGGCGATGCTCGGTGGTGGGCTGCTGATCTACGGCATCGGCATGCTGTGGCTGAAGCGGGATCTCGATGTCGACCTGCGGACCTCATTCGACCTCGGAGTCCGTCCCTTCTTGATCTCCGACGCGCTCAAGCTCGGGCTGGCATCGCTTGCCCTGCCGGCGACGTGGCGGCTCGTCGGGAGAGTCGGATAGTGACGCCTGACGCGGCTGGGCTGGGCGCGACACTGCGCGACTTCATGCGCGACCAGGTGCTGCCCGCCGAATCCGAGTACGCGCGCTACCGCCTGGAGGCCGGCCCCGACGATCACGTCGTGCCACCCGTGGTCGAGGCGCTGAAGTCCGAGGCCAGAAGGCTCGGGCTGTGGAACCTCTTCCTCCCCGCCGAGTCCGGTCTGACGCAAGCCGAATACGCGCCGCTCGCCGAGCTCACCGGCTGGAGCCACGACATCGCCCCGGAGGCGCTCAACTGCCAGGCACCCGACTCTGGCAACATGGAATTGCTGCACCTGCTCGGCACGCCTGAGCAGAAAGCCGAATGGCTCGCGCCGCTGTTGGACGGATCAATCCGATCAGCGTTCGCGATGTCGGAGCCCGACGTCGCAAGCAGCGACGCCACCAACATCTCAACCGTGATCCACAGTGACGGCGGCGACCTGGTCATCACCGGGCGCAAATGGTGGACCAGCGGCGCGGCTGATCCACGCTGCCGGGTGCTCATCACGATGGGCAAGACCGATCCGGACGCGGCTCCGCATCAGCAACAGACCATGGTGATCGTGCCGATCGACACTCCCGGGGTGCAGATCGTGCGGTCGGTTCCCGTGTTCGGACGGCAGGACCAGCACGGCCACTGCGAGGTCGTCTTCGATGACGTCCGGGTGCCGATCCGCAACGTCATCGGCGAGGTCGGTGGCGGCTTCGCTGCTGCGCAGGCTCGCCTCGGGCCCGGTCGGATCCACCATTGCATGCGCGCCGTGGGCGCTGCTGAACGTGCCCTCGCTCTGCTCGTCCTCCGGGCCAAGTCCCGTGTCGCCTTCGGGAAGCCGCTCGCCGACTACGGCATGGTCCACCAACAGATCGCCGAGTCGCGCATCGACATCGAACAGGCCCGCCAGCTCTGCTTGCACGCCGCCCGAACCATCGACGAGCACGGCAACAAGGCCGCCCGCCAGCTGATCGCCGCGGCGAAGGTTGCCATCCCTCGCGCTGTCACACGAGTGATCGATCGGGCGATCCAGGTGCACGGCGGCGCCGGTGTCAGCGACGACTACCCGCTCGCCGCGATGTGGGGATGGCACCGCGCGATGCGCCTGTTCGACGGCCCCGACGAGGTCCACCTCCAAGCGCTAGCCAAGGCCGAACTTCGTGCCGATCCTGTGCTGCCGCCACACTGAGCCACGACGCCTCTATCGGCCGTGCAGACTATGTCAAGTTATTCGCCTCGTGACGTCTTGCGCCGCTGTCGATTCAGCGCTCCGGCCGTCTCAGGCCCCATACGCACGCCAGAGTTGATCATCGTTACAGAGGAGTACTCGGCGTGGTAAGCATGCGGCGGCCCGCGGATCGCCGGCGCGTAGTGGAGTGGGATAGGGCTGAGGGGCTGGAGTGCTCATAATCCCTGGGTCGTGGGTTCGAGTCTAACCCGCCCCGCAAACCCTTATGTAATAAGGGTAATCTCTGGTTTCTGCCGTCGAGTCCGATGGCGAGAGCGCCCGTTTGGGCTTCGTGGAAGTCGTGGACTTCAGCGGTGCTCTTGACAGCTAGTAGCGATACAAGCGCCGTGCCGCCAGCGTCGAACCCGTGAACACCCACGTCAAAGACCGCCGAGCACTCGGACCGGTAGAACGGGTCGTGATCATGCCCCTGACCGCCCATGCGGATGCCGTGGCGCACGGGGGTCGTTGGACGACGCCGCCGGAGCCGCGCACCGAGGAACCTGACCAGCGGGATCCTGGGCGTTAGTAGCCGAGAACCCTCGAGCCGCGGATCTCGGTCAGCATCTCGTTGTTCGCGGTGGTGTCGCCGCTGACCACGATCCGCCCGCCGGAGTTGAACGCGTACCCCTGCATGGACGCGAAATCGTCGGGGACGGTGAACGTGCCGGCCTTGGTCTTCGCGGGATCGGCGAGGTCGGGAACTCCGTTGGCAATCGGGTAGTCCACGAATTCGGCGGCGTCGCTGCCGACGGTTCCGTACACGATGTACAGGTCAGTAGCGGTGCCGACGTTATTGCCGATGTGGGTGCTGTTCACGCGGGCCAATACAGCCTCGCCGTAGTCGGGGTTGATCAGCTGGCCGGTGCCGTTGAAGTTCGCGTCCAGGGCGCCGGTGCGGTCCTCGATAGCAACGGTGAGACCGGTTGCCCGTGCCGCCGACCCCGCCTTGGTGCCCTTGGTGAACGAGAACCCGGAAAGGATCACATCCGGGAAATCGGAGTGCGCACCGCTCAGGCTGACGTTGGTGATCTCGGCCGACGGGCCGGAGCCGTCCTCGCTTTGCACCGGGTATTCGACGACACCGTCATTGCCGAAGACGGTGTCGTGGGCGCCCGAACTGCTGATCTTGGCGGCTAGGACCAGGCTTGACGAGGCGGCGTCGTCCACGCCGCCGACGAGGATCGCGCCGCTGTGCCCCGCGCCCTCGTCGACCACCGAACAGCCGTACAGGGTTGGAGAGTTGTTGCCGTCGGGGGTGGAGATCGTGACGAGTCCCGGCGTGGTGCCGCTGGCGTTGAAGGTCGAGTCCAGGCTGGTGGTGCCGGATCCGCCGGCCGGCGGTACCAGGCGTTCGACAACTCCCACCTGACCGCTGGGCGTAGTCGCCTTTCCGACGGCGACGATATCCGCAGTGCCGGGATCGATGCACAGGCTGGTGAATTGATAGCTGCTGTCGGTGCTGTTACCGAACACGCTGACGTAGCCGTTGTCGCCGAACGTCTTGTCGATCTTGCCGGCGCTGGTGCGCCGGACGATGTAGTACGGGCCCAGGTAGTTTGGGGTGGAGGAACTGGCCGATATCGTGCGACTGCTGGCCGGAAAGGCGCCGCGAACGCCACCGACGCCGATATTGGCATTCGCCTCCACCAACGAGTAGACCCGCTGGCGGGGATCGCTTGCCTGGATCGCCACGCCGGTGCCGTAGCTCTGTCCGGTGATGGTAAGGGCGGCATACGGTTCCGACAGGCCGCCGTGGCCGTAGGAGCCCGCGTACGTAAACCCGAAGCTCGCCGTCGTTGTGTCGGCGATCGCGGCACTCGCGAAGCCGACGCCTACTAACAGGAGGATGGCAGCCACACAAAGCTCTCGCTTCATAACCACGTTCTTTCCGCCAGATCAGGGATTCATAGGATGCGTGGACAAGGGATTCAAGTGTTTCGCACGGCCGGCGGCCTGCCACTATTGCGAACGCCCATCGCTCCCCCCTGCTAGCGGAACTCTCTGCTAGCGGAACTGGCTGAACCCCCTGCTAGCTGCAATGCGCGGCGCAAATTCAGCCGCTGCGCGCTGACGCTAGCCACCCGTTCGAGCACCGCCCGCGCCGCCGACTCCGCCCGGCCGGAGCGTAGTGGTACCGGTGCTGGACGACGTGGAACTCGGCAGCGGCTGGCCAAGGTCGGCGAGAACCACCTGCTGGCCGGCTTTGAGTCCAGTCTTGATCTGGGTGGCGTCGTTGCCTGAGACGCCGAGCGTCACCGGGACGGTGCTCGTCTTGCCGCCCTCGACGACCGTGACGGTGTGCGTGCCGTTGGCGCTGGTGTGAATCGCGGAGTTCGGAACCGTGATCACGTTGGTCGCCGTCGCCGTGGTGATGACGACGTCGGCGCCCGTCCCGTCATAGAGCTGGGCGCTGCCCGGGTCGAGTTCGACAGCGACCGGGAATGTCGTCGCGGAACCGGATGTGCTACTCAGCAATCCGACCGACTCGACCGTACCGTGCAGTACGGTCGGGCGACCGTCGGCGGTGATCGAGACTCGTTGGCCGGCCTTCACCTGGCTGACCTCGGCGAGCGGGACGGTCACGTCGACGCCTTGGACGCCTGTGCCCACGATCGTGATGGTCTGGCCGGACGAGGAGCTGCCCGCGGTGAGGCCGACGGCGGCGACCTTGCCGGCCACCGGGCTCTTCAGCGTGGCTGCCGCGAGACTCTGCTCGGCGGCCGTGACCTGGGCCTGCGCTGCGTCGATCGCCGCCTGGTCGGCCGCGATCTGGGCCGCGCTCGCGGGCTGGCCGGTCGTGCCGCCGGTCTGCCCCGACGACCCGCCGCTCGGCGCGGCGCTGCTGCCGCCGGACCCGCCGCCGGATCCGGTCTGGCCGGATCCGCTCGGTGCCGAACCGCTCGGTTGGCCCGACGGTGAGCCGCTCGACTGACCCGAACCGCTCGCACCGCCGCCAGAGCTGCTACCCGAGCCGCTCGAGCCGCTCGAACCGCTGCCTGAACCGGTGCTCGCCGACTTCAGCTGGCCGATGAGCGTGTCCAGCTTCGTGATCGACTGCTTAAGGTCGTTCGTATAGCCGTCCTGCGCGGCGATCTTGGCGTCGAGGGTGGCCATGTCCGATGCGAGCGTCTCGGCGGACGCCTCGTAGTCCGACATCGCCGTCGCACACGCCGCGGACAGCGACGACGACGACGAGGACGACGACGACGAGGACGACGACGATGGGCTCGCGCTGGCCGACGTGTCGCACGCGGACTTCTGGGCGTCGCTCAGCGTGGTGTTCTGGCTGATGTCCGCGTCGACGGTCTTCTGCGCGGCATCGACGGCGCTCTGACCCGTGTCGAGGTGCTGCTGCGCGGCGACGACGGCGGCCTGCGCCGCCTCGATCTGCTGGATCAGCGCGCTCAGGCTGGTGCCGGACGTCTGGGCCGCCGTGAGCTGCACGATGGATGCGGTAGTGGCCGTGCCGCCCGAACTGCCGCCGGAACCGCCGACCGACGTCTGGCCGGTCTCATCAGCCTGGAGTTGTTGCTTGGCGTTGGCGAGCGTCGAGTTGGCCGAGTCGACCGATGCCTGTAGTGCGGTCGTGTCGAGTTGGGCCAACGTCTCGCCCTTGGTGACGGTCTCGCCCACCTTCACGCCGACCGACTTGACCGTCCCGGACTCGGAGAACGAGGGAGTCAGTTTCAGCGAGGACGTGATGGTCCCGGACGACTCGATGGTCTGGGTGACCGACCCGTCGGCCGAGGTCGTGAGGCGGAGCGCGGGGCTGTTGCCGCTCGTGGCGGCCACGCCGACGGCGCTGCCACCGGCGGCCACGGCGAGACCGGCGGCGACCGCGACGGTCCTACGACGGCGGGCGCGGCGTCGGCGGGCCCGCTGGGAGCGGGTCGGCTCAGCCATTGTTGGCTCCTCGACCCACGGTGCACTGACCGTTTACCGGGTCGCTGATCCGGACGCTGGTCGCGGTCACCGTCCCGGTCGAATCGGCGCTGCCCTGCGCGTTCACGCACAGGCCGACCTTCACCGACTGCGAGGTCGTGGGCTGTTGCGTGGTGACCTTCGTCTGCGAGCCGACGGTCACGGTGCGGCTGGTCGTCGATCCGTTCGATCCCGGTTGCTGGGCGGCGATGACGACGGCCGAGCCGGACACCGAGGAGACCGTCCCGGTGGCGAACGTGCCGCCCGCACCGCCGGACGGCGCTCCGGACGGCCGCTGCCCGGACGGAGCCCCGGACGGCCGCTGTCCGCCGCCGCCCGCTCCGGCGCCGCACTGCCCGTTGACCGGCGCGCTGATCGTGAGCGCGGTCGCGGTGAACGAGGTGCTCGACGACCCGGACGCGGCGGTGGCGACGACGCAGTCGCCGGGCTTCACCGTCGACAGCGTGGTCGTGACCGGCTGGGTGAACGCCGTCGACGACGTCCAGGACACCGCGACCTGGCCGGCCTGCTGGCTCTGCACCTGCATCGTGGTGCCGGAGATCGCGGCCACCTGTCCGGACGCGCCCGGTGCTCCACCAGCTCCGGGGGCACCGCCACCAGCGCCGCCGCCACCGGACGCGGCCGACGAACTCGGGCTGCTGGCCGACGAGGATCCGCTACACGCGGCGAGCGTCAGCCCGGCGGCCAGCACCACGGCACTCACGGCCAGCGTGCGGCGGGCCGTCAATAAGGCAGGGGAGATCATCAGTAGAATTCCTTTACGTAGCAGGGGATTGGTTTATTCGCTGCGGAGCGCTTCGATGGGTGAGAGCCGGGCCGCGCGGGCGGCTGGGTAGACGCCGAATCCGATGCCGATCGCGGCTGCCACTCCGATCGCGATGAGGATCCACGGCACGGAGATCGCTACCGGATTGGTAATGAGGTGGGGGAGCGTCAGCGCCGCGCCGACGCCGAGGCCCACCCCGAGCATCCCGCCGGAGAGACCGAGCATCGATGCCTCGGAGAGGAACTGACGCCGGATCATCGTCGGCGTGCCGCCGAGGGCCTTGCGCAACCCGATCTCACGGGTCCGTTCCCGGACCGACACCAGCATGATGTTCATGACGCCGATGCCGCCGACGAGCAGCGACAACGCGGCGATGCCGATCAGCAGACTGGTCAGTGTCGTGTCCACCGAGGACGTCGTGCTGATGACCGACTGCTGCGTGGTGATCGAGAAGTCCGTGGTCGTCGCCGCCGTGGCCGAGTGCCGGTTCTGCAGGATCGTGTTCGCCTCCTGGTAGGCGGCGCTGAGCTTCGAGGGCGAGGTCGCTTTCACGTAGATGCTCTGCACCGAGGTGCGGCTCGTCCCGCCGACGATCTGCTGCTGGGCCGTGCTGAGCGGCACGATCGCCTGATCGTCGAGGTTCGTGGTGGAGTCCGAGCCGGCCGAGGTCAGCACCCCGACCACCTCGAAGGGGACGTTGTTGATCGTGACGCTCTGCCCCACCGGATTGATTGGCCCGAACAGCTCGCTCGCCGTATCGGATGCCAGCACCGTGACTGCCGCGGCGTTCGTCTCGTCCGCTGCGGTGAGGAACCGCCCGGATTCGACCGTACGCCCGCGTACGGAGTCCCACGACGACGTCGTGCCGACGACGGTCGTCGTCCAGTTCGTCGCGCCGTTCACCAGCGACTGGTTGTTGCTCTGCAGGATCGGCGCGACTCCGCTGATATCGGGAGCGGCGGTCGGCGAGCTCAGTGCGGTCGCGTCCGCCGTGGTCAACGTGGACGCCGACCCGAATCCGCCGCGCACCCCGCCGGTCGTCGAGCTGCCGGGCGAGATGATCAGCAGGTTGCCGCCGAGCGATGCCAGCTGCTTGGACACCTGCTGCTGCGCGCCCTGACCGAGACCGACGGTCAACACGACCGCGGCGATGCCGATCAGAATCCCCAGCGACGTCAGGGTCGAACGCATCTTGTGGGTACGGATCGCGTCCCAGCCGTTGGCGATGATGTCGGCCCAGCTCATCGCAGTCCCCCCTCGGCAATCGCGCCGTCGCGGATATTGATGACCCGGGCCGCCCGCTCGGCGACCTCCCTCTCGTGCGTGATCAGAACGACGGTCCGCCCCTGGTCGTGCAGCTCGGCGAACAGCCGCAGGACGTCCTCGGTGGATGCCGAGTCCAGGTTGCCGGTCGGCTCGTCGGCGAGCACCAGCGCCGGATCGGTGACCAGCGCCCGCGCCACCGCGACCCGCTGCTGCTGCCCGCCGGACAGCTCACCCGGACGGTGCTGCACGCGGTCGCCCAGACCCACCCGCTCCAGGGCCGTGCGGGCCTGTTGCCGCCGGATCTCGCGCGGCACCCCGGCGTAGGACAGCGGCACCTCGACGTTGCGCAGCGCGCTCAGCGAGGGCAGCAGGTTGAACTGCTGGAACACGAAGCCGATCCGCTGATTGCGCACCTCGGCCAGATCGATCTCGTCCATCGTGCTGACGTCCTCGCCGGCCAGCCAGTACCGTCCCGAGGTCGGGACGTCCAGGCAGCCCAGGATGTGCATCAGCGTGGACTTGCCCGATCCGGACGGTCCCATGATCGCCACGTACTCTCCTTGTCCGATCGAGAGCGACACCCCGCGCAGCGCCTCGACCGCGATGTCGCCGGTGCGATAGACCTTGCGGACGTCGTCCAGTTCGATGACCGGGCTGGTGGTGGTCCGCGTCAGGACGGATGCCGGACTAGCCACCGAGACCACCCCCGGCCGCGCCCCCTCCTGTGAACTGGCCTCCTCCCGGGAACTGACCGCCGCCGGGGAACTGGCCGCCTGTTCCGGCGCCGCCCGTTCCGCCGGTCCGGCCGGTGCCGCCGCCCTGGGGCGCTTGCACCACCGGCACCTGGATCTGGTCGCCCGCCGACAGACCCGAGGTGATTTGCGTCTGCCCGCCTGAGGAGACGCCGACCTGCACGGTCGTCTGCACGGTCTTGCCGTTCTTCACCTGCTCGACGTATTGGCCGCCGGCCGAGTTGCGGTGCACCGCCGTGGTGGGCACAACGATTCCGTTGACCTGCTTGTAGGTGACCGACGCCGTGACGTTGGCGCCGTCGTGCAAACCGGTCGGCGAGCCGGTGACGTCGATGACCACCGGGTAGCTGGCCGTTCCCGTGGTGGACGATGACACCAGCCCGATCGAGGACACCGTCCCGTACACGGTGCCGGTCGCTCCGGTCACCGTCAGCTGGGCCTGGTTGTTCGTCTTGATCAGCTCGACCGAACTCGCGTCGACGGTCGCGTTGACGATCCACGAGTTCGTGCTGATCACCAGGATCTGCGGCGTGCTGGTCGTCGTGCTCGACGAGCTGGACGAGCCCCCGGCCGCGCCGCCGGTGGTCCCGCCCGTGCCGGACGACGATCCGCTTCCGCTCGACGCCGAGCCGCTCGACGAGCTGGTACCGGACACCGACTGGCCCACGGTGAGGTCGACCGAGGCCACGACCCCGTCGATCGGTGAGGTCAGGGTCGCCTGCGCGAGTTGGCTCTTCGCCGACGACAACTGGTTCTGCGCGGCGGTCAACGCCGCCTGGTCCGCGGCGACCTGAGTATCGGTCGCGCCGTTGCTGCCGTCGTCGTCGACCTTCGCCTGTGCGCTGGCCACGCTGGCCTCGGCCTGCGCCTCACTCGCGGCGAGGGACGCCGAGTCGATCGTCGCGAGCGTCTGGCCTTTCTTCACCGTCTGCCCGGCCGATGCCGACACGTTCGTCACCTGTCCGGAGACCGCGAAGTTCAGGTTCTCCTGCTCGGCCGGGGCGAGCGTCCCGGTCGCCGAGACGGTCTGCTTCACCGTGCCCGTGCTCACCGACTGCGTCCGAGTGGACGGCGTCGCCGCGCTCGCCGAGTCGCGCGTCCCGAAGTACACGCCGGATCCGGCCGCCGCGACCAGGACGACCGCCGCCAGGACGCTCAGCCACGGATGGGTTCGGGCCCGGCGCACCACTGTCCTCATCGCATTCCTTCCGATACTGCGGCGCGGCCGACGCGAAGGCTGTAGCCGGTGCCCGAAGTGTGAATTAGCGGCGGATCAAACCGGTCGATCTTCTTTTCCAGCTGCGATATGTATGAGTCGACGATCCCGTCGTTGGCACCGTGATAGTCGTAACCCCACACGTGCGCGAGAATCTGCGCCTTCGAAACGACCCGGCCGCCGTTCTTCAGCAAATAGCGCAGCAAGGCGAATTCGGTAGGCGACACTTCAATGACGTTGTTCGACCGGCGCACCTCATGGAGATCCTCGCTCAGCTCCAGGTCGGCGAACCGAAGCACCGCTGGTTGGTCCACTGCGGAAAGGGGATTCGCCGGTGCGATGCGGCGCAGTACGACCCGGACGCGCGCCAAGACTTCCTCCAGGCTGAACGGTTTGCTGATGTAGTCGTCGGCGCCGATCGCCAGCCCGGTCAACGCATCCGCGTCGCGGTCGCGTGCGGTCAGAAACACCACGCCGATCTGCTCGGTATTCCGTCTGAGTTCCCGGCTCAATTCGAATCCGTCGACATCGGGCAACATCACGTCGAGCACCAGAAGGTGCGGACGGAATTCCGCCGCTACCGCGTGAGCCTCCGCACCGGTGTGTGCGGCGCGCACGTCGAATCCCACTAGACGCAATCCGGCGACGAGCAGATCTGCGATAGCGACCTCGTCGTCGACGAGCACTCGTGCGCCGTCGTGTGCCGCACTCGACGGCGCGGGGTTGTCGTTGGCCATACCAGCTCCTTCGTGGACCTGGTATCAGCAGAGCGGACCTACCTGCGCCTCGGCTGCACAGCGGTTGAGCGTCAGCCATGAGCTGTATGGGCGGTCTACCTGTGGGCGTCCTTAACAGCCGCCCCTGGCGTCGGACCGTGATCAGGATCCGGCGACGATCGCGGCACTCGGCTGCGCCATCGCTCCCGTGCTGAGCGCGTGCAGCAGTTCGTCCAAACGGCAGACATCCACATCGCCGGGCGGGCCGGCTCCAGCGGCCGTGCAAACCCCGTCCCGACCGGGTCAGCACTGCAGCCAAGGTGACACGGCCGGTGGTGAACGGCGCTCGGTAGAACGCCACCTTTGTCGCTGGCGATGAGGAGGCGTCAACCATGCCTGGCGCGGCCTCGAACATCCCCATCTGACTAGGACCGGGCGGAAGAGCCTGGTCCGGCGTCAGGTCCAGCAAGCAGCGCGGGCGGGCGTTGTCACTGCGCAGCCCAGCGACCTGTGTCCGCAGCGCGGCCAGTTCCGCGGTCAGCATCGCTTGCGGCACATCAGGTTGTCCGTTGTCTGGCCCATGCACAGCGGACACGGTCGGCGACCTCGCCATGCTTGAGTCGGACAGCTGGTTTCGGTGCCCTGCGTAGAACTTACATGTAGTGTAGTTTTCATGCAGCCTCGTGGGTTGGGTCGACTTTATGACCAAGCGGAGTCGCAGGGTGGCTACTTCACCACCCGCGAAGCCGCTGACGCCGGTGTGTCGACTCGGCTGTTGACGCATTACGTCGCTGCGGGGGATATCGAGCGGATCGCGCACGGTGTCTACCGGTTGACCCGATTTCCGGCCCACCGATTCGGAGACGCGATCGCCGCGACGCTATGGGTGGGCGAGGGCAGTGCGGTCAGCCATGACAGCGCACTGGCCGTGTACGGGCTCGGCCCGGCGATGCCAGTCGTGGTGCATGTGACGGTGTCACGACCGTTCCGGGGCTCGCGCGCCGGAGTGGTGGTCCACCGCGCGCCGCTCGGTCCGGACGAGATGACGGTGTGGGACGACGTGCCGGTCGTCAGCGCGCTGCGCGCGCTGACCGATGTCGCAGCCGGGATCGATCCGGCCTTGGCCGCCGAGGCGTCGCGCGATGCCATCCAGCGCGGCCTGATCACGCCGACCACGATCACCACCTACCTCAACGAGCGGCCCGACGCCGAGCATCTCGCCGCAATACTTCTGCCGACCGATGACGAGACCATCGCTCGGTGAGTCTGCGTTACGAGCAGCCGCAGGCACTGCGGCGTGCGCTTGAGGATCGGCTCAAGACCCAGGCCCAAGCGAGCGGCCTCCCGTTGGATCGCCTGCGAAAAGAGGCCGCGTTCGAGCGGCTGCTGGCCCGACTTGCGGCGACCACGCCCTACGGCAACTGGGCGTTGAAGGGCGGATTGGCGATGCTCGCTCGCGCCGGCGCACGTGCGCGGGCCACGGCCGACGCAGGCACCACCTGGCGTGGGCAGATTGATCAGCTGTCCGCGACCCTCGAACGTGCCGCGGCCTCCGACCTCGCAGACCACTTCCGGTTCCTGATCGGCACCCCGAACGCACTTCGTGGCGAAGGTCCCGACCGCGGTCTGCGATTCCCGATCGAGTCACGCCTCGCCGGGCGCACCTTCGAACCGATCCGACTCGACGGCAACATCTCACCGAACGATCCCCGCCCGATCGAAGAACTCCGGCTGCGCAACCACTTCGCGTTCGCCGGCCTGCCCGACGTCGTCGTCTCGGCCATCGGCGCCCCGCAACAGCTAGCCGAGAAGTTGCACGCCTACACCCGCGACTACGGCGCCGCGGACAACACGCGCGCCAAAGACCTCTACGACATGCTGATCATCGCCGCTGACCTGGGCCGTCCCACTGCTCGGCGCGCTCCTGGGCGCCTGCACCACGACTTTTGCCTTACGCCACACCCTGTGGCCACCGCAGCTGGACCCGCCGCGACGCACTTGGACTGCGCCGTGGGCCGCGTTCGTCCGCGACTACCCGATCACCTATCCCACGCTCGAAGCGGCCTACGGTGCCCTGCTCACTTTTTTGGGCGCCTGTCCTGTCCGACTCGGATCGAAACCTCGTCTGGCAGCCGACGACCTGGACATGGGGACCAACCTGAGCTGCGTTGCATCACGTCAAGCTGGGTGTCCAGCGATGCCATGCGTTGTTGCTGTGTACGCCAGTGGCCGGTCGGTGCTGCCGCACAGCCTCGCTCCTGGTCGCGGCGGATGCGTAGTTGAGTCCATTCCTCAGACGAATCCGACTTCGACGGCTGTTGACAAATCACCGGTAGATGGCATTATCGGTTTCCGGTCTGACAGCGTTGTCATACTCGGGGTTCCGGTTCTACACGGAGGCGCGCGTTCGTCTGTCGCCCGCTCTCGGTCCGGCGGCTACCTGCCCGCGATTTACCTGTGCCCGGGCGACTGATCAATCGGCGCGTCACAGTGACCTGTTCTGTACAACGTTGTCATCAGGAGGGTGCGATGTTTAGCAGCCGGTGTTGGGCGCCTGGACTAGCGCGAAGGATCGTCATCTCGCTGGTCGGAGCAGTCCTGGTGCTGGGCTTCGGGTCTGCCGTTGCCATGGCACGGGCAGCGGCAGCGCCGCCACCGGTCACCGACCCGGCTGCGTACGTCGACCCGCTGATCGGCACCGGCGTGGGCGGCGCGGTCGTCGGGCCGGTCGACACCTTTCCCGGCCCGGACGCGCCGTTCGGCATGGTCCAGTGGGGGCCGGACACCGGTCCTGGTGCGCCCTCGCATGCCGCCTCCGGCTACTACTATCCCGACACCACGATCAATGGATTCAGCCTCACCCGGCTGAGCGGGGTCGGGTGCAACGTCTTCCAGGACTTCGAGTTCCTGCCGACCAACAAGCCGGTGACCGGCTCTCCGGGGTCCACCTGGTCGTCCTACACATCGAGCTTCTCCCACGACAGCGAGAGCGCCAAGGCCGGCTACTACGGCGTGACGCTGGCCGACAGTGGCATCCGCACCGAGCTCACCGCGACGACCCGAGCGGCCCTCGGGCGGTTCACCTACCCGGGCAGCGGCAACTCGACCATGCTGATCAACGCCAGCCACGGCTACGGCAACACAACCTCCTCGCTGCAGGTCGTCTCTCCGGACACGGTGGTCGGCTCCGCCACCGGAGGAAAATTCTGCGCCCACCCGACCCAGCTGTACACGGTGCACTTCGCCATCACCTTCGACCACGCGTTCAGCTCGTTCGGCACCTGGCTGGGCGGCACCGCAACGCCCGGGTCGAGTTCGGTCAGCGGAGCGAAGTCCGGGGGCTGGGTCAGCTTCGACACGTCCGCGGCACCCGTCGTCCACGCCAAGGTCGCCATCTCCTACGTCAGCGTCGACGGGGCGCGAACCAACCTGGCCGCGTCCGGGTCGGACTTCGACACCGCGCGGGCCCAGACCTACGCGCAGTGGAACGACCTGCTCGGCAAGATGCGCGTCTCCGGAGGAACCGACGGCGAGCGAACCACGTTCTACACCGCGCTGTACCACTCGCTGCTGGACCCGAGCGTGTTCAGCGACGCCGACGGCAGGTACATGGGCTTCGACTTCAAGGTCCACACCCTCCGGCCGGGACACGTGCAGTACACGAACTTCTCCGGCTGGGACACCTACCGGTCCCAGGTGGCGCTCAGTGCGCTGCTCGAACCGGACGAGACCAGCGACATGATGCAGTCGCTGGTCAACGACGCCGAACAGGGGGGTTGGCTGCCGAAATGGCCGACCGCCAACGTCTACACCGGCATGATGGGTGGTGACGCGGCGGACCCGATCATCGCTACCGCCTACGCCTTCGGCGCCCGCGACTTCGACGTGCAGGCGGCGCTCAAGTACATGATCAAGGGCGCCAACGACACCACGAGCCCACTCGGCCAGGGGTGGTACGGGCCGCGGCTGAGCACCTACATCCAGCCGGCCGCGTGGAATGCCTACCTGACCAAGAATTACGTACCCACCAGCGCGGACAGCTCCGCAGTCGGCACGACACTGACTCAGGAGTTTTCCCTCGACGACTTCGCCATCGCGCAGTTCGCCGGCCAGATCGGGCAGGGCCAGCTCCAGGACACGTATATGCGCCGCGCCCAGAACTGGCAGAACGTCTTCGATCCGAGCAGCGGGTACACCCAGCCGCGCGGTTCGTTCTCGTCCGGCGATCCGGCCACCCAGCAGTCGGGGTTCGAGGAAGGTGACGCCGCGCAGTACACGTGGATGGTCCCGCAGAATCTCGGTGGCCTGTTCACGGCGATCGGCGGAACGGACGTGGCGATCTCGCGGCTCGACCAGTTCTTCACCCAGCTCAACGCCGGGCCGACCGAGCCAAACTACTGGGCGGGCAACGAGGCCAACCTGAACGCGCCCTGGGCCTACGACTACGCCGGGGCACCGTACAAGACGCAGAAGGTCGTCCGCGACATCATCACCCAGCTCTACGGCCCGACCCCGGACGGCGAGCCCGGCAACGACGATCTCGGCGCGATGTCGTCGTGGTACGTGTGGGCGGCCGTGGGTCTCTACCCGCAGACGCCTGGCGTCGCGCAGCTGGTTACCGGCAGCCCGCTGTTCCCGCAGGTCACCATCTCCCTTCCGCACGGCCGCGAGCTGCGCATCGACGCTCCGAACGCCAGCGCCGGCGCGCCCTACGTACATTCGCTCACCCTCGGGGGGAAGCCGTGGAACAACACCTGGCTGCCGGCCTCGGCGGTCAACAGCGGCGGCACGCTCAATTTCGCGCTGTCGGACACCCCGGACCCGTCCTGGGGGGTCGGGCGCGGCGCCGCACCGCACTCCTACCGCCAGGGTGAAGCGCCGGCCATCGGATTCGCGGCCCCGTGGGGCGGGATCATCGCCGGCGACGGGCAGTCCAGGAGCGTGCGGGTCGGCGCCCAGAGCACGGTCGGGCAGCGGAGCACGGTGACGTGGTCGGTGAATGCGCCGGCCGGCATCCACGTCACCCCGTCCTCCGGCACGTTGACATTGCCGCCGGGCCAGCAGGCCACCGTGCCGGTCACCGTCTCGGTCGACGCCGACGTCCCCGACGGCGACTACCTCGTCCACTTCGACTTCGCCGACGCGAGAGGACACCCGGTGTCCTCTGCCGATATGGACGTGTCGTTGCCACCGACCCTGGCCCAGGCGTTCAACAACACCGGGATCACCGACGATGCGAACCCGGCAGCGGGAGCGTTCATCGACAGCGGCAAGACCTACTCCGCGCAGGCGCTGGCAGCCGTCGGGCTCACCACGGGCGGAACGGTCAACTACGGCGGGAGCACGTTCACCTGGCCCGGTGCCGCACCCGGAACGCCGGACAACGTGGAGGCCAACGGCCAGGTGATCTCGGTCAGCGGATCCGGCAGCAGACTCGCCTTCCTGGGTTCCTCGGCCAGCGGCACCCACGGCGGCACGGGCACGATCTTCTACACCGACGGCAGCACCGCGCCGTTCACGCTGTCCTTCTCGGACTGGTGGAACCCCGCCGCCGCCGACCAGGTCGTCGCGACAGCGCCCTACATCAACGCGCCCACCGGCCGCTTCAACCACACCGGCAACGTGTATTACGCCGCCGTGCCGCTGGCAGCCGGGAAGACCGTCGCTGCGGTGGCACTGCCCACGACCGGCACCTCCCCGAAGGCTGGCCTGCACGTATTCGCGATCGCGATCGGCTGAGCGTCCCCATCTACAGCGGGAAGTGACATTGATGATGCACATCTGGAAGGCACTGCCCGTCGCGGCAGCTGTGATCGCGGGTGTCGCGTTAGCCGCGGCGCCGGCGGCCGGGGCCGAGGCGGCCCCGCTGACGCCGTCCCAGCGGGCGTCGGACCTGGTCGCGCAGATGACGCTCGATGAGAAGATCACCGAACTGCACGGCGTCCAGGACGCCGAGCACCGGCGGTATGTGCCGGGCATCGACCGGCTCGGCATCCCGCCGCTGGCGATCACCAACGGGCCGGCCGGGGTGGGTCCGGGCGACGACCCGAACCAGCCGGCGGCCACCGCGCTGCCGGCGCCGATCTCGCTGGCCGCCTCGTTCGACGCTGCGCTCGCGCAGCAGTACGGCGTGATCACCGGCGCCGAGACGCGTGACCTGGGGCAGAGCCTTCTCGAGGGCCCGGACATCAACATCGCCCGGGTGCCGGTCAACGGCCGCACATTCGAGGGGTACGGCGAGGACCCTTACCTCTCCGGGCAAATCTCGGTCGGCAACATCAACGGCATCCAGAGCCAGGGTGTCATCGCCGAGGTCAAGCACTACGCCGCCAACAACCAGGAGGCGAACCGCGGCTCGGTCAACGCGGTCGTCGACGACCGCACCGAGCACGAGATCTACCTGCCCGCGTTCGAAGCCTCGGTCAAGGACGCGCACGCCGGCTCGGTGATGTGTGCCTACAACAAGGTCAACGGCCCGTACAACTGCCAGAACGACCACCTGCTCGGTGACGTGCTGCGTGGGCAGTGGGGTTTCGACGGCTTCGTGCAGTCCGACTTCGGCGCGACGCACAGCACCGTTGCGTCGGCGCAGGCGGGCATGGACCTGGAGATGCCGACCGGACCGTTCTACGGCGACGCGATGAAACGAGCGGTCGAGAACGGCCAGATCAGCGTGCAGACCATCGACACGCTGCTGATCCGCAGATTCACGACCATGATCCGGTTCGGCCTGTTCGACCGGCCGCTCACCACCTCGCCCATCCCGATCACCGAGGACGGCACGTTCGCCCGTACCGCCGCCGAGCAGGGCACCGTGCTATTGAAGAACGCCGCCGCCCAGCTGCCACTCGACGCGTCCGCGCTGCACTCGGTCGCGGTGATCGGACCCTACGCCGGCGCGGCGAGGACGGGCGGCGGCGGCAGCTCGCACGTCGAGCCGGCATACACCGTCAGCCCCGTCGACGGCATCCAGAACCGGGTCGGGCCGACCGTGACGGTGTCCTACAACGACGGCGCCGACCCGGCCGCCGCGGCGGCGCTGGCCCGCTCGGCCGACGTCGCGATCGTGATGGTCGGCGATGACGAGACCGAGGGGGTCGACCGGCCCGGTCTCGCGCTGTCCGGCAACCAGGACGCGTTGGTGTCGGCGGTGGCCGCCGCCAACCCGCACATGGTCGCGGTCGTCAAGAGCGGCGGCCCGGTGCTCATGCCATGGGTGGACCAGGTGCCGGCCGTCGTCGAGGCATGGTACCCCGGCGAGGAGGACGGGAACGCCGTGGCCGCTGTGCTCTTCGGCGACGTGAACCCGTCCGGCAAGCTGCCGATCACGTTCCCGAAGGCGGACGGCGACGTGCCGGCGCACACCCCACAGCAGTACCCGGGCGTGAACGGTACGGCCGTCTACTCCGAGGGACTGCAGGTCGGGTACCGGTGGTACGACGCGCAGGGGATCGCGCCGCTGTTCCCCTTCGGGTACGGGCTGTCCTACACCACGTTCGCGTTCAGCCACCTCACGGTCACGCCGGTGCTCGCGCTGCGCGGGCAGGTCACGGTCGGCGTCGACGTCACCAACACCGGCACCCGGACCGGGTCCGAGGTCGCCCAGGTGTACGTAGCGGATCCCGCGGCGGCCGGTGAACCGCCCACCCAGCTCAAGGGATTCCAGAAGGTGACGCTGGCCCCGGGGCAGACCAAGCACCTCCGCCTCACGCTCGACCAGCGCGCGTTCTCCACGTGGGACCCGGCCGCCCAGCAGTGGACGACCCGCGACGGGCGCTACCGCGTGTTCGTCGGGGACTCGTCGCGCAACCTGCCCCTGCAGCGTCCGGTCAACGTTCTCCGCACGTTCGGCACGCAGGCGGTCAGCGTGACGGCACCGCACGTGGCGTCCGCCGGGTCCACCGCGGCCGTCACGACGACGTTCACCAATAGCGGCGACTTCCCGGTCAGTGGCGTGCACGTCGGGCTGCGCAGCCCTTCCGGCTGGACGGCTCACGCGACGAGCACGACGTCCTTCGCCGCCGTGGCGCCGCACGCATCGGTGCACACGAGTTGGCAGGTCGGGGTTTCCGCTGCCGCCGCGCCGGGCAGCTACTCGCTGGACACGACCGCGACCTATCACGGCGCGGCCGGCTCGGGCCCAGCCACCGGGCGAGCCGAGGTGATCCTGCCCTATCCGTCGCTCGACGCGGCGTTCGACAACACCGGCGTCACTGACGACGCAGGCCCGGCGGCGGGGGCGTTCGTCGACAGCGGCAAGACCTACTCGGCTCAGGCGCTCGCGGCAGCGGGCATCGATCCCGGCCCGATCAGCTACGCCGGAACGTCGTTCACCTGGCCCGATACTTCGCCCGGGCAGCCGGACAACGTCGAGGCCAACGGTCAGGTCGTTGCGATCGACGGATCAGGAAGCACACTCGCCTTTCTGGGCGCGTCCGCCAGCGGGACGCACGGCGGTGTCGGCACCGTGTACTACACCGACGGGAGCAGCGAGCCGTTCACGTTGTCGTTCTCAGACTGGTGGAATCCGGCCGCCGGCGACCAGGTTGTGGCCACCGCGGCCTACATCAACGCGCCGACCGGCCGCTTCAGCCACACCGGCAGCATTTACTACGCAGCCGTGCCGCTGGCGGCCGGCAAGACCGTTCAAGCCGTCGCGCTCCCGACCACCGGCACCTCGCCGAACCCCGGCATGCACGTGTTCGCAATGGCAACCAACTGATATGTAGTGCCGTCCTGTCAAAGGCAGGGAGAGGCGCCCGCCGGGATTGCTCCAGGCGGGCGCCTCTGGCTTCGCTCGAAGCCCTGCTGGCCGAGGTCGTAGACGTTGCCGCGGTAGCCGAACGACGCCGGGTACTGCTGGTTCGGGTCGGCGTTATCCGGGTAGCGCCCGTTGTAGTCGCGCGGCTGGATGCCGTTCGCCGTCGGGTTCCACAGGTTCTGCCAGTACTGCGCGCGGTCGTAGAACTGCTTCGCGGTGTTCGTCCGACCCCGCTCGGCCGCGAGCGTGGCGACGGAGAAGTCGTCGACCGAGTACTCGAGCGTGTACGACGCGCCGGTGACCATGTGGTCTTCCTGGAAGGGGCGCACCTGCGGCGCGTAGTGGTACTGGTTGTAATAGTCCGCGCCGGGCCGCTCCACGATGGGCCACCGGACGTTGGGCATCCCGTTGGCGCCGCCGGCGCCGGTGTTGGTGCCGCCGGTCGACTTGCCGGCCTTGTCGCCGACGATGTTGTCGATCATGATGTTGAGCGCCGTGTCGATGTCCCAGTCACGGGCGCCGAACTCCCATGTGAAGGCCAGCAGTGGGCCGACGCTATCGCCATTCATCTGGTCGGTCGAGCTGTTGGCGACGGTCCATCTCGGGAAGGACCCAAGCTGATCGCCTACGACCTCTGACACGGCTTGGAATCACTCAACTAGTCGGCCCGCGCTACTTCGGTGGCGTCGGAGTCGGTGTCGCCGGCTGGCGTGCGGATCAGGAACGCCGCCAGCAGCACGGCCGCTGCGAGGAACAGGGCGGCGGTGAGGAACCCGCGGTCGGCGCCGATTATGAAGGCGTGGGTTGTGCGCTGGGCGGGTGTGGCGCCGGTGGCTGCGTGCTTGCTCGCGGCGCCGAAGACGGTGACGAGCACGGCAAGCCCGAGCGCGCCGCCGACTTGTTGCATGACGTTAAAGAGGCCGGACGCTGCGCTGGCATCGCGTGGCTCTACGCCGGCGAGCGAGGCTGCGGTGAGTGGCACGAACGCGAGGCCGCCGCCGAGTCCGAACAGGAGCAGGGGCCAGAGGACGTCGTTGTAGTTGCTGGTCTGTGACAGCTGGGTCAGCCAGAGCAGGCCGGCTGTTGATAGGGCGAGGCCGCCGGTCATGACGGCGCGGGCGTTGACGCGACCGACGATCCGGGCACTCAGCTGGGAGGCGGTGACCACGGATACCGCGAACGGCATGAACGCGAAGCCGGCTTGGAGCGCGCTGTAGTGCAGTACGTTCTGCAGGAACTGGGTCAGGAAGAAGGGCATGCCCAGCATGCCGCCGATCTGCAGCAGCCGGGCGAGGTAGGCGCTGGATCGGCTGCGGTCAGCGAACAGCCGCAGCGGGGTGATCGGGGAGCGAGCCCGGCGCTCGGTGATGATGAACCCGGACAATAAGACCACGCCCGCGATGAACGCGAGTTCCGTTCCTGCGTCCGCCCACCCGCTGGACGCGGCGCGGATGAAGCCGTAAACCAGCGCCGCCACGCCGACAGTGGACGTGAGGGCACCGGTCAGGTCGAACCGTCCCCGCTGGCGAGCCGTTTCGGGAAGGACGGCCCAGGCGACGATGAGCACCGCGAGCCCGATCGGGACGTTCACGAACATCACCCACCGCCAGGACGCCCATTGGGTGAGCATGCCTCCGGCGATGAGGCCGCCAGCCATGCCTCCGAACGAGACGGCGGTGAACAGGCCAAGCGCCCGGGCCCGCTCTCGACCCTCCGGAAACATCGTCATGATCAGTGCGAGTACCGCCGGGGACGTGAGCGCGCCGCCGACACCCTGCAACGCTCGTGCCGCGAGCAGCATCCACCTGGACGTGGCAAAGCCACCGACGAGCGAGGCGAGCGTGAACAAGGTGATACCAAGAAGGAACGTGCGCCGGCGTCCCAGGATGTCGCCTGCGCGGGCGCCGAGCAGCAACAGACCGCCGAACGTCAGCACATAGGCATTGATCACCCACGATAGGTCCGACGCCGAGAAGTGCAGGGCGGTCCTCATGTCGGGCAGGGCGATGTTCACGATCGACGTATCCAGTTGCAACATCAGCTGGCAGGTCACCATCGCGGCCAGGACGAGACCCGGGTTCCCGTGGGGCAGCAGCCGGCGACGGGCCTTCGGTGTGGGCGCGTCGAGCGCGCCGTCCGAGCGATCAGTGGGTGGTGTGGAGGTGTGATCAATTGACACGAGCTAACTCCAAAATCCGCTAGCGTTGGTATCGGAGGCGCCTCCACATACGATACGGAGGCCCCTCCGTTTCGTCAACCTAGGCGGGCAACGCAACCCGAGGTATCGAGTGGTGCCGCAGGAACGATGCGCGACACCTCGTCCGGCTCGTGGGCGACGGACTGCGACGTGGCGCCGCCGTCGGCAACGGACCAGGGCGCACCTCTCGGCGCGTCGCTGCGGCCATCACGGCTCGCGGGTTCAACTTGTGCAGGGATGCGGTCAGAGGTTGAACACTAAGAGGATGGGTCTGATGCGTGTTGGCGCAGGCCGTCGAGGAGTAGGTCGAGGAGGCGGCCGGCTTGGTCGCGCTGCGTTGGTTCGCCGGCGGCTAGGGATACGCCGCTGAGTGCCACGAGCACGTCGTTGGGTTCGACATCGGATCGCAGGTTTCCGGTGGTGGCACCGGCGTCGAGGAGTGCGGTGATGGCTGAGATCAGCCGGCCCCGGCTTTCGGCGAAGGGGTTGCCGCCGGAGGCGATGACGGCGCGCAGCGCCTCGGCCATGTAGTGCTTGGTGGTCATGTAGTCGATGAAGTGATCCATCCAGACGCGCGTGGCCTGGTCGGGTGGGAGTGACCGCAGCAGGCTGGGCACCGCCTCGCACAGCCATGCGAGTTCCTGGCGGTAGGTCGCCTCGACGAGTGCTTCGCGGGTCGGGAAGTGGCGGTATAGCGTGCCGATGCCGACCCCGGCCGTCCTCGCGATGGCCTCGAGTGTCACGTCCGCGCCCTCGGTGGCGAACGCGTGCACGGCGGCCTTGAGTAGCCGCTCGTAATTCCGCCGGGCGTCGGCGCGCACCGGTCTGTTGCCGGTCTCCGACACGGAATTCTCCTTTCCAGCCTGCAGGGATCGTCCCGCAGGTTGCTTAACGGAGGTTACTCCGGTTATGGTTTCAGGTGTACCGGAGGTTCCTCCGATTCGGAGTTTACCGGGTCCGCCTCGGGCACGCATCGCTGGACGCAAAGGAGTCGAGCATGAGTAAGACGGGAACCAGATCCATCGCCCCAACGATCAATGCGGAGGCAACGACTGCCGCAGCTGCGACGACGGGGGTGACGTTCTGATGGGCCAGATGGAAGGAGTCGTCACCCTCATCACCGGCGGCGGGTCCGGCTTGGGCCGCGCCATCGTCGACCGGTTCGTAACCGAAGGCGCCTTGGTCGGCGTGATCGACCACGACAAGGACAAGCTGGCCGTACTCAACGATAAGTACGGCGACGCCGTGCTGACCATCCACGGCGACGTCCGCCACCTCGAGGACCACCAGCGGGCGGTGTCCGGCATCGTCGATCGGTTCGGTCGCCTGGATTCCCTGGTCGGGGCAGCGGCCATCAATGAGTACGCGAGCCGGCTGGATCAGATTCCGCTGGACAAGTTGGAGAGCGCGCTCGATGAGATGATGGCCGTCAACTTCAAGGGCTACCTGTTCGCTGGGATCGCCGCCAGAGCGGAACTGGCCAAGACGAAGGGGAGCATCACCCTGACCCTGTCGACGTCCGGGTTCTATCCCGGCGCGTCCGGCCCGCTCTACACCTTCACCAAGCACGCCGGGGTGGGGGTCGTCCGCCAACTCGCCTTCGAGTACTCACCCGACGTCCGGGTCAACGCCGTCATCCCCGGCGGCATCGCGGGCAGCGACCTGCGCGGGCCGGTCTCCCTCGGGCAGGAGGACATCAGCCTGAACACCCTGGACCGCGATGCCCAGGTGGCGGAAATGACGCCGCTGAGCCGGATGCCACGGGATGAGGAATACCCACCGATCTACGTGCTGCTCGCAGGTAAGGAATCCACCCTCGCCACCGGCGGATTCTTCTTCTGGGACGGCGGCCTGGGCCTCGTCGGGCACGGCATGACCCGGGACTTGGGAACCTGACGATCCCTGTGAACGGATGCGGCGCCGGCGGCGACGGCGACTGCCCCGGCCAGCAGACCAAGGGATTTGATCCCCGTCTACGTCGCGCGCCGCATCTTCCTCGAGGCTCAGGAGCGGCTCCAGCGTGGTCCGCGTAGGTGTTGGGCTCCACGCCCGGTAGGTGCGCAGGTACTCCCGCACGACGCCGCAGCAAACGGAGCGGGGCCGCACCCGATCCGCCGATCGGCCGGTTCCTGGCCGGAGTACTTGGACAGTAAATGGACACTTGGAAGGTGTTGGCGAATGCGCAACTACTACCTGGCAAAGATGGTCCCCTGGTCGGTGTGATCGGGTTGGGTTGCATGGGCATGAGTTGGGGCTACGCGGAGTCCAGCAGCGACGAGGACGAGTCGATATCGACTATTCACGAGGCAATCGAGTTGGGCGTCGAGCTATTCGATACAGCCGATGTTTACGGCGATGGTCACAACGAAACACTGGTCGGTCGGGCATTGTCCGGTCGGCGTGACCGGGTCGTGCTGGCGACGAAGTGCGGCCATGTCCTGGATGATCTGGCGACGAAACGCATGCATCGCGATGGCTCGCCCGAGCACATCCGCGCGGCCGTACGAGTGAGTTGGTCTCGGCTGGGCACCGACGTCATCGACCTGTACTACCTGCACCGCGTCGATGACAACGTGCCGCTCGCCGAGTCGTGGGGCGCGATGAGCGAACTCGTAGCGGCCCGCGGGCACCGGCCGGCCGGTGTGATCACGACGCCACAACGCCATGCTGAGGCACTGCTCCACGAAGGCTATGTCCTTGGTGTTCGAGGCGGACCAGCCGATGATCGCGCGGGAGTAGAGGTCGATCGCGAACGCGACGTAGGCGAACCCGGACCAGGTGGCGACGTAGACACCTCACGCGGGTCAGCTGTCAAGCGGCGGCCTTTCCGGTGTGTCAGTGAGGCAGGGTCAGGCGGTGGCTTCGTCGTAGACGGTGCTGGTCTGCAGGCAGTGCCAGAGTTTGGCGAGCAGCTTGTTCGCGAGGTTGCGTAGGGCGGCGTTGTGGGTGTCGCCGGCTGCTCGTCGACGGTCGTAATGTGCTCGGGCTCCGGGAGATTTGGTGATGGCGGCGAAGGCCCACCAAGGCTGGATGCGTACGTCTGCAGCGTCTACCGGCCCGCCGCTGCGCCCTCGCCGGCACCGGCGCCTCCATCGCGGCGGTACCGATCGGCCGCGTTACGTTCGGACATCCTTGTGGCAGCGGCCAACTGACGCACGGTTGCACCCCGGGCCCGGGCCAAGCGTGCCGCCTCCAGCTCAATGACCTCTAACCGCCTGCGCAATGTCCGGGCGCCGGCCACGACCTCGACGAGGCTGTCACCGGCAACACCTACCTCGGCGTCGTTTCCGGCGGCGATCTCATTGACGACATCCGCCAGAGTTGCCCCAGCCGAGGCCGGTGCCTTGAGATACGCCGCCGTAAGCGCGAGGCTGATCAGCTCCCGATCGCCACTGACGATCATCATGGTCGGACTGTAGTACCGAGCAGAAGCCGAGTTCATGATGCGCACATCATGACGTTGCCCACGCCGGTGGGGCGACGCTGACCGCCGGCGCGCCACGGTCCGAGTCTGGATCCACGCCTCGACAACGTCACGCAACTACGGTCCCGGTCGGCGAGCCTGACAACAACGTCATGCGAATGGTTCCGAGGGACCACCGGTAGCGCTCGGTTCGCGCGAACGCCGGGTGGGATTCGAGCATGGCCCTCACGACCTGGTGCTCGGCCGCATCTACGCCAAGCAAGTGGCGGAGCTCGGTGATGGTCGATCCCGGGTTGAACGCCAGGAGGCGCGCGAGCCGCTGCTCGAGGCGCGGTGTCGGGTCAGCGGGGATAAGCACGGACGCCGCCAGTGCGGCAGCTGCCGTGCTATCACGTTGCACCGCGATGGCCATCGCCGTGGTAAGCCGATCGATCACAGCGGCGATCCAAGGAACGGCCCGGCCACGAGTAGGTCGCACGCGTCGTCCAGCAACACGTTGGTGTCGATGACGGCGACCTCAGGCTCGTCCTTGATCGCCGCGACGCCACGATCGATCGCCAGGGTCACAGGGGAAGCGTAGAAGCAGACGCTGACAGAGCCGTAATGAAGATCGGCGCCGGCGGGTGGTGCAGCGCGGCGGTATCAATCCGCCCAGCCCTTGCGTCAGGCGAAATTCGGTGCAGTGCGCTACCTCGCGCCAGGTCGAGCGAGATCGCTTCATCTGCGTCCCCGGTGGGACCATGCGGCGCATGACCCATGCCGGCGGGCATGACGAGCAGGACGACGACGACACGACGTTCATCCAGTTCGAGGGCATGCCGGCCCTCAGCTGCACCGCCTTTCAACTGGACGGCTTCGCCGTGATCAACAGCATCAGCGATGGCCACCCGGGTTTGTCTCGGACGACTACCTCAACGCCATCGCTGCCGAGACGACAACCACGGCCCTCGAGCTCGAGGCGGCAGGCATGTGGGAACGCCGAGAGGGCGGCTACTTCATCGTGGCCGACGAGATGGTCAAGATGGCGATCGACTTCAACGAGGAGATGGAGCGCAAGAAGGCAGAGTGCGCCGAGCGCGGCGAGCACATTCCGCAGGACGGCGAGCGCGAGGAGACCGGCGGCTGGGTGACATGCAGGCTGTGCGATATCCCGCTCGAGCACCCAGAGGGTGGACCGGTTGCGCTACCCGGCGGAGGCCTGCTGGGGCCTGATCCGCGCGAATCGTAGGTATCGCGGTGGCGGTGCTGCTCTGGCTGGCACTCATCGCCGCCGCCGGCTGGTGCTGGGCCAGCCCGGCCGCCGGGCTGGTCATCGTCTACTACGTGCTGCGCGAGGCCCGGACCATCTTCGCCGGCGGACACAGCTGATGTGGTGGCAGATCGCCGCCGGCGTGCTGCTGGTCTACCTGGCCCTGGTCGGCGTGCTGTGGCATACCTACCGCCGACAGGGCAACGCTGCGCTGCTGCGTGAGTCGCTGCGCCTGTTACCGGACGCGTTCCGGCTACTGCGCTGCTTGGCCGCTGATCCGAGCCTGCCCCGCGGCGTACGTCTGCGGCTCGGGCTGCTGATCGTCCACCTGTCCAGCCCCATCGACTTGATTCCCGACTTCATTCCCGTCCTCGGCTACGCCGACGACGCGCTCATCGTCGCCCCTCGCATTGCGTTCGGTCACCCGCCACCGCCGGGCCCGCCGCGATCGAGCAGCACTGGCCCGGCAGCCCCGAGGGCCTGCGGTGATCCGCCGTCTCGCCGGCACCCGCGACTGACCGCGCCGGCATCACGCAGGCAACCGTCACTCAGGCCAACCCGACGCAGGCACGGAACGGGGAGGCAACGACGCTTGATCGCCTGCACGAGGACCGGCGATGTCCGGCAGGCTGGTCCGCGTGCGGATGCCGGCACAGCGCCGTCCGGCCGGGGGCGGAGATGCGGAGCAGTCCGGTAGCACGTGGTGCCTTGGCGGGATCACCAAGGCACTCCCGCGCCTGAGGTTCTGTTCAGTTCGTGCTGTTGAAGGCCTCGAGGACAGTTGCCGGGATCCGGCCACGCTCGGCCACTGTGTAGCCGTTGCTCTGCGCCCAGGCGCGAATCTCCCCTAGATTGCTTGTCCCGGCCGACTTGCCATTAGGTGCCCCGCGGCGGGTGACCCGTCGCCCGGAGGTAGAGCGAGGTTTGCGGGCGGCGGCGATATAGGGATCGAGTGCCGTTTCGAGCGCCTTCGTGTTCTTGGCCGACAGGTCGATCTCGTAGACACTGTTCCCGTAGGAGAAATGAACAGTCCCCTGCGCCTTCGACCCATCTAGGTCATCTGTGTATTGGGTCACTACGTTCTTTGCCATACTGGTCAATTCCCTTCCATAAAGATTGTCGATATCGATAGTAGCCCAAGGGGTTGGCCGCACGCCAAATCGGCCTACGAGCGCAGCGGCCCGCAACACTGGCATGCGTGCTAGCCGTTCATCCTCGCCAGTCGGAAACTGGACCGTAAGTCTCATGCCGACCTGACTTTAAGCGCGCTACTGGGTGGTCTTGAGAACGACGAAATAGTGCCGTGGTGTGACTCACAGGCGCTGCTGGTTGACGTTATCTGAGAGTGGATTTTCGGATGCCGCCTTGTGTCACAGCTGCCTGCTCGCGGCGCCGGCGCTCGAGATCGTCGAGTCTGGACACCGGAATTCCGGCCTATGCGGAAAGGAGGTCCCCCGGGCGGGAACCGGCATCGCCAGCACGGCGTGCACTTCCGAAACGAACATCTCGCCGGCGTCGGCGGGAACGGGTCATCCAAAACGACCCATCCGGCAACCCCATCGAACTAAGCCAACCCACCCTGCCCGAGGCGGCACTGAACTAGTCCTGACATACCGACCGAAGGCACCGAACTATTCGCCCAGATGTTCGCCGGTTGACTTCGTCGAAACGCGTCCTATCGGGACGATCAGCCGGAGGATCGAGATGATGCTATATCTCCCGCGCGCAGCCGAGCATCACGCCACCAGGACTGAGCACCACCGACGCAGACGCTGGAGCAGGCTTGGAGCAAACATTGGAGAATTCACCTGCGCCCAGTCTTCGTGGAGTTCGCAGATCACCGTGAACCAGTTGCCCTCAGCCAGCGCGCCCGACGAGTTCAGCACTGAAGGTAGGCTGCTAGCACATCAACCGTCGCCACAATTGCTGGCCACTCGCAACGATCAGCCGTCTCGGCGCCAGCGTCGGGAGAGCCGGATCCCGCAGTATGGCAGCCGGAGTAGCGCCCGTCCGCCGCTCGACGAGCGCCTTTACCAGGAACGACCGCCACCACCCGCCGTCGCCGCTCGACAAGAAGATTGAGAATCACGTACGTCGATAGATAGCAGACATCCACAACTTCGCGGGCTTTGACGGCGCGAGTAGCGATGGCGACGTCGTTACCCGGCAGATTCCCTGCACCTACTCGCGCGCTAGACGATGCGCCGACGGTGAACGCGTTCGGGCGTCAGTCGTTCGCGATTCTCGGGTCTCGACGGAGGGGGTGGTCCCCGGGAGCCTCGATGAGCGCGACGCGGACGCCGTCCGGGTCGCTGATCCACATCTCGATCAGACCCCATAGCTCGAGCCGTGGACTCCGCACGACCGGCGCATCCCACAGCCCGCTGCTCGCCATCGACGCCGGCATGTGGGCCGGGCGTGCCAAGGACGACCTGCGCAAGACCGACGGACGGGTCGTCGCCTACGCCGAACTACTCGAGGAGACCGGCGGCCGACCGTATCGATCCACGGTTCGAGGCTAAGGCGTCGCGATCGCACCGCCGGGCCTACTTCGCGCTTCGAGCCCAATCCGCCGTCGCCGTCGCCGGGGGGTTATCGCTATCTCTCCTCGCCGAGTTACATAGCTCAAATCGACTTCTCTACGACCGGCTCACTGGCTGCTCGCTAGTGATCGCCGTCGCGCTCTGCGAGCTGATCAGCATCGCCGTGTTGACCGCTCACACGCCGAGACTGAAGGGGACCCGCCTGGTCGCCGCGCTCGGAGTCGCAGCGGTCATCTGGGGTTGGGGCGTCGCCCAATACCCCTCCTGCTGCCGGTACGACGGGTAACGCTCAGCACCGCCGGCGCCCCCCCGATCCACCCTGGATGCAGTCTTCGTCGTGTCCTCGTCGCGGTGGTACTGCTCGGCCCGTCCCTCGCCCTCCTTTACACCTTGCAAAGCCGCCTCTTGCTATGGACCGACGACTCGGCGCTGGCCTCGACATCCTTACCGGAGGACGGGGCCCGAACCGCCGGACCGGTCCCGCCGCCATGACGGCGGGCGAATGCTGTCCGGGCCGCTCAACCCGCGATGACCTGCCCACCCCGATAAGCGCCGCGGCCACAGCCTGAATCACCGAAACCTTCGTCATTCGAGGAGAATGCAATGTCAAGTGTCGCTTTTCTCGGCTTGGGCGTGATGGGCGACCCGATGGGCGTCGCCTGATCGACGCCGGGCACGACCTAACCGTCTGCGACCGCAGCCTGTCACGCTGCGATGGTGACGTTTTCTGCGACAGCGTCGATCGATGTGTGGCGTCAACCGGTGAGTTTGACGTTGGCGGCGGGGAGGTTCCACTCCACGCCTCCGAGGGCTACCGCGAGTAGAACGTTTCGCTCAGGCGACACTAGTTACATGTTCTTCGCGCCGGCGGTGATCGCCTCGCGAATGCGGTGGTAGGTGCCGCAGCGGCAGATGTTGCGGATCTCGTCGAAGTCGTCGTCGGTCAGCGTCTTGCCGGCGGCCTTGGCCGCGTTGACGCGCGAGACGGCGTTCATGATCTGGCCGGGCTGGCAGTAGCCGCACTGCGCGACGTCTGCCTCGAGCCAGGCGTCCTGCATCGGATGCAGGTCGCTGCCCGACTTGCCAACGGTCGCGGGCAGGCCCTCGATGGTGGTGATCTGGTCGTCGGACTTGATGTCCTTGACCTGCACCGAGCAGGGGTTGAACGCCTTGCCGTTGATGTGCGACGTGCAGGCCTTGCAGACGTTGAGGCCGCAGCCGTACTTGGGCCCGGTGATACCGAGCAGATCGCGCAGGACCCAGAGCAGCCGGACGTCGTCCTCGACGTCGACGCTGATCTGCTTGCCGTTCAGGACGAACGAGTGCGTGGGCACGATGCTTCTCCCTTTCGGGTCAGCTGACCTGGGTCGTGAGGCCGTCGGTCGGGCTCTGCGGAGTGGAGGGCACGGTCGGGATGGGGGTGAAGAAGTTGGTCGACTGGTGGTGGTTGATCGGGAACTCGGTCGGCATGACGCCGGTGGCGCGCCCGTAGGCGCAGGCGGTCGCCGCCATGGAGGCTGCGACGCCGAACTCTCCGGCGCCGCCGGGGGACTCGCTCGTGGCAGGCATGATGATCACCTGCATGTCCGGCGGGATGTTCCACTGGCGGGTGTAGAAGTAGTCGTCCCACGAGCCTTCGAGGAAGTACCCGTCCTTCAGGTGCAGGCTGGACGTCAGCGTCTGCGCGATGCCGTCCATGATCCCGCCCTGTATCTGCGCCTCGAGCCCCGTCGGGTTCAGCGGCAGGCCGACGTCGACGGCGAAGACGGCCTTGGTCACGCGCGGGCCGGTGTAGGCGTTCTCGATCGTGCGGCCGGTCTGCGAGGTGCGTGTGTCGATCTCGACCAGGCAGGCGCACCAGCCCTTGTATTCGTTGTGCACCGCGATGCCCTGCGCCGTGCCGGCGGGCATCGACCGGCCCCAGTTGCCGACCTGCGCCACCTTGTTGAGCACGGCGAGCCCACGCGAGTTCTTAATGAAGTTCTTCCGGAACGTGTACGGGTCCTGACGGGCGACCTTCGCGAGCTGGTCGGTGATGAGCTCCTGCGCCGTGCGGGCATCGGGGGAGTAGACATTGCGCATGCTGCCGGTGTTGAAGCCCATGTCGACCTCGTCGATCAACTGCGTCGTCACCCCGTAGTTGTACGAGACGGTTTGCGAGAGGACGAAGAGTGCTTCAGCGAAGCTGAGGTCGCCAGCCGGCAGTTTCGCGCTGAAAGCGGTCAACATTTCGCCAAAACCATGTGTGAAGTCGGTCGAGACGCTCGTGTGCCGCTGCTCGTAGGTGAGCACGTTGCCGAGCAGGTAGGTCGCGCGCACTCGCGACGTGCAGGCCGGGTGAGTACGGCCGTGACGGAAGTCGTCGGTGCGGCTCCACATCAGGCTGACCGGCTTGCCGAACGCCTTCGACGCCTCGACGGCCTCGCGTGCAGTATCAGCGAACAGGTGGCGTCCGAACGAGCCGCCAGCCGTCGTGACGTGCACCTTCACCTGGGCCTGCGGTATCCCATAGAGGCGCGCGAGATCCTGCGCAAATTCGATTGGCGCCTTGAGCGGCGACCACACTTCGATGGCGTCGCCGGCGTAATCTGCGATTGCGACACCGGTTTCGAGGGGGCTGTTGCTGCGGAAGTTGAACTTGAACCTGGCCTCGACCGTCCGGGCCAGGATGGGTACTGCCGGGACGGCGAGCGGAAGTTCGGCGGCGGCGAGCTCGGCGAACACGCTGTCGTCTGACTTGCCGTCCTCGGTGCCGGCGCTCCACGTGACGTCGAGCGCGCGGATCGCATCGATGCACTGCCCGAACGTCGCGGCGCGGACGGCCACCCCAGTCGAGATCATCGCGACGTCGGTCACGCCGGGCATCGCCTTCACCGCGGACAGGTTCTGCACCGACTTCGGCGTGCCGTTGATCGTCGGCGGCCGCGCCATCATCGTCGGCAGCGCATTCGGGATCTTCAGGTCGTGGGTGAACTGCTTCTTGCCGGTCACGGCGTCGCGGGCGTCGACCCGGTTGTGCGGCTTGCCGAGGACCGTGAACGACGCGGTCGGCTTGAGCGGCACACCGAGCAGCAACGAAGTCGATGTCGCGGCCGCCACGGCGAGGGAGCCGTACGACGCGGACCTGCCGGACTTAGACGTCACGGTGCCGTTGCTCGTGCTGAGCGTCGAGGCGTCGACGCCCCACTTGGCCGCAGCTGCTGCTATCAGACGCGAGCGCGCATGTGCGGCGGCGGTGCGAATTGCCGTGTAGGTCGAGCTCGTGGTGTTCGAGCCGCCGGTCAACTGGTTGAACAGCAGCTCCGGTCGGGCATCAGCCAGCGTGACCTTCACTTGCGAAACCGACATGTCGAGTTCTTCGGCAATGATCATCGCAGTGGACGTCGTGATGCCCTGACCGACCTCGGCGCGGGGCAGGGCGAACGTCGCGACACCATCGGTACCGACCATGATCGTGATCAGGTTCGACGTCGGGAGCGCAGCCAGATCCTGCAGATCGGTCAGATCGAAGAGATCCGCAGGTTCCGGCACAGCCGGGATCGCCGCGTCCGCCTTCTGCGGCGCTGAGAGACCAGCGACCAAAGAGGTCCCGATCATCAGACTAGGTGCGGCGATGGCCCAGGTCAGGAAACTCCGACGTCCGACGCCGCCTGGATCCTCGACCGTTGCATCCAACATCGCGGATTCGGCTCCAGACCGCGGGTACGGCAGCGGCCGCGTCTCATCCGGATCAGACGGGCACGGGCTCGAGCTGTGGTCGACGTCTGGGGATCCCGTCCCTTCGGCCGGCGAAGCGGATCGGGTTCGGTGATAGACCGGTATCTCCATCTACCAACCATACGATCGGTAATTGAATGTGACAACAGCAACTTCGGCGAGAGTGACCATGGGCCTCGACGTGCGACTATCGACCTCAAGTCGACACTCGCCAAATACAAGGGCGATCTGGCCATCCTTCGCCAGATCGATTCGACTGCGCCGCGCTCCGTCTTGCTTGTTCGCAGTGTCTGAGATAGCTTCCGACTCATCAAACGATCGGTTGGTCAAGGAAGATCCGTAGGCGGGCCTGTTTCACGATAATCAGCAGGTCACAATGCTGGCGGCGGCCGATGAGTCCTCTGGCGGCCACGTTGCTCTGTGACCCCATTCTGCGTACCTGCGACGCCCGAGTCGTCACCGCGGTCATCAAGATTCTCGCGGACTCCTACCCCGGCTTCTATAGCTGCAAACTCGGTAGCAGTGGATTCGATCCCGGCTTTCCGACGATCTACCCGAGGCGCGGTGGCGCGGCGCTCCCGGTTGGCGACAGCATTTCGAAGTCGGACGCGCGACGAGTGGTGCGCCACCTTCGACGGCACTGACGCCTGCGTCACGCCAGTCCTTGCTATCGACGAGGGACCGCGCACCCCCACATCGCGGCCCGCTCCACGCTGGTCGAGGTGGACGGCATGCTCGTGATCGGGGCGCCGGCACTCGAGCTCGCCCCGTGGCTGCGTAGATCGGCAGCAGCACGCGGTAGGTGGCGGCGAAAGGCTCGACCTGATCGGGGAAGTCGAAGAGGTCGCAACACCACCCGTGCAGCAGGGGATCGGTCGTCCGCCGCCGATCTCACAGGAGCGAGCCCTGCCGCCGTACGCCGCTGAAGGTCGGCATGGTCAGATAACTAGTTCGAGCACGGTCGCGTTGGCCATCCCACCGCCCTCGCAGATCGCCTGCAGCCCGTAGCGGATCCCACGGTCACGCATGTGGTGGACGAGTGTGGTCATGATCCGCGCTCCGGAGCAGCCGAGCGGATGGCCCAACGCGATCGCGCCGCCATTCGGATTCAACAGGTCGGTGTCGACGCCGATCTCGTCCTCCCACGCGCCGATGACCGACGCGAAAGCCTCGTTGACCTCGAACGCGCCGATGTCCGCGACGCCGAGTCCCGCACGGTCCAACACCTTCCGCGTTGCCGGGATGGGGCCGGTCAGCATGGTGACGGGGTCGGCCCCGACGACGGTCGAGGCATGGAATCGGGCAATCGGCTGCAGGCCGTGGGCGGCGGCGGTGTCTGAGCCCATGATCAGTAGTGCTGACGCGCCGTCGGAGATCTGTGAGGCGTTGCCGGCCGAGATGACCCCGCCGTCGCGGAACGGTGTCTTCAGGCCCGCAAGGGTCTCAAGGGACGTCCCGCGCCGGACGCCATCGTCGGTATCGACCACGCGACGCATACCGTCGGCGTTGGTGGTGATCGGCACGATCTGGCCTTTGAACCGTCCTTCGTCGATCGCGCGTGCGGCTCTGTCGTGCGACCGAACCGCGATGCCGTCGAGGCGTGCGCGGTCGAGCCCCCACTGGGTGGCGATCATCTCGGCGCCGACCCCCTGGGGGACGAGACGCTGCTCATAACGCTCGACGATCAGGGGCGAGTTGGGGTTGCCGTGGGTCTCCGTCGTCGCGAACATCGGCACGCGCGACATCGACTCGACGCCCCCGGCGACGACGATGTCGTAGTGCCCTGCGATCACGCCGGCGGCCGCGAAGGTTGCCGCTTGCTGGGACGATCCGCACTGGCGATCGACGGTCGTTCCGGGCACCGACTCCGGCCATCCGGCGGCCAGGGTCGCGTACCGGGCAATGTTCATCGCCTGCTCGCCCACCTGGCTCACACAGCCCCAGATCACGTCCTCGACCTCGCCCGGGTCGATGCCGGTCCTCGCCTGCAGTTCCCTGAGCACTGCGGCTGACAGGTCGACCGGGTGAACGCCGGACAGCGCCCCGTTGCGCTTGCCGATCGGAGTCCTGACTGCTTCGACAATCACTGCATCACGCATGGTCTACCTCCCGGCGCTGCGCGCCGTCGACGAGTGGATGGATGAGGTGGGATGGTGCGCTCAGCCGCCGCCGTCCACGACAAGGCGTTGAGCTGTGACGTAGGACGCGATGCTGCCGAGCGCGAAGAGCACGACGTTCGCGACATCGTCGGGCCTGCACACGCGACCGAACGGGGATTCGGCGTCGAGGTCGGCGGCGCTGGAATATCGGCCACCCGCCTGCACGAGTCGGTCACCCATGTCGGTGGCCACCAGGCCTGGTGCCACGATGTTGATCCGGATTCCGTGGGCGCGCTCCTCCTTCGCCATCACCTCGGCCGCGGCCTCCAAGGCAGACTTCGCTGCCACATATGGTCCCGTGCCTGCAGGGCGAAGCGCTGCGTAGGCGCTGGAGATGAAGACGATCCGACCCGTGCCGGACTGTCGCATCGAGGGCAGAGCCGCGCGGGCCAGGGCGATGTTGGACAGGAAGTGAACCCGCCAGAGCTTCTCGTACTCGGCGTCGGTCGAGTCAGCAGCCGAGTGACCGCTGGACGCTATGCCTGCGTTGCAGACCAGGAGAGTCGGCGGGCCGAGTGCGTCCGCGCAGGAGCCATAGAGTTCGACGGCCGCAGCCGGTGCCGACAGGTCAGCCGCGACAGCATGGGCACGCAAGCCTCGACGTCGGATCTGCTCGACCACCTCGACGGCAGAATCCTTGTCGCGTCGGTAGGAGATGGCTACATCTGCCCCGGCCGCTGCCAGCTGCAAGGCGATCGCTCGGCCGACTCCTCGCGACCCGCCGGTGACGAGAGCAAGGTCGGTGTTCAGGTCGAGCAGCTGCGCAGTCATCGCATGAGCTGACGGCCGACAATCTCCGTCATGATCTCGGTCGTGCCGCCGTAGATGCGCTGCACCCGCGCGTCGCGCCACATCCGCGCGATCGGGAACTCCTCCATGTAGCCGTACCCCCCGAAGAGCTGTAGTGCACGATCGATCACGTTCCACTGGACTTCGGTGGCCCAGTACTTCGCCGCGGCGGCCTCCTCGGCGGTCAATTCGCCGTCATTCAGGGCAACGATGCACCGGTCGACGTGGCTGCCCGTGACTTCGAGCTCGGTGTGCATCTGGGCAAGGGTGTGCATCACGCTCTGGTGGCGGCCGAGTGTCTGTCCGAAGGTCCGTCGCTCGCGACAATGCGCGAGCGCGAGCGCCAGGGCGTGGCGACCGCTGGCGACAGCGGTGACGGCGATCGAAAGGCGTTCACGCGGCAGGTTCTTCTTGACGACGTCGAAGGCACCTCCGGATTCGCCGACGATGTTGCGCTTGTTCACGCGACAGGCGTCGAAGAACAGCTCCCCGGTGTCCTGAGCGCGACGCCCGATCTTGTGCAGGGGGTTTCCCTGGTCGAAGCCGGGAGTCCCACGCTCGATGGCGACGAGGGTCATGCCCCGCCCGTCGCGCTCCTCGGTGCGGGCGAGGACGAAGACGAGATCAGCGGTAGGGCCGTTGGTAATGAAGGTCTTCGAGCCAGTGACTACGACGTCGTCGCCCTCGTAGGACGCAGTCGCCGTGATGCTCGCGAGATCGGACCCGGCGCCGGGCTCCGTCATGGCGATCGCGGTGATCGTCTCACCCCGGGTGAAACCCGGCAGCCAGCGTGCCCGCTGCTCGTCGTTGCAGTACTCGGTCAAGTACGGGGCGACAATGTCGTTGTGCAGCGCGAAGCCGTCGCCGGCGACCTCGCAGTCGACCAACTCCTCAGCGATGACCGCGTTGTAGCGGAAGTCGTGGATGTCGAGACCACCGAGATCCGTCGGCGCCTCGAACCCCAGGAAGCTGGACTCACCCGCACGCAACCAGAAGTCCCGGTCCACGACGCCCTGCGTCTCCCACTTGTCGGTGTTGGGCGTCGCGTGCTTGCTCAGGAAGGCGTGGAAGGCGGCACGAAATTCCTCGTGCGGTTCGTCGTAGAGGTGGCGTCTCATCCGCTCAGGCCAATCGAGTCGACGCGTCCAGGCGAATCATGTCGCCGTTCAGCATCGTGTTGATCATGAACGCGTGCACGACCTTGGCGAAGTCCTCCGGCGTCCCGAGGCGTTTGGGGAAGACGTGCAGGTCGACCAACGCCGCACGTCGCGATTCGTCGATGCCGGCCAGCATCGGTGTGTCCATGATTCCGGGGAGCACTCCGAGCACGCGGATTCCCCACATGGCGAGGTCGCGGGCGAGCGGCAGCGTGAGCGCCGCCAGTCCTCCCTTGGAGGCCGCGTAGGCGGCTTGCCCGACCTGTCCCTCTACTGCTGCGATCGAGGAGACATTGATGATGAGGCCACGCTCGCCATCAGATCCCGGCGCGTTCTTGCTCATTGCCCCTGCCGCCTGACGAGCGACGTCGAACGCGCCGGTCAGGTTGATCGCGACGGTCGAGGCGAACACGTCGAGCGGGAACAACTTGCCTGTCTTGTGGACGACCCGCGCAGCCGGGCTGACGCCGGCGGCGTTGATGCAGACGTCGAGGCGACCGAAGCGCTCGAGGCCGGCTGACACCGCGGCTTCCACCTGATCGGTCTGCGTCACATCGGTCGGTACGAACAGCGCGACGTCATCGCCGATCTCTTTCACGAGTTCGTGACCACGGGAACCCGGCAGATCGATCAGCACGACCCTCCCGCCTTCGCGGACCAGCATGCGTGCTGCGCCGGCTCCCAATCCGCCTGCGCCACCTGTGATCAGTCCCACCGATTGGTCGACCTGCACCTGCCACCTCCAGCACCCGTGGAACCGAACCTGACGTCGTCCGGAGAGTACACCTACCAAACAGTTGAATGGTGCGATAACGTCGAGCGCATGAGAGCTGTTGCCGCCACCGGAACCGATCCCCGTAATCCCGCAGCGTGCGTCGCGGTGATCGACCGTGACATGCCGGCCGTCCCCGACAACCACACGCTGGTCAAGACCGTCGCTGCCTCGATCAACCACCACGACATCTGGTTCCTGCGCGGCATGGGGATGCCGAGCGAGTTCCCGCACGTGCTCGGCTGCGACCTGGCCGGTACGACTCCTGACGGAACTGCGGTCGTGGCGCATGCTCTGATCGCGGACGTCGGCCGTGGGGGCGGTGACGAGCTGCTCGACCCGAAGCGGTCGATGCTGGCCGACATCGGAAACGGCACCTTCGCCGAGTACGTGTCCGTGCCGACGAGAAATCTCGTCCCCAAGCCCGACGAGCTCGAATTCGTCGAGGCAGCATGTCTACCCACAACCTTTCTCACGGCGTACCGAATGCTGTTCGACCGTGCCGACATCCGACCCGGCAACACCGTCCTGGTCCAGGGCGCCGGTGGCGGTGTCTCCACTGCTGCGGTCATCCTCGGCCGCGCTGCCGGGTTGAAGATGTGGGTGACGAGCCGCTCGGAGGACAAGCTCAAGAAGTCCCTCGACATCGGAGCGGACGCGGGGTTCGAGACAGGCGCGCGCCTACCTGCCCGCGTCGACGCCGTGCTCGAGACAGTCGGCGAGGCGACCTGGGAGCACTCCATGCGCAGTGTTCGTCCCGGCGGAACCATCGTCGTCGCGGGATGGACGAGCGGTTTCAAACCGACCGCCGACCTTTCGCGACTCGCGCTCGGCAACGTCAGCATCAGAGGCAGCGCGATGGGCCGCACAGCGGATCTGCGCAGCGTTCTCGATCTCTGCAGCCAGGACGGAGTTCGTCCAGTCATCGACGCGACCTACACCTTCGAGAACGCCTACGAAGGTTTCGCGAGGCTGGCCGCCGGCGAGGTCTTCGGCAAGCTCGTCGTCACTCCCTGACCGACGTCCTGTCCCAAGCCGGCCCGAGCACTCGAGCCTGCTCAGCCACTACACGGCGCGCAACGCCCGTAGACGCAAGGAGCACCATCGTGGATTTCGAACTCGCAGAAGAGCAGCAGGCTCTGTCGTCCGCCGTGCATGACTGGGTGGAGAAGGAAGCTCCCAAGAGCTGGGCCCGTGAGCTGGAGCAGGCCGAGCACGACTATCCGTTCGAGCTGTGGGACAGGATGACCAAGGCCGGCTTCCACGGCATCGGCATCGACGAGCAGTACGGCGGGCAGGGCGGTGACATCGTCACGCAGATGACGCTGGCCCGTGGCCTGGCCCGATCCCTTGCCGGCCTCACCTGGATCTGGGGTCTCACCTCCTTCGCCGGCGGCAAGTCGATCGGCCTCTACGGCAGCGAGGAGCAGAAGGCCCGCTTCCTCCCGGACATCGTCGGGGGGAAGTCACGCTGGTCGATCGGCTTCACCGAGCCCACCGGCGGCACAGATCTGCTGGGTGGCATGCGCACGAACGCGGTCAAGACCGACGGCGGGTGGCTCATCAACGGTCAGAAGACCTGGTGTTCGGCCGCACACGTCGCCGACAGCATCCTTCTGTTGGCGCGCACGGACATGAAGGCCGAGAAGCGTCACCAGGGCGTGTCGCTGTTCGCCCTGCCCGCGAAGTCCGACGGTGTCACAGTGCGGGAGATCCCGAAGCTGGGAATGCGCGCAATGGGATCATGCGACGTCTTCCTTGACGACGTCTTCGTTCCGGACGATCTTCTCCTCGGCGAGCCCAACCGCGCCTGGTACATGCTGCTGCCGACGCTCAACAACGAACGCATCATGCTCTCGGCGTTCTGTCTCGGCATTCTCGACGGCGTGCTCGAGGACGCCCGCGATTACATGCTGAACCGCGAGGCGTTCGGTCACAAGATCGGCGAATTTCAGGCCCTGCAGCACCATCTCGCCAACATCGCGATGTGGCGTGAGCAGACCGAGCTCGTCGTGATGCGAGCTGCGTGGCTGCAGTCCAAGGGCCTGCCGTGCGGCCAGGAATCCAACATGGCGAAGGTGATCGCCTCCGAGCACGCGGTGAACGCAGCTGACCTCGGCATCCAGATCCTGGGCGGAATGGGCTACTCGGCCGAGACCGACATGCAACGCTACTGGCGCGACGCGCGACTGTTCCGCATCGGCCCGATCACCAACGAGATGGCCCGCAACTCCATCGCCGAGGGCCTGGGCATGCCGAGGTCGTTCTGAGGTGTTCACCGAGGACGAACTGGCCAAGCTGGTCGGCCAGGAGTTGCCGGCCGGCACGTATCGGATCGACCCGGTCGAGAGCCTGATGCTGACGTCGGTCGTCCACGGCGAACCGACGCAGACACCGCATCCGATCTATGCCTTCGTGGCGGCCCAGACCGGCATCGGCATCAGCGTGGGTGAGTTGCTGGCTTCCTTCGGAACCGTCCCGGAGGACGGCCCCATGCTCGGTGAATGCGAACTCACGACCTCGGTGCCCTTCGTAGCCGGAATCGACTACACAGTGACGGGCTCGGTCACGTCGGCGATCCGAAAGCGAGGTCGCGTGCTCGGCACCTTCGATCTCGTCACCATCGAACTGCAGGTCCACGATCCGGCCTCGACCGTGATCAGCACCTGCCGCGAGACCTTCGTCCTGCCGCGCCGTGAGGACCCTGACCATGACTGACACCCAGGGCGCGACGTCCGAGACCGGTGACTTGCCGACCTGGTCTCTGCCCGAGGTCGACCCGGTCCGCATGCATGTCATGGCACTTCTGCTGGGGGATCCAAACGTGATCCACGTCGACGCCGAAGCGGTCCGAGCCCTCGGCCTCGGTGACGCGCCGATCAACCAAGGACCGACGAACATCGGGTACCTGTACAACCTGCTGGCCCAGGCCTATCCCGGCGGTCAGGTGACCGCGTTGAAGACGCGACTGCTCGCCAACGTCTTTGCCGGGGACAGCGTCACCGCCCATGGGCGCGAGACCGCGGTGACCGGCAACGTCCGCACGTGCAGTGTGTGGCTGACCAGCGGCGGCACGACCGTCCTGGACGGCACGGCCACCGTCAGGGTCGCTACGGCGACGTAGTTACCCTGTTGTCCACCGGCTCGTCGTCCGCGGTGAGCCGGTGGACAAGGCCGAGCCGGTCGGTCACCGCGGTCACCAGTCGTACGCCACCGTGGGCGTCCGCGGCCGCAACGCCGGTGACGTACAGCGACATCGGGTCGCCGAGGTGCTTGTCGAGGTCACTGAGGCCGCCCGCGAACAAGCCGGAGATGCGAATCGCGAACGGAACCCGGCGGCCGGCGGAGAAGATGTCGAGCACCTCGACGTTGGGTTCGTCGATCTGAACCCGGTCCGGCTCGGCGCCCACGGCCTCTGAATCCACAGTGCCGACCGGACTCGAGAGCACGCCGAGCTCGCGCAGCCATCCGTAGACCGAAGCGACCGCGTTGCGGTCTTCCGGCACGGTATGCGTCGTCCACGGGTCGAGATGCGGCGGCGCCACTTCGTCGGGCTCGTCGCCGGCCAACTGCCTACGCCGTGCCCAGTAGTCCTGCTCGACCCGACACTCGATCAGCCGCGTCCGGTCCCACCGGTACAGGCTGATGCCGCGCCACGCTGCTGCCCGTCCGCGTCGCCGACGAGACGCCCCGTGCTCCGTAAACACCAGGCTGAAACGGTCGCCGTTGGTGATGACATCGTGAACCGTGAAGCCGAGCCCAGGAAACTGTGTGTACTGCTCCGTCGTCGCCGCACGGTACTCACCGTCCCGGCCGCGGATCTCGTGCTCACCCATCAGCAAGACGTAGTCGTCAACCATGAGGTCGGCGAGTTGACTGAAGTCGTGCGCCGCGGTGTAGGCGAAAGAGTAACGCCGCATCAGGTTCTGAAACGCGTCGACGGAACCGACGCCGCCGTCATCGTGTGCGAACGAAGGAATCTGCACAGCACCAACCATACGGTCGGTTGGCGCACAGGACAATCGCCCGGTTCAGCTGGCCTTCGGTCGGGAGGGACGCGCCTTCGTCGCTGCCACCGGTTTGGTTCGTGACCGTACCGCCGCTGACGAGGCGCTCCGCGTAGCAGTCACTCGCTCGAGGGCAGCTCGGTTGAACGCGGCAATCTCGGAGGCCACCTTCTCCTTGCTCGGTGATCGTCCGGGCGTGTACCACCGGTACACCCAGTTGGCGGTACCTAGAATGGACAGCGTCCAGATCTCGACGTCGATGTCCTTGCGGATCGAACCGTCTTCTTGTCCGGCCTGCAGGAGTTCCGCGATCATGGAGACGAAATTGTGGGACGGCAGGCTCTTGCGCCGCGCGTGGTCGAGCCTGGTGATTTCATGAAGGTAGACGGTCGTCGCGGTGAGGTGGTCGAGCAGGTACTCGACGTGGGCGTGAATGACCCGTTCGAGCCGCTCGGCGCCGGTCCCCTCGAGAAGGGCGAGTTCGGAGAGGTGATCATGCGCCTTGACCAGCACGTCGCGGATGACCTCGTAGAGCAGGTCCTCCTTGGAGTCGATGTAGTAGTAGAGGCTGCCCTTCAGAATCTGCAGTTCCTCGGCGATGTCCTGAAGCGACGTCGCCGCGTAGCCTTTGGCTGCGAAGATCTTGGCCGAGGTCTCGAGGAGTTCGGCCCAGCGCTCTCCGCCGGGCTTGCGGTTCCGATCGAGTACCGGCTTGTCGGTCGCAGCTCTGCGCACGTACCGCGCGCGCGACTCCTTCACCATGCACACGACGCTACCAGCACGAGGACGCCGCGGAAGGCAAGCCCCGAACATAGACGAGGTGCCAGCCAAACGGTAGGTTGGTAATCGTCGAGCGCTGACCAGTCAACGTCAGCCCGGCCGGATCGTTGAGGAGCACCTGTGTCGCCCAGCGTCGAAGCAGCTTCTCGTTTTACGGATCTGCGCACGTCCGAGGTCAGTCGTGACCCCTATCCGGTATTCGCGCAGATCAGGCGGGACTCCGGCGTCAGCTTCAGCGAGGCCCACCGCGCGTGGCTGGTGACGGAGCACGCCCTGGTCGCTGCCGGCTACACCGCCAAACAGCTGTCATCAGACCGAATCCGTCCGCTCATGGACCGGGCCGAATCGCCTGGGTCGTCGACCGCCCGCCCGGTCCTCGAGATGATGCGCGATTGGATGGTGGTCTCCGATCCGCCGTCGCACACGAGACTGCGCAAGGTCGCGGCCGCAGCGTTCAAACGTCAGCAGATCGCGATCATGGGCGAGCAGGTAACGGCTCGGGTGGACTCCCTCATCGACGACTTCATCGCGAACGGTGAACAGGACATCATCGAGCACATCGCGCATCCGTTACCTGGCTCCATCATCGCGAAGTTGCTCGGCGCGCCGCCGTCAGACCAAGACCGTTTTCGCGAGTGGTCCGACGAGTTGGCCCTCGTCGCCTTCGGAGCTGGTGGGGAGGCTCAGGACGACCGTCATTCGCGCGCGCTGCGGGGTCTCGAGGAGATGGTCGACTACTTCCGGGGGCTGATGGAGGCGGCTCGCAGAGCCGACGACAACTCCATCATGTCCGTCCTGCTCCAGCCGAGCCCGTCGGGCGAACTCCTCACCGACGAGGAGGTGCTGTCGATGTGCGCCTTGTTGCTCTTCGCCGGGCACGAGACGACCATCAATTCCATCGCCAACGGTGTGTTGGCACTGCTCCAACATCCTGATCAAATGGCGAAGCTGATCGCCGATCCGTCGCTCATGGCAACCGCGGTTGAAGAAATGCTGCGCTACGACGGTCCCATCAAGCTCGTCATCCGCTACGTCGTCGACGACCTCGAACTCGGGGGACAGCACATCAAGGCCGGCGAGCGGGTCTACCTCGTCAACGCAGCCGCGAACCGTGACCCGGCAGTGTTCGCCGATCCTGACGTCCTCGACATCACCCGCAAGCCGAACTCCCATCTCGCCTTCGGCCGAGGCGTACATGCGTGCATCGGCGCGCAACTGGCTCGCCTCGAGATGCGGATCGCCGTCGAGAAGATCGTCGTGCGCCTGCCGGGCCTTGCGCTGGCAACCTCCGATGTCGAATGGCAACCGAGCCTGTCCTCGCGATCCATGCGCGAGCTGCGCGTCAGCCATGCGGCGCCCATGTCTGACCGACAGCCGACGTCCGGTCCGCGCTCCCGGTAGGAACCGATCCTTGACCTTCCGAATCCGGGCGGGCAGACTTCGAAACATCTACCAACCGATGGTTTGGTAGCGCGATCAGCGCCCGCACTACACGTTCTTCACGGTGCCGGTGGAAGCCGCTCGAGAGGAGCCCGGCGTGTCCGAGAACCAGACTTCGATCCCGACATTCGACAAGCTGTATGTGGGAGGCGAGTGGGTCCAGCCATCGGGGACCGGGCGCATCGAGGTGATCTCGCCGAGCACCGAGGAGGTCATCTCGTCGGTTCCGGAGCCGACGAACGCCGACATCGACGCCGCGGTATCAGCGGCGACGGCGGCGCATGACGGCGGTGAATGGCGGCGGATGGAGCCCGCGGAGCGCGGTGCCGCGATCGGGCGCATCGCCGACGCGATCGAGGCGCGTATTCCCGAGTACGCCGAGATCTTCGCGTCCGAGATCGGTGCACCCGTGCCGGTGGGCACTGCTTTCCACCAGATGGGAGTCGCAATCTTCCGTGACTTCGCCCGCATGCACGAGGACGTGCAGTTCGAGGAGAGCCGTAGCGCCGGCGGGGTGGACACCCGCATCTACCGCGAGCCGGTGGGAGTCGTCGCCGGCATCATCCCCTGGAACGGTCCGGTGGCCGCCGCCGCGTTCAAACTCGGGCCCGCGCTCGCGGCCGGTTGCACGGCCGTGATCAAGCCGGCCCCCGAGGGGCCGCTCACGGCGTACATGCTGGCGGAGGCGGTTCATACCGCGGGCCTGCCCGAGGGCGTGGTCAGCATCCTGCCCGCTGGTCGCGAAGCCGGGGAGCATCTCGTCACACACCCCGACGTCAACAAGATCGCGTTCACCGGCAGCACGGCTGCCGGCAAACGGATCATGAGCCTGGCCAGCGACCGCATCGCGCGTGTCACGCTCGAACTCGGCGGCAAGTCCGCAGCCATCATCGGGGAGGACGTCGACCCGGCTGGCGTCCTGCCGACGCTCCTACCCGCTGGCCTCGGTCACAGCGGCCAGGTCTGTGCGGCCATCACTCGGGTTCTCGTGCCCCGATCGCGGCAGGACGAGTGGATTGCCGCGTTCGCGGCCGGAGCTTCGTCGATTCAGGTCGGCGACCCGTTCGATGAGAAGACGATGCTCGGACCACTGGCCATGCAGCGTCAACGCGACCGTGTAGAGGGGTACCTGGCGATCGCCCGCGAGGAGGGCGCCACGGTGGCCGCCGGGGGCGGCCGACCGCAGGGTCTGGCCAAGGGCTGGTACGTCGAACCGACGATTCTGGCGAACGTCGACAACAAGATGCGGGTCGCCCAGGAGGAGATCTTCGGACCGGTGATCTGTCTCATCAGTTACGACACCATCGATGACGCGATCTCATTGGCGAACGATTCGCCCTATGGCCTGTCCGGCGCCGTTTACACCAACGACGCTGCAACCGCCCAGCGAGTCGTCCGCGAGGTGCGCACCGGCCAACTCTTCGTCAACAGCGCCGGCGTTTGTGTTACCCAGCCCTTCGGCGGGTTCAAGCAGTCCGGCATGGGCCGTGAAGGCGGCCTGGAGGGCATCAACGCCTATCTGGAAACCAAGATGGCCCAATTCGCATGAAGGCGGATCCGGGTTCCACCCCAGCGCACAGCCAACCCAGGAGCGAGCGATGACGTCTGCAGATGCAATCACCACGCAGGGCGCACTGCTCTGGGAACCGGGGACGAACTCCGGCTGGTCGGTGGAGGACATCCAGATCGACCCGCCCAGTCCGACCGAGGTTCTCATCAAGATGGCCGCGTCGGGTCTGTGCCACAGCGACGACCATCTGGACACCGGTGACATCCCACTGCCCTGGGCCCCGGTCCTCGGTGGCCATGAGGGTGCGGGTGTGGTGCAGGCCGTCGGTTCGGAGGTGCACGATATCGCGGTGGGCGATCACGTAGTCACCACCTTCCTCCCATCGTGTGGACGATGCCGCTGGTGCTCCGCCGGTCTGGGCGGCCTCTGCGACGTCGGCGCAGGAGTGCTGGGCGGCAAGGCACCGGACGGGACGAACCGGATCCATGCTCAGGGCAAGCCGGTCGGGGCCATGTCCTTCCTGGGCACCTTCAGCCCGTACGTGGTCGCTCCGTTGACCTCGGTGATCCCGATCGCTGCGGACATCCCCCTTGAGGTCGCAGCCGTGATCGGCTGTGCCGTGCCGACGGGCTTCGGTTCCGCAGTGCACGCCGCAGCCACCCAGGTCGATGACACGGTCGTCGTCGTGGGGACCGGCGGCGTCGGCATGAACGCCGTGCAGGGTGCCCGTATTGCCGGCGCGCGCTATATCGTTGCGGTCGATCCGGTGGCCTACAAACGTGAGCGGGCTCTCGAGTTCGGGGCAACGCATGTCGCCGCGGACTTCGACGAGGCCATGACCGTGGTCGCCCGGCTCACCCACGGCGTGATGGCCGATCGCGTCATCCTGACCGCCTCCGTGGGCCTGGGCGAGCTCGTAGCGCCGTGCGCTTTTCTCACCCGGAAGGGCGGCGTGTTCGTAATGACCTCGGCCGCGCCGGCGCTGCAGATGGACGTGAAGCTCAATCTCCTGGACTTCGTGATGTCCGGCAAACGGTTGCAAGGCGCTCTCTACGGGTCCTGCAACGCGCGGGTCGACGTTCCGCGACTGCTCGACCTCTACCAGGACGGCAAGCTTCTGCTGGACGAACTCATCACTAACGAGTACGCGCTCAGTGACATCAACAAGGGATTCGCCGACATGAAAGCAGGGGTCAACCTCCGAGGCATCATCCGGTTCGACTAGCCACGGCCACCCGGTCCACGACACCATGCGCTGCCTGTCGAGTCACCCAAGGAGGGACCGATGACGCGCACGTTCCCCGCCGCCGCCCAGACATCACAGCATGCGTCCGACGTCGCGATGACCATGCCGGCACTGCTCGAGCGAGCTGTCGCCACCCGTCCCGACGGTGCTGCGTTCGTCTTTCCCGATCGTCGGGAGTCCTACTCGCAGGTGCACGCGGAGTCGACGACCATCGCGCGGGCTCTGGTTGCTGCCGGCGTCCGACGGGGGGACGCCGTCGGTCTGCTGATGCCCAATTGCCTGGACTTCGTCCACGTCATGTTCGGCGCGGCCATGGCCGGTGCTCTACTCGTCCCGATCAACAGCCGGCTCGCGCCGCGGGAACTCCTGCATGTGATCACCGACTCCGGTATGACGGTCCTCTTCGCCAGCGACATCGCCGACGAGTTCGCCAACCATGTCGAGCGCTTGTACGCAGCGTTGCCCGGTCTCTCGGACGCCGAGGTGGGCAGCAGCGCGACGAGCGCCGCCGCGCCGGCCTTGACGTCGGTGGCCCTTCTCGGTCGGCGCCGGGTGGCCGGAATGCTCGGGCGGCAGGAGGTGAGCGATCTTGCCGATGCCGTCGCAGTCGAACGCATCGGGGAGATCGCCCACGCAGTCACGCCGGCCGATCCCTACATCATGATGTACACCTCCGGCACGACGGCGAACCCAAAAGGTTGCCCGCTCAATCACGGCGCGGTCGCCCGAACCGGCTTGCAGATCGGTCGCGAGATCTTCGCGCTCACCGAGTCGGACGTGCTGTGGAATCCTTTGCCGCTGTTCCACGTCAGTGCCCAAGCACCCCTCGTGGGAGTCGTCGATGCTGCGGCGACCTATGTCGCCATGACGCATTTCAGCCCCGACGGCGCTCTCCGCACGATCGTCGACGAGGGTTCCACCATCATCTGGCCTGCATACCCCACGATCCTCGGTCCGCTCCTGGGTCACCGCGACTATGCGCCGGACACCTTCCGCACCGTGCGGGGAGTACTGACCGTCGGGCCGCCCGACCTGCTGCGCGGGTACCAGGAGAAACTCCCGTACTCCGCCCACATCAGCTGCTACGGCTCGACCGAGTTGGGCGGCGTCGCAACAATGGGTCGCCTCGAGGACCCGCTCGAGGAGCGGCTCACCGCCGGCAAGCCGCTCGACGGTGTGCAGATCAAGATCGTCGACATCTTCACCCGGCAGCCTGTTCCCGCCGGCGAGGTCGGCGTGCTGGTGACGCGTGGAACCCATCTGTTCAACGGGTATCACAACGATCCCGAGAAGACCGATCGGTCCTTCGACGCCGACGGGTGGTTCGACACCGGAGATCTCGCCTCGATCGACGCCCGAGGCAACCTGACCTATCAAGGGCGGGCGAAGGACATGCTCAAGGTCGGCGGGGAGAACGTCGGCTGCGTCGAGGTCGAGTCCTACCTCGCCAGCCACCCCGCCGTGCTCCTGGCCGCCGTCGTCGGCATACCCGATGACAAGTACGACGAGGTACCGGTCGCGTTCGTCGAGAAGGTCGACGGCGGCGAGGTCACCGCGCACGAACTGATCGAGTTCTGTCGCGCCGGGCTCGCCAAGTACAAGGTGCCGCGGGAAGTGCATTTCGTGACCGAGTGGCCGATGTCCGTGACCAAGGTGCAGAAGTTCAAGCTCCGCGACGAACTGCTCAAGTCCCGGACGACACCGACCACTTGATCCGTCGAACCTCGCGACTATCTGATCGTGGGACCCGGGGACCGATCCGCGCCGGTACGCCCGCCATCGACGACGCTCAGCTGGCGCTCGACGTCACGGGCTCGTAGTCGGCAAGTGTCGGGTGCGCCAGCAGGTTGCGGTGATGGACGGGGCCCCAGGGATAGGTCACCGGTGTTCCCTCGGCGTCCATGTACCAGTTGGTGCAGCCGGTGGCCCACGTGGTGTTGCCCATGGCGGAGTGGACGGCGTCGATGAATCGATCGCCCGCCTCGGTCTTCGGCGCAAGCGGGCGCAGGCCGGCATCGCGCCACATCTCCAGCCAGTCCAGCACGTAGCCCACCTGCACTTCGGCGATCGCGATCACCGAGAAGTTTCCGACCGGGCTGAACGGGCCGATGAGGGTGAACAGGTTGGGGAAGCCGGGGACAGCGACCGTGTTGTAGCTCGTAGGTCGTGCCGCCCAATCCTTCGCCAGGGTGCGCCCGCCGGGACCGACGATGTTCATGGGCCGCATGAAGGCGAGGGCGTCGAAGCCGGTGGCCAGCACGATCATGTCCAGCTGGTGGAACTCGCCGTCGGTCGTGCGGATGCCGGTGCGTTCGACGCGCTCGATGGCGTCGGTGACCACGTTGACGGTGGGTCGCTGGACTGCTCGGTAGAAATCCCAGCTCAGGACGATCCTCTTGCACATCGGCTCGTACGAGGGCGTGAGCTTGGCCCGCAGTTCTCGATCGCGGATGCGCCGAAGGTTAAGGCGGCACATCGCACCCATCACTGTCCGCTGCCATCCGGGATGTGTGGTGGCCTCGCCGAAGGTCTGCTCGAAGGTCTTTCTGAAGACGTTGTACGCGACGCGGTTGAACAGCGGGACGCGAGCGCCGAGATAGCGACCGACAGCTGAGTAGCGACGATTCGGAACCGGAAGCATCCATTGCGGAGTACGCAGGAAAAGGTCGAGGTGCTCCGAACGCTTCGACAGAGCCGACACGATCTGGGTGCCGGTCGAACCGTTGCCGATGACACCGACCCGCCTACCAGCCGCCTCGGCGTCGTCCGCCCAGCGGGCGGAGTGGCAGACCACGCCCTCGAAGTCGTCGAGGCCCGGTATCTCCGGAGATTTCGGATGATGCAGCACGCCTGTGGCCGTGACGACGAAGTCGTAGGTGTCGACGCTTCCGTCGGTTGCGCTCACGACCCACTGCTCGTCGCGCCACTCGGCGAGGGTCACCTCGGCGCTGAAGCGAATGTGTTCACGCAGGCCGTGGTCGTCGGTGATGTTGCGGAAGTAGGCCCAGATCTCGTCGCCCGGAGGGAACAGAGAACTCCACCCGGCGTTCGGAACCTTGGAGTACGTGTAGAAGCGAGACGGGACGTCGCACGCGATTCCGGGGTAGCGGTTCTCCCGCCACGTACCGCCCACTTCGTCGGCCTTCTCGTAGATCACGAAATCAGCTGCGTCGTCCTGCGACAGCCGCAGCCCCATGTAGAGGCCGGACATCCCCGCTCCGACGATGGCGATGCGAGCGCGCCGCCTGCTTGCTGTGGAGTTTGGGGAGCGGGCGCTGTCCGTGGTCATGTCCTCAGTCCTTTCGGCCCAACGCGAGCGACAGCCCGCTCTGGCAAACTAGCCCACCAAACAGTCGTACGGTAGTTTTGCTTGGTGGGTTACTTCGACATCCCCGTCCAGACCGACCTTTCGCTCGCGGACGCGGGGACGCAGGACGAAACCACGAGCCGGATCGACCCAGTCGCGCGCATAGCCGGATGGGTTGTGGCGCGAACAACTCTGACTCGCCCGGAGGTGATGGGCGCGCGCCGACGGCGCCTTTCGCGCCGGCTGCCGACCCCGCACAACCGCCTGACGCAAGGGCTTCTGGGAGCAGCTGCCGAGCAGGTCACTGCGGAGGACCGCTGGGTCGCGGTGGACGGCGGCTCGATCACCGTGCGCGTCTATCGACCAGGCACGGCTGGACGGACCGAATCGCTGCCGCTCGTCGTCTACTTTCACGGGGGCGGCTGGGTCATCGGATCCATCGGGATGGCCGACGGACTGTGCAGCCGGATCGCGCGGGCGCTCCCGGCGGTCGTCGTATCGGTCGACTATCGCCTCTCCCCGGAGTTCCCGTTCCCCGTCCCTCTCGATGACTCGCTGGCCGCGACCGAGTGGACAGTGCGGCATGCCGACGAGTTCGGTGCCGACTCGGACAGACTGGGGGTCGCCGGCGACTCCGCCGGCGGCACGCTCGCCACCGAGGTGGCAGCAACGAGGCGTTCTGAGAGCAGCGGCAGAGTGATCCACCAGTCGCTCATCTACCCGGTCACGGATCTAACCCTCTCGAGCGATTCGATGACCAGGTTCGGCTCTGCGCCGTTTCTGACCGCGTCGGACATGCGGGGATACCGCCGTTTGTACCTGGCCGGGCAGGACCCGCGGAACCCGAGAGTCTCACCGCTGTTCATCGACGATCTCGCGGGAATGCCGCCAACCGTGATCCACACGGCGGCCGCTGATCCACTGCGCGACGACGGTGAGCGGTACGCACGACGACTGGCCGACGCGGGTGTGGCCGTGGCCTACGACTGCGTCCCGGGGACGGCCCACGGATTCTCGACCTTTCCCGGGCTGTATCGCGAGGCGGCACGGGCGGAGAAGAAGCTGCTCCTGCACATGTCGGCTCATCTGTGTGTCACGCGGGACAGGACCGCACGCATTCCGCCGGCTCATCCGTCGTCTGCCGATCGGGGTCAACAACCATGAGAGTCGTCGCTCGCCGCTCCACCTGCGAGGGCAACTCGCTGTGCATGCTGGCAGTGCCGGACCGCTTCATCCTGGACGCGGAGTCCAAGGTCGTCGTCGAGGTCGAGGAGATCGCGGAGGACGACTACGAGAGCGTGGTCGAGGCGGTCCGTGCGTGTCCGACGCAGTCACTTCGGATCGACGGCTTCGCCTGAGCTGACTGCTCCCGCGTCCTTTCGTTCGTGCTCTCCGACCGTGCCCGCGCACCATACCCATTGGTAGGGAGCGCGGTCGTCGTCGCGCCCTGCGGCAGCCGGTGATCACCGGGGGAGGTCCGCGTCGGAAGCGCACCAATTTCGTCTCTTCCCTTGTTAGTGAACTGCACCACAGCTACATTCACGTCTAGCAAACCATCGTTTGGTAGAGAGGCAGGAACATGCGCGTACGCATCGCGTCGCTGGGACTTGTGGGGTGTGCGGTGATCGCTGTCGCGATCTCCGCCTGTAGCTCGTCAGGAACCAAGGGAGGTTCCGGACCCACCAGCGGCGGTCAGACCGGGACCTCCTCCGGGTCGGCCCTCGGGTCAGCGCCTGCGCCCACCGGTGCTCCGATCGTGCTCGGCATGCCGAACGAGGAGAACTCGCCCGCCGGCTCCTTCCCGGAGGTGCGACTGTCCGCCGCGGCTGCGGTGAAGTACATCAACACCAACCTCGGTGGTGTGAACGGACACCCGCTCAAGCTCGACACGTGCATCACCGACGCGACGCCGGCGACCTCCGCGAACTGCGCCAACCAATTCGTCAAGGACAAGGCCGTCGCGGTGACGACCGGCGTCGACTTCGGCTCCGCGGGCTCGTTGCCGATCCTGTCCAAGGCGGGCATCCCGGTACTCGGCGGCGTGCCCACGCAGGCCGCCGACCTCACGACGCCGGGCGTATACGCCTTCGGTAGCGGCACCGCGGGTGGCGCACCGGCCGCCATGGCGTACTTCGCGAACAATCTCAAGGTCAAGAAGTTCAGCATCATCTACCTCGACTCACCGCCCGGCCAGCAAGCAGCGATCGCCTTCGGCAAGAACGTGTTGAAGACACTCGGCGTCACCGACGTCACGCTCGTCCCCGCCGCAGCCACGCTGTCCGACTACACGGCACCGGTTCAGCAGGCGAACTCCGGCAACCCCGGCGTCATCGCGGTCCTGGAACCGGGGTCGGTCTGCAGCCGGATCATGTCGGCTAAGCAGTCGCTCGGCGTCACGGCGAAAATGTTCTACACAGAATCCTGCGACGGCGCGGACGTGACCAAGGCCGGCGGTGCGGGCGCGAACAACTCCTACTTCACCACGGACGTACTGGCGCCCACCAGCGACGATCCGCAGATTGCGACCTACGCGGCGGTCATGAAGACGTACGCCGCAGGCACCGACCTCTCGTCCTTCAGCGAGACGGGTTATCAGGCCGTCATGAACACCTACGCGCTGCTGAGGACCCTGCCCGCTTCGGGGATGACCTCGGCAGCCTTGCTCGCCGCGGTCAAGAAGACCACGAACGAGCCCAACATCCTCGGTCATCCCTACAGCTGCAACGGCAAGCAGATTCCAGGATTCACCGCCGTGTGCAACACCTACCAGCGCGTGCTGCAGTACAAGAACGGCAAGCTTGAGGACGTACTCGGCTCCTGGATCAGCGGCACGAAGTACCTGGGCTGACCCGTGCGGCAACCCGACGAGATGCTGGGGGGAGCGTTGTGACCCAGGTGATCGTCTTTCTGGTTCTGGGCCTCGGCGCCGGCGCGATCTACGCCGGCGTCGGGCTCGGGGTCGTGCTGACGTACCGAAGCTCAGGAGTGCTCAATCTCGCCTACGGCGCAGTGGCGATGGTTCCTGCCTACATATACGCAAGTCTGCGCTCCAGTGGTGCGCTGATCGTGCCGATCCCTGGACTGCCGGACCGGTTTCAGATCGCGAGTTCGACGACAGGGATGGGCGTTGCACCCTCGATAGCGATCAGCCTCGGATTCGCTCTGGCGCTCGGCGTACTCATGCACTATTTGGTCTTCCGGCCGCTGCGGCATGCACCGGTCGTGGCGAAGGTGGTGGCCAGCGTCGGCGTGCTGATCACCCTGCAGGCGGTGGTGCTACTGAGATTCGGATCCGACAACCCCAGCGTCGCATCAGTGCTGCCCGCCGCACCCGTGAAGGTGTTCGGGGCGACCGTTCCACGCGACCGCCTGTACCTCGCGGCGATCGTCATTGTCGTCGGGGTTGTCCTGGCGCTCGTCTACCGCTACACCCGCTTCGGCCTCGCCACCCGGGCTGCAGCCGAGAACGAGCTGAGTGCGACGTTGCTCGGTATGTCACCCGACACCCTCTCCGCGGTCAACACCATCTTCGCCTCGGTCCTGGCGGGGGCACTGGGCATTCTGGTCGCGCCGATCACGGCACTCGACTCGACCACCTACACCTTGCTGATCATCCCAGCGCTCGCGGCCGCTCTGTTGGGACGGTTCACCTCCTTCGGTGTCACCGTCGCTGCCGCACTCGGTCTAGGCATGCTGCAGTCCGAGATCCTCCATCTGCAGACCCTCTGGTCGTGGATCCCGAAGGTCGGCACCCAGGACGCGCTCCCGTTCGTGATCATCGTGATTGCGATGGTGCTGGTCGGCAGCAAATTGCCCACTCGCAGTTCCATCGTCGACCGGCGGCTGCCACTCGCCGTTCGGTCGACACATCCGTGGTGGACCGGTGGAGTCGTTGTCGTGGCTGCTGTTGTGCTCGCCATCGGCTTGCCCACCGCCTACCGGTACACCTTCGTGACGACTTTGGTCGGCGTCCTGATCTGCCTGTCGCTGGTCATTCTCACCGGCTTCCTCGGACAGATCTCGCTTGCGCAGATGGCCTTCGCCGGCGCCGCGGGCTTCGCGCTGCCCAAGATCGCGCAGTCCTGGCATCTGCCCTTCTTCGTCGCTGCCATACCGGCAGTACTCATAGCGACCGTCGTGGGCGTGATCGTCGGTCTTCCCGCCCTGCGCGTGAGGGGCGTCAATCTTGCCGTCGTGACGTTGGCCCTGTCGGTCGCGGTGTCGGCCTTCGTGTTCGCCAATCCGAAGTACACCGGTGGATACAACGGCATCAAGGTGGCGGAGCCCAACCTGTTCGGGCTGGCGCTCGGCAGCGGCGGAGACCGCAAATTCGCGGTCATGTGTCTTGTCCTCGTGGTCATTGCCGCAGCAGGGGTGAGCTGGCTGCGGCGGAGTCGTCTCGGTCTCAAGATGCTCGCGGTGAGAGCCAACGAACGCGCGGCCACCGCCGCAGGAATCGACGTTCGCAGGATGAAGATCATCGGATTCGCGATGTCAGCGGCTCTGGCCGGCGTCGGTGGGGTGCTGCTCGCGGCACAGCAGGTCACCGTCACCTTCCAGTCCTTCGACGTGTTCGTCTCGCTCGGCTACCTAGCGGTGATCTTCCTCGGCGGCGTGGCGACCGTTGGGGGATCCGTGGTGGGCGGAGTGCTTGCGTCCGGAGGTCTCGGCTTCTACTGCCTGCAGCAGTGGATCGGATTGGGGAGGTACGAGTTGCTCATCAGCGGCGTCGCGCTGGTGCTCACGGCCGTGTTCGCCCCACAGGGTCTGGTCGGGGGGTTCGCACAGATCAGGAGTCGTCTGCCCGCTCGCAGCGCGGGCCGCCCTCCGCGTCCTGGCCCAGGAGCGATCGTGCTCCCCGCTGATCTCGCTGATCAGCCCGTCCGCGCCCGCGGCGCCTCGCCGGTGGAAGCCTCGTGAACACCGACCTGGAGCTCATGAGCGTCTCCGTGAGGTACGGAGGCGTCAAGGCACTGACCGACGTCTCGCTGCGAGCATCGGGCGGCCAGGTGACCGGCCTGATCGGACCCAATGGCGCTGGGAAGACCACCCTCGTCGACGCCGTCACCGGGTTCGCGCGCTACACCGGACGGATTCAGATCGATGCCGAGTTGCTGGACAGGAAGTCGGCGCACCAACGCGTGCACGCCGGAGTTGCTCGGACCTTCCAGTCCTTGGAACTGTTCGATGATCTGAGCGTCGCCGAGAACCTGGAGGTGGCGGCGATCGGCCGCGACAGCGCGCGGGACGTCGAGAGGAATCTCGCGGCGTTGGAGATCGAAACGTTGGCCCGACGCCTGCCGGGCGCGCTGAGCAACGGGCAACGCAAGCTCGTCGCTGTCGCGCGAGCACTGATGTCCAAACCGCGGGTGCTCGTGCTCGACGAACCAGCGGCCGGGCTGGACAGTGACGAGAGCCTGCATCTGGGAGGTCAGCTCCGCCGGCTCGCGGCAGACGGTCTCACCATCCTGCTCATCGACCACGACATGGGCTTGATCATGGGGCACTGCGATCACGTGACAGTGCTGCAGTTCGGCGAAATCATCGCCGACGGGACGCCGGGCGAGGTTCGCAGCGACCCGGCCGTCCTCAGCGCATACCTCGGCACGGCCAGTGCCGAGGCAGCTGCACTGTCGGTCGGAACTGAACTGCCGGCTGGAACGGAGGGGCGCGCATGACCGACCTCGAGGTGGGCAGGTGACCGCGGCTGTCGAGGTGGCCGACCTGTCTGTCGGTTACGGGCAGACCGCTGTGGTCAGGGGCCTCAGCCTGCACGTCGACGAAGGTGAATTCGTCGCACTGCTCGGAGCGAACGGCGCAGGCAAGACCACGACCCTTCTCGCGCTCACCGGCGTCCTGAAACCGCTGTCCGGGACCGTCGACATGCTCGGCGAGCGCGTGCGTGCTGGTCGTACAGCCCGCAATGCTCGCCGCGGCATCGCCATGGTCCCCGAGGACCGTGGGATCTTCAGCGGGTTGACCGTCGAGGAGAACCTGCGACTCGGCCGACGGCGCGGCAGGTCCGACGACGAGCTGGAGTTCTTCCCCGAGCTCGTCCCGCTCCGCAAGCGACGGGCCGGCCTGCTCTCGGGCGGTGAACAACAGATGCTCGCGCTCGCGCGTGCGCTTGCTGCGCACTCCGCGTTGCTGATGATCGATGAGATGAGTCTCGGCCTGGCCCCGATCATCGTGGAACGGCTGCTGCCGACCCTCCGCTCGATCGCCGACGAGCGCGGCACTGCGATACTCCTGGTCGAGCAGCACCTCAATCTCGCCCTCGAGGTCGCGGACCGCGCGTACGTGCTGTCACATGGGGAACTGGCGCTCGAGGGAAACAGCAACGAGCTGGCGCAACGCCGCGATGTCCTCGAGGCGAGCTACCTCGGCGAGATGGCCATGGACGGGGACCGACCCGGCAACAAGCCGGTCGGACCCAACGGCCGCACTCCGGGCAAGTAGCCGGGCAGACGCTGGAATCCACGACGGGAGCACTCGGCAACGGGACAGTTGGACGGGGAGGTCACCCTCGTGACCGGAGCGGCTCGCGGGATGGGCCGCCTTGTCGGACGTTGCTAGGGTGAGTCAATTCTGACAATATTTCGGCATGGCGTCACCCGCGTTCCGCGACCGCCATAGCTGGATCGACGGAGCAGCCCTATCGGACGTCTAGGACTGCATTTGTCGGCCCGGATGCAATTCGCGGTGTCGAGCGCCGGAAGCGGGCGGAGGAGGCCATGGCGACACATGACGACGGAGTACGACGACTCCTGGATCAAGACGCGATCATGAAGGTGATCTACAGGTACTGCCGAGGAATCGACCGCCGCAACTTCGATCTCGTCAGATCGTGCTACCACGACGATGCCGTCGACACGCACGGGTCGTACCAGGGCGACGTCGAAGGGTTCCTGGCACGGACACAAGAGTCTCTCCGGCGGTGCGAGATGACCACCCACTTCATCGGCAACACAATCATTGACGTCGACAGCGACTCGGCACGCAGCGAGGCATACGCGCTCGCGTTCCATCGGCTTGCGGCCACGGATCGTCACGGCTTGAGGGACCGAGTGGTTGCGCTCCGTTATGTCGACCGCTTCGAGCGCCGCCGTGCGGAGTGGCGCATCGCCACGAGAGTGTGCGTGACGGATTGGACGCGAACCGACCCCGTTCCTCGAGGTTGGGACTTCCCAGCCGGTTGGTCGCGAGGCGTTGCTGGCGCGTCAGATCCGACAAAAGGATACTTCGATCACCATTGACCCGCTGGCCCGAGCACCATGGCAGGGTGTTGTGCGCTCGTCGGAAGACCAGCCTGGATGGCCGAGCCGACATCGGCTGTGACCTTGCTCTCCGACCCTAATTCTGACAAGATTTGACCGACCGACCGACCGACCGACCGACTCTCGAATGAGTGTGCACCTCAGGAAGGTATGCGATGGTGACCCGTCTCGATAGTGTGATGCCGGACGAGTGGCGGGTGATTGCCAGGCTGAGCCAGGCGCGTCCGTCGAGTACGGCAGAGCCGATGCTTGATCTTCTGCGGACCACCGAGTCTCATGTGGTCTTTGAGGCAGACCATCTGACCCACCAACTACAGACGGCCACTCGGGCTTACCGGTCGGACGCTGATGACGAAGTCGTTCTTGCGGCGCTCTTCCACGATGTCGCAGAGGTGTTTGCCGGCGCAGGTCACGCCAGGGTCGCAGCTGAGCTGCTACGACCGTACGTTCGCGACGAGGTGTACCACGTCGTGCGCACACACAGCGACTTCCAGGGCAGGTACTACAACCAGTACTTCGGGTTGGCGGGGGATGCGTACCAGGGTCATTCCACGGAGCCGTGGTATGACTTGGCGTTGACCTTTAGCGACGAGTGGGATCAAGCTAGTTTCGACCCGGCATACGACACCGAGCCTCTCGGGTTCTTCGAGCCGATGGTACGTCGGCTACTTGCCCATTCCGTGGGCTGAGGCGCCGGCAGCAGCTTAAGGCGATGGCCCCGTCGATTGAGCACACTTCCATGCGGTCCGTCGATGTCATAAGCGGACCCAAATCCAAAATTCAAATCGCGATCTGCGTGCGCGACCGGGATAGATCATCAGATCTGGACATTATAATGATCTCGGAGGATAACGGAGGCGACATGGCTACTGCGATCGATAGGAATTTCACTGACTCCACGATTCGCCCCACAGCGCGCGGCAAGACCAGCTTTCTTCCGGAACCGGAGCCTGCTCCACTGTGGTGTCCCATCATCTCGGTGGATGATCATTTGCTCGAGCCGCCCGACCTATTCGTCAGCCGTCTGCCTCAGCGACTGCGTGAGGCCGCGCCGCATGTGAAATATGACGCCGAAGGAGTTCCTTTCTGGCTCCTTGCCGACGAACGCCTGCCCATAATTCCGGCTAACGGTGCGTCAGGCCGCCCGATGGATGAGTGGACATTGGCGCCGCAGAAATATGAAGAGTTCCGCGCGGGAGTCTCGGATTCGCGGCAACGACTGCTGGATATGGATCTCAACGGAGTGTGGGCATCGCTTTGTTTCCCGTCGCTTCTGTTCGGCTTCGCAGGCAGGAAGCTCTCGTCATTGGAAGACCAGGACTTGGGGCTGGCCTGTATTCGCGCGTATAACGACTGGGTCATCGAAGAATGGTGTGCAGCGGACCGTGACCGCTATATTCCCTGTCAACTTCCTTGGCTAAATGACCCGAGTCTGGCGGCCGCGGAAATTCGTCGCAATGCGAATCGTGGCTTCACGTCGATCTCATTTACGGAACAGCCGGAGCTCCAGGGATTGCCATCTCTCTATTCCGATTATTGGGAGCCTGTCTGGAACGCGCTGGAAGAGACAGATACGGTCGTAAACCTCCACATTGGTTCGTCCGGCTATACCACTCGACCGTCGTCGGTGTCACCGGCCGACGTGATCGTCGCGTTGTTTCCCGTCGTCGGTGTGATGACGGCAGTCGACTGGATCTATTCCAAAATTCCAGTTCGCCACCCTGCTCTGCGAATTGTACTTTCGGAGGCCGGCGTCTCCTGGGTGCCTACGGTCATCGAGCGCCTGTATCGCGCCCATCGTCAGGTCGAAGCATCTTCGGCGTGGTCCACCACCGATCCGCATCCGGTCGATGTTCTCCGGCGGAGCTTCCGATTCACGTCGATTGAAGACACATCGGCTTTTCGCCAGTTAGACCTAATTGGCGTCGAAAATGTCATGTTGGAAAGCGATTATCCCCACAATGACAGTTCTTGGCCGGCAACTCAGCCGCTCGTCCGGAGGCAGATCGAGCATCTCGATGAAAATCAATACGAATGCTGTGTTACGAGAACGCGGCGAAACTGTACCGGCATTCTGCGCCTCCCGCGGACTGGCTATCGCGATCGCAACTCGGCTTCTAGTGTCGCTCGCAATGACCGGTCGTGCCTCGCCCACGTTCTGCTTGTCTACAAGCGCGAATCGAGATTCAGTAAGTCTGGGAGGTGTCCAACGGCCTACCAATTGATCGGCCACAGAGCGGCAAAAGATGGTGGCTCAAGACCGCGTTTACGACCGTCAGAGCACACACCGAGGTGAATGAGCATGGGCAAGCTTGACGGAAAGGTTGTATTCATTACTGGCGCCGCCCGGGGACAAGGGCGTTCGCACGCACAGATTCTAGCGGTGGAGGGTGCAGCCATCGTTGGCGTCGACATTTGTCGTCAGCTCGATAGCGTCAGCTACAAGATGCCGGGACCGGAGGAGCTGGCCGAGACCGTCGATCTTGTAAGGGAAAGCGGCGGACGCATGATCGGTCTTGAGGTGGACGTACGCGATGCGGACGGGCTTGCGTCGGCAGTTGACAAGGGCGTTGAGGAGTTCGGGCGTTTGGATATTGTCCTTGCAAATGCGGGAATCATGGCCCACGAGTTGCCGCCCTACGCGGGTACTCGCCAATCTTGGACGGACTCTATCGACGTCATGCTCACGGGTGTCTGGAACACGCTCCAGGCAACGATTCCTGTCTTGCGTCGCCAAGGTGAGGGCGGCGCCGTAGTGATCACGAGTTCATCGGCAGGAACACGTCCCGGCGCAACTGACTTCGACGGCGGACATGATGGATACGTCGCGGCCAAGTTCGGCGTCGTCGGACTGATGCGCACCTATGCCGTCGCGCTCGGAGACGAGGGAATCCGAGTCAACACGGTTCATCCAACGGGTGTTCGGACGCCGATGGTGATGAACGACTTCTTCGGGGAGTACATGAGGGCACATCCGAAGATCGCGGCGTCTTCTCAGAATCGGCTTCCGGTGCAGGTCGTGGAGCCGAGTGATATTAGCCGCGCCATTCTGTTCCTGGTCTCCGATGACGGGCGGTACGTCACCGGCTCGGAGTACCGGGTGGACGCCGGTGTGTGTATCTAGCAGTTGCTAGGGCAAGCCGCGAGGTAGGGAGAACTTATATGTCGACCGCCATAGCCCCCATCGCTCCTGCGCTGGGGCCGGGTGTGGGCACTCATCTCACGCCCCGACAAGAATTCGCCATTCTGGCCCGCATCCTCCATCAGGTGGGCTACGACGATGGCCTCGCTGGGCACATCACTGTTCGCCAGCCCGACGACACCTTCTTGGTGAACCCTTTTGCCATCGGCTGGGACGAACTTCGAGCCTCACAGGTCGCTGTCACGGACATCGATGGCAATCACCTGGAGGGACCGTACAAGATCAACGCCGCGACGGAGCTGCACTTCGCGCTCCACCGGACGCGCCCAGTCCAGGTGGCCATCCACAATCACCCGCGCTGGGCCTCGACATGGTCGTCCCATCGGCGTGTCCCGCCGTGCTACGACCAGACCAGCGCCGTCATCACGGGAACTATCGCCTTGGTGACGGAGTATGACGGCGTGGTCAACGACCCGATGGTGGCCCAAAGGACCATTGAGGCGATGGGTAACGCCGACATGGCCTTGCTGGCGAACCACGGCGTTCTGGTGACTGCCGACAGCGTCTCGCAGGCGGTGACGCGAGCGCGGACACTCGAGACTCGCTGCCGCAACGCATGGCAGGTCGAGGCAATGGGGAGCGGGGGCAAGGTGCTGCCCCCGGAGATCGTCGACACCTTGCAGGCCGGTTTCGCCCGGCTAGACGGCGTGTTCCCGAACTACTTCGAGTACATGGCTCGGCGAGTCATCGCAGCCGATCCTGCCGTCCTCGAGTGAGACCCCTGCCGCGCGTTGTCGTGGTCGGGCCCGGCGGCGTTGCGGGCTTCTTGGGCGCTCAGCTAGTCGCCGCCGGGATCGACACGCTGTTTTGCGCTCGGCGGGGCATGGATACTCTCGTTGTGGAGTCGCCGGATCCACGATGCGCCACGATATCCCGAGTGCACTGTGTCGTTGATCCGGGCGCGGTGCCGCCCGAATGGGAATCACCCGATTGGGTGATTGTCGGTGTCAAGGCACACCAGCTCGACTCCGCCCTGCCATGGTACGAACGGTTCCGCGATGCTGATCCGAGTGTTGCTGGACTGCAAAACGGTGTAGAGAGTGTTGGCCGACTCGCCAAGCTGACAGGAGTGCGTACGGTTATTCCGGTCTTGGCGTACTGCGGCGGTGAGACCGTGAGGCCGGGTCGCATTCGACACGGCGGCGCAACCTTGTTGGTGACACGCCAAGATCGTGCGGGCACGGCGTTCCAATCCTTGTTCGCGTCGACCGCAGTCCAAGTGCAGCTGTCTGATGACATCGTTACTGAGATCTGGCGCAAAGCAATCGTCAACTCGGCCTTGAACGGTGTCACGGCCCTCGCACGTCGGCGGATGGACGTTTTGCATGAGTCCGGAGTCGCTGAACTCGTGCGCGAACTCATGCTGGAATGTTGGCGGGTCGGAGTTTCGTGTGGAGCCAAGCTCGACGTCGATGAGGTCGGGCAGCGTGCGGCGTCGTTGACCGCTCATGCTACGGAACGATCGACCACGTCGATGTATACGGACTGGGTGTCCGGCGCGCAGACCGAACATGATGCAATTTACGGGGCGGTGATCCGGCAGGCGGCGGCTCGTGGCATCGACACTCCGCTGCATCGTGCATTCGCCGCCTTGCTGTCGGCCGGCAGTCGCTCGCCGCACCCGCATGCGCCGGAGCCAACAAGTGTCTGAGCGGCTGGTCGAGGACAGGCGAGACGAAGACAGTGTGCGCGACGTCCTGTTTCAGGTTCCGTACCTTGCGCAGGGGCTACTGGACCGCCAATGGCGTGACTGTGTCTCCCGTGATGTCGTGCTGGTTCTCGGTGACTCCCCAGAGCACGAAGGTCATCGTGAGCTAACCGGCCTTGACGCATTCGCACGCTACTACGAGCAGGTGCCGCAGCGGATGCGTTTCGTCGTCAACCCTCTCGTGCAGATCGATGGCCGCTCGGCCCATGCGTCCAGCGTCAACATCATCATGGATGTCGTTAGTGGCGCTCCTACCATCTCGGGAATCGAGCGGGTCGAAGACGTTCTCGAGCAAGGTCCTACCGGCCGATGGATCATCATTCGACGCGCCTCCACCGAAGTCGGTCAACGTGGACGTGGATGACGATGCTGGCTGCGCAGATATCCCGATACGGTGGAGTTGAGTCCGTCGGTGTCGACGACGTCGCCGATCCGGTCCGCGAGAACGGCACAGTGCTTGTCGAGGTTCTTGCGGCCGGGTTGAACGCCTATGACCTGCTTATGCTTGCCAACCGATATCAGGTCTCCATGCCGCTTCCCTACATCCCCGGGACGGAGTTCGTCGGGACGGTTCGTGAGGCACCCGCGGGATGCGGGTTGGCCATAGAAGACCGAGTCGTCGGCAAAGTCCAGAGCGGCGCCTTGGCGGAGCGGGTCGTCTGTCCACCGCACGCGCTACGCCCGGCTGGCGACTGGATGACCATCGACCAGGCTGCGTCGTACCGCGTGACGTACGAAACCGCCATGCACGCACTGCATACCGCCTCAGTTGTGCGCCCTGGCGATTGGGTGCTCGTTGGTGGGGCGTCCGGAGGAGTCGGCCACGCTCTGCTCGACACAGCTCGCGCTCTTGGCGTGCAAACTATCGCTGCATGCCGTCCCAAGCACTTCGACGCATGTGGTCAGGCTGGAGCCCTCGCCTGTGTGGACATCAGCAGCGACGACGTTGGCGCGCAGGTGAGGAGTCTGAGCGGCGGCGGCGGCGTCGCCGCCGCGTACGACACCGTCGGAGGTGACTTCTCGCTTCAGGCGGTACGCGCGGTCCGGCCAGGAGGAACCGTCGTCGTGCTCGGCTTCGCGTCAGGGGAGATCTCCAGCGTGCCGCTGAACAGGATCCTGTTGAAGGGGATCACCTTGACTGGATTCCAGAACCGAACGGTCACAGAAACCCACCCGGAGCGGGCGCAGACATCGCTCGATGTTCTTAATCGTCTCGTGGAGCAACATCAAATCTCCCCTGTCGTCGGGGCACGTTTCGCGTTGGGTGACGTGCGTGCCGCGTTGGCTGCGTTGACCTCGCGAAACCAGGTAGGCAAAGTGGTCGTGCGCATGCCCGTCGCCAATGGAGCCGGTGATGCTGGGTGACTCCACCGACCGTGCCACGCGAGGCGATCATGGTCCCGCTGGTCTTGTACGCACAATGCGTCGACTACCAAGTTCAGGACCGGTGGCGCGACTGCTTCACGGACGATGCGGTGGTCGAACTGCGTCTTCCTGGCGCCGACCGTCAGCCGATGATGTTGCAAGGGATCCAAGGCATCGCAGATGCCGTTCCCGGCGCTGCAGCGGTCGGTGGCCAGCTTCACGCCATCTCCAACGTCATCGTCGATATGCACTCGAACCAAACGTCGGCCACGGTGCACAGCTGCTTTGCGCGCATCGGGGTCGGCAGGGGACTGGACGTGCTGATCTCCTATGGGTACTACGAGGACACAGTGGTACTTGGCGAGGACGGACGGTGGCGGCTGGCTCGTCGCGCCATCACTGTCGTGGGCCGCAAGACGACCACTCGATTGCAAGACGACCACTCGATAGGAGGCGACGACCGGTAGACATCATCACGGACATTTGTTGTAAGCTTTCGCCAACCAATTTAGGTCGCAGCGAGCTGTCGCTGGAGGAGCGTGTGGTCCAGGCCAAGGTCGCATCAGAGGTCGCTCGGCGGCTCATGCGCGAGGTCGCCGACCGCGGACTCGAGCCAGGTGACAACATCGGTGCCGAGTCCTGGTTGATAGAGCGCTACGGAGTTGCACGCGGCTCGCTCCGTGAAGCACTTCGTCTGCTCGAAGCCCAGGGAGCAGTCGAGATGAGGCGCGGCGCCGGCGGAGGAGCGCTTGTCAGCCTTCCCCGACCCGAGCTACTTGCAGGATCGCTTGCCATGAGCTTGCAGGCTGGGCACGGAGACATGCGCACTATCCTTGAGGCTCGTGCCGCCGTGGAGCCGACCATGGCCGCGCTCGCGGCCGGACGCAGGACCGAGAGCCACTTAGAGGCGTTGCGAGCGTGCGTTGCCGACCTGCACAGCCGTCGTTCCGACAGCGAGCGCTTCCACCACGAAAATCGCCGCTTTCATAACCTGATTGCTGAAGCCTCGGGGAATCTGTTGTTGGCAGCGATCTTGCCGGCGCTGAGTCTCATGTCGCAGGCAGCGGGATGGCAACTGCACGAAAAGGTCCGCAAGCGCATTGCCTCGGAAAAGGAGTTGATCGTCGACGCCATCGAAGAGCGCGACTCCTGGCGTGCCTCGCAGCGGATGTCTCGAATGATTCTGGGCTACGAAGAACTGGACAAGTCCGATGCTGACCGGTTCAGCCCTGTCATCTGGGCCGACGTCGACGAGTTGCTCGAGAGCTACCGCAACGGACGGGACGACACCGAGTAGGTAGCGCATGAACCCGCGCACCCGCGTGACGTGACACGGCGCGGCGACCCGACCAGGACCGCGGCTGAGCAGACGGGCTAGTTCCCTGCGCCCGGTCGCAGCTCTGTCGACCTGGCTCAACAGGGATTGACGGGCCGACGTCGCACTGAAATTATGGTCATATTCAGGGCCGTGCGTTCCGAGCCGGGATCGGGCTTGTTCACACAGGAAGGTGAGCATGCCGCAACCACTACCAGTCCTGACGCCGGCACATGATCGCGTCATCGTCACCGGCGCAGGCTCGGGGATCGGCCGGGCAGTCACGATCGCACTCGCCCGCTCCGGTACACACGTCTTCGCCCTCGGTCGCCGCCTTGACGCGCTTGAGCAGACCGCTGCACTCGCTGGGCCCGCGGTAACGCCGGTCGCGTGCGACGTACGAGACACGTACGCCGTCGACACCGCATTGCGTGACATCGAATTCGAGGGTGCTCCCACGGGTCTGGTTCACGCGGCCGCACAGATGACGAAGATGCTCGCGCGCGACATGACGTCCAAAATCTTCCGAGACGTCGTTGACTCAACGCTGATCGGTTCGTTCAACATCCTCCATAGATGGGCCGCACCACTACTCACCGCTCCTGTAATGGGCTCAGCGGTGATGCTCACCAGTAATTCTGCGTCGTTGGGCACACCGGGCGTAGCACACTCCTCAGCAGGCAAGGCCGGCGTCGAGGCGCTTGTCAAATCGCTGGCCCGTGAATGGGGTCCTAGCGGAATCACGATCAACGCAATCGGACCGGGCGCTTTTCCGGTCGATAAATCCGCGGCAGCCTGGTCGACACCGAGCGTGGAGACGCGGATGCGCTCGGCGATAGCTCTGGGACGGTATGGCGAACTCGACGAGATCGTCGGACCGATCGCCTTCCTCTTATCGCGCGGGGCGACCTACGTCACCGGACAGCTCTTGCGCGTGGATGGCGGACTCTCTCTCACGCGATGGTCGGTCGAGCCGGAGGAAATGAGTGCAGGAGTCAACAACAACTATGGCTAACTGAACCCGGACATGCATCCCTGTTGCGTCCGAACGGTGACAGCTCTGCATACGACACCGACGCTCGGACTCTCAGAACAACAGGATCCCCGCCCACTAGACACGCTATCTGAAGGACACCGAATTGACAGCCGAACAGACCGAAATCGAGAAACTGATCGCCAAGAACGCGGTCCGAGAGGCGCTGCAACGCTATGCGCGCGGCATCGACAGGGGCAACGTACCGCTGGCGCTGAGTGCCTTTCACCCCGACGCGGTCCTGCGGCATGGCTTTCTGAGCGAGGTCAGCCCAGAGGAATGGGTTAGCTGGGTGGTATCGAGGTCGCCTCTCGACCGCATCGGGATTGGGGTGTTCGACCCCGCAGACGACGTCGTAGTTAGCCAGCAACATCACCTCACCAATCAGACGGTCGATCTTTATGACGACACCGCGTTCTCGGAGTGCTACTTCCTGGAGTACACGATGACTCTTCGCCGAGCAGAGCTCTATCTCACGACCGTCGGCGGGCGATATGTGGAGAGATACGAATGCCGCAATGATGATTGGCGGATCGCCGAACGCGACGCAGTGCGCGACTGGGACAGCGTCCAATTAATCCCAGCCAGATTCCCAGGTTGGGAGAGCTCGCCAGCGGGCCGGCGCGATGGACAAGACTTATCCTATTGGGGCGGTCGCGCCGGTTCAACCGAGTGAGATTTCCCCGGTTCGGCCAGGCCCTTCCATCGGGACAGAAGCCTGCGGGATGCAAAGCGGCTGGTGTGCTTACTTCCTGAGTGACAATGCGCGTTCGGGGCACGCATTGACCGCGGACACGGCTACTTGTTCCTCAGCTTCGGCGAGGTCTCGCTGGACAGGCGCAGCATGCCCGTCGTCATCACGTAACTCGACTAGGTCAGGAGCGGCCAAGGTGCACAGGGTGTGACCTTGGCAGCGGCCGGAATCCACCCGGAGTCTCATTTCACTCCCGCGAGCCCGAACGTCGTGGCGGGGGAGTCGATGCCTAGGGGGCGAGTGGGCGTGAACATGGTCGGGACGCTCTGCCAGCCACTGCTGAGCCCCTGCGACGGATATGGCTCCAAAGCGGTCGTGTCCACGCGGTAGTCCGGCAGTCGGGTGAGGACGCCTCGAATTACTTCCTGGAAGATGATGCGCGCCAGGTTCGATCCCGCGCACCGGTGCACGCCGACGCCGAACGAGAGGTGCCGGTTGGGGAAGCGATCCAGCTGTAGCTCGTCGGGGTCGTCGAACGCCCTGGAGTCGCGGTTTGCCGAGCCGAACGCCACGAGCAGCCGGTCCGCGTCCGCCATGGGGCAGCCGTGGAACTCGGTGTCGCCGCGGGTGGTCCGCGCCAGTGCCTGAACTGGCGCGAAGTATCGCAGGAACTCCTCGGTGGCAACCCGAAGGAAGCGGGAATCGCTGAGCAGACGCTGATGACAATCGCGGTGCTGGCTCAGCCACACCAGTGACTGCGCCGACAGAGATGAGGTGGTGCCCACGCCGCCGGCGATCAGGAGCGCGACGACCGAGAGCGCGTCGTCGTTCGTGATCAGTTGGCCGTCGATCTCCTGCTGGACGATGTAGCTGATGACGTCGTCGCGTGGTTCGGTCTTGCGGGCCGCGATGGTGCTGCGCATGACGTCGTAAAGATCCACCAGGTCGCTGCTGGCCCTGGCCCAGACTGGATCGCCCGGCGCGCGAGCGATGATGTTGTGCATCGTCATGCCCATCTGGTGCCAGGTGTCGTGGGGCAACCCGAGCCAGTCGACCGTGACGCTGGCAGGGACGGGGCTGACCAGGTCGGACACGAGGTCGCACTGGCCACGCTCGACGAATCGATCCACCAGCCAAGACACGCGCTGCTGGATCGCGGGCCGAAGCCGTTCGCCGGCGGCCGGCGACAGCAAGGGGTTGAGGATGCGCCGGAACGAAAACATCTCCGGCGGGTCGAGCTCGATGGGGTACTGGGGTACCGCTGGTCGCTTCGGGATGCTCACCGCGGAACCATCCCCGCCAGCGTCAGACCGTCGGGCAGAGGAGAATCGAGCGTCGTCGTTGAGAATCTCCGCGACCTCGTCATACCGCGTGAACACCCAGTAGCCGCCGTGGCTCTCGGTCCAGAAGGCGGGGCACTGTTCTCGCAGTCGTGCGTACGAGCCCGCCGGGTCCTGGGCCACCTCGGCGGAGTGGTGGTCGAACTCGATGGTGGGGGTGTGCTGAATGGTCATCTCGACTCCCTGTGGCATCTCCCTCGGCATACCATCGGCCGAGAACCACGCGGCGGTTGCGCCGCGTTGAACCTTATAATAATATTGGCCTTGTGATCGACGCAACAACCGCCGGATGCCAGGATGTCAGGTCTGTGGCGGGGGCGCGTGACGCCGTTCTGGAGCGCTCATGACGCGGATCCCGCTAGCGGACCTCGAACCGGCGCCGTCTGTGTTACTCATCGGTGAGAAGCGGCTGCAGTCCGCGTCCGGCGGGACGTACGAGCACAGGTACGCGGCAACGGGTGAGATCAACGGGATCGTGCCGCTGGCAGGTGCTAGTGAAGTGGACCTCGCCGCCCAAGCCGCGTCCAGAGCCTTTCGCGAATGGTCGGGATGGACGGCAGATCGTCGCCGCGACGGCCTCCTCCGGCTAGCCGACCTCGTCGACCAGCACGCCGACGAACTGGTCGCACTGTCGCTGCACGACAGCGCGTTCCCCTACGCAGTTGCGAGTCTTGGGCCCAGCCGTGCATCCGGCGGCCTTCGCTATTTCGCCGGCTGGGCGGACAAGGTTCAGGGAGAGGTCGTACCGGTCTGGCCCGGCGAAGCGCTGGACTTCACCCTTCCCGAGCCTTATGGCGTGGTCGGGATCTTCGGCACATGGAACACGCCGGTCTACAACTTTGGTCTCGCGATCGCCCCAGCGCTCGCCGCCGGCAACAGCGTCATCCTCAAGCCGTCCGAATACGCGCCGTTTGCTTATCAGCGTTTCGGGGAGTTGGCACTGGAAGCGGGTCTGCCCGCTGGCACCGTGAACGTGCTCACCGGCGGCGTCGAGGCGGGCGAGGCTCTGCTGCGGCACCCGTTGGTCAGCAAAGTTCACTTCACCGGAGGCGGACAGACCGCCTATCGGGTGCTGGAAGTGGCCGCTCGCGCTCTCAAGCCGGTCGACCTCGAGCTAGGCGGGAAGTCACCGAACATCATCTTCCCGGATGCCGTTGACCTTCAACAGGCCGTGGCGATCTCGATGGGTGCGATCATCGGGGGCAGCGGGCAGACCTGCATCACGGCAAGCCGCATGCTCGCGCACGAAAGCATCTACGAGGATGTCCTACAGATCGCACGCGATCTTGCATCTCGGGTCACGTTAGGCGATCCGTTCGACCCTGACGTGACGATGGGTCCGGTCATCAGCAGTTCCGCCTACGAGCGGATTACCCGGATGGTCGCGGAGGCCCGGGACGAAGCCCCGCGATCCTGGGTTGAGCGCGCCACCGACGCCGGGCCGGACGGGGGATACTTCGTTCCCCCCGCGATCTTCGCCGATATCGACCCGACGAACCGGCTGTTCCAGCACGAAGTGTTCGGTCCCGTGCTGACAGTGTCGTGCTTCCGCAGCGAGGATGAAGCCATCGCCCAGGCCAACGCCACCGACTACGGCCTGAGTGCCTACATACAGACGGCCGATCTCGACCGCGCGTTGCGGGTCGCGCACGCGATCGAGTCAGGATCGGTGTACGTCAATGGGCGGGGCGGACTGCCGCCTGGCGCACCGTTCGGCGGGGTGAAGAGCAGCGGATTCGGGCGCCTGGGTGGCTACGAAGCCATCGCTGCGTTCACTCGGAAGAAGAACGTATGGATAGGGAGACGATGACCTCCGGACGTCGCCGTCCCCCGGCGCCGGAGGCGTTCCGGCAATTCTCACGACACCCAAAAGGAGGCGGACATGCCGTTGCAGTCAGACATGAAGCTCATCTCGGTGGACGACCACGTTATCGAGCACCCGACGGTGTGGACCGATCGCCTTCCGGCGAAGTATCGCGACAGCGCGCCCCGGGTCATCACCGCCGAGGCGGAAATGCGCGGCAACCACGCCGTGTTCGGCGAGATCCTGCTCCGAAGTGGACAGCAGACGTGGATGTACGAGGACCGAATGTACCCGCAGTTGGCCCTGAACGCGGTCGCCGGTAAGGACCCTAAGGAATGGCAGGACCGCGAACCAACGAGTTACGCGGACATCCTCCCGGGCTGCTACGACCCAGCTGCCCGTGTGCGGGACATGGATCTGGACGGCATCCACGCCATGCTGATGTTCCCCAGCTTCCCCCGCTTCGCCGGCACGGCATTCTTGGAATCTGGCGACATGGAACTTGCACTGCTGTGCGTCAGAGCGTGGAACGACTTCATCATGGAGGAGTGGGTCGGCTACGCACCCGACCGATTCATTCCCATGTCGATCCTTCCGTTGTGGGACATCAACCTATGCGTCGCGGAGATCGAACGGATGGCGGCAGCAGGCGCCAAAGCGATCTCCTTCCCGGAGAACCCCTACCCGCTCGGCCTTCCCAGCTGGAACTCCGGCGGCTGGGACAAGGTCTGCGCCGCCGCGCAGGCGCACGATCTTCCGCTGTGCATGCACTTCGGCACCTCGGGCAAGATGCTGTCCCCATCCCCGGACTGCAACGACCTGACCATCACCGCCACGATGGGCGTCAACTCGATGATCACCATGGCAGATCTGATGTTCTCCGACGTCTTTCACCTGTTCCCCCAGCTCAAGTGCGTCCTGTCCGAAGGCGGAACCGGTTGGCTGCCGTATCTGCTGGAGCGCAGCACCACCGCCTGGGAGCGTCACCGCTGGCACACCGGCGCTCGCACCGACATCAGCCCACGCGAGCTGTTCGACCGCAACATCTGGGGCTGCTTCATCTCCGACCAAGTGGGCCTGCGCGAGCGTCACGACATCGGCGTCCACAAAATGATGTGGGAATGCGACTATCCCCACTCAGACTCCGACTGGCCGCATGCCCGCAAGGTCGCCGAAGAGTCCTTCGCCGATGTTCCGGACGGCGAGGTGCACCAGATCGTCGAACTCAACGCCCGCCAGGTCTTCAACTTCACGCGTTAACCAGCCCCAACCGCCCGGGGCGACACTCGGTCGCCCCTGGACACTGCCGCCATTTCTCAGGAAAAGGTCCGCTCCGTTGCCCAATTCCCACACCAGACAGATCCCGCTCGTGGACTATCTCATCCTCGGGGATCGGCCACACCTGGTCGCATTCGAATGCCGGCAATGCGGCGCCCGCTACTTCGACCACCGCAACGGGTGCGCGGCATGCCCCGGTACCGAGTTCGACTGCGTCGATCTCGACACCGAGGGCGAGATCGTCTCGTTCACCATCGTTCACCAGGCCGCCCCGGGCGTGACGGTGCCCTACGTCGCAGCCGTCATTGACTGCGCCGGCACCCGGGTGCGGGGCAACATCGTGAACACCCCAGCCGACCCCGAGCACGTGACGCTCGGCATCAAGGTGCGCCTGACTACCTATCCGGTCGCCACCGATTCGACGGGAACTCACGCCGTCGGGTTTGGATTCGAACCCGTGGAAGGCGCCAATGGATAGCGTATGGATCCTGGGTATCCGCATGACCAAGTTCGGCAAGCACCCAGACAAGGACATCGTCGACCTGGCAACCGAGGCGTCACTGGGCGCGCTGGCCGACGCCGACGCACAGATCGGCGATATGGGCATCATCGCGGCAGGCAACTTGATGGGCGGTGGACGTTTGGCACAGCTGGTGCAGAAGCAGATCGGCCAGACCGGCATTCCCGCCTACAACGTCACCAACGCGTGCGCCACCGGTGCCACGGCATTGCGAACCGTAATCATGGCGATCCGGGCCGGTGAATGCGACATGGGCCTGGCCGTCGGGTCGGAGAAGCTATCCGGCGCTGGATTGCTGGGCTCGGGTGGTCAACAGAAGTCCGAGCAGGACGTCTTCGAACCACAGGGCAGGTTCGGGGCCGTCACCAGCATCGACGGACGTATCGGCACCGAAACCATGCCAGGCGTGTTCGCCCAAGTCGGCATGGAATATGCACACACCTACGGCGGCGTCGACTTCGAGCTGTTCGCACGGATCAGCGAGAAAAACCATGCCCACTCCACGCTCAACCCGCTGGCCGCCTACACCAAACGGATGGCCCTGGAGCAGATCATGAACGACGTCATGATCGCCTACCCGAACACCCGCGCCATGTGTTCCGCGAACTGTGACGGCGCGGCGGCCGCCGTCATCGTCTCGGGCGAACGGCTCAAGCAGATGACCAGTAGCCAGCGCCGCCGCGCCGTCAAGATCTCCGCATCCGTGCTCACGACCGACCCCTGGCAGCCGGGCTGCCAAGTCCTTCCGGACATCAACACACTCACCCGCAACGCAGCGCAGCAGGCCTACGACGCGGCGGGCGTGTCTCCTGAGGACCTGGACCTCGTGGAACTGCACGACTGTTTCGCCACCGCCGAACTGGTCCACTACGACAACCTGATGCTGTGCAAGCCCGGCGGCGCCGTCGACTTCTTCGAATCCGGTGCGCCGTGGCGAGATGGTCGACTGCCGGTCAACGTCTCCGGCGGCCTGCAGTCGAAGGGACACCCCATTGCGGCAACCGGCATCGCGAACGTCTGGGAGATCTGCCAACACCTGCGCAACGAAGCCGGTGACCGCCAGATCGCCGACGCCCGCCTCGGGCTGGCTCATGTGATCGGACTCGGGTCGGCCTGCGGCGTCCACATCCTGGAGCGGGCAGCGGCGTGAACACGCCCGCCGGCGAACGTGCAGGGCCTCGCGCGGACGGCCCACCGGAGCCAGCGACGATGCATTCCTGGAGCGCGACGTCCGCGATGTCCGTAACGCCGGGGGCCGCCGTGCACACACCGCGACGACCGATCGGCACGGTGCGGCGCACCTTGACCACCGACATACTTCCCGATGCCTCCACCGGCACCCTGTTGCTGCGAGGTAGCGGGCGGGACTTGCGGACCGATAGCGGGCACTCCGTCGTTCTGGCACAGGCCAGCAGCCAAGTCAGCGTCGACATAGCGGGCGGCTCGGTAAGCCATATCGATACGGATCCCCGCTCACCGTGGACCGCAGGGTTGACAGGAGTGCCGGCCAGACACGGCTTCCGCCGAGCCCTCGAGACGGCGGCTGGCGCGACAGGCTCGCTGATCACGGCACTGCTCGACGACGTCCCGGTCACGGTCCTGATCGCGGGCTCGCTGCTGCGTCGCGCCGGCATCACCAACCCCACCAACCCCGCTCCACCCGAGCGATGGCTCGACATTTGCAGCGGCTGGGTGGCCCACGGCGCACTCGCACAACACCTGTTGCAGACCGGCGCGCCCCCAACCTCCGCCGGCCCTTCCGTCGAGCCCCTCGGACGGGTGGACGACCCGGACGGGTGGCACGAGACGGATACGCTGCCGCCGCTGTCCATTCGCCGCGCGCGCCGAATGGATGCGGGCAAGTCCTCTGATCCGGCCGGCGGGTACTGGATCGATGCCTTCTTCAGAGACTCCAGGCTCGAACCAGACGGGACGACCCAGACCGGAATCCACGAATACGCGCTGACCGTGCAGGTCGACAGCGACTACGTTGTCACCCAGGTCGACTGCCACCCCTACGTGCTGCCCACGTCGGACTGCACGTTCGCCGCCGCCAGCGTTCAGCGGTTGGTGGGACTCCCGCTGTCCGCAGTGACCACGACGGTCGCCTCGACATTCACCGGCGTCGGCACCTGCACTCACCTCAACGACACCATGCGGGCACTGACCGGGATGCGTGACCTGCTGGCCCGAGTCGATCCCGTCGACGTGGCATCCACGAAGGAGAACCGCCTTGGCGATTGATGACTCCACCTCGCAGGACACGGAGTATCCAGAACTCATCGACACCCTTGAGCAGCTCACCGAGGTACTGACCCAACTCCCGCCGAGCACGGACTCGGTCGACCACGAGGCGGCCCAACGCGGTCGCGCGTATCTCGCCGCCTTGGCGCCGGGGGGCTGGATGGTGCCTACCTGGCCGACCGAGTACGGCGGACGAACCAGTACGCCGGAGCAAGCCCAGGTCATCCGGTCCCTCCTGCGTCAGTACTCCTCGCCGGATCTGTATCTGTTCTTCGTCGGGCTCAACATGGTCGGCCCCGCACTGCTTGCCCATGGCAGCGCCGAACAACGAGCACGCTGGATGCCGCCGATCGCCACGGGCGAAGACGTCTGGTGCCAGATGTTCTCCGAGCCCGAAGCCGGATCGGACCTGGCGAACGTGGCCACCCAGGCCCGCCCGATGCAGGACAGCTGGCGTCTGCAAGGCCAGAAGGTGTGGACCAGCCGGGCGCATCGCGCCGGCTGGGGCCTGTGTCTGGCGCGTACCGATCCCGACCAGCCCAAACACCGAGGGATGACGATGTTCGCCGTCCGGATGACCACACCTGGGGTGATCGTACGTCCGCTCGTCCAGATGAACGGCGATCAGCACTTCAGCGAGGTCTTTCTCGACGACGTCGAGGTCGGTGCCACCGACATGATCGGTCAGCCCGGCGACGGGTGGAAGATCGCCCAGACCGTCCTGACGCACGAGCGCAGTTCGATTGCCAGCAGCGGCGGACGAGCCCGCACCGGAACGGGGTCGGCGCTGCCACGCTGGCTGCAGGCCCTAGGTGACCACGGCAACTTGGACGATCCGGCCAAGGTCGACGCCGCGATCGCGGCGTTCATCGACGCCGAGGTCGGACGGCTGACGGCCGCGCGAGCCGCCGCCTATGCACAGAGCGGACGGCGAGTAGGTCCGGAATCCTCCGGGCAGAAACTGCGCGTCGTCGCCTCCCTTAAGCGACGGGCCTACCTCGCCCAGGTACTGCTCGGTGCCGACGGTCTGCTGGCCGAAGGCCCGACACAGGATGAAGTTCTCGCTGCGCCCTCGTTGTCCATCCGCGGCGGCACGGACGAAATCCAACGCAACATCATCGCCGAACGAGTGCTGGGCCTGCCCGCCGAACCCCGCGCGGACCGCGACCTACCCTGGTCCGTCTCCCGCCGCGGCGGACTCGCCTAGCCGAAGCTTCAGCGCCCGCCGCCGACCGTTGCCACAAGGAGTGAGGACCAATTGAGCTTGCCCGGCCCGCTGTCTGGCGTCCGACTGATCGAGATGTCGGCGATCGGCCCCGTTCCCTTCGCCGGCATGCTGTTCGCGGATCTGGGCGCCGACGTCATACGCGTCGACCGACCCACCGACCGCCCGCCTCGCGACGCGCCAGCCGCAGCCAGCTCGGCGTGCGACGATTCGGCAGCCACCCTGATCACGCGCCGAGGCCGACGCTCGATCGTGCTGGATCTGAAGACCGAGGCGGGACGCTCGGTTCTGATGGAACTGGTCAAACGGGCGGACATTCTCCTCGAGGGTGGCCGCCCAGGCGTCATGGAGCGTCTCAGCATCGGCCCCGACGACTGCCTGGCCGTCAACGCGCGCCTCGTGTACGGGCGCGCCACCGGATGGGGCCAAGACGGCCCGTACGCCCACTACGCTGCCCACGACATCAACTTTCTTGCGCTCACCGGCGCCTTGTGGGCGATCGGACGCCCTGACGAGCGGCCCACCCCACCACTGAACCTGCTCGGTGACTACGGCGGCGGCGGCATGTACCTGGCCTTCGGCGCCTTGTGCGCCCTTCTCGAAGCGCGCAACAGCGGGACAGGTCAGGTGGTCGATGCCGCCATCGTGGACGGCGTCGCCTCCATGAGCGCACTGCACTGGGAAATGCGAGCCCGCGGCCTCACCCGGGACCAGCGCGGGAGCAATCTGCTGGATACGGGAGCACCGTTCTACGACGTCTACGAGTGCGCGGACGGGAAGTTCATCGCGCTCGGCGCGGTCGAACCTCGGTTCTTCGCCGAGTTCTGCATGGCTGCCGGTATCCCCGTCGACCGCTTCATGCGCGACCGACTGCGCCACGCGCCGAAGGAGCAGTGGCCCGAATTGAAGCAGGCGATCGCGGACCTGATCGCGACACGGACCCAGGACGAGTGGTGCCAGTCGCTTGAATTCACCGATGCCTGTTTCGCGCCGGTGCTGTCTTGGACCGAGGCGGTGGATCACCCCCACAACGTCGCCCGCACCGTGTTCGAGGAGGTGGACGGGGTCGTCCAACCCGCCCCAGCCCCCCGATTCAGCAGAACCCCGGGACAGATCCGGCCGTCGGCGCTTCCCGGCGCGGACACCGAGCAGATCCTGGCCGAGTGCGGCTTCACCACCGAAGACATCCGCACGCTGCACGCGCAAGGGGGCCTCGGCTAACCGCAAACGGGTATCGCGCACCCTCCCAATAATATGATAAGAATAATTTCAAGGTTCTCAAGCTTGGAGGTGGCGCATGCGCCCTGTCGTTGTCGTGGACGCTGTCCGCACGCCGATCGGGAAGCGGGCCGGCGGCCTGTCCGGCCTCCATTCGGCCGACCTGTTGGCCACCACGCTGTCGACGCTTGTGCGTCGCTGCGGTCTCGAACCGGACACAGTCGAGCAGATCGTCGGAGGCTGCGTGTCCCAGGTGGGGATGCAGTCCTACAACGTGACCCGCACCGCGGCGCTCGTGGCGGGTCTGTCGGTTGCCACCGCGGCGACAACGGTCGACAGCCAGTGCGGCTCGTCCCAGCAAGCGACCTCGCTGGCGTATGCCCTGATCGGCTCCGGCACGGTGGATGTCGCCATCGCCTGCGGCGTTGAGAACATGAGCACGGTGCCCATGGGTGCCAACCTCGGGACCGGGATTGGCAAGGCGATCCCGAAGAGCTACTTCGCTAACTACACGTTCACCTCCCAGTTCCAGGGTGCGGAACTGATCGCCCGCAAATGGGGGCTGGCCCGCGAGGAACTCGACGCCTTCGGACTGAGCTCCCAGCAGGGCGCCGCCGCGGCATGGTCGGCGGGACGATTCGAGGGGCAACTTGTCCCGATCGAGGTGCCGGTCGTGGATGGGGATGGCCAACCGACTGGACGGAGCAATCAGGTAGTCCGCGACGAATGCCTGCGCGAGACGAGTATGGAGGCGTTGGCAGCCCTTCGCCCGGTGCTCGGTGCCAACGATCGGATCGTCGGCCCCACAGGCGGACTGCTCACTGCCGGTACGTCGTCCCAGATCGCGGACGGAGCCGCTGCCGTGATGCTGATGAGTGAAGAGGCCGTGCGCCGTGCCAGCTGTCAGCCGTTGGCCAGGATCGTCGATACCTGCCTGGTCGGCAGCGATCCCGTCCTCATGCTGACCGGGCCGATCGATGCCACCCGCCGGCTGCTCGACCGCAATCGACTCACGATCGATGACCTGTCGACGGTCGAGATCAATGAAGCGTTCGCCTCGGTGGTCCTGGCGTGGCAACGCGAGCTGGCCGTGCCGGACGAACTGATCAATCCGAACGGCGGCGCGATCGCGCTGGGGCACCCGCTGGGGGCGACCGGCGCTGGCTTGGTTACCAAGGCTGTCCACGAGCTGCAGCGGACCGGACACGACCGGGCGTTGGTGACCATGTGTTGTGGCGGCGGGCTGGGCACGGCAACGTTGCTGGAGCGCCTGTGAGCCGCATCGGCCCACGACGCATCCGCGTGACTGGCGCCGGAGGATGCCGTGGACTTTGACCTGACGCCCGAACAGACGATGCTCGCCGAAACGGTGCGTCAGATCGCCGGCGAGCACTTCGGGCCCGGAGTTGCGCGGGGGTTCGCCGACGGTTCCCGTGCGGTCGCGGCGAAGGGGTGGTCCACCCTGGTGGACTCGGGTCTGACCACGCTGCTGTTCCCGGTCGAGGCCGGGGGTGCCGGCGCCGGCCTGCTCGACGCGTGCCTGGTGCTCAGCGAGTTGTCGGCAGCACTGGCACCGGTGCCCTACCTGAGTAGCGCGATAGCGGCCGGTCTACTGGTGCGCGCTCTGCCCGGCGAACCCGCCGAGCAGATCGCGCGAGAGGTGCCCCAGGGCCACACGTTCGGTCTGGTGCTCGGGCAGGACCTTCGGTTGCCGGCACAGACGGCGGGTCGGCGATGCGTCGGCTGGTCCGAAGGTCGGCCCGGCCTGGCGGTCGATGACCGCGGACTGAGCCTCATCGATGCCATCGGCCCGGGAACGTCCGTCGATCTGCTGGACTGCGTCGGCATCGTCGCTCAGGGCGCTGCACCGACAGCGATCCGGTTCTGGGGAAGCGACGACGGTCGACGCGTGCTCGCCGGGATCAGAACCGCTGTGGCCGCCGGGCTGGCTGGCGTCGTGGACGGCTGCGCCACGTTGGCGTGGGCCTATATTCGTGAGCGCCGCCAGTACGGCCAGACCATCGGCTCCTTCCAGGCGGTCCGTCACATGGCCGCTGACCTGCTTGTGGACGTCGAGAGCTGCCGCTCGATCATGTACGGGGCGGCATGGAGTGTCGACAACGCCGAAGTCGACTCAGCCGAGCGGCTCTCGCTGATCGCCAAGGGCTGGTGCGGCGATGCGGCGGTCCGCTCAGCGGAGACCGCGATGCAATTGCTGGGCGGCATCGGTGTGACATGGGAGTCCTCGGCGCATCTGTATCTGCGTCGAGCACGGGCCTGGTCGGCGCTGCTCGGGGACGTCAGCGACATGGTTGGGCAGCTTGGCAGGCAGTTCATCGCGGCGAGAGGAGCAGGCGGCAGTGGATCTTCGTGACACCCCTGCGCAAGCGGACTTCCGACGTCGCCTTCGCAGCTGGCTCCTCGACAACCTTCCGTCCGAGGCCGAGCCGTCGGTCATGCCGGACCGATTCCACTACCTGGTGGCCTGGCAGAAACGGCTCTACGCCGGAGGCTGGGTGGCGCTGTCCTGGCCCAAGGAGTACGGCGGACAGGGGCTCGGCCCGATCGAGGAGGCCATCCTCAACGAGGAGCTCGGCCGCGTCGGCGCGCCCGCGACGGCGTCCTTCACGTTCCTCGGGCGGGCGATCCTTCTCTACGGAACCGAGGAGCAGAAGAGGCGATACTTGCCAGGCTTTCTGTCCAGTGACCAGATCTGGTGTCAAGGGTTCTCCGAACCCGAAGCCGGCTCAGATCTGGCATCACTCCGGACCAGGGCGTCGGTGAGACCCGACGGCGACTTCGTGATCTCCGGTCAGAAGCTCTGGACCAGCCGCGGCTCGTTCGCCGACATGTGCCTGCTACTCGCGCGCACCGGCACGCCCGAGAGCAGACACCGCGGCATCACCGCTTTCATCGTGCCGATGTCCAGTCCCGGCATCACTCGTCGTCCACTCGTAATGGCCAACGGCGACGAGGAGTTCGCCGAGGTGTTCTTCGACGACGTCGTCGTCCCCCACGAGAACGTGCTCGGTGAGCTCGACCGCGGTTGGCAGGTCACCCAGTCGACGCTGGCGTACGAGCGCGGCGCGGCCGATCTGGGCTACCTCGCCAAGTACGAACGGATGCTGGGCCAACTGGCTCGGCGCATGCGTGAGAACGACCGCGGCGGCGATAACACGATCGCTGAATCGATCGGGCGCGTGCACATGCACCTGGAAGTGCTGAGGATGCACTCCCAACGACGCCTGAGCGATCGGGCCCAGGGCAAGCCTGTGGGCGCCGAGAGTTCCGTCGACAAGCTGTTGATGACCCAAACTGAACAGTTGCTGCTGCACACGGCGCTGTCGCTGCTAGGCACCGATGCGCTGCTGGATGACGATGCGTGGTTCAAGAAGTACTTGTACAGCCGGGCCGCCTCGGTCTACGGAGGAACGAGCCAGATACAGCGAAACATCCTGAGCGAGCGGCTGCTCGGACTCTGAGCGAGCTCTGATCAGGGGACTGCTCGCCTTCATCACGGGAGAGGTAGACCGGACATGGCCTGGGGTTTCGAAACAGACGCGGAGTACGCCGACAAGCTCGAATGGGCCCGCACCTTCATGAAGGAGCAGGTGGAGCGCCTCGACGTGGTGATCGACACCCCGTACGACCTGAAGGATCCGTTGCGCGCCGAACTGATCCCGCCGCTGCAGGACGAGGTCAAGAAGCACGGACTGTGGGCATGCCATCTGAGCCCCGAACTCGGGGGCCAGGGTTTCGGCCAGCTCAAACTCGCACTGCTGAACGCCATCGTGGGCCGTTCGGACTGCGGCCCGACGGTCTTCGGTTCGCAGCCGCCGGACTCGGGCAACAGTGAGATCATCGCGGCCTATGGCACGGCCGAGCAGAAGTCACGCTACCTAGGGCCACTGCTGGCCAACCAGATCGTCTCGTGCTTCTCGATGACCGAACCGCAAGGCGGCGCGGATCCGGGAGTCTTCACCACACGCGCGACGTTCGATGGCGATCACTGGATCCTGAATGGCCACAAGTGGTTCACCAGCAACGCACGATTCGCATCCTTCTTCATCGTCGTCGCCGTCACCGAACCACCTGATGTTCCGGTGCAGAGCCGCATCTCGCTGTTCCTGATCCCCGCCGACATCCGGGGGATCGAATTCGTCCGCAACGTCGGCCGAGCCGACCGACCGCTCGGCGACGGCACGCACGGCTATCTGCACTACAACGGCGTGCAACTGCCGCCCGAGGCGCTGCTAGGAGAGCGCGGGCGCGGGTTCGAGGTGGCCCAAGCCCGGCTCAACGGCGGCCGCCTGCACCACGCCATGCGCACCGTCGGCAAGGCCGAGCGTGTCTTCGAGATGCTCTGCGAGCGCGGCGTATCGCGCGTCACCCGCGGCGAACAGCTGGCGAACAAACAGACCGTGCAGGAGATGATCGCGGACTCCTGGCTCGAACTCGAGCAATTCCGGCTCCTGGTGTTGCGAACCGCCTGGAAGGCCGACAAGTATGGCTACGCGCAACTGCGCGGGGACATTGCTGGCGTCAAGGCCATGACGCCAACCGTGCTGCGGAACATCACCAGCCGCGCGATCCAGCTGCATGGATCCTTGGGCGTCACCAACGAACTGCCACTGTTCGCCTACCTCCTCGACGGGTTCGCCATGGGCATGGCCGACGGCCCGACCGAGGTCCACAAAGCCACACTGGCCAGACAGCTGCTCCGCAAGACCGCCCCCGCCGAGGGGATGTTCCCCACCGAACACATCCCCACCCAGCTCGACGAGCTCGCCGACGACGTACCAGCCGTTGCCACCCACCTCGGACGTATGAGATGAGCCTGACCACGCATGACGGCGAGTTCCCTGACCTCAGCGGGCGCGCCGCCGTCATCACGGGCGGCAGCCGCGGCCTCGGCAGAGAGATGGTCATGGCGTTCGCCCGCGCAGGGGCCGATGTGCTGATCGCGAGCCGAAACCTCGAGCCCTGCGAGGCCGTGGCACGGCACGTGACGCAGGAGACCGGCCGCCGGGCCGTCGCAGTCGCATGCCACGTCGGCAAATGGGACTCCGTCGAGCACCTCGCGCACGCGGCCTACGAGACGTTCGGCCGAGTCGATGTCCTGGTCAACAACGCCGGGATGTCACCGGTGTACTCGTCGCTGTCCGAGGTGAGCGAGGCTCTATACGACAAGGTCTTCGACGTCAACCTCAAGGGAGTCTTCCGGCTGACGGCGCTGGTCGGCGAACGCATGGTCGCCGACGGCGGAGGTTCGATCATCAACGTCAGCAGCTACGGATCGCTCTCACCTGATCCGATGTACCTGCCGTATGCAGCGGCCAAGGCGGGGATCAACGCCCTGACAGTCGGCTTCGCACGCGCATACGGCCCCTCTGTGCGAGTCAACTGCATCCTTGCCGGACCGTTCCGCACAGACGTCGCGACACACTGGCCCGACAGCACCGTCGAACGGCATCGCGCGACCTACTCGCTACAGCGTGCCGGTGAACCCCACGAGGTCGTTGGGGCGGCGCTGTTCCTAGCCAGCTCCATGTCCTCCTACGCGACCGGCGGAGTCGTTCGCGTCGACGGAGGTCCGCGATGAACCGAGCCGAGGCAGGGCCGGCCGCCGAGTCGCGTCCGCAGGAGCTGGAATCGGATAGCGACCTGACCGCGCGGGTCGCCGACTCGCTTGCACGATGGGCTCCCGAGGCACGGCTGGTGTCGATGTCCGCCGTCGGGGCGGGCAGCTCGGGCCGAACCTTTACCGTCCGCCTCGAGCGGGACGGCCCGGATAAGCATGTGTACGTCAAGGCTGCCCCCGCAGGCCTACAACCGATCCGCAACCGAGACGTCGTGCGACAGGCACGCCTGTTGCGGCTGTTGTCCGAACGCACCAGCATCCCGGTGCCCCCTGTGCTCCACGTCGAGCCCGGTCAGCCACCAGCTGTCCCACCGTTCTACGTCCTCGCCGAGGTCGAAGGCGAGTGCTGGGAACCTCTGACGGACGAGAGCGGCCGGACCCCGCCGCCACAGCAGATCCGCGATCGCGTGTTCGACGCCACCGCGCACCTGACGCACCTGCACTCGATACCCGTCGAGCTGCTCGCATCAGTCGGGCTCGAACGCGTGGAACTCGCGGCGGAGGTGGGCATGTGGGTCCGCGCCCTCCAACGTGCCGACGCCGCCGAACTCCTGGACCTGGGCACGAGTTGCGCCCAAGCGCTGCTCGACCGAATACCGGATCCCCTCAGCCCGACTCTCGTTCACGGCGACTTCCGACTCGGCAACCAAATCTGCGCTGAAGCCACCGTCCGAGCGATCCTCGACTGGGAAATCAGCACCATATCCGACCCGCGTATAGACCTGGCGTGGTTTCTGATGACCCTGTCCGGCCAGACGCTCCCCAGCGCCGTCCGCGACCACGTCCCCGGTCTGCCAGACGCCGACACTGTCCTGCACCACTATGAGTCCACCTCGGGACGACCGCTGGCGGCAATGTCGTGGTTCGCTGCCCTGGCCGGCCTGCGAGGCGCGGCCGCTATGGCCTTGAACGTCAAGCACAACCGCCGAAGCGCAGCACCCTCGGCGCGGGTCGAACGCTATAGCGGCCTGCTACCGCGCTACCTGCAAACCGCACGATCACTGCTGCAGAGCAGCTGATCCGTAACCGCCGCGCCAGCGCATGCGTACCTGATATTATTATCAGATTCGATCTAATCGTCGGTCTCAACCTCGGTGAGGGACAGCGTGGAATACCAGTTGCCGGACGAGTTGACCATCACATGCATCGGAAACGTTCGGGTTGTCACGCTGAACAGGCCCGACGCGCTCAACGCGATCAGTCCCGTGATGCAGGCCGCCTTCATCGACGTGTGGCACCAGATCGGAGCCGATGCCGAGGCCAGGGCTGTCGTGCTAACTGGCGCCGGCCGAGCCTTCAGCGCCGGCGGAGATCTGGACAACTTTCTACGCCAACAATCGGATGTGGAACTGCGTCGACGCAGCCTGCGCAACGCTCGTCGCCTCGTCGATGAACTTCTCGGATTTCACCTTCCCGTCGTCGCCGCGGTGAACGGTCCGGCCGTCGGTCTCGGGGCGACACTGGCGATCCTCAGCGATTACGTCGTGATGAGCGAGAATTCCTATCTCGCGGACACGCACGTCTCGGTTGGCCTGGTCGCCGGTGACGGTGGTGCGGCGTTCTGGCCCCTGCTGTGCGGTCTGCTCCGCGCCAAGGCCCTGTTGCTGCTGGGGGAACGAATCGAACCGGCCGAGGCAGTCGATATCGGCCTGGCGAACCGGGTTGTTCCCGAGAACGCCGCACTGGAGGAAGCAGTCGGGATCGCGCGGCGGTTCGCAGAACTTCCTCCGCAGGCTGCACAGGACACCAAACGTGCCCTCAACCTGCACCTGAAGCAGGCCGCCAACGCCGTATTGGACTTCTCGCTGGCCGCCGAAGGGGAGTCGTTCGGCACCCCCGACGTCGCAGCGGCCGTGGCACGCATCCGGAGTCGGAGGCACGAATAATGAGCCTGGCCGCCTCGGGACAGGTGCCCCTCGCATCCCCAACGGAAGGCTCCCGACCCAGCCTGGAAGCATTCCTATCACCTGCCTCAATTGCTGTGGTCGGCGTCTCGGCCTCAGGCCGAGGGCTCGGGGCGGCAACACTACGTACGCTGCGTAAGTTCGGCTACGCCGGGGATGTCGTCGCGATCAATCCCAAGGCCGACATGATCGGCGATGTGCAGTGCTACCCCTCGCTGGTGGACGTCCCGCACCGCGTCGACTTGGTTCTGCTGTTCACCAGCGGGGACCAGATCGTGACCTCTGTGGAACAGGCGGCCCAGGCCGGAGCCGGAGCCGCCGTCGTCTTCGCGTCTGGCTTTGCCGAGCTGGGATTCCAGGGGCGGGTGCGTGAGCAGGAGATCCTGCGGATAGCGCGCGAGTCGAACCTGCGGATCCTCGGACCGAACTGCCAGGGGATCGTCAACGTCCATCATCAGCTCGCCGGCACCTTCTCCAACGCGCTGTGGGCCAGGCGGTTCGGCGAACCGATGCCGGTTGCGTACGTCGGGCAGAGCGGGGCAGTCGGTGGTTCGGTGTTCGACCTTGGCCGGGAGCGAGGGTTCATGCCCGCGGTCTGGATGAGCACCGGCAATCAGATGGACGTCGGTGTGGTCGAATGCACGCGCTACCTGCTCGAGAAACCACAGCTCAACGTCTTCGTACTGTACATCGAGCAAGTGCCCGAGTACGGGGAATGGCACGACCTCTGCTCGCGGGCGCATGATCTCGGCAAGAAGATCGTCGTGCTCAAGTCCGGCCAGTCCGACGCCGGCCGGATCGCGATCGCTTCGCACACGGGGGCCATCACGGGCACGAGCGAGGCGTTCGACATCGTCTCGGAGCATTTTGGCGTCGTGCTCGCCAGCGATGTCAATGAATTGGTTGACGTAGCCATGCTGTGGACCGAAGGCGTACGACGACCCGCGTCCCGACTTGGGATCATCACGACCTCTGGTGGTATGGGCAGTGTGATGGCTGACCTCGCCAGCCAGACGGCGCTGGAGGTGGTGGCCCTCGGTCCAAGCACCATCGCCCAGTTGACCGGGCGATTGTCAGCGTTTGCCACGCCGCAGAATCCGGTTGACGTGACGGCAGATCTCGTTGCGTCACGGCCACATGACTTCGGTGAGGTCTGCCGGGCGGTAGCCGAGGATGCCAACGTCGACGTTGTCGTGGTTCTGCTGTCCGCAGTTGTCGGTGGGGTTGCCAGAGCGATTGCCGAGGCACTGGTCGCGGCGAGGGCCTCGTCCTCGACGCCCTTTGTGGTGGTCTACGTGTCTTCGCACGACAGAACAGGCGATGTGCGCGCCATCTTGGCTGAAGCCCACTTGCCTGTATTTGATTCGGTGGGTGACGCTGTCCGGGCACTGGGGATCACAGCATCCGATCCGCATGCACCCTGGGCGGCTGCCCACACCGTGACGGCGCACGCCCGCCCCCGGACGACGGTGGTTACCGAGAGCGAGGCGGCCGCTGTCCTGGAGGAAGCTGGCATCGACATCCCCGACGGCCGATTGGCCACTTCGCGGGACACTGCGGTCCAGATCGCCCGCGAGCTGGGCGGACCGCTTGTGCTCAAGGTGCAATCGCCGGACGTCCTGCACAAGAGCGATCTTGGGCTGGTCATGGTCGACATGGATCCCGCCGACGTCGGCGCGAGCTACGACGAACTGCTCGCACGAGTCGCGTCCAGCGCCCCCGGGGCGCGGGTGCTCGGTGTCCTGGTGCAACGCCGGGCACGCGTGGGCACGGAACTGTTGGTGGGCGTCCAGGCACAGCCACTGGGCTACCCGGCGGTGGTAACCGTCGGTATCGGCGGCGTCGGCGTCGAACTCTATGCCGACGCGGCAAGCGACCTGCTTCCGATCGATCGCGAGCGGGCGATCGCCTTGCTGCGCCGGCTTCGCGGCTGGCCCCTGTTGGATGGCTTCCGCGGAGGAAAGCAAGTAGACCTGAATGCCACCATCAATGCGATCGTCGCCACGTCCGCGATCGCAACCAGTTTGGGCCCGCGCCTGCATGAGTTCGAAATCAACCCCCTGATCGTTCATCAGGACGGTGACGGCGCGACCGCGGTGGACTTCGTCGCCCATCTGGCGCCGATGCCCGACAGTGCGCCCGCCCCAGAGCACACAGGAGATTCATGAGCCTGCACAGCGACCTAGAGATCCGCCCGCACGGCGACCACGTCGTGGAAGTCGAGATCCGTCGCGGCCCACACAACTACTTCTCGCCGTCGTCCTTGCGCGCGCTTGCCGAGGCACTCGAGCAGCTGGATCAGGATCCTGACTGTCGTGCCGTCGTGCTGTGCTCGGAAGGCCGGAACTTCTGTGCAGGTGCCGACTTCGGCGGCGAGATGGCCGAACCCGACGCGGCCGGGCGGCTGTACGAGCAAGCCAAGAGGTTGTTCAGCATACGCACGCCGATCGTGGCAGCATTGCAAGGTGCCGCGATCGGGGGAGGCCTTGGCCTCGCATTGGCCGCCGACTTCCGGGTGGGCACCACCGCCACGAAATTCACGGCGAACTTCTCGCGCCTAGGCTTCCATCATGGCTTTGGCCTATCTGTCACCTTGCCGGCGGTGGTCGGTTCCACGCGCGCAGCCGATTTGCTGATGAGCAGCCGATCCGTTGGTGGCGACGAGGCTTTCGGCATTGGACTGCTCGATCAGCTTGCCCCCGAGAACGAACTCAGAGCAGCTGCGGGCGACTATGCCCGCCGGTTCGTATCCGCGGCACCTCTCGCGGTTCGCTCGATCAAAGAGACCCTGCGTGCCGGCATCCGAGGCCAGCTTGACGCCGTCCTGGATCGCGAGCTGTGTGAGCAGACGCGTCTAAGGAGCACCAGTGACTTCGGCGAGGGCGTCCGTGCCGCGAATGAGCGACGAGCGCCGGTCTTCCGCGGCGCCTGACCGGCGGCCCCGCGGCCGCCAGGCGCTCGAACTCACGCAGAGGTCCGCGCGGCGTCCTGACCGCCGACACGCAGACTCAGCGCGATCAGCTCCCGGTGGTAGCTCGGTGGGCCGAACATGATCTGCGAACTGCGAGCCCGCCGGAAGTACAGGTGGGCTGAGTGCTCCCACGTGAAGCCGATGCCACCATGGATCTGGATGTTCTCCGCAGCGATGCTGACCAACGCCTCCGAACAGTGCGCCTTGGCGATGCTCGCCGCAACTCCGAACTGATCCGACGCACCATCAGCCGTCCATGCGGCGTGCTGAGCCGCCGACCGGGCCGACTCCACGGCCAGGAACATGTCGGCACACTTGTGCTTGATCGCTTGGAACGATCCGATCGGCCGCCCGAACTGCACGCGCATCTTCGCGTACTCGACGCTGGTGTCCAGCGCCCGTTGGGCGGCGCCGACCTGCTCTGCGGCCTGAAGGGTCGCGGCCAGGTTCAGCACGTACCTCAACACCTCAGGTCCGGAGCCGGGTGCGCCGACCCGGCGCCCCTTCGCGCTCTCGAGCCGAATGGTGGCCAGCTTCCTAGTCAGATCCATTCCTTCGACCGCAGTAGCGTCCACACCGGCACCGTCACGTTCAACGACAAACAGCGAACACAGCCCCCGATCGTCCACGGCCGAGACGATCACGACGTCGGCGGTGTGTCCGTCCAGGACGTAGTGCTTCCCCCCGCTGATGTCGAAGAGCTCACCGGAAGGCACGGCGACCGTCGACGGCGCAGTCCCGCCCCAGTCGTGGGGGGACTCCATGACCGCCAATGTGGCGCGTCTGGTTCCTGCAGCCAGCACCGGCACCAACCCCAGGGCATCGGTCGGATCGGCCGCCACCAACGCCGAGGTCGCAAGGACGTGGGACAGAAACGGCGCGCAGAACAGGACCCTGCCCATCTCCTCGAACGCGATCGCCAGGTCGACCACGGTCGCGCCCGCACCTCCCAGTACTTCGGGCACCGTCAGGCCGGTCAGGTCGAGTTCCTTGGCCAACGCAGCCCAGACCGCCGGCTCGTAGCCCTCCTCGGTCTGCATCAGCCGACGCACCTCGGCCTCACTGGAGTGCACGGCGAGAAAATCGCGAAGAGCGCCCCGAAACGCTTCCTGCTCCGCGCTGAAAATGAACTCCATATACACGTCCTTCGACTCGGGCTTCCTCGCACCCACCGATGAATATGATAATATTAGCGGCGCTTAGCGGGTTCGCAAGAGCATGCGGCTCGGAGCGATAACAACTGTCCGAAACGGAGGACGTGGACGCATGGGCATGCTCGATGGACGCGTGGCGATCGTGACGGGATCAGGCCGAGGCATCGGACGCGAGCACGCGCTGGCACTGGCCCGCCACGGGGCAGCCGTCGTGGTCAACGACCTCGGTGGTGCAAGCGACGGCAGCGGCAACGACATCACTCCCGCCCGCGAAGTCGTCGAGGCCATCCAGCGGGCGGGTGGACGCGCGGTCGTGAACGACTCCGATGTCGCTAGCTGGGACGGTGCCCGCGCACTGATCCAGGCGGCCGTCGACGAGTTCGGCCGCCTCGATGTCTTGGTCAACAATGCCGGAATCCTGCGCGATCGCGTCCTGGCAGCCATGACGGAGGACGAGTGGGACGCGGTGATCCGCGTCCATCTCAAAGGGCACTTCGCGCCGCTGCGCTTCGCCGCCGCCTACTGGCGCGAACAGTCCAAGGCCGGCCACGCCGTCTCGGCAGCGGTCATCAACACGACCTCGACCTCCGGTCTGCACGCGAACGCTGGCCAGGCGAACTACGGCGCGGCCAAGTCAGGAATCGCCACGTTGAGCCAGATCGCTGCCAAGGAACTGGGGCGCTACGGCGTCCGCGTCAACGCCATCGCACCCGCAGCCCGTACCCGGCTGATCGAGCAGACCCCGACCGTGGCTGCACTGATGCCCGCCGCAGAAGCTGGGGAGTTCGACCCTTGGGCTCCGGAGAACATCTCGCCGCTGATCGTCGCGTTGGCGGCACCGACCTCGACCGTGACTGGCAAGGTCTTTTATGTGGCAGGAGGCACGGTCAAGCTCTATCGCCCGTGGAGCGTCCAAGGCAGTGTCACCAGCGAAGGACGATGGGATCCGCACGAGCTCGCTGACGTTGTTGAAGCGCTGGTTGCCGAAGGTGCTCAGCCACATGCCGTCGGCTAGCTACGAGCCCATCAACAAGGACGCCGTCGGTTTCCAGTCGCCACCACAGCACCGCGCCTGGAACTCGACGGAGTCGCTGCTCTATGCCCTAGGCGTTGGTGCAGGCGGCGCATCGGAAGAGCTTGCGTTCACAACGGAGAACAGTGCCGGCATCGCGCAGCACGCCCTGCCCTCCATGGCCGTGATCCTTGCCAAACCGCCCCGCGAGATCGATGCCGCGCTGGGCCGATACGACAAACGCAAGCTCGTGCACGGATCCCAGTCGATTCGGCTCTTCACCCCGATCCCGCCTGCGGGTGAGGTCACAACGGTCTCGGAGATCGTCGGAATATACGACAAGGGCTCCGGCGCAGCGGTAGAGACCGAAACACGGGCTTCGGATGCCAAGACCGGCCATCCCGTGTTCACCACCTGCGCCGTCGCGTTCATCCGGGGCGAAGGTGGCTGGGGTGGCGACCGTGGGCCCGCCGCGCTCGCCGTGGAACCGCCGGACTACGCGCCGAGCTATGCGACGACCTTCCGCGTCCCCGCAACTCAGGCGCTGCTGTACCGGCTCAGCGGAGACCGCAACCCGCTGCATTCGGATCCGTCATTCGCCACCGCAGCGGGATTCGATCGGCCTATCCTGCACGGCCTGTGCACGTTCGGCTACGTGGGGCGCGCCCTGTTGGCCCACGTGTGTCGGTGGCGGGCGGAGAGCTTTGGCTCGATGGAGGCACGATTCGTCTCTCCACTATGGCCTGGCGATGATCTCGTGGTCGACATCTGGATCACCGGCCACGACACGGCCTTCTTCGTGGGCCGCCGCAACTCCGTGGACAGCGTGATCGCCGGACGCTTCCGGACGCGCGGCTGAGTCTTGCTGGCGTGGGAACATCGAACCCTCATGGAGTGCTGATCGTGGACTTGACGCTCCCGGAGAATCTGCGCTCGCTGCAGGCCGACGCTCGCAGTTTCGCCCGCGACTGGACCCAGGGCCTGGCGATCCAAGAGGACTCCTGGGTTGTCGGCTACTCGCCCGAGGTCACTGCCGCACTGGCGCAGCGGGGCTGGATCGGCATGACCTGGCCGCGGGAGGTCGGCGGCGGTGGGCGCAGCGAGCTCGAGCGTTTCATCGTGTTTGAAACTCTCATCGCCCAGGGCGTGCCCATCGCCGGCGCATGGATCGCTGACCGGCAGATCGGCCCGATGCTCATCAAGTATGGAACCCCAGCGCAGCAGGCGAAGTTGATTCCGGAGATCATCTCCGGTCGTGCCAGCTGGTGCATCGGCATGAGCGAGCCCGATGCTGGGTCCGACCTGTCCAGCATCCGAACACGGGCCGACCACGTTGACGGTCACTACGTCATCTCGGGACAGAAGATCTGGACCAGCGGCGCCATGAACGCCGACTGGTGCTACCTGATCTGCCGCACGGAAGGAGCAGCACCGTCGCACGACGGACTGTCGGAGTTCGTGCTGGACATGCGCTTGTCCGGCGTGGACGTACGTCCGATCAAGGACGCCACGGGAAGTGAGCACTTTTGCGAGATCTATCTCGACCAGGTCAGGATTCCCGACAGCGCCATGGTCGGCTCACCGGACGCGGCGTTCCGGCAGACGATGCGGCAACTGGAATTCGAACGCGGTGGGATCGACCGTCTGGTCAGCAACCGTGCACTGTACGAGGCGGCGCTCACGCGAGCGGACATGACCGATCCGCGCATCCGCCAGACGATAGGCCTCCTGGAGTGCCGCTATGCGATAGGCCGCGACATGGTGCTGCGGAACGTGCTCGGCCAGGCACCGGCGGGATACTCCGCCGTCACTAAGATCTTCTGTACTGAACTCGAGCAAGAGGTCGCCGACTTCGCAGCGACCGTGTTCGGCTCGGACACCCTTACCACCGCTAGGTTGAGCCGCGCGTGGCTCTATGCCCCCGCCTACACAATCCAGGGTGGTACGACAACAGTGCTGCGCAATGTCGTCGCGGAGCGCGTCCTGGGGTTGCCGCGACGATGAGTGGCCGAGCTGCTCACATCCCTCACCGGAATCGCTCGGCAAAGGTGTCGATCGCGTCGGCAACACGATTCGGCTGGTCCAGCTGTGGATGGTGCCCAGCGTCCGGGACGACGATGAGTTCGCTGCCGGGGACCTTCTTGAGCAGGTACTGTGCTCCGGCTTGGTAGCGGCGGTCACGCTCGCCCACAATGTGCAGCAGCGGCGGCCGCAACTTTGCCACGTTGTCGATCACGAAGGAATCGTCCTGGTGGGCCATGCCCGCCACTGCGGGCGGCAGGTTGTTGCTGCGGATCACCCGGTCCATGTACCTGTTCCATCCTGCGCGCGCATCCGGGTCCCGAAAGCCTGGGCCGGAGGAGATCAGAACAATCCCGCGGACGACCTCAGGGCTGTCCAGCGCGAATGCCAGCGACAAATATCCGCCAAAAGAATGCCCGACGAGAATCACCTCATCTGCGCAGCGCTTTACGACATCGCGAAGTGCCTTCACCGCATCTGTGCGGGTCAACGGCTGCAGGTCGAAGTGTCCGTGCGCCGCTGCCGGATGCCCGGGCAGATTCCAGGTCCGCTTTGTCCCGGGATGCCGCAACAGGGGAAGAAGGCGTTCCCAGCGCGCCTCGGAGTCACCGACGCCATGAGTGAAGACCGTGGCTGGGTGCTCGGACATTTTCGATCGTCCCCTCACGAGCCGCGCCCTTCGCGACGGCAATCCTCAATTGATAGGTGGGAAGAATGGCTACCGATGCGATCACAGTAGAAGTGGTCGGCGACGTCGGAGTCGTCAGAATGGACGACGGTCGCGTGAACGCGTTCACTGACGACAGCGTCCAAGACCTCCGGCAGGCGTTGTCGACCGCCGCAACCAGCTCGATGGCCATCGTGCTCACCGGACGCCCGGGGTACCTGTGCGCCGGGCTGGACCGCAGGGTGATCCTGGGGGAGGACCGCGACAAGGTGCGGGCGCTGCTGCACAGCGTCACCAGCCTGTACGAGGAACTGCTGACCTTGCCCGTCCCGACCGTTGCTGCGTGTACAGGGCATGCCGTCGCCGCCGGCGCGTTGCTGCTGCTGTGCTGCGACTACCGTCTGGCCGCCACGGGTCCGGCAAGAGTCGGCCTGACGGAGGTTGCCGCTGGAGTTCCCTTGTTCCCGCTCGCCGTCGCGGTCGCGCGGACGCGACTGTCCGGTGGCCAGTTCGTCACCTCCCTGCTCGAAGGCCGCGCGCTGTCGATCCCGGAGGCGCAGGCGATGGGCTACGTCGATGACATCTGTCTTGCGGGGGAGCTTGAGGAACGCGCCGTCGCGACTGCCGCGAGGCTCGCGGCCCTTGACCGCGTAGCGTTCCTGACGTCGCGCCAACTGTTGTGGGCTCCTGCCCAGGAGGAGGTGCGGCGGGCCGTGGCCGCCCGTCAGCGTCCGACGCCCGGGTAGCCGCCGCCGCCGTGCTGCTTGTCGAGCTCGTCGCGGTCCAGCCGAGTCCCGATGCGGGGCAGCTCGGTTACGAACCGGACATGGCGGGGCTTCTTGTAGGACGCGATGCGTGCCCTGCAGTGGGCGATGACCTCCTCGGCGGTGAGCTCCACACCGTCGGCCGTGACCACGACAGCGAGAACCGACTGCTCCCACACGGGGTCCGGAACGCCGACGGCGGCGGCGTCCGTGATGGCGGGATGATCGAGCAGGCATCGCTCGACCTCGATCGGGTAGATGTTCTCCTTGCCCGACTTGATCATGCGGGTCATCGGCCCGACAAAGCTCAGCGATCCGTCAGGCTCTCTGCGGCCCAGGTCCCCGGTGTGCCACCAGCCGTCGCGCAGGCGGCGCTGGTTCAAGTCCGGGCGGTTCCAGTAGCCGGGGCCGATCGCGATGCCCCGCGCCGTGATCTCACCGACCTGCCCGTTGTCCACCTCGGCCCCGTCAGGGTCGACGACTCTCACCTGGAACCAGGGTGACGGCCTGCCGGCGGCGCCTCGCGCGCCGTGCGCGAGCGCAGCGTAGGAGATGACGCCGGTGGTCTCGGTCTGTCCAAAGGCTCCCGTGGCATGTGCCCACGGAGACGTGGCCGTGCGTCCCAACCCGGCCCAGCGTGAATCGGTCTTCACATAGGCCTCGGGCACCCGCAAGCACGACAGGTCGCGCCCGGGCCTCGTGGCGAACTCCGCGACCTCGGAGATCGACGGACCTGTCAAGTAGGCCCACGTGCACCGTTCCGACTCGATGAGATCACACGCCTCCTTGGCGGTGACGCGAGGAAGGAACACATTGGTCCCTCCGACGAGGAAGGTGGACAGGACACCGAGCAACGTGGCGATGTGGAACATCGGCGACGCTGCCAGGAACACCGGCCGCTCCTCGAACAGCGAATTCACCGCGGCATGCATGAACGAACTGGCCACGAGCCCCTGCTGTGTCAGCATTGCCCCGTTCGGTCGGCCGTCATGGGCAGCGGTGTACATGATCACCTGCGTCAACGCACCGTCCGCTTGCGTGCGCTCAAGCGGCGGGGCTGCGGCGATCGCCGACTCGCAACTCGAGTCCCCGGATCTGTCCGTGGCCTCCAGAAACGCGGTATCGCACCGCGAAGCCAAGCGCTCGACGACATCGGCGAACGTGGCTGCCTCCCACACCACGACCGCAGGCCGCAGATCATCGAAGACGAACTCGATCTCGGCCGGCGATTGCCGCCAGTTCACCGGGCACACAGTCGCACCCACTTCGCCGACGGCCAAGATGAGCTCCAGCAGACGGTAGGAGTTCTGCCCCAACCACAGGACACGTCCACCCGGTCCCACGCCGGCCTGCAGCAGCGCCGAGGCGAGCAGATCGACCCGCGCGGCGAGTTCGGAGTACGTCAGCCGGACCGGGCCGTCGACGGCCGCCAGTTCGTGCGGACGGGACCGCCTGTGCTCGGCCAGCACGTTACCGAGTGTCATATCCGCGCGAGAGTCGTGTCCGGCGATCTGCGGGCCGCCCGGGGTTGAGGCGCTCATTGCGCGAGCTCAGTAACGACGCGCTCGGCCTTGTAAGCCGAGCGGGCCAGCGTCCCCGGCTCCACGATGGATACATCGACCGGCACACCGAGCCGCGCGAGGAGACGTTCAGCCAGGTCACCAGGTACGGGGCCTTCCACGCGAACCTCGAGGCGATCCTGTTCCGTGGCACTGCGGACGAGGACGAACTCCTGGCCGGGCTCGAGCTCGAACCACACGTCGATCGGAAGCACCCACGTGCCCTGCACCGTCAGCAGATCCTTCTGCCGGCCCTCCCAGAAGGCTCGCCGGTGGGTTTCACCGCACTCGCACGGTGAGCTGTCGATGCGGATGATCTCCTCCAGATCAAAGCGAATCATCGGATTCAGGCGACCGAGCGACGTGCAGATGAATCGGCCACGTGAACCGTCGGGAACCGGAGCACCGGCGTCGTCAACTGCCTCGACGATGGCATAGTCCTCGGCCAGATGCGCACCACGATACGAGGCAGGATCGCAGGAACCGCCGAGAGTGCCGATGCATTCGATGCCCGCGCTGATCGCGGAGTACTGACGCATGGGGGTGATCGCGCCCTCGTCAGGTAGGTGCCCCGTCCACCCGATTCGCTGCGCAACCTCACGGATGCGGGCTGCTCCGGCCGGCAGGGTGTGCCAATGGTCGATCGGAACGTTTTCGATCGTCCGCAGTGCACGTTCGACCTGCTCGTCGTCGATCGGGGGGCCGATCGAGATTGGAAGGCAGCCGAGTCGCTCGGCTGCTCCGGCCACCATGGACTGCCCGCCGTTGAGGTAGCCGGGGTGGGCATTGACGATCACCTGGCCGGGACGGACGCCATCTCGCCAATAGCGACGCGCGGCAAGCTCATAGTCGATATCCAGATCGTGCTGGTTCCAGATGGTGATCGTCGGCCGGCCAGTCGTGCCCGTCGAGGTCGCCAGCCGGACCGATCCGTTCAGCCCAACAGCACGGTAGTCGCCGACTGGCGGGTACGCGGCCTCGCTGCCTCGGAGGTCTTGCTTCTGGAAGGTCGGAAGGATGCGGATGTCCGCAAGCGACGTCAGGTCGCTCGGGCTCACGCCGGCGGCATCGAACCGGCTGCTGAAGAAGCCCGTCTCGGTGTATGCCCGCTGGACCGCCTCGTTGAGCCGCTTCCACTGCAACCGCTCAAGCTCGTCCCGCGGCATGGTCTGCGCGTCCGGGTCGTAGAACCTGTTGTTGGGATCCGACTGCGACATACATCGTTCCTTCAATTATGGATGGACGTCGGACACCTCGAGCCAGGCGACGGTCCGGACTACGTTGATTGATCACTCGGCGCGTCGGCGACGCGCCAACGCGGTAGAGCGGACTCACCGCGATGCTCGAAGTCGGCGACAAGCGGCGTGCCAAGACTGAGGCTGGGCCGCCCGGACAGGTGTCCGACAAGCCGCACGCCGGGGGCAGATTCAAGCTCCACGATGACCAGGGTGTACGGCACAGGAAAAGCGGCCCGAAACTGTCTCTCCACCACGGTCCACGAGTACACCTGTCCCCGCGTCGGGACCTCGACCCACAACGTGTTCCAACTCCCGCAGCGACTGCACGCCGCTGCGGGAAGGTGCACGTCAGCACCGCAGTCGCCGCACCTGCGGACCACGAGGCGCCCTTCCTGAGCAGCTGCGAAGAAGCCGCCGGTATCCGGGTCGTTCGCCACCGGTATGGGCCTGTCGACGTCCATCTACTCCGCCTTCTGCAGGATCATCGCGCCGGAGACCACTGGAATTCCCGATGTCACCAGGCAGACCTCAGCGTCGGCCACCTGGGAGGTGGAGTTGCCGCGGATCTGACGCACACCCTCCACGATGTGGGACATGCCGTGGATATAACCCTCTGAGAGGTTTCCGCCGGACGTGTTCACCGGCAGCTCGCCATCCAGGTCCAACGCACCGCTGGCCGCATAGGGCCCTCCTTCACCCTTCTTGCAGAAGCCATAGTCCTCGAGCTGGACAAGCAGGGTGATGGTGAAGCAGTCATAGATCTGGGCGACGTCAATGTCGCCCGGACCGAGACCAGCCCGACGGTAGAGCTCCTGAGCAACGAAGGCGGACGGCTGCGTCGTCAGGTCAGCCCGCAGCAGACTCGGATACGCGATGCCCGCCTGCGGTCCGGGGCCGGTTCCCTGAGCAACCGCGGTGATCAGGACCGGGGCCTTGGCCAGATCGCCGGCACGCTCCGCCGACGTCACCACGACTGCACACGCGCCGTCTGTCTCCAGGCAATAGTCAAACAACCGCAACGGACTCGCGATCACCTCAGCCGCAAGATACTGCTCCATCGTGAGCTGCCGATCGAACATCTGCGCAGCCGGATTGGAGTTCGCGCGGCGCCGCACCGTAGTCGCGATCGCGCCCAGCTGCTCGCTGGTCGTACCGAACTCCAGCATGTGGCGTTGCGCGATCAGCGCCCACATCTGCCCAGGAGTGACCAAGCCGTAGGGCGTGAAAAACTCGTCGTATGTGCCGTTGCCGCCGACCGTTCCACTGTCTGGGGCGCGGCCGACGCCGAAACGCATCCCGCTGCGACCGTTCAATGACCGGAACGCCAGGACGTTGGTCGCCTGGCCCGAGCATACGGCGGCCACAGCCTGGGCGATCATGCCCGCTGGCGCCGCGCCGCCGTGACCGCTGGCTCCCCAATACGTCAGGTTCTTGACGCCCAGTGCATGCGCGAGGGCATTGTGATTCACGACGTCCTGGTCGGAGCGGACGATGCCATCGATGTCCGCTGCAGTCAGCCCCGCGTCCGCGATGGCTGCCTGGCTGGCCTGCACCGCGAGCGTCAGCACGGACCTGCCGGACGCGCGGCTGAAGTCGGTAGAGCCGATGCCCGCTACGGCGCATCGCCTTCGGTGGTCGTACATGGCGTGAGTCACACCTCCCGTAGAAGTCTTATCATATAAATCCCAGTGACGTCGATGGTCGCGACGTCGCTGTTAGTTGCGCCACGGGTCCGCGCTGGACGTGTACGAGGCCACGCCTCTATCGCCCCGCCCAGTGCGCGGCCTGCGTCGTCGTCGCCGAATCGCACAGAATGGGGAGTGTTGACTCGGCGTCGAAGCACATAGATGATCAGATTAATTGCGACGTGGCTCCTTGCCCGCTGACCGGCTCTACCGAGGGAGACTTCAAATGGAGTTCGGATGTTCGGTTCCATTCACCGACGTGGAGAACTTGTGCGACAGCTTGCCGCGCATCGTCGAGGGAATCGAGTCACGAGGCTTCGACTCAATGTGGCTGGGAGAGCACACTCATCTGCCGCTCGCCACCACTCACGCCTATACCGAGGACGGATCGATCCCGGACCGGTACCGACGCTTTCCCGATCCCTGGGCGATTCTGGCCGCGACGGCTGCGCTCACCCGCCGAATCCGACTGGGCACGCTCGTCTGCCTCGTCGCCGAACACAACCCACTAGTGCTCTCGAAACTAATCGCCACGGTAGATCAACTGTCCGGCGGCCGTGTCGAAGTAGGTGTCGGATACGGCTGGAACCGCCTAGAGATGATCAACAACGGGATAGACCCCGGCAAGCGACGCGCCGTGCTGAAGGAGAAGGTGGCGGCCCTCCGGGCACTTTGGTCCTCCGATCATGCTGGTTTCGACGGCGAGTTCGTCCGATTCTCGGAGAGCTGGTCGCTGCCATCGCCGGTGCAACGACCCGGGCCGCGCATTCACCTGGGATGTTCCTCCAGCGAGAAAAATTTCCGCGCAGTCGCCAGCTTTGCGGACGGATGGTTCCCGAACCGTGCGTTGCTAGGTGAAGACATCGAGACAGACTTCGCCCGCCTGCGCACCGCGTTGGAGCAAGCTGAGAGACCCCCGGGGGACGTGGAGATCAGCATCGCGCACCCGGGCACCTCCTGGGGGAGAGTCACAGCCGAGAAATTCGCTGCTCGGCTCCCCGACGAGCGGACCCTGGAAACGTATCGGCACTTAGGTGTGAGCCGGGTGGTGGTCTCCATCCCCAACTTGTTGAATCACGGCCAGGAGATCGGGGTCTGCAGCCCTGGTCTTCGAGGTGTCGATCGGGATCGCTCTCGCCATACCTGTCGCCCTGCCCGGGCTGGCTCATAGACGGCTTGCGTTCCCGGTCGGCACCGCTGGC
>DASXYL010000064.1:0-106067 GCA_036502575.1 Jatrophihabitantaceae bacterium | reverse complement strand
TCACACTCGACCACGACACGCCGGGCAAGCTCGTCGTCCAACCAATGTTGTGACTCGCGGCCAGACCGCCCATTGAGACACCCGGCGCGTCGCCACACGCCAAGCCGTTCACCTGAACCGCTTTGTTCAGGATGGTCCTAGCGCGGTGCGCAGCCGCGCGAGCGGCGCACCAGCGCGCGAGCCCGCGGGGTGTGCCGCAGCGACAGATTGTGCCGCGCGAGCCGGAGCGCCCGCTTGGGATCACCGCCGACGGTGAGCCAGAATTCGGCGGCGTGATCGACGAACGCGTCCTGATGACGCGCGAGCAACTCGTCATACCGCGCCGCCGCCTTGCTCCGCCACGCCCGCGCCTCCACGACGTGGCCTGCGCCGGCCAGGATGCGGGCGAGCTGCGTCGCGTAATCAGGATCGTCGGACGCGAGCGCCAGCGGCCGGAGGCGGGCGATGGCCGCCGCCGTCTCGCCCATGGCGGCCTCGATCTCGGCGAGGTGGCCCTGCGCGGGCACGTAGGCCGGAAGCCGGCGCACGGCCGCGTCGCACCAGGCGCGGGCCCGGTGCAGATCGTCGTGCTCCAGCCACAGCTGCCCGCGTTGGAACTCCAACGTCGCCAACGGGAACGGCGAGGTGCCGCGGTAGCGACGGGTCGCTGCAGTGAACCAGTGCTCTGACTCATCCAGGTCGCCGCGCTCGCCGTGGAGCCCGGCGAGGCCGGCCAGCGCGCTGAAGTCCGCCCGAGCATCAACCGCGCGGCGACGGATTGCGAGGGCCTCGTCGTAGCGGCCGAGCGCCTGATAGATCGCGGCGCGCTCGGCATCGAGCTCGACGCCGTCACCGCCCCGGGTCGCCGCGGAGTCGAGGTCGGTCAGGGCCGATGCGAATCGGTGGAAGACGCCCCTCATCCGGGCGCGCGTCACGAAGGACCGGGCCTGGGTCGGCGCTTCGTCGACGAGCTCGTCCGCCATCGTCGCCGCCTGCTCGACGTCAGTGATGCGGCCCAGCACGTGGCCGCGCAAGGCGATCAACTCGACCAGTTCGGCGCGGTCGTCGACGCTCCCCGGCCTCTCCCGCGCTGACGCGACGTGGCCGTCGATCTGCGCTTCGAGGTTCCCGACGGCGATGACGCCCGCCGTGGTCACCGGTCCTCCGTCGACAGCCGCCCGACGTACTCACCGAGGTGCAGTTCGACGTCGGAGCGTTGTTGCAGGCCGTCCTCGAACGCTCGGCCGACCCGCGCCTGGAGCGTCGGGCGCGCCACCCCTTTCCAGAATGCCTCCATCTGCGGGGGAAACTCTTCATCGGCCGGCAGGGAGACAGCGTCGACGAAGTGCCTGATGTCCGCCAGGGCCGGCCGGTCGAACGTCGAGACCCGGCGCGAAACGGGTGACGAAGTCTTCGAACTCGTCGTCGGGAAGCGCGCGGTTGACGTATCCGTATCGCTCGGCGAGGTCGCCGCTGAAGTCCTCGCCCCCGAGCAGGATCTCGAGCGTCCGGCCCCGGCCGACCAGACCGGGCAGCCGAGACGCCGGACCGCCTCCGGGAACAGCACCGAAGCCGACCTCGAATTGACCGAGCACGGCGCGCTCGCGGCTGGCGAACCGGATGTCGGTGGCGAGCACGAACTCGCTGCCGGCGCCGCGGGCTCGGCCCCGGATCGCCGAGATCGTGACCGCGGGCAGCCGGCTCATCCGGACCAGGATGTCGACCCACGGGTGGAAGCCGGTGGGACCGGCCGGCAGTGAGTCGACAAGGCCGGGATCGGCGGCGACGTCGTAGTGCGCCAGGAAGTAGTCCGGGTCGGCGCTGTCGAACACGACGACGGCCGGCTCTTCGTTGCGTTCGACGTCGGCGAGGAGCTCGCCGAGTTCGCCGATCAGGACGGGGTCGATCAGGTTGATCGGTGGGTGGTCGAAGGTCACTCGCCATAGGGACGGGGTCGAGCGGTCGAGGGTGAAGCGCGTGAAGGTCATCTCGGGCTCACCTCCGGCCGGCGGTCGCCGCGGCGAAGGCCGCTTCGAGGAAGGCGAGTTGGTCGGCGAGCTTGGACGGGACCAGGGCCCGGCCCATTGCGGCCGCGTCGAGATTCGGGGCGGCCAGGTAGGGGAAGCGGTCCGACGCTCGCACGGTCGCCTGGTCGACACCGTCGCTGATGCGCGGGCCGTTTCCGCCGGTGACGACGAACGTGAGGCTCGAGTCGGCCGCGTCGTCGTTGAGTGATCGTCCGCCGCAGGTCGTGTGTTCCCGGCCCTGCAGCAGCGACCGCTCGATCTCGAGGTAGCTGTCCTCGCTGTAGGGCTTGGCGACGTCGACGACCTGGTAGTCGCCGAGGAACAGCTCGGTCAGCGGATGGGTCCCGTCCGGCGGCAGCGGCCAGTCGATCTTTCCGTCGATGCCGTCCAGGACGGCCAGGTTGGCGTTCAGCCGGGCCCGGTAGGCACCGAGGTAGTCCGGCGCCAACTGGAACGGGTCCTCCTCGTTGTAGAGCTCCCTGAGGTCCAGGTCGCGGTTGACCGGATCGACGCCGTACTCGCCGAGCAGCTGGTTCTTCACGAAGACCCGGCCGAACCGCTCCAGACGTATCGGGAACGGGCCGGTCGTGATCGTCTCCCCCGCCACGGCGAACAGCGTTCCCGGCGCCTCCCCGAGCATCGCGGCGACGTCGAGCTCGACCACGATGCTCAGAATGTTCCACCCGTCGGCCGTGTTGATGCCGTTCTCCTGGAAGGCGAGGCGTCGGGTCGCCAGCGTTCGGACGTCACAGGTGCCGTCGAGGAAGAGCGGATCCATTCGCAACCCGGCGAAGACCCGCGCGCCGGGCGCCTCGGCGATCTGCTCGTCGTTCACCCGGAACTGGACCGTGGTGCCGTTCGGCAGCGTGCACGTGCCCTCCTGCCCGGCGTTCCCGGCGGCGTCGGTCGTCACCGGGGCCGTGAACGTGCAGGTGACGTCGTACTCGTCCGGGCCGACCTCGAACTGCGAGCCGCGACCGCCGGCTGGCCCGCTCACCGGCCGGATGCGGAACCGGTAACTGGCCGCGTCCGAGAAGAGCGCGCCCGGCCGGGCGTTGGGGAAGACGGTCATGACGAGCACCAGCCGGCCCGGCTGGGTCGGGCTGGGGAAGACGTAGAGGTCAGCGATGTCGATGGCCGGCTCGGCTACCGCGCGAGGGCTGGAGTTGTGGTCGGACACGGGTGTTGTCCTCCTTCGGGACGGGGAGCAGCCGCAGGCGAGGTCCGCGGATGTCTTACTTGCGACGGTGACGCCTGCGTGAGCGGCTCGCATCGGCCCGTGGGACCAGCCCGCGCGCCGTTCGGTTCGAACTGTCCTGTGGGCGGATGCGAGCGCCGCCCGGCGCGACTGACACTCGATGGACAGGTGCACCGGGCAGGAGCAGTGTGATGCCGCTATCTGAGGACGAACAGCATGTGCTGAACGAGATCGAACACACCCTCAGCCTGGACAGTCCCCGACTCGCCTCGTCGCTCCGCGCGGCGCGACCGCGCCACTGGTGGCCTCTCGGCGGGCAATTGCTGGCCGACCTGAGCCTGCTCCTGACCGGGCTGGCCGTGGTGCTGATCGGCGTGCACGCCAACAGCGGCGTCGGCATCGCGGTGGGCCTGATCGGCTATGCGGTGGTCGTCGTATCCGTCCACGCAATAGTTTCCACGGTGCGCCGCAGGCCGGACGCCCGCCGCACTCCGTAGGACGTTAGGGACGGAGCTTCTGGGGCAGCCTTTCGCGATAGCTGGCGAGGTCGGGGCCGCCGGCATAGGGGTCTGGGTTGCGTGTGCGATGTCGGCGTAGGAACCAGGCGCCGATGCCGGCCGCGACGGCGAAGCCGAGAAAGTCGCCGATGAGTATCCAGATGGCGAACCAGTTCGTGCTGGGTTTGACCGGCAGCCAGGACAGCGTGCCGACTATATCTACAGGCTGGCTGCCGAGGATCATGTGGATGGTCCAGGGGCCGACGACGCGGCCGACCTTGGGTTGGGACTTGACGGCCGGAGGTCGCTCGGCACTCATCCAGTGGATGCGGTGGTCGTGCCAGCGCACTACGTGGCCGGCGCTCGTCTGGCGCCACAGCGGGGGCAGGGTGCTGGCGCCGAGTTGGCTGAGGTCGGCGAACAGGCTCTGGTTGAGCTGCAGGGTGGGCGAGTACTGGTTTTCCGCCACCCCGGATGCCGTGATCTGCAAGTACGGCTCGTGGGCGTAGCCGAGGACGGTCAGTGCCTTGCCGGTGGTGTTGGTGACTTCGATCCATTCCCCCCGCGGGTCGATCGTGGCGCTGAGTCCTGGGGTGGGAGGGTCGATGCCGGTGATCTGGCTGAGGTAGTGCGCGGAGTCGGGGATCGGCTTTCCCCCGGCACCGTGCGCCCACGCGGTAGGCGTCCCCAGCCCGAGTGCGGCGACGCTGAGCAGTGCGGCGGCGGCGATGCGGTGCAGCGTCATCGGAACTCCTACCGGATCTTCAGGGCGGCGGTGGCGGTGTAGGCGTCGAATTCCCCGGTTTTGACGATCAGCGTCAGCGTCCAGGTGCCGGCGCGGGGTAACAGCAGGTGGTTGGTGAGGAAGTGGCCGGTGCCGGCGTGCAGCAGCGGGATCGACACCGGGTTGAGCGAATGGTTGGTCGGCGCGGCTTCGGCTCGGATGCTGGTGACGTCCGCCGGCAGGCCGTTCGGGCCGTACGTGTAGAGGTGGACGTCGACGGTGCGAGGTCCGGCCGGTACCGCAGTCAGTTCGACGGTGACGGGGCCGGCGGTGATCGTCCGCTCTTGCACCGGCCGGTACGACGCGCGGGCCGGCGTGGTCGCGACGAGCGCAGAGGCCACCGCCAACACGACGACCAGGAGCGCGGTTTCGCCCGCCACCGACCGGGCCAGCGTGGTGGCCCGGTACCGGTCATCGCGTCGACGGGTGTGCAGCACCGTCCGCGACACCGCCGCCAGCATGAGCACGAGCGCGACCAACCCGACCTTGAGCAGCAGCAACCGCCCGTAGGTCGTCCCGGTCAGCGCGCCCCACTCTGGGACCTGCCGCAGCGCCTGGACCACGCCGGTGGTCACAAGTACAGCCACGCTGCACAATGCCACCGTGGAGAACCTGCGCACCGGATCCCAGGACAGGCTCGGTTCAGGCGGAGGTTCGAGTACGTGCATCGTCGTGGACGTGGTCACCGACCCGGCCGCCACCAACACCCGCGCCTCCGGCCGAGCGCGTCGATGCGCCGGCAACGCGACCGTGCACAGCACGACGAGCCCGCCGATCCACGTCCCGGCCGCAGCCAGGTGCGCCATATCCAGGCCGACCGACAGGGCCGACTGGCCGCTGTGCCCTTCCACGGCCACCGTGCCCAGCACGGTCACCAGCCCCGCCGTCACCAGCACGGCCGGCAGGGCAGAGATCCGGCGGGTCCGGCTGAGCGTCGCCCAGATCGCCAGCACCACTAGTAGCCGCACCAGATGGGCGTGCCCAAGGCGGGTGTCGGCTAGCGCGCGCAACGGGCCCGGGTCGCCGAGTCGCGACCAGCCGCCGCCCACGTCGAAGGCCGCCTGCGCTCCGAAGTTCAGCACGGTCGCCGCGCCCGTGACGCCGAGACCGGCCGCCAGTAACCGGCGCATCCGCGGCTCGACCCAGGCCGAGGGCTGACACAGGAGAAGGAAGGCGATCACGCCGACCACAAGCAGCAAACCGGCATAGCCGGCGAAGCGAGTGACGCCGAGAGCGAACCCGAGCGATGTGCCGGCTCCGACCGACGGTGCGGCCGCGACCGGCCCGGCCTGGCCGATCGAGAACGTGAACGATCCATGTACCGGATGCGAGTCGGCCGACACGACCCGCCACACGACGAGGTAGCTGCCGTTGCTCAGGTGGCCGCGCACCGCGACAGCGACTCGCGCGCCGGCACCGTCGACATGGCTGACCCGGCCGGTATCGACCCGGGTGCCGCTGGGCGCGACAACCTGTACCGCCCCGAGGGACACCTCGATCGGCTCGTCGAACCGCAGTTCGACGCGACTGATCACAGCGTCGCTGGGGATCAGCTCGCCGGCATTGGGGGAGCTCGATGCGAGCACCGCGTGTGCAGATGCAGCCGGCGCGGCGAGCAGCATCGCCGACCCCACACCGAACAACGCCGCCAGCACCATGAGCCCACGCCGGCGGGCGACGACACCGACCATGGTCCATCCCCCCGATGGAGCCAGCCGCGAAGTCCGCAGACAGCCAAATTCCCAGCAGAATAGCGCCGATCGGACCACCCGAGCCGGTTTATGACACCTCTGTCATGCAGCGCGAGAGCCCGGCGCAGGCATGCGATGCTGCCGCGCAATCACCGCCGGGGGGCGGGTGAGGCAGGAGAGCCATGAACACCAGTCGGTTGGCCAGGATCGGTGGGCTCGTGGCGGGCCTCGGCATCGTCGGCGCCTGGGCGGCTGCCGGTGCCTCCGCGCACGTCACGGTGACCGCGCCCGGCGTCGCCCCCGGCGACAGCGATGCCACGATCGTGTTCCGCGTACCGGACGAGAGCGACACTGCCACCACCGTCGGGCTGAAACTGCGACTGCCGACCGACACTCCGATCGCCGGCGTCCTGGTGGCGCCGCAGCCAGGTTGGACCGCAACGATCACCCAGTCCGAGCTGGCCAAACCGATCCCGACCGACGACGGCGCGATCACCCAGGTCGTGTCCGAGGTCGACTGGAAGGCCGCCGCCGGCGCCGAGATCAAGCCCGGGTTCTTCGGCGAGTTCACCATCATCGGCGGCAAGTTGCCCGACGGCGTGGCCACCTTGACGTTCAAGGCCATCCAGACCTACAGCGACGGCCAGCAGGTCGCCTGGATCGAAGAGCCCGCCCAAGGCAGCGCCGCCCAACCCGAGCACCCTGCCCCCACCCTGAAGCTGGCCGCGGCCGCTCCCGCCGCAGCCAGCCCATCCGCGCCGTCCTCGACCGCGGCGGCACCGTCCGTGACCGCGACACCGGTCGCGTCGTCGACCAATGGCGCCAGCAAGGGCGCGGTCACCACCGGGATCGTGCTCGGCATCATCGGCGTCGTCCTCGGCGCCGCCGCCCTGTTCGTATCGCTGCGCCGCGCTCGCGCGGCCGGAGGAGACGCCTGACCTACCGCTCAAGCTGCACGCCAGCCGGTCGGGCTGTCCGATGGGCCGATGCGAGCGCGACCGCTACGACACGACACTCGGTGGTATGCGCAGGCGCACTCGTCACGTGAGGCAGACCGATGGCTAGCACCAGGCAGTGGTTCGAATCGCTCGCCGAGGCGCAGCGGCGGGCCAAGAAGCGGGTTCCCCGGTCGGTCTACGCCGCGCTGCTCGCCGGCGCGGAACGGGGAATCACGTTGCAGGACAACGAAGCCGCGTTCAGCGAGCTCGGGTTCATTCCGCGCGTCGCCGCCGGGCTTCCCGGGACCGGCCTGCCGGGTTCGCGTGACCTCGCGACAACCGTGCTCGGTCAGCAGATCGCGTTGCCGGTGATCATCTCGCCCACCGGCGTGCAAGCGGTTCATCCCGACGGCGAGATCGCCGTCGCCCGCGCCGCGGCCGCCGCGGGCACGGCCCTGGGGCTGAGCTCGTTCGCGAGCAAAGCGATCGAGGATGTCGTGCCGGCCGGGGCACCGGTGTTCTTCCAGGCCTACTGGATGGGCCGCGAGCGCATGTCCCAGCTCGTCGACCGGGCCAAGACGGCCGGCGCCGAAGGGCTGATCGTGACGCTGGACTGGATCTCGCCCGGCCCGGCGAGAAGTCGCCGACGTTCTTCGGCGCCTACGGCGAGTGGATGCAGGCACCGCTGCCCAGCTGGTCGGACGTCGCCTGGCTGCGCGAGCAGTGGGGCGGGCGGTTCGTCGTCAAAGGCGTCATGCATCCCGACGACGCCCGGCACGCCGTGGACATCGGCGCCGACGCGATCTCGGTCTCCAACCACGGAGGCAACAACCTCGACGGAACACCGGCGGCGATCCGGGCCCTGCCCGCCGTCGTCGATGCTGTCGGTGACCGCATCGAGGTCCTGCTCGACGGCGGGATCCGCCGCGGCAGCGACGTCGTCAAGGCGCTCGCCCTCGGCGCGCGGGCCGTCCTCATCGGACGCGCCTACCTCTGGGGCCTGGCCGCCAACGGGCCGGCCGGCGTCCAGAACGTCCTGGAGATCCTGCGCAGCGGCATCGACGAGACGCTCGTCGGGCTCGGCCGCGCGTCGATCCACGAGCTCAGCCCCGACGACCTGATCGTTCCGGCAGACTTCGCCCGCGGGCGCACGGTACGGGCTGCTACCAGCGACCCTGGTCGTTGACCCGCGGCGGCTGGGTGCCGGTGATCAGCGTGGTGAGCGCGTCGTCGATCGAGTTGCCGAGGTGCCACTCCCCCGTGTGGTCGAGCGCGAAGACGTGCCCGGTCTCGGCGATCGCGACGATCGAGTCGTGATCGCCTTCCATCCCGATCGGGAACAGCGGGTGGCCCAGCACGGCGCCGAAGTCGGCCAGTGTCTCGGTGCTGGCGGCAACCGGTACCGGATCGATCACGAACGGCCGGCGGCGTAGATCAATGCCCGGGCCGTCCTGCATGATCGTCAGCCCGGCGAACTCGCGCAGGGCCGCGACCGCCGCGGCGTGCGGTTCGGCGCGGGCCCCGTTGCGGCCGATCTCGCCGCGGACGTAGTTCACGGCCGGCTGCTCGTCCACGTCTCGCCCGGGCGTCCACCCGGCGGACGTGAGCACGTCGGCAACATCGGCGCCGAAGCGATCGGTCATGCGTCACCGCCGGGGGGCCGCAGCCGGAAACCGAAGTGGCGGCACAGCAGCGCGCACGACAGGCACGGCGGCGCCGACTCACCACCCACCGGATCGCCCGGCTCGCGCACCCGGTAGGTGACCAGGCCGGCGCCGGAGAACAGACCGGACCGCGCCTGTTCGAGCGTGATCGGCGGCTCGCCGGCCGCCGCTCGGCGGGTGTCCTCGGCGTGCAGCGCATCGGAGAACACGGCGGCCTCCGAGCAGCGGTCGGAGCCGCGCTCGCGGAACTCGACCGGCAGCAGATCGTCCAGGTAGGAGCGGACGAGGTGGTGCAGGTTCGGCGGCTGATCGCCCTTGACGCTGCGCGCCGTCACCACCTGATCGGTCAGGGTCAGGCGGCTGACAGTTGCCAGGGTGGTCACCCGGCGCAGGTCGCGGCGGGCCTGCTCGGCCGGGTCCCAGGTGTGCGGTGCGGGTGGGCGTTCGGCCCGCTGGGTGCGGAACTGCTCGATGACGTGGTCGATCGGCAAGGACGGCCAGCTCGACAACTCGCCGGTCTCGCGGTCGATGATGCCGCGGCCGGCCCCGAACAGCGGCGGATGATCAGCCGGCGGTTGGGCCCAGACGACGTACCCGAGGTCGAACTCGCGGACCGCGGCGGTGAGCGGTACGGACGACACGGTGTCGGCCACCCACTTCTCGGCGATCTGATCGGCCTCGTCGCGGGTGATCATCGCGAGACTCCGACGCCACCGGGCACGATACGAGCCTATCCACCGCCGCCGACCGGACCGGGCGCGTTGCCTAATGCTGCCAGCGCAGTCCGCTCACGCCCCCGCTCCGCTTACCGTGACGGGGTGGACCGCGAGCCACTGATCTTCCCGATCGGTCATGGCGTCGGCGCCCGCCGGGTGCGGCGCGGCGTCTCGTTCCATGACCTGAGCGACGCCGAGTTCGTCGTGTGGACGGTGGCGCACGGCCGCCCGGAGGCGCTGCCCGACGAGCAGCCCTGGCTCCGGCGACACGTGTTGGACGCAGCCGCCGGCGTCGACGACCCGGCGGCCGTGCTCGACACCCTGCTCGAACGGGGCCTGCTCGTCGAGGTCGATCGCGCCGCGGCGACCGGATTCGCCCGCGCTCACCGAGTCATGCCGCTCATGCTCGGCCTCGGCACCATCGCCGAGGACCGGTCCTTGTTCGGCATCGGCTTCCTCGGTCAGCCGGTGCTGGGCGTCGGACACGTCGTCTACGACCTGTGGCAGTGGTCGCCGATGGACGACACTCTGTGGGCAACCTGCGAGAGCGCGGCCGAGGTGGCCCGACGCGCCGGCAGCACCGATCCCGACTACACCGATCCCGATCGGCTGCTCGACGGCTTCCTCGATTCGCTGAACGCCCTGGTGTGCGTGCACGCCGCTTGCTTGGACGTCCCGGTCCGGCTCGGCCCGGCGACCGGCGTCCGAGAGATCCGGGACGACCGAGACGTCCCAGACCGAGCCGCGTGAGCGCGATGCTCTTTCCCGTCGGCCACTACGTCGGCATCGACGCGGACACCGAGGCCCAGCGGCACCTCGTGCGCGTCGGCTGGCACGTCCTGCGGCTCGACGACGAACACTTCGCCGGGTGGACGCTTGCGCACGGCGCCCCCGGCGACGACCCGGCGCCGTGGACCCGGGCCGGGGTGGACGCCGTCGCGCGGGCCGCCGGCATCCGGGCGCCCGAGGTCATCCTGGACGACCTGCTGGCCGAGGACCTCGTCATCGACGTCACGCCCGGCCCGGCGGATGCGATCGGCTTCGCCCGCACCTGCCGGCTGCGCTCGCTGCTGATCGGCCTGGGTGCCGACCCGGATCGCCCCGGCGACTTCGGCATCGGCCTGGTGGCCGGCGTCCCGGTCGTACGGGTCGACGCCCTCGGATACGAGCTGTGGCAGTGGGGCCACCTGTGCGACAACCTCTGGCACGCGTGCGCGGTGCTCGCCGAGGCCAGTGACGAGTTGCCCGATGTCGAGGCCGCGCTGACCCGCAGCCTGCCTGTACTTCAGGTGCTCATCGCCCACGGTGCGATCCACCTGGACGAGGCCCGCGAGGACTGGGCCGCCACGGCCTAGCTCCGCTGCTCCGGCTGCTTGGCGAGTTCGGGTCAGCCACCGTCCGGCATAGCGATCGGCGGTGGCAGCTGGGCGGCGAGCCACTCGACGAAGCCGGGCGTCGTCCGGGTGCCGAGCTGGGGTCGGGTCTGCGCCTGGACGTCCACGTCCTGCGGCAGGGTCAAGGCCTCGGCCAACAGAAAATCCCCGGCCACCACCAGGAAGGCGCGGGCGGCATCGGTGGCCGCCCCCTGCGGCGGCAGGGACTGGTACAGCAGGTAGGCGGCCCGGGAGAAGTCGGCCACGAGCCGGGCCGGGTCAACGACCGCGGACCGCAGGAAGAGGTCGGCGACGAGTCCGATCGCGGCATCGTGCATCCGCCGTTGTTGCGCCGGGGCCGCGGCGGAGACGAAGCTCAGCCGCGGCGCCGCGGAACCGCCGAGGATCAGCCGGGTGCCCTCGACCTGTTCACCGTCGGGCAGCTCGACCAGGTTCTGCCGGGTCACTTCGTCGACCGGACGCTGCCCGGCAAGCGGGGCGGCGAAACGCCGGCGGATGATCTCGTCGGCGTCGCGGCGGGTTCTTGCCGCCGGGCTGTCCGGATCATCGGACGGGATGACGCCGTAGGTCGCCACCGGTCCGGCATCGACGCGCGACCCGCGGTGCCGGCGCTCCATCGCGAGCGCCTCGTGGGTGTCGGCCAGCCGCTGGTACGCCCGCTCGAACGCCGCCGCGACATCGTCCGGCTCGGAGGCATCGGTGAGGTCGGCCTGCAACGCGACCGACTCGACGCTCGCCGCCGCGGACTGCTCCTCGGCCAGGTGCCGCTCGGCGGCCGGTAGCTCGTCGGGCGAGGCGAGCCGCAGTTCCCGAACCGGGAACTGGCGGGCCCGGAACAGCATCGGCTGGAACACCGGACGGCGACCGAGGATCGACTGCAACTCCCCCGTCCCGGAGGCCGCGTGCTCGAGCACCTCGGTCAGCGCCTCGGTCAGCGCGGCGGCCCGGGCGGCGCGATCGGTCAGCGCGCCGTTGAGTCGCACCGTGTAGCGGCCACTGCCCGAATCGCCCTGCACCGCGACGGCACCGGGTCGCCAGAGGGGGCCACTCGTCAGCAACACGTCCAGGTGACTGCGGCCCTCTACAGCCAGGCTGAGCACAGGATGGCCGGGCGAGCCGTGCCGCCGTTCGCGCAGGACAGGGACGCCGGCCTCGCGAGCAGCGTCACGCACCAACGCGGCCGCGTCGCGCAGCGACGGGTCAGCGGGCCGATCGAGCACATCGGCGGCCAGCCCCGCCGACCGCAGCACCTCCGTCATCGCCGGGCGGGCGGCGTCCTCGACCATGAAAGACATCGGTCGACTGTTCAGCCGGACTGTATATACGTTCGAGGCGGTGAAGGCGCCGAGCGCGTACGGGATCGTGTCGGGCAGCGGCTCCGCGCTGACCGTCAACGCCACCTGCACACCGTCGCCGAGCAACTGGTACTCGACGCCGAGTGGGCCCAGGTCGCGGCTCGCGATCGTCACGTGGGCGGCACGAGTGGCCGCCACCAGAGCCGTCTCGCCGATCAGCAAGGCACCCGCCTCGGCCGTCGGGGGCGCGGCCGGAAGCCGCTGCGCGAACCAGTCGGCGAAATCGTCCCGTGCGGCGTCGAGGGCGCTCGGCAACAGCAACGGCGTTGCGAACAGCTCGCTGCCCACGACGCGCAGCAGCCCGCGACTGACACCGTCGCTGCCGTGCCGGAACATCGGCGCGCGCAGCAACTGAGCAGCCGCCGCGGCGAGGTCGGCGCGCGGGTCGGCCGGGCGCGCACTGAGCAGCTCGGCCAGCCGGGCCAGCGCGGCCTGGTGATCGGCCTCGTGCTCGGCGGCATTCGCGGCCGGCTCGAGCACCAGGCCGGGATCGGGGGCCGTGCGATCATCGAGCCGGCGCCGCTCGACGGTGCGGCTCAGCTGCCAGCCCCGCAACCGCTGCTCGAGCCGCTCGACGATCCGTGCCGGTGCATCGCCACGCGCCAGCTCGTCGGCCAGCAGCTCCTGTTCGTGCTCTACCACGGCGTCCTCGTCGCGGATCGTCCGCGCGGCCGGATCGAGATCGGCCGGCGCGGGAACGTTCCAGCGAATGCTCGACAGCGCCTCGGCTAGCACCGGGGCGGCGGCTTCGCCCAGGCCGGGCCGGAGTCGGATCACGTGCGCCGCCCCGCTGGACCGCACCTCGAACGTCCGGCCGGCCAGAACCGGCGCGCTGGTAACCGTGACCGCCGACGAGCGCCCGTCGACCTCGACCCACACCGTCGGGGCCGGCGGGTTGCCGTGCCCCATGTGCGTCGACCGCACTCGCGCACCGATCCGGGCCAGGGCGGGCCCCAGGTGGCGACCGGCGGCGAGCAGCGTCGGATCGGCCGGCTGCGGCGCCGGACCGGGCGCCCGCTCGGGACGGCTCGGCGGCGACGTTGTCGGCACGACATCCCGGACGTGATCGTCCGCGATGCCGCGCGCGGGCGGGTCCGGGTCGCCGGCAAGCCGGATCCCCTTCGGGTACTGCGCCGCGAGCTCGCGCTCCCACTGCTCGCGGGACTCGCGGGTCGATGCGTACGCGCCGGTGGGTGGCAGCTGGTTGGCGCGGCCCCGTACCCATCCGGGCATCGGCATGGCCTTGCCGTAGCCGTCGGTGGCCAGCAGATTGACCGCGGCCAACCCGCCGCGGACGAACGTCGGCCGGCCCCTGCGCCCGTGCTTGACGCCGCGCTCGTCCACGTTGAAGTACCGCACGCCGCGTTGGCCCTTGGGGACGTTCTCGCCCCGGTCGTACTCCACGACGATCGCGTGCCCGCCCTGGCCGCTCGGGTAGATCAGCGCGAGGTGAACCGTCGCGTGCCGGCTGCCGTCGGCCAGCGGCTCGACCGCCTTCAGGTGCGCTTCCAGGGCATCGAGGGTGCTCTTGAACTGAGCCCGAGTGAGTGGTCCCGGACCCATCCCGGCCGGCTCCTGCCAGCGGGCGCCGGTCACGGCCTCGATCCGACCCGAACCGAACTGCTCCCCGTCCAGGCGCGGGTCGGTCAGGCCGAACTGGCCCTCCTCGAGCAGCCGGGCCTGGTCGTACGCGTCGACCGTGCGCGCCTCGGCCGGAACAGCCTCGCCGTGGCGGGCTCGGTGGTGGGCGATGGCGTAGGAGACACAGTTGCTCTCGTGGCCGGGTTCGAGACCGGCCGCGAACCCGTCGAGCGTCCTTCCCCATTTCGTGGCGTCGGAGAACCATTCGCCCGGCACGACCCGCCGGACCAGCTCGTGGTGCAGTTCCGAGGTGCGAGTTACGCCGCCGGGCCCGTGCGGCGCCGAGCCCGGCTCGCCGGACGCGCTCGGTTCGGCGCCCGGGTTGAACCGCGCCCACCAGGCCGGGTGTGCGGGCAGGTTGGCCTGGATCTCGCGAATCCGCCGGCGCTCGGCCCGGACCGCCAGCTCGGCCTCGTCCAGGTTGGACTGATGCCACGCGACGATCAGGGCCCGGTCGGTCGTGCCCAGAGCGCGCACCACCGAATCGACCATGTCCTTGTCGGTGGCCCGCTCGTCGGCCACCCGCGGCAGCCGAAGCCAGTTCCTGGCTTCCTTCACCGAATCGCGCAACCGCTCCTGGTACCGGTCGCGCTCCTCGATCAGCCGGCGCAGGTCGGCGGTGAGCGCGTGATGCGCCGCCAGCCGGGCCCGTCGGGTCGCGTCGATCTCGGTCGCCAGCGCCACGATGCGGACCTCGTCCGGCTTCTCGCCGGTGAACGCCCGCCAGCGCTGGGTGAGCACCGCACGCGTCGTCCCCACCGAGGTCGGCACGCGGTGCCCCGACCCGCCGGCCAGCCGGATCGGACCGTCCGGCCCCGCGCCGTCCAGTCGCAGGCCGGGCGGCCACTCGATGGCGGCCGACCCGTCGCTGAGCCACACCTCGTTGCCGGCCTTGCCGGGCCGCACCGGCAACGTCAGCTCGGCGACGCCGTCCACCTCGACCGGCCGGCCGTCGTCCTGGACGGTGAAGCGCACCCGGTCCGCGTGCTGTTCGAACGGGATCTCCCAGTAGGCGCCGTCGCTGTCGATCATCGGTTCGCGGGGCGCCTCGCCGAAGCCGAGCGGCATCAGCCGCACGCGCGAGTAGTCCCCGTCGGCTCGGGTGTAGTGGACGCGGGCGACGTTGAACAGGTTGCCGCCCGGTATCCACGGCCGGCCGACCTCGACCGGAGTGGATTCTTGCAACGCCGACCAATAGACGTCGACCGTCCGCGCGGCGACGTTGGCGGCCTTGTACATCGACGATCGGGCCTGCCGCTCGGCCTCCGCGGCCATCCGCTCGGTGGCCTTCCGATTCGCGAACGCATCGTTGATCGCGTGGGCGAGGGCCTTACGGTCACCGGCCGGATAGACGCGCATGTTGACGCCGTCGACCCCGAGCGCCGGCTGATCCGAGGTGATCTGCGGGGTCCCGGTGACGGCGACCTCGTTGACCACCAGGCCGTACGGCTCGTAGTGACTCGGGAAGATGACCAGGTCGGCGGACACCACGAAGTCGATCAATCCCTCTTCGGGCGTGATCTTGCCGTAGAACCGCACGTCGTCGGCCATGGAGTTGCCACCGGCGTCGGTCAGGGCCGAGGCCTGGAGCTGCAGCTCGTGCCCGTAGGTGCCCTCGCCGATCACGCCGAAGATCGTCTGCACGTCGGGCGCCGGAGTGACGTCGGGCAGCGCGGCGATGATGTCCTGGACGCCCTTCTCGTTCTCCAGCCGGCCGAAGTACAGGATGAGTCGGGCATCGACCGGGATACCGCGAGATTGACGCGTCGCGGCCCGGTCGACCTGGCTCCGGTCGAACTTGGCCCATTGCGGGCTGGTGAAGTTGGGCAGCACGGTGATCTTCTGCTTGCTGACGTGGTTCACCCAGTTCGTCTCCCGGCGCATCCGGTTCGAGTTGGCGATCACCGCGTGGGCCCGCCGGGTCGCACTCCACTCGTTGCCCGTGATCGTTCGCTTGGTGACGTCGCCGGCCGCGTCCGAGTCGAGGTTCTCGTAGATCCAGCCGGCCCACCGGCCGGACTCGAGGGCGTGCACGGTGTAGACGGTCTTCGCGCTGAACCGCTCCGCGATCGCGAACCCGCCCTCGGTGGCCAGCGAGTCGTGCATGTGCACGATCTGCGGGTCGATGCCGAGTCGAAGCAGCCAGTCCAGGCCGTCGCTGCTCATGGCCGCGCCCGTCGTGCGGGACCACTTCTCGGGGTGCGCCTCGAACTGGTCCTTCGTCCGCGCCTCGTCGGGCAGGGCCACGAGCAGCACGTTGACGGCCGCCTCGTCCGTGACCTGGTCGACGACGACCTCGGTCGGGCGATCGGAACCGAACGGCTGCCGGCTCACGACCCAGACGATGTGGCCGGCCTTGGCCTGCTCGTGGGCCAGGCCGACGACCATCGTGCCCATGCCTCCGGCCCCCGCGCCCACGCCCGGATACTCGGACGAGACGTGCACGATCGTCAGCGGTGGCAGCGCCGGCCCGGGCTCGTCCGGAACCACCGCGAACGGCACGGGAACGTCGTGGAAGTCGACCTCCGGCGCGCCGAGGATGCGGTGCACGACGTGGCCGGTGCGGCCCAGGTCCAGCGTCTCGACCGGGGTGAGGTCCTCGCCGCCGCGCCGGAAGACGAAGCTGAACTCGGGCGCGCCTTCTCGCCGCCGTACCACCCAGTACGGACCGAACCCGTCGTGGCCGGTCGGGGCGCGGCCGTCCGGTGCCGACATCGGCCGATCGTCGAACTCGCCGCCCCACTGGACGAGACGCACGTCGTCGGGCTCGCCGTCGGCGACGTTCAGCCGGATCACGACCTCGTCGCGGGCTTCAGCCTGGCTGTAGAACACGCGATCGTCGCCAGGACGCACCCAGGCATCGGCCGCGCCCGCCGTCACGACCCGGTCTCCCCCGTCCTGACCACCCGAGTCGGTGATGACCGAGAACCGCACCGGACCGTCGGAGAGATCGATCCGTACCCGGGCGTATGCCGCGCCGTCGAGATCACGACCGGTGAACGGTCGCGGGTCGGGCCAGACCGTCCGCTCGGATTCGTGGACGCCGCCGAAGAGGTGCAATCCCTGGTACTGGTGGTTCGTACCGGTCCGGTGGATCGTGACGTAGCCCTGCGCCTCGGCCGGCGAGGCGTACACCGTCGCGTCGCCGCTTCGGCGCCACAGCGCGCGCCCGTCGCGGGTGGCCAGCACGCCTTCGCCGTCGACGCCCTTCCGGTCGTGGACGATCCGGTAGCGGACGTGCGGCGCGCCGCTGTGCAGCTTCACCCAGGCGAAGCGGCCGTAGCCGGACTCGGCGGTGAACGGCACGTCGACGGGCTCGGCGATCGAATCGACGACCTCGGCCTGCATTCGCCAGCCGTCGTAGTCGCCGTCCGAGCGGTAGTAGTGCACGAGCGCGTAGTTCGGCGGGAACGACTCGACGCTCGGCGCCGGCGGCAGCTCCGAGTGGGCCGGCACGACGACCGTGTCCATTGCCGTCCGGCGGGCCGGCACCTCGCCGGCGTCGTCCGGCGGCAGTTGGCCGATCTCGGTCATCGCGACCCTGACCTCGAGCTGCGTACCCGGAGCGAACTGATCGACGTAGGGATACACCTGGTAGGGCGCGCGATCCGTCGCACCGAGCGGTGTCCAGTACTGCGTCCCGACCGGGCGCATCCAGAACCGCACGCGGGCCGGCGAGTCCGTCTCGTCGCCCCACGCGACCAACGCGCCGAAGGCGCCCCGAGCGTCGCCGTGGCTGTTCTTCTCGAACGGCGGCCGGAATCGGGCCGGCGGGGCCAGGTCGAGCTGCACCGTCGGGGCCGCGGCCGGCGCCGTGATCGGTGCGGCGCCCTGGTACACGACGAGCGAGAGCGGCGGCACGAGCACCTGGATCGTGCGGTCGGCGCCTGACACGACCGGGCCATCCGCACCGAACCGGCCAACGAACCTCAGCCCGCCTGTATAAGTCGGCACGGTCACCGTCTGCGGGGTCGTCGTCGGATTGGCCAGCACGACGTGCTCGGTGAAGCCGGCCGGATCGGCCTCGGTGCCACCGACCCGGCTGAACGCGAACACCCGGGAGTTGTCGGTGATCCGCGGAACGTGCGCGCCGTCGCGCAGCGCCGGGACGGCCCGCCGCAGCTCGCTCAGCGCCGCGATGTGCCGGTAGATCGGGTGGTTGGCGTCGGCGGTGTCCTCGGCGTTCGTCCGGTCGGTGCCGATCAGCGGCTGCGCGAGGTAGGGCGATCCCTCCGCCGCCGCGAACGTCGGGGCCCGCCCGGCCGCGAGGCCGGCCGGGTCATCCCGGCTCGGACGTCCGGTCTGGCCCTGCTCGTCGCCGCCGTACGTGCCGGCCACCCGCGGCAGGGTGAACACCAAGCTGTAGCCGAGGTTCACCCGGGCGACAAGATGCTCCTCGATCGCCCCCGGCCGGTGCCGGAGGTCACCGGCGAGGTGGCCCGCGTCGTCGTGACTGCTGAGCACCGCCAGCAGCTGGAGCGCGTCGCTCCACTGGTTGGTGAACAGCGCGTCGGCGGACAGCACCCGGTGCAGCGCCCGCACCGCCCAGCCGTTCGGATCGGTGCGCGCCAGTCCGACGACACCCGCGCCGCCGGACAGCGCGCGCTCCAAGGCGCCGCCGTCCAGATCGCGCACGGCCGCAGGCTCCAGCCCGGCGACGAAGTCGGCCAGCGCGGCCTGCAACGGGAAGTCGATCATGCCGTCGAGCTGGCCCCGATGGACGTACTCGGCGAGCACGCGGCTGTCCTGGGTGAATGCCTCGCCGAACGTGGGGAATCCGTCTCGGCCCAGCTGCTGCGCCGCTCGCTTGAGCAACGAGTTGAGCTCGGCGAAGAACTCGGTGAACAGGTGGTTGGCCGTGTCGTAGCGGAAGCCGTCGAAGCCGGTCAGCATCCAGTGCAGCGCGACGTCGCCGAGACCCCACCGCACGGCTGGGTGCTCGTGGAACAGCTTGGCCAGGTAGAAGGTGTCGCAGAACAGGATGCTTTCCGGGAACCCCTCGGCGAAGTCGCCGCTGCGCCGCAGGGCCCACCCCTTGCGCAGCCAGCGTGGCGACAACTGCTCGCGGCCCTCGTACCCGCGGTGGTAGGGATACTCGACGATGTCGCGGTAGCGCGCCGGGTCGAGCAGCTCGCGCGGGTCGACCGGGTTGCCCTCGGCGTCGCGGTGCGGATGCGTCGTCGGCGGCCGGTAGCCGAACCGTCCCTGCTCATCGTTGATGACGCCGAGCTGGTTCAGCGCCAGGTCGAGAATCACCTTGATGCCGCGGGTGTGCGCCGCCTCGATGAACCGCTGCAGCTGGGACAGGCTGCCCTGTCGCGGGTCGACGCGGAGGAAGTCGATCGTCCAGTAGAAGTGGTGTCCGGCGCTCGCCTTTCCGAGGAACCGCAGCGTAGTGGCGGTACGCGCGACCGGGCTGATCCACAGCGCGTCGATACCGAGGTCGCGCACGTAGTCCAGGCCCTCGGTGAGCCCGGGCAGATCGCCACCCAGGAACGAGTTCGGATCGGTCGGGTCGTACGGGTCAATGGTCGGGTCGACCGGCTCACCCATCGCATCGATCCGCTGCTGCCGAGCGACGGAATCGCCCGGGAAGCCGCGATCGGTGATGGCCTGTTGGATGCTCAATCCGGTCCAGTTGCCCCGGCCGGGCTCCAGAGCGAAGTCGAACGGCACCAGCGCCCCGCCCGGCGCGGGCGGCGCAAGTCGATCGGCCAGCGCGGTCAGCTCGGTGGCGGCATCGGCAACCTGTCGGGCGGCGGCCCGGTCGGCCGCATCGTCGCGGTCGCGCATGAGGTCCGGGCCGCCGAGCAGCAGCCGCAGTGGCGAAGCGTCCTCGGCGAGCTGCCCGGCCAGCTCGGCCAGCCGCCCGGCCAGCACCCGCACGGCGCCCGGATCGATTCGGTCGGCCGACGCGACGAGACGCAGCGTTGCCGCCGGGGTGTCCAGCTCCAGCTCGTCCAGCCGCGCGGCGACGTCGAGCAGTGGCTCCGCCTCGGCGGACGCCGCGGCCGGATCGGGCGCCCCGGCCGGGCGCAGCCCCGCGCGGACGACGTATCCCCGTTCAGCGCCCGGGACTCCCCCGTCCTGGCCATTCCCGTCGAGGAACACGCTGTCCAGCGCGTAGACCGCCCCCGGCGAGAAGGCCGGCCGACCGGGGAGCAGACCGCCGCGGTCCCAGTCGTAGTAGCGGAACCCGCGCTCCTCGTCGTACTCGATGACGAACGCGTGCCCGCCCGATCGATTCGCCCACGTCACGAACGGGATCGCCGTCGCGTGCCCGCTGGTTCGCTCCGCCAGCTGCTTCAGCCGGTCCTCGATCAGGTCGAAGCCGGGGCTCAGCCGATCTTGGAACATGTCGTCGGCGAGCTCCCGCGGGCCGAGCACGGCCTTGATCTCGGCATCGAACTGGTCCTGCAGCCAGGCCGGGCCGTCGACCTGGCCGCCGAGGGCGCGCACGTCGCCGTGGGCCAGGGTCATCGCGTCGATCATGCGGGCCCCCGCGGCCATGGGCCACCCGAGCCGGGTCCACACGTGGGCGGCCACCGTTGCCACGCAGTTGACATCGCGGCCGGGTTCGAGGTCGCGCATGAAATTGTTGAGGGCGTACCCCCAAATCTCGGCGTCGGTGTAAGGCAGCGGGCGGAACTCCTTCGGGTCCTTCGGCACCAGGCTCTCGACCAACTCCTGGTGCACGTCGTGCGGCCGGATCAGCCCGCCCGGCCGCCCGAAACCGGGCCCTATCGTGGCCAGCAGGTCGTCGGTCACGCCCGGGTGGGGTTCGCTGCCGGGGTTGAGCCACCGCCACAGACCCTGGTCGTGCCGGAACACATCGCGTTCGATCTCAGCGACATGGGTCCGCTCGGCCCGCACCGCCGCGCCCAGGTTCTCGAACTTCTCCTCTGGCTCGGCGACGTTCTCCTCCCCCACCCGCCGAGCCGCGAGCAGGTCGGTTCGGGCCTGGTCGAGCTGACGCTCCAGGGCGTCCCGGCGCGCGGTCAGTACCTTGTGCGCGCGCACCCGCTCGGCCCGGGCCTGCCCGATCTCGCGGGCGTACTCGTCGAGCTGCGCGGCCGTCGCAGCGTCGGGAATCTCGCCGGTGAGCCGCTCCCACCGCCACCCCAGGCGCTGCGCCACCTGGTCGGTCCGAATCAGCTTTCGGCCGAGGTCACCGCGCCGCCACCCCGTCGGGCGCACCGCACCGGGCGGTCCCGCGCTGGTTAGCTCGGCCAGCTGGTCACGGACCCGGCGGAACGCCGCGGCGACCTGCTCGTCCGCGGCGACGAGCGGCTCCAAGGCCCGGTAGAACTCCTGCGCGGCCTGCAGCTTCGCCTTGCGCAGGTTGAACAGCCAGGCCCCGGCCGGACCGGTGAGGCTGTTCAGGCCGGTGTTGGCCGCCGTGTCCTCGATCAAGTCGCTGGTCGCCTTGTCGAGCGGGCGCTGCGCGACCGCTAGGCCCAATCCGTATTGCAGCCCGCCCTCGATGACGCCCGGCAGGATGCCGGTCAGCACGAACGTCTTGAGTATCGGCGGCATCAGCGCGGCCAATGCCTGCGCCATCACCGCGTCCGAGCCGAGGCTCTCTCCAGCGATCCGCGGGCGGGGCGTGTCTGGGGCCAGGCCCAGGGTCGCGGCGACGAGCGGCCAGGCCACGTCGAGCAGGGCGGAGAAGTCTCGCTCGAGTTGCTGGCGGCTGGCGACCACGGCCGTTCGGGACTGTTGCCGAGCCCGCTGGTCGATCGCGTGCTCTTCCCAGTTGTCGAAGGTGGTCAGCACGACCGCCCCGAAAGCGGAGTTGACGGCGCCGGTCACCAGCTGGGCGGTCGAGGCGACCAGCGCCGTCGGACCACCGCCGAGCAACGCGAGCCCGGCTCCAACCAGGGACGCCGGGATCATGCTCATCGCGCGGAAGGCCAGGTTCTGGCCGAACTGCGGGCTGCGGTTGGCGCGCCGGGCCGACACGGCGCGGCTGGCCCACTCGTCGGCCTGCCGGCGGCGGATCGCCGCCCGGGCCGGCGCAACGAGCGTCGGGTCGCGGGTAACCTGCCCGATCAGGCTGGACAGGACCTCGTGCGCGCGAGCCGGCAGCACCACACCGCGCTGCCGCTCGACCTGTAGGCCGAGCACCTCGTTGTCGGCGGTCTGCTTGCCCCGTTCGGCCACCTGTATCGCACTGAACCACTGAGCCGCCCCCGCGGACGTGAACCAGTAGGCGAAGGCGGTGGCCGCAGTCGCGATCGCCATCAGCCATTGCTGGTCGGCGCCGTAGTACGCGAACGGCTGGATCATCGCCACGGCGGTCCAGAACAGGCTGGCCGAGAGCTGCAGCTTGTACGACGTCCGACCCGACGACGGGTCGCTCGCCCGGACCGACCACAGATCGGCGTCCTCGCGACGGCCGGCCTCGACCGGTGGCAGGTCCAGCCCGAGGGCCTCCAGCAGCGGGCGGATCGCGGCGTCGAGCGCCTGGGCCGTCTCGGCCTTGCGCTGCTCGCCCCGGTGCTCCCGCTCGACGAGCACCTCCGCCCGCCGCCCCTGCTCGGCCTGCTCGGCGCCGGCATCCCCCTGACGGATCTGCCGGGCGATCGCCAGCGCCTGGGCGGCCGCGTAGAGCGCCGGTACCGCGGCCCGCTCGATGCCCTGCCCGTGCGAGAAGGCCAGCCCGGAGTTGACCAGGCCCATCGTCCCCTGATCGACGAACGAGTGCGTGCGGTACGGGCCGCGGCCGGGCACCCGCGACGGCTCCGGTTCTCCCCGCCCTATGCGCGCGCGGGACTCCTCGTCCTGACTGTGCGGCAGCGACGCGGCCATCGCGCGGGCGGCCTCCCATTGCCGGGCCGTGGGCCGGACGAAGGCCGGCAGCATCGCCGGATCGTGGTTGCGGCGCGCCAGCTCGGCCAGCTCGGCGATGAGGTCCTGCTTGATCAGCCGCTTCGTGCCCGACGGCGCGTCGGCCAGGTGCTGTTGGCGCAACGCCAGCACCGCGGCCAGGCCCGACTCCCAGGCGCTGGCGGGCGACGGTGCATCGGCGGCGTAGAGCCCCTTCGCGAGCGCCGCCTGGCCGCGGAACCGGTCCAGGCCCGCGGGCAGCCGCACGACGAGGCTGTCCGGGCGACGGCCGTGCACCGGCAGCACATGCGTGTCGGCCAGGGAGTCGTCCGTCTCGAAGGTGACCGCGATGCGCTCCCGATCAAAGTGGATCACCTCGATCAGATTGCCGCGCAGCTCGAAGGTCCGGCTGGATCCCATCCTCCGCTCGACGTTGTTGAGCGTGGCGACGAGCGTCGGCAGGTCGCTCGAGTCGAACGCCGGGATCCGCAGGCGATCGCGAGGCCGGCCGGCCTCGCCGAGGTGTCGCATCGCGGGCCGGTAGCCGTTGTTCTGCTCGACGTAGTTCGCGAGCGCCTCGCCGTCCGGCCCGTTGCGGCGAATCGAATCGATCTTGCGGGCGTAGTCCGGGCTGGTGCGTAGCAGGCCGTGCTCGTACAAGAACTCGCGCAGCAGGCGCCGCTGCACCCACGTCGGACGCGGGTGGTCCTGGCTGAACGCGCGAATCCACGCGACCGGGCCGTCGTCGGCCAACGACAGGTCGGGCTGTTCGCCGACCCCGCCGCCCAGGGCGCCCCGGGTCAGCACATCCGGGCCGAGGCGTCCCGCGGCGGCCTCGGCGCCGATGTCGTCCGCGGACCGTCCCGTCTCGACGCCCTGCCGGTGCACGGCCACCGTCTTGGCGAGCCGCGCCACCAGCTCCGGACGAGCCCGCCGAATATCGCCCTTGGCCTCGAGGTACATCACTCGATCGACCGGCGTGCTGCTCACGTCGGCGCCGGCCGGGTCGCCCCCCGGCAAACGTCCCTCCACCGTCAGGTGATCCTCGCCGTCGAGGCGTACGTCGTAGACGCCGGGCGCGATCCGCCGGATGGCCTTGGCGCCCACCGCGTCGGCCGTTTCCGGAGCTGACATCGTGTCGTCGAGCCATTTGTGGTCGATGGTGGTCGGCATCCGGGCCGCGAGTCCGGGGGCTTCGCCATGGGCACCGGCCGACTCGGCGACGTCCTGGGCGCCGCTGCTGCGAAGCAGGGCCAGCCGCTGGTCGCGCGCCTCGGCGGTGACGTCGAGGCCCAGCCGGATCGCGGCCCGCCGCAACCAGGCTGTCCGCTGCCGGTGCAGCCGCGACCCGTCGAGCGGACCGATCCACCCGGGCGGACGCCGGTCGAGCAGGCGCTGCGCCACCCGCCACTCGGTGATCGCCGCCTGGTCCTGCAGGGACAGCCGGTCCGGCACCCCGAAAGCGCGTCGCAAGGCGGGGGGCCGGCCCAGCTCCTCGGCGGCCCGCTGAACGGCCCCGGCCAGACGGCGCAGCTCGATAGCCGTCGTCGTGGCGTCCATGCGGTGGGCCTGTGCTTGCAGCGCGGTGGCCGCATCGGTCAGCGCCTGGGCGGCCGCGACGTGCGCCGCGTTGTCGCGCGGCGTGCCGAACGCGTCGAGGGCAGCGCTCAGGGCGGTGTCGGCCTGGGACCGCAGTGCCGGATGGAGGGTGCTCGCCAGGTTCGTCTTAGCGGCCGCGAGCTCGCGCCGCAACGGGACGATCATGTCGAGCTGATGCGCGACAACCGTCAGCTGGCCGGCCACCATCCGAGCCACCCGCTCGCTGTCCAGCCACTCGTTGATGCTCCGGGCGGAGAACGCGTCGACGCCGTCCACTCCGGCATTCGGATCGATCGTGATCAGCACCGTCGGATGCGCCGGGTCGCCGACCAGTCGAGCTTCGGCGGCGTTGCCCGACTTGGTAGGGCCGAGACGTGCGCCGGCCAGGACGTCGAGCCCGCCTTTGGTGGTGGCGTCGAACCAGCCACGACGTCGGCGGGCCATCCGGGCAAGGCCATCCGTCGCCTCGGCGATGATGCTCAGGTTGTCGAACAGCGCGTGCAGCCGATGATCGTCCGGCGGATCCGACGGGGCGGCGGGGGCGGTCCGGATCCGGTCCAGGGCGGCGTCCCACTCGGCGGGTGCGACGTGATGCAGCTGCGCGGGCGACAGCTCGAGCTCGTGATAGCTGCTGTGTCGGCCGACCGTCGCATCCGCAAACGCCGCCAGTGGCCTCTCGCGGTCGGCCATGCCCAGCACTTCGACAGCAACGACACCCGAACCGTCGGTGTGTCCGTCCACCCGTCCGTGCTGCCCGCCGATGTTGCGAAGCTCGCCCTCGTGGTTCATGAGCGAACCCATGTGGCTGGAACCGTCGGCCATGGTCAGTACGACGAACACCCAGCGGCCGTGCGCGCGTCGCTCGGCCTTCGCCAGAGCCGCCCGGGTTCGGCGCAGCTCACGCAGCATCGCCGCCGTGACGGCGCCGGCCGGGGCGTCGCGAAACCTCTTCTCGGCCTGGTCGACCGCGGCCCGGGCCGGCTTCACCTCCTCGGTGTTCATGACCGCCGCCGTGATGTCGGACAGCGCCTTATCCACCTTGGTCTGGACGGCCTGCCGGTTGGCTTGCTTCGTCACGCCGGCCGAGGACAACCGCGCGGCCAGCTCGGCCTCGGCCTGCTGCACCTCGCTCGTCCGTTGCGCGACCAAGGCCTCGGCCGACCCGACCGCCGCGCCGGCCCGGTCCCGCACGTCGCTCGGCGCGCGTTGGTGCACGGCACGGTGCCAGGCAGCTTGCGCGACGGTCAAGGCCCCTTGGGCGTCGTCCAGGCGCCGCTGGGCCACCTCCGGGCCGAACCACTCGCTGCCGTCGACCAGGCCCAGCAACGGCGTCTTGAGCTCAGCCTCCAGTTCGGGAAGGCCATACGCCGTCCCGAGTCGGGCGCCGTACGCCTGCCCGTGGTAGGCGCGGAACGCGGCCGCGCTGACCGGCACGCAGGTCTCGGTCCACCCCGACAGGTCCGGACGCGCCCGCACCGAACTCAACACCGGCACGTAGCGGCGCGGATCGGTGCCTCGCCTCGGCGCGGCCCGCCGGACCAGCTGGTCGTGCTTGCGCCGAGTCGCCGAGTCGTCGCTGGACAGCAACGACCACAGCCCGGGATCGAGGCTGCTGTCGGCCTTCACGTGCTCGACCAGCCAGGCGGCGGAGTCCCGCTCGGCCTGCGCCTGCACGAACGCGCGGCGCAGCTCAGTCACCTCGGGCCCGACGGCCTGGCCCGGCTCGGTCCACGCGACGTGCCCGTAGGCCTCGCGCGCCTGGCGGAACGTCTCCTCGGCCTCGCGCAGTGAGTCGGCGTACTGGTCGAGCAGTAGCCGGCGAGCCTCGGAGCGCGGCGCTTCGAGCGCGACGGCCTGGTCGCGCAGGTACTGGTTGGCATCGCGGCCCGATAGCGCGCTGGTCAGTCGCTCCACCATCGACTGCTGCAGCGGCCGGGCCTCGAAGCCTTGGCGACGATCTGGCGGCAGCTCGCCCGGTGGCAGGACGTCGAGGTTGGCCCGGGCGGCAGCGACCCCGGCGGGCACGCGGGCGGGCCGGCCCCCGGTGTCTGGCGTGGACGGATCCGAGCGCGACGGCGGATGCGCCTGGGCCGGGTCGGTGGGCCGCGAGCCGGCCACCTGCGTGTGCAGGGGATCGCCGCCGCGGTGGATGACCCGCCCGGGCGGGTTAGCACCCGTTCCGTCGGGACTATCCACAGTGGACGGTGGCGCCGCCGCCGGGACGGATGCCGGCGGCTCGGCCTGGGCGGCTGCGGCACTCGGCCCGACGTGGCCTTGCGCAGACGCGTGATCCGTCTCGATCGACGCGTGCGCCACCAGGCCCGCACCGACCAGGCCGGGATCGGTCGGGCTTCGTTCGGCCAGCTGGTCGCGCAGCCGCTCGAAGATGCTGTTCTCGCCCTCGGTCTGCATCCGGTCGACGGCGTTCTCGTAGTCGCGAACCGCGTCGGCGTACCGATCGGTGCCCGTCGCCTCGACGACGGCCAGCGCGGCGTCGCGCACCCGTGGGTCGGCGAAGTCGTGGGCCGCGACGACGAACGTGGCGCTGCCCGGGTCGTCGCTGCGGGCCGCCCGGAACATCGCCTGCTCGTCGATGCGACCCGACTGTTCCGACCGGAATCCGACGACGGCATGCAGCCCACCGAGTTCTTTGGCCTCCGCGGACAGCATGATGTCCACGCCGCGGCCGGCCACCTTGCTGGAGACGGTGATCGCGTCTGTGTGACCGGCCCGATCCCAGACTCCTTCCAGGTAGTGCTGGCGGTCGGCTCCGGCGTCTAGCATGCTGCGGGCGTCGACGGACACGACGTTCTCGAGACCGTGGTCGGCGCGCAGCCGGTCGGCGATCACGCGCACCTGGTCGTTGTGCTCGGTGACGAGCAGTACCGGTCGGCCCGTCTCGTGCGCGGTGACGACCTCGTGGACCATCCGGTCGATCTTCTCCGCCTCGGTGGCGGCGACGATGTCCTCTCTGCGCACGAGCTTGCTGTCTGCGAACCGCGGCACCTCGGTGATGCCCTGGTCGCCGTAGAGACCTAGTGCCCGCTCGGCCCCGTTGGCGGTTCCCGACGCGCCCACGACCAGGTCGAACTTCTTGAACAGCTCGGCTGCGGTGACCGTCTTGGCGTGCGCCGAGTCAGCCCGTACGCGCATCCCGTGCTGCGCCTCCAGCGCCTGAGCCAGCCCGTTCCAGCGCGTTTCCAGGCCGGTCTCCGGATCGACCATGACCTGGTGCATGACCTGCTCGATGATGATGATCTTGCCGTCGTGGGCGATGTAGTGGCGGTCCGCTGTGACGCCCCAGCGCGCGGTCGCCGCGTCCTCCAGCCGGGCGATGCCGCGGGCGTTGAGGACGTCCCCGGTGTGTTCGGCGATCCGGGCGATGCCTTCCGGGGTCAGCCGGGCCCGGCGACCGTGGTCGGAGTCGACCAGTTCGAAGTGCGACTCGTCCAGCACGCCCTTCGCGACCACGTCGTGCGCCCAGTACGCCTGGTCGCGAATCCTCTTCAACGCGACGCGCGCGGCCCCTTCGCTGAGCGTGAAGGCGTTCAGTGCCTGGTCGACCAGCGCCGAGTCGATCTCGTCGACGGCCGCGACGCCGCGCGGCTCCCAGTGCCCCCGCAGGTAGGCGAACGCGAAGTCGGCCACCGTGCCGACGTACACGACCTTCTCGTCGGTACGGGGGTAGACGCGGTCGGGATCGAACCGCTCGACCTTGATGCCCAGCGGTTCCAGCACGGCCCGCAGGGACTCCGCGTCGCGGTCGGCCAGCAGGTCGTGCGAGGTCATCAGGTGGGCCGCCCCACGGTCGGCCGCGAAGACGCCGGCCGCGAGCTTGAAGACGTCGCTCTTGCCCTGGCCGGCCTTCATATCGACGTGCTTGCCGTCCAGCATGCCCTGGCGGGCGGCGGCCAACTGCTGATCACGCAACGAGAAGCCCTGTTGTTTCCGGATCATCTCGTGCAAGGCCCCGAACCGTTCGAGCTCCGTGCCCTCCAGGAACAGATGCTTGAGCGCGGTCGGGTCGGCCGTTCCCAACATCTCCGCGTTCTGGGCAAGCCAGGTCTTGAGGTCCTCCTCGTGGGTCAGGTCGACCTTCTGGCCGGCGTCCTTGATCCGCTCGTCGGCGGCGCCTCGATCCGGCTCGGTCGAGCGGTCATGTCCGCGGTCGGACGGGTGGTCGTGCGGGTGGTCGTGCGGGCCGTCGTGCGGTGGCTTCCCCGGATCGGCGACGGGCTCATCTCCGGCGCGCCGATCACCTGCGTGATCTCCAGCCTGGCTGGATACCTCGGCGTGGTCGATCGAGTGCGTCGGCTGGTTCGCCTCGGTGCCGTGGGGCGCGTCCGGGCGGGTCGCCGAGTGACGATCGGCCGTGGGATTGGTGTCGGCCGGATGCCTGGTGTCGGCCGGGTGGTCGGTCAGCCGGGGCTGGTCGGGCATCGGCGATGCGTGCTCGGGGGCAGCGACGGGCGGCCGCCCAGGATCATCGACGGGGCCGGACGCTCTGTCGCGACCCGGGTCGGACCGAGAATCGTGGCGTTGACCCTCCGACGGGGCCGCCTCCAGTAGCTCGGTGGGCTTGTCCTCGACGGGCCGGGCGGAATGACGCTCCGAGTCGGTCGTCGTCTCGCGTTTGGCAGCCTCGCTGGATATCGAGTCTGGGCGGGCGCCGTTGGTCGACGCTCGACTCGGTTCCGGTCGACGGTCGATCCGAGCCCCTTCGCCGCCCGGCCGGGCGATGGCGTCAGACCCGATGGTCGCCGAGGCGGCGGTCGGCTCGGCCGAACGACTCGCTTCGGTGACCGAGCCCTCATCGGTTCGAACCGTCGGCTCGCCGATCGACGAGTCGCTCGATTCCGTTGGCTGGTCGACAACCCTGCCGTCGGACAGGCCGGTCGCCATGCGGGTCGTGTCGCCGATCCGGGCCGGATCGCGGATCACGATCTTGTCGACGATCGAGTCGCGCAGCCCCTCGGCCCGCTCGGTCTGACCGATTGCGTGGCCGAACCGCTCGGCCTGATGCAGGAAGAACCCGCGGCCGACCGTCATGGCCAGGCCCGGAACGAACTGGTCGTGTTCAGCCTGCATCAGGCTGCCCAACGTGACGTCGTGTCCTTGGAAGGCCTGGACCGTCTGCCCGGCCAACGGCATCATCACCACGGTCGGCAACCCGTTGACCGCCCCATTCGCCGAGCCGAGCAGAGTCTTGCTGAGCAACCCACCATCGGCCAGCTTGTTCATCCCGAGATGCTCGGCCAGCCGCCGCAACATCGCACTCGGCGCATGCGTCAACGGCGCGGCCAGCACCCCGGTGGCGAAGTCGGACCAGATCCGGTTGACGTCCCATTTGCCGCTGTGGGCCATCGTGACGATGTCGGGCACCACCATGCCCGGGCCTTGGCGCAGCAACCCGTCGACGAGGAAGGACTTGGCCAGCTGGCGGGCCAGGCCCGGCTCGGATCTCGCCGCAGCGGCCGCCGCCTTCTCGCCCAGCCCGAGCGCGCCGCGCAGCAGGGCCGGTGCCTCGGTATCGAGGACCTGACGGCCGAGCAGCCGCGTGCCCAGCCCCAGGAAGTCCTTCGCGACGACGCCGAACAGCTCGCCCAGGAACCTGCTCGGCAGCATCCCGAGCCCGCCGGTGGCGAAGATCAAGACGGCGCTGATCGCCATCATCGTCGCGATGCGGAACTCGGTGTCCTCGATATCGGCGATATCTTGGATCAGGTTGTCGGCCTGCTTCTGCGCCCCCTGCGACCCGGCATCCAGCGCGTCGGCCAAGGCCGCGGCCTGCGCGAACGCCGCCTGCCCGGTCTGGCTGATGGCGGCGGCCAGCAGCTCGGCCCCGGCCGCCCGGGCGTCGGCGGCGTGCTGGGTCATGTGGCGGGCGAACGTCTGGTAGATCGGGACGAGCGGCTGAAGATCGGCGGTCGCGACCTCCGGCCACGGCTCACCGGCGAAGGCCAGGCAGATCAGGTCCCAAAGGACGCCGGCGGGCTTCTCGATTCCCACGGCGAACAGTCCTCGACGTCAGGGCGCCGGCCGGCGCCTAGTGGTCTGTCTGCGATATGCGGTGGTGGATGCGCGTGCATCCGGGCGCCGCAGGCGCCACCAGGTCATATCGCAGACAGACCACTAGCGGTTCAGCTTCTTGAGCCGCCCGGCCGTCTCGGCGTTGTCGTTCTCGAACTGCGTGATCGCCTGCCGGCACGTCTGCCCGACCGTGTCGGCGTCGGCCGAGCAGACGTCGAGCAGCTGGTTCAGGTTCTCCTGTTGCGGGCCGTACGTGCTCATGATCTGCGTGGCGGTCGGGCCGCCACCGCTCAGCGCCGGTGGCATCGTCAACTCCCCTCGGGTGCGGGCCAGCAGGTCGGTAACGTCCTGCGCGACCTGCTCCAAGTGGGTGAGGGCCGTGGTCGCCGGATCCGGGTCGACCTCGAGAAACCCGCTCATCGGCGGGCCTCCGGACGGCTGCGCAGGGTCTCTTCGAGCTCGCGCTCGCTCATCACGCTGTCCGGCAGCAGCGGCCGGGTTAGCTCGACCAGCCGGGTCGTCACCGCGGTGCTGGCGTCCCAGATCGTCTGCTTGATCGTCGCGGCCAGGGCCTTGGCGTCCGTGGTCCGATAGATGCGCGGATCCAGCTGCAGGTCGCGCAACTCGCCGCGCGCACCCACGGTCGCGGCGACGGTCCGATCGGGCGAGTACGCCGTCTCGGCGATCTCCTGGATGCTCTTCTGCAACGCCAGCAGCTCTTCTTGCAACCGGGCGTAGCGCTGTTCGTACTCGCGCGGCAGGCCCGATAGCGCGGACGTGGCCATCGCTTCAGTCATCTGCATGCCTCCCGCAGTGTCGGCCTTCAGTCAGTTTCGTCGGCCGGCAGCCACCCGACCGGTTCCGTGACCTATTACGGCCAGCCGGTTCAGTGCCGGCGCCGCCGCTCCTCGGGCGCCGGCAGCAGCGGCTCGACGATCTCGTCGCCGGGGTGGATGAGGTCCGGGTGGCCATCGACCGGTTCGGGGTTAGCCTTCTGCAGCGCGGGCCACAGGTTGGCATCGCCGAGGTCGCGCTCGGCGATCTCGGAAAGGCTCTCGCCCGGCTTCACCTTCACCTTCTTCCCGCCGCTGAACTGCGGCTGGAAGCGTTGTGGCGTCGGCGGTTCCTCCGGGGGCGGCGCCGGCACGGGGTTCGACGGCGGAGGCGCCGCGGTGCCGGCGGCGATGCCCACGTCGGCCGGGAGCGCGATGAGACTGCGCCAGAATTTCGTGGCGTCCAGGCCCGCGGTCTCCGCCTGCACGTCTCGCCAGTTGGTGAAGGTCTGCGCCGCCATCCCCGCCCCAGTGCCGAGAGCAGTCGAGGTCGCGGTGGAGCTCCAGACCTGAGGACTGTCGATCGGCTCGCCGTTCACTCCCAACGCGCCGACGGCGGTGAAACCGCCGTTCCACCAGGCGCCGTCGACGGCCGCGCCGATCGTCGTGCCGGCGACCACGCCCTCGGGCAACCCGACCACGGTGGCCAACGGCCCCGGGAGGGTCAGGCCGGCGACGGTTTCAGCCAACGGCGACGCCGCGATGAACGGTCCAGCGGCGCTGATCAGCAACACATTCGCCCAGTCCGACGCCGTCCACTTCGTCAGGTCGAAGCCGCTCACCAGCGCGGGCAAGACGTTGGACCAGTGCACACCGTCCTGGAAGAACGTGCTGCCCGCCTTGGCCAGCCCCCGACCGGTAACGCTGAGCAACGTCAGCAACCGCATGGACTGCCAGGCGCTGCGCGTGATGCCGGTCTGGGCCACCAGATAGCTCAACGACTCCCCGAACAGCTGTTCCACAAAGGACGCCGCCAGGTCGGCGGCCGCCGCTACCCGGGCCCCGATCTGGGACAGTGCCCGCAGCACCGCGTTGCTCTCGGCCACCGCCTCGGCGCCTTCACCGGCCGTCGCGGCGACCACCGCATCCGCACCGAGGAAGCCGGCCGCGGCCGGCGCGAACGCGACCAGGGCCACGCCGCCGACCGCAAGCACCAGCGTTACCTTCAGCAGCTCGGCCATCGCCTGCTGATCACGTTTCTGCTGGGCCTGCGCGGCGAGCCCTTGTGCGGCCAGCTCGTGGCTGTGCGCCAGCGCGTCGAGCCGCTGCAGCATGTCGTCGCTGTCGTGGTGGAACGCGTCGGCCGTTCGACCCGACCATCCGCCGTCGACGCTCAACGCCTGCACGAGTGCGGTCAGGTCCTTGGCGTGCTGAGTGAACGCATCTCGCAATTGGCGGTGCTGCTCGGCCTGCCGATCGAGCGCGTCGGGGTTGCCCCCCGGAAGGAACAGCGAGTCGAACCAGTTCGTCAACGTGCTGTTCGGTGCTGGGCCGGACGCCGCAGCGGCGGTCATTGCGTCAACCAGTCAGCGGCCGTGCCGCAACGCGTCGAGTCGAGCGGCCGTCGCGACGTTGTTGCCCTGCTGCGCCGTCGCGTATTTCGCCAGCGTGCCGGCCGATTCGTCGAGGTGGACGCCGCGGTCGCGGGCCGTCGTCGACGAGTCCCCGACGATCTGCGCGTGCAGCTGATAGGCCTGCTTGTCCACGTTGAGGTTGCCGAAGTCGTCGGCCGTGAGCGCCGGGTCGCGTCCGGCCCGGTCGAGATCATCGAGCATGGCCTGGGCGATCGCCTGGATCCGGACCGCGATGCGGCTCACTTCGTCCGGGTGGAGCATCACCCCGTCCGCAGCCCCGGGTGTTTGTGCAGTAGCCATCACGCGCTTCCCTTCCAGGCCGCGACATCTGATCTTTAGGGAAGTCTCGACGTCGACCGGTTACCGGGAAGTTTCGCTGGCCTATTACGGCCAGCGTCGGCTCGCGCCGGTCCGGGTCGTGAGAATGGGCTGATGCGTATGCGCGTTCTCGCCGCGGTGTGCGCGCTGGCCCTCGCGATGCTGACGGCCCCGGCCGCTGTCACCACCGAGGCCGCCAACGCGATACCGCCGGCCGGCGCGTGCCTGAGCCCGATGGACCCCGGCCAGGTGATCAGCCAGGTGCCGTGGGCGCAGAACGCGCTCGCACCGGAGCGCGTGTGGCCGTTCACCCAGGGCACCGGCGTGCTGGTCGCGGTGATCGACTCCGGCGTGGACACCGACCATCCGCAACTGGCCGCCCCGGGCAAGGTGCTGCGCGGCTTCGACTTCCTCCGCAACCGGCCCGGCGCCGACTTCGACTGCATTTCGCACGGGACGGCGGTGGCCAGCATCATCACCGCCACCCCCGAGGCCGGTCTCGGCTTCCACGGCGTCGCACCGGGCGCGCGCATCCTGCCGGTCCGGGTCAGCGACGTGGACGCCGGCGCGGGTGACAGCGGCTCGTCGGTCAACCCGACCGTGTTCGCCAAGGCGATCCGTTACGCCGTCGACAACCACGCCCGGGTCATCAACCTGTCGGTGGTGATGTACACGGATGTCGCCGCGGTGCGCGCGGCCATCCAGTACGCCGAGAGCAAGGATGCCGTGGTGGTCGCCGCGGTCGGCAACCAGCACCAGCAGACCGGCACCGACCCGACGCCGTACCCGGCCGCGTATCCCGGCGTGGTCGGGGTGGGCGCGACCACCATCGACGGCACCCGCCTGGACGCCTCGCAAGTGGGCCCCTACGTCGATCTCGCCGCGCCCGGCGGTGGCGTGCTCGCCGCTACCCGCCAGCACGGCTACGTGTTCTGGGACGGCACGAGCTTCGCCACGCCGTTCGTCAGCGCCGCCGCGGCCCTGGTGCGGGCCGAGTACCCGCACCTGTCCGCCGCCGGGGTCGTCAGCCGGCTGCTGGCCACCGCCGACCCCGCGCCGGGCGGACCGCTCGGGCCGGCCTACGGCCACGGCATCGTCGACCCGTATCGGGCGGTGACCGAATCCCTCGACGGCGCCAACCCGGCCGCCCGGCCGGTCGTGCTGCACACACCGACCCCGGACGTCGCGGCGGCGCAGCGCGTGGCGCAGTCGCGACACCGGGCCGGGCACGCCAACCACCTCGTGCTGATCTTGCTGCTGGTGGCCGGCGCGGTGTTGCTCGGGCTCACCGTGGGATCGCTGGGCCGGCGGCACGGCGCCGGCCGGTCTACTTGGGGGGCTTGATCAGGTCGACGATCACCCGCCCGCCCAGGTGCGCGACACCCTTCTGCTCGAGCTGCGCCTCGGTCGGGGCCAGCTCGTCCTTGCCCTGCTCGGCGTTGAGCACCGGGGTGTAGACCAGCGACGATCCGCCCATCCGGGCGATCGCCCGGGTGGCCAGGTTGGTCTCCGGTGCCTCCGGGAGCCGGTTGAGGATTTTGCCGAGCGGACCGGGTAGCAACGGCGCGGCCGCGCGCGCGGCCCGCATCACGTCCGTCTCGGTAGTCACCGTCGCGTCGTCGGCCGCCTTCGCCACGGCGGCCTGCCCCGCCCCGACCACCGTGGCAGCGGGATCGGCCTCGGGCGCACCGGTCACCGCGGCGGCGAGGTGCTGGCCGGCCTGATCGGCGAACCCCCAGCCCAGCCCGTCCACCGCGTAGAACGTGAGCATCTGCGCCACCTGGGCGGCGATCGCCGCGGCCGCCTGCGACAACCGCAGCAGCAGCGCGACGATCTCGGCCAGGGCCGCCACCAGCCGGGAGGCGGCCACCGCGTCGGCCAGGCCGGCGGAGAAGAAGCCGAACACCACGGTGACCCCGACGGTCATGAGCACCTGGGCGATCACCTGCCTGATCTGGCGGCGCGCGGCTTGGACCTGCGTCGCGTAGTCCATGAGCGAGCCGGCCAACCCGCGGGCCAGGCCGGACAGCCCATCCAGCTGCTGCTCGACCCTCGACGACGCCTGCTGGAAAGCCGTCACCGACTGGCCGACGTTGGCTCGAGTCACGTCGGCCGCCGAATCGGCCACGTGACCCCGCAGCTGATCGACCTGCTCGGCGAACTGGCCCAGGTGATCGACCGCCGCATAGCAGCCGGCGAGATCGGCCTTGGGGAACTCGACGCCCAAGAAGCTCTCGATCAGGCCCTCGGCCAGCTCGACCAGATCGGCCACGGTCGGCGCTACCGTCGCCCCGGACGGCGCAGTTCAGTGGCCGTTGCGTGGTCATCGCCCAGGAACGCCTGGGTCAATTGGTCGAGGGTCTGCCCCAGCCCGTACAAGGCCTGGACGAGACCGAGCGTGCGCTTGTCCAGGGAGTCCAGCTGCGGTTGGTAAGCGGACTTGAATTGCCGCGCCGCGCTGTCGGTGCCGATATAGTCGCCGAGCACCGACATATTCGAGTAAAACCATTGGTTGAGCTCGCTCAGGTCGCCGGCCCTTTGCGCGAGAGACCAACCCGCATTGCTCGTGGTATCAAGATGCAGCGCGACTTCGTCCATTCCAATATTGTTGGCCGGTCGCATTTGCACCGGCCGAGCGTCGGGTTAATCCCGCACCGCTTTTCGATGAATTCGAGGTAGCACTTCAAGCTCACGCCGCCTGTCGAGGAAATATCCCGTGAGGCTTGCCGACGCGTGCGGCGCCAATTCGGCATGCCAAACGGCCCGGGATCGATAGTCGATACCGGGCCGTTGTGGGCTTATTGCCATCTACGCGAATCTGCCCGCGTAGGTAGCGTCGGTTTGAGCCGTTGCCTGGCTCATCTCTTGGAGAAGTTTCCCGTGCGACGTCTGAATCCTGTCGACCTCGTCGCACTGTTTGGCGATGCGATCGTGCGCCTGCTGGAACGCCAGCTGAGACGGGCCGTCCCAGGTGCTGCGCACCTTCGTGGAAGCGGTCATCAGCGTCTCGAGTTGGTCGCGCAGACCTTGGGTGAACGAGCCCAACGCCGCGGTGCCCGCGTCCATGCTTGCGTAGTTGACCTGGATTTGACCAGCCATAGCAACGTACCTTTCTCTTGTTAGGTGGAACGACTCGATCCGGTCACGCGTTGAGGACGTTAGCGAGACTGTGATATCCCGCGACGTGACTGGCGTCGTTCTGCTGGTGCGCGGCGTTGGTACTCTTGACCGTGTCGGACATCTGCTGCATATCCTGAAGGATCTTGCTGAAACGTTGGTCCATCGTCGTCGACAGATTTAGCGATGCCGCCGCCGCGTCACCTTTGAACTGCGGCATCAGCTCAGTCATGAGTCGATTCTCGAGGCTCTTTGCGATGCCCCTCGAGGTAGCGACGACATCGTCGGCGGTCTTCGCGAGAGCCAACATTTCCGCGTGTGTGAGGGCGACCTGGCCGCCCGTTGGACTGGTCATGGGCTGCTCCATGAAATCGTGGCACCTGGTAGAACCTTCGGTGCTCGCTGGGCCGCCGGGCATTTCAGCGACATATTCAAATTACGAACATCGGTCGGCATTCACCAGCGGATCGGCCTAATCCTGCCAGCGTCACAGAGGCTGCCGAGCGCCCGCGGGATCCAGCGCCGGCCCGGACGGCAACCGCGCCGCCAGCACGGCCGCCACCCGGGTCGGCGTCACCCCGGCATAGCCGAGGGTCTTCGGCACGTCGGCGCTGGCCAGCGGGAACAACTCGCCGGCGTCGGTCACCAAGGCCAGGGTGCCGGCCGCAGCCTGGCTGTTCGCCACGATCGAGACGAGTGCGGCGTGCCCGGCCGGCACGGCGACGCGATCAGCGAGCGGCGTGCCGGTCGGGCTGCGCCCGGGCGTGGCCTGCTGCGCGCTGGCCGGCGGCAGGGTCGCGCCGATGGACACGCTCGGCACGGCGCTGCCCGGGTCGAACGCCGCGCAGGCCGCGGCAGTAGGGGAGGCCGACGCGACGAACGCCGGCCGATCCCGCGGCGGGTCGGACACCGCGCTGGCCGTAGTCGACTGGTCGGCCAGGGTCAGCTCGGCCGGATCGAGCCGAATCGGCTGGGGTGAGAACCCTGGATACGCCGCCCGGGTCGCCGGCGCGGCGAGCTGGATCTCGAACTGGAACGGGGTGATGGGTACCAGACGGCTCGCCTGGGCCAGGTAGTACTGGCGCACCGATCCGGACACCGGCACGACGAACAGCTGGCCGGCCCGCGTCTGGGGCCGCGACAGCAGCGCCCGCGACGCGCCGCCCGCGCCGGGCACCGTGATCGGGGCGAGCGCGGGGCCGGCCGGCAGCACGTTGACCCAGGCCGACGCCACCGGGATCGACGACTCGCCGGCCAGGGCCAATCCGGCCGACACGGCCCGCTGATCGGTGATCTCGTGCCGGTACCCGTGCCAGATCAGGTACTGCTTGCCGGTCGCCGCGACGTTGACCAGCGCCGCTCGGTCGCCCGCCCCGACGCCACCGGCGGGGTGTTGCCCGACGAGCACCAGCGAGCTGTCGACCCGGCCCCCGGCGGCGTTGGTCGACGCCTCCGAGCACATCGCCCAGCCACCGGACAGCAGGTGCTTGTTGTCCGGCAGTTCGTCCGGCGCGCCGGCGATGCCCACCGCGGGACCGCGCGGGATGCCCTGCAACGTCTTGCTGTCCACGTTCTGGGTGCTCAGGTGATCGCCCAGAATCAATAAAGCCGAGCTGTAGTTCGCCACCGGCTCGAGGCGCCCGTTCAAGAACACGAACCGGGCGCCGGTGCCCTTCTCGACGATCACCGCCTGGCCGGCCTGCAGCGTCGTCGCCTTCTTCTGCGTTACCAGCCCGATCACGCCGGCCACGGCCAGCCCGACCAGAGCCAACGCCAGGCTGCCCCACGCGGCGACGCTCGGACGCTGGAACGGTGGCTGTTCGGGGTCGGTCTGGTGCACGACCAGGGCGGAGACGGCCCGCTGCTTGAGAAACTGATGGGCCCGCAGTTCGTCGCGACGAGACGCCATGGCGTCGTCCTAACCGTGCAGCCGGCCGTACAGCCCGAGCACGGCCGCCGCGATCGGCAGCACGGCCAGCAGCAAGATCAGCTCGACGACCTCGACGTAGCGACGCAGGTACGGTCCCGGGACGCGCTGGCTGTAGGCCAGCCCGAGGATGATCGCGATACCGCCGAGCCCGACGAGCAGCGGCCCGGCGAACGACAGCCGCCGGTCCGGGTCGCTCATCGCCGGTCCGAGAAGCAGGGCCAGGCCGCCGACCAGCCCGGCGAGCAGCAACGGCAGTCGCTGCCGGACGATCACGTACGGGCGGGCCCGCAACCAATATGCGGCGCTGGCCACCACCACCAGCCAACGGGCGGCGCTGCCGTCGCTGCGGATCAGCACGACGTCGGCCACCGCCGCGACGGCCGAGGTCCCGACGAGCAATCCGGTCAGGATCCCGTCGGCGCGCGCGACCGCCGCGTACACCGCCGGGCGCGGCGGCTGCGGGGCGTCGCGGAGCAGGTCGGTGGCCGAGCGCGGCAGCACCGGGATAGGCATGCGGGCCAACCAGATCGCGATCGAATTGAACATCGGGGCGAGCAGCAGCGCGACGCACAACAAGATGGCCGCCGCCCGCTCGGGCCACATCCGCTCGCTCGCGGTCAGCCAGGCCCCCAGCAGGCCCAGCAACCCGGCCCCGACCGCAGCGACGAACAACGCACCGTCGTCGCCGACACCCAGGTAGCCGAGCAACGCCGCGACCGCCAACATCGCGCAGGCCACTTCCAACTGTGGGGCGCTGACCCCCGGCCAGGTGGCGGTGTGCGCGTCGAGCAACCCGCCGCCGACAAAGGCGTAGGGCAGCGCGAGCAGGCCGACCACAGTGCCCGCCGGGCTGTCGTCGAACATCCGCGCCAGCACGACGGCGGCGATCAGCAGGATCGCCGCCTGCCCCAGCGCCCAGCGACCGGCGACCTCCCAGTGCGGGGCGGACCGGAGAACCGCCGTCATCCCAGCGGCGATCACCAGGCCGCCGATCACCAGGCCGGCCTGCCGGGTGTTGGCCGGCGACCAGGTTCGGTGCCGCCGCCGCGAGCCGCTGGCGATCGCGTCGACGAGGTCGTCGTAGTCCAGCTCGGGCCATTCCTGCCAGCCGGGCACGAGGTGCAGCACCTCACCGTCGCGCACCCGGTGCGAGCCCAGCGTCTTGGCCGCTATCAGCGAGGTGCCATCCGACCGGCGCAGCAGCCAGCCGCCGTGATCGACGCCCTCGTCGGCCAGCTCCTCGCCGCTGTGCCGCAGCAGCACCGGCAACATCTCGGCGACGACGACGTTCTCCGGCAGCGCGATGTCGACGCGCCGCCGCGGGGCGGAGATCGTGACCCGGACGAGGCCGGCGACCGAGGTGGCCATGCCGTCCAGCATGTCCGGATCAGGCCGACCGATGCGGCGCCGTGGCCGCATCCGGCCAGCGGGCGCGTCGGCGCTCACCGACCTGCATACCGTCCGCGCGTGAACCACCCCACGAAATCGCTCCGCAAAGAACGCTCCACGATTTCGCAGGGGCCCCGGTGAGCACCATGGTCGTTCGTCGTCCGCAGCGGCGCCCCGCCCCGGAGCTGCCGTCCGGCGAGATCGTGCTCGCGGCGCCGCCGGAGATCCCCCGCGCCGGGGGCCGGCAGTGGCAGCAGGCGGCGATGGCCGTTCCGATGATGGCCGGCAGCGGGGCGATGGCGCTGATGTTCGCCGGCGGCTCGTCCGGACCGATGCGCCTGGTCGTGGGTGGGCTGGTGGGCATGTCGGCGCTGGGCATGGTCGGCATGAGCCTGATGAACAGCGGCGGCGCCAGCAAGGCCGAGATGTCCTACGCCCGCCGGCAGTACCTGCGCCAGCTCTCCCAGCATCGGGTGCGCGTGCTGCGGGCGGCCGACCAGCAGCGGGCGGCGCTGGCCTACCTGCACCCCGACCCGACCCAGCTGTGGTCGCTGGCCGGCAGCTACCGGTTGTGGGAACGCCGCCGCGACGACCCCGACTTCGGCGTGGCCCGCATCGGACGCGGCTCGCAGGGACTCGCCACGAACCTCGTCCCGCCGGCCACCAAACCCCTGGAGGTGCTCGAGCCGCTGTCGTCCTCAGCGCTGCGGCACTTCATCACCGCCTACACCGCCATCCCCGACCTGCCCGCGGCCATGGCGGTGAACGGGTTCGCCCGGGTGTACCTGACCGGTGACGAGGCGCGGTCGCGAGCCCTGGCCCGGGCCATCGTCGCCCAGCTGGTCACGTTCCAGGCCCCCGACGACCTCCTGATCGCGGTGTGCACCGCTCCCGAGCTCTACGACGAGTGGGAGTGGGCGAAGTGGCTGCCGCACGCGCTGCATCCGGAGAAGCTCGACGCCGTCGGCCAGGTGCGCCTGTTCGCGCCGAACGCGATGGCGCTGGAGGCGATCCTCGAGGACCTGCTGGCCGACCGGCCACGGTTCGACCCCGGGGGGGCCGCCCGGTCGGCCGGCCCCCACATCGTCGTGGTGCTCGACGGTGGAGACATGATCGGCTCGAACCACCTGATGACCGACGGTGGGCTCGAGGGCCTGACCCTGCTCGACCTGTCCAGCCCGCCGCCACGCCTGCTCGAACCGTCCGAGGTGATCTTCGACATCGACGTGACCGGCCGGCTCACGTCGGAGACGATCGACGACGAGATCGAGGTCGGCCGCGCCGACGAGTTGACCCGGCCCGAGGCCGAGGCGCTGGCCCGGCAGCTGGCGCCGCTGCGGCTGTCCGCGGCCGGTGCGGGCCAGCAGGCGCTGACCACCGAGCTGGGCCTGGCCGAGCTGTTCGAGCTCGGCGATCCGTACGACTTCGATCCGGCCGACACGTGGGTGCCCCGGCCGAACCGGGACAAGCTGCGGGTGCGCTTCGGCATCCACGCCGACGGGACGCCCATCGAGCTCGACCTCAAGGAGTCGGCCCAGGACGGCATGGGGCCGCACGGGCTGCTGATCGGGGCGACCGGGTCGGGCAAGAGTGAGCTGCTGCGCACGCTCGTACTGGGTCTGGCCGTCACGCACTCGTCCAACTCGCTGAACTTCGTGCTGATCGACTTCAAGGGCGGCGCGACGTTCGCGGCGCTCGACCAGCTGCCGCACACCAGCGCGGTGATCACCAACCTGGCCGACGAGCTGCCCCTCGTCGACCGGATGACCGACGCCCTCAACGGCGAGTTGCTGCGCCGCCAGGAGTTACTGCGGGCCTCGGGCCACTACGCCTCGCTGCGCGACTACGAGCGGGCCCGGCAGGCCGGTGCCCCCCTCGACGAGGTGCCCACCCTGTTCGTCGTCTGCGACGAGTTCAGCGAGCTGCTCTCGGCCAAGCCCGACTTCATCGACATGTTCGTGCAGATCGGCCGGCTCGGCCGCTCGCTCGGCGTGCACCTGCTGCTGGCGTCCCAGCGACTGGAGGAAGGGCGGCTCCGCGGCCTGGACACGCACCTGTCCTACCGGCTCGGCCTGCGTACCTTCTCCGCGGCCGAGAGCCGGGTCGTCCTCGGCAGCGCCGACGCCTACGAACTACCCAAGGCACCCGGGCACGGCTACCTCAAGGCCGGCACGGAGTCGACGATGCGCTTCCGGGCCGCCTACGTGTCCGGCGTGCACCGCCGCGCGACCGGGCAGGCATCACCGACCGGCGTGCCGGCCCTGACCGCGGTGCGCGAGTACTCACCGACCTACCTGGCGCCGACCGAACCGGACGAGCCGCAACCGGTGGAGGAATCCGACGACGACGTCGTGGGCGACAGCCTGCTCGACATCCTGGTCGATCGCATGCGCGGACGAGGCAAGCCGGCGCACCAGGTCTGGTTGCCGCCGCTGCGCGAACCGACCTCGCTCGACCGGCTGCTGCCGGGCATCGGGCCGGATCCGACGCGTGGTCTGACCACCGCGAACACCGACCTGCACGGCACGTTGCGGGCGGTGATCGGCATCGTCGACCGGCCGATCGAGCAGCGGCACGACCCGCTCGTGCTCGAGCTGGCGACCGCCGCCGGGCACGCCGTGGTCGTCGGCGGGCCGCAGAGCGGCAAGAGCACCACGCTGCGTTCGATCATGGCCAGCCTGGCGTTGACCCACACGCCGGCCGAGGTGCAGTTCTACTGCCTGGACTTCGGCGGCGGCTCGCTCGCCTCGATGCGCGGGCTGCCGCACACCGGCTGGGTCGCCACCCGCCAGGATCCCGGCGCCGTCCGGCGAACCGTCGCCGAGCTGCGCCAGCTCATGGCCCATCGCGAACGGCACTTCGCCGCTGCCGGAATAGACAGCATGGCTGCATACCGCCGACAGCGGCGCGACGGCCGGCACACCGAGGACCCTTTCGGCGACGTGTTCTTGTTCGTCGACGGCTGGATGACTCTGCGCAACGACTACGAGGACATCGAGGACGCGGTCACCGAATTGACCGCGCGCGGGCTGTCCTACGGAATCCACGTCGTGGTGACCGCCCAACGCTGGTTCGACCTGCGGACGTCGGTGCGCGACCTGTTCGGCACCCGGATCGAGCTGCGACTGGGCGATCCGGCCGACTCCAGCATCGACCGCAAGGCGGCGCTCAACGTCCCGTCGGCCGAGCCCGGTCGGGGCATCACCGAGACGAAGCACCAGATGCTCGTCGCGCTGCCCCGCGTGGACGGATCGTCCACTGTGGACGATCTGCCCGACGGGGTCGGCTCGCTGGTGCGCGCGGTCGCCGAGGCGTGGACCGGGCCGCGGGCGCCGGCGGTGCGGATGCTGCCGGACCTGGTTAGCTACGAGAGCCTGGCCGGCGACCCGGCCCGGGGCGTGTCGGTGGGCGTGGCCGAGCAGGATCTGGGTCCGGTACACCTCGACTTCCACGGCGATCCGAACTTCATGCTGTTCGGCGAGTCGGAGAGCGGCAAGACCGGCTTCCTGCGACTGCTCGTCCAGCGAATCACCGAGCGGTACACGCCCGACGAGGCCCGGATCATGGTGCTCGACTACCGGCGCACCCTGCTCGACGTCGTGCCGCCGGAATATCTCGTCGGCTACGGCACCAACCTGAGCGTCGCGGAAGGGCTCATGAACGAGGTGGCGGCCGCTATGGAGCCGCGGTTGCCCGGCCCGGACGTGACGGCCGATCAGCTGCGCAACCGCAGCTGGTGGGACGGCATGGAGCTCTACGTGATCGTCGACGACTACGACCTGGTCGCGTCGGCGATGGCCGATCCGCTGCAGGCCCTGCTGCCCTACATCCCGCAGGCTCGCGACGTCGGGCTGCACGTGATCCTGGCCCGGCGCAGCGGTGGCGCCGGACGGGCGATGTACCAATCGGTGCTGACCGCGCTGCGCGAGGGTGGATCGCCGGGTCTGGTGCTGTCCGGCGACAAGGACGAGGGGGCGCTGGTCGGCTCGGCCCGTCCCGAGTCGATGCCGCCCGGACGCGGCTGGCTGGTCAACCGACGCGGTGACGCCCAGCTCATCCAGCTCGCCTGGCTACCGCCACAGCAGTAACACCTAGCCCCGATTTTGGTTCGGACGCCCCGCCATATGGAGCGTCCGAACCACAATCGGGGACGTGGCCGCATCCGGCCAGGCCGCGAGCCGCGACCTGTCCAGATACCTACCGTGAGGACAGCCGAGCTGAGGAGGCGTCGTGACCGATCTGGTAGCCATTACCCCGGACGGGGTGCGCGGTGTCGCCGACCAGGTGCGTGCTGCGCTCGGGCAGCTGCAGCAGCCGCCGAACACCCTGGCCCTGGGAGCGATAAATCCCACCGGGTTCCCCCAAACCGACGCTCTTGTCGTCAACGTCACCAAGCTTGTCCAGCCGCTCGAGCAGTGGCACGGCAACGTCACCGCCGCACTCACCTTCCGCGAAGCGCTGCTTCGCCTTGCCTCCACGCGCTATCCGCAGCTCGACCACGAGACCGCGGACAGCATCAAACGTCTGGAGGCGGAGACCCAGAAGGCCACCGGTACCGCACCGCCGCCAGCGCCACCGCCGCCGCAGCCGCAGCCGCAGCCGCCGCACTAGGCGAGACGGGAGCAGAACCATGGCCGCTCAGAACGAACCTCCGATGACGTTCGAGCAACTCCATACCTCGATCGGGCTAGAACGTGAGCGCAACGCTCCCCAGCTCACGCAGCTCACCACTGACCTACAGACCTACGCCGACGCAGTGGGCAAGGCATACACCACTCTCTCGGGGCAGGCCGATCGGCTGAGGTTGCTGTGGACGAGTGCGGCCGCGAGTGAGCTGCGAGCGGTCATGTCCAGGGATCTGGAAGACCTTCGCACGATGCACGACTGGATCACCCAGAACGTCCTACCCGCCCTCAGTGGCCTGCCGGCCGCGGTCACGACCGCGGCCGACCAGGTCGATCAGCTGGCCAAGCAGCCCCGGGAGCCGCACCTCGTGTCGACCCCGAACCCGTACACCTCCAGCAGCACCCTGATGCCCGGGTGGACCGAGCAGGACCTGGAGCGAGCCGCCCACGACGTCATCGACCCGGTAATGCTGCGCTACCAGACATTGGCCGCCGTCCTCGCATCACCGCCGACATGGTCGGGCGAACGGCCATCCGGTTCGCCGAGCGCGAATGCAGCCAAGGCGAAGGGCCCGGCGGGTCCCGGCGGAGCGGGTGGGGTCAAGGCACCGGGCGGTGGGGCGGGCGGCGCGGCCGGCGGAGCCAAGTCGAGTGCCAAGGCCCCCGCGGCCGGCGGCGCCGGCAGTCCGAGCGCGGCCGGCGGAGCCAGCGGCAGCGATCCGAGCGCGGCCGGCGACCCCAGCGCGAGCGACCCGAGCAGCGTGAGTGATCCGAACGCGATGTCGCCCAGCGGCTCCGATCCGAATCAGTCGGGCCTGAACAACATCGACCCGTCCACGTTCGATCCCGGCACCAGTAACCCGAACCTGCCGAACGACCCGAACATCAGTAATCCGAACGTCCCGAACATCAACGTGCCGCAGCTGGCCGGCAACCCGAGCACCATCCAGTTGCCGCCGAACTCCTCGACGACCCCGCCGAGCATCAAGATCCCGGACCTCAACCTCCCCGCGGGTTCGAATTCAGCGGGCGGCGGCACGATCAACCTGCCATCAGTGCTTCCGCCCGGCACCACGCCGAGCCAGCCGGGCACCGGCGGCCCGTCCAGCCCGTCACCGGGCACCAGTACCGCGGGCGGCAACGCCCCGAAACCGGTCGGTCTGGCCGGCGAGCCGGCCGCCGCCGCAGCGGCCAAGACCAGTGGCATGCCGTACCTCCCGCCGCCCATGGGCGGGATGGGCGGCGGCGGGCGCCAGGGAGGCGGCGGCGTCAAGCCGGGCACCGCCGAACAGGCCGGCGGCCCGGAGCTCGGCGCCCTCGGCGGGCCGGCCGGCAAACCGATCGAGGAGATCGGGGTGCCGGCTCGGCTTCGGGGCCGGGGCGCCGCCGGGCGCTCCGAGCGTCCGACCCGCCCGGCCCGACCTCGACGCGCCGACGGCGCCGGCAGCGCCGGCAGCGCCGGCAAGGGCTCGGCAAAGGGCGCCGCGCTGTCGAGCGGTCCGACTGTCGATGACTCCGGCGAGGTTCTCGACGAGCAGCTGTGGCGGGTCGAGCCACCCGCCATGTCCGACGAGTGATGGCCGGCTGATGGCCATCCAGGGCCGGATGCGGCCGCTCGGCGAACCGGCGGCGGCCATCGATGGCCGGATGCGGTCGCCCCACTGTCCGCCGATCACGTGCATTGCTTAGCTGCTTTCGACGGCGAATGCCGCGCTACACCACAGACGTTCCGATACATCCCTCGAGGGGGTAGCGATGACGCAACCAGCATCGACCATAGGCTCGGGTTCGCTCGCCGACATCATCACCCGGGCGGTCGACCAGGCCCTGCAGGGCACGCCGCTGGCCAGTTCGACCAGCGACCCGAGTCAGCTCTCGTCGGCCACGTCCGACACTCCGGACTCGAGCACCGCGACCAGCTCGGCGACCAGCTCGCCGACGTCCAGCAGCACCGGTTCTGACTCGAGTGCCAGCCCGTCGACGGTCAGCCTCGACCCTAACCAGCTCAGCGACGCCGGAAGCACGCTCAGCGGGGTCACGGACACCACCAGCACCGCGAACCCCGACACGACCGCGATGGACGGCGCCACCGACGCCGGATCCGCCTCGGACGCCGCCGGTCAGCAGTCACTCGCTGATGGCAACGCCGCCCAAGCCGGCGACGGCGCTGCGGCCGGCGGGGCGGCGGGAGGTGGCGGCTGCGGTGCCGACGCAGCCGGTGCCAACGCGGCAACCGGCAACGCGGCAACCGGCAACGCCGCCGCCGCGACCGCCACCTGACGACCGACTTCGACGGAGCGAGAGGACCACATCATGGCGGCAATGAGCGAGACCCAGTTCTTGATCGACATGCACAAATGGGCGATGCAGGGCCACATCGACTACATCGGCGAGGTCAACGAGAGCGCGACCAACCTCGTCGAGCACATCAGCCAGTACGTGAAGTCACAACAGCAGAACGACCAGGCCACCTCGGGCGCGCTCAAGCGACTTACCAGCACCCCGACGAGCAACGCATAGCCCGGGCATGACGACTCGGCGCGACTAGAGGAGGAATGACATGGGCGTCCTAGCTCCCGTCTCGGTCACTAAAGGGCCGAACGGGCAAGACATCGAGACATATCAGCAGTGGAACGTCGAGGCATGGTGGGACGAAGGGCGGTGGACCCTCACCGGCACCCAGGCCGACTCGAACTACAAGGCCGGCCTGTGGTGGCAAGACGCCCAGGATTTCAAAAATATCGTGGCCCCGGCGATGCGCACGGCCGCCGCCAACTGGGACAAGCAGTACCAGGTGCTCGACGCGGCCAAGGACCAGGTCACCGCCGCGAAGGGCCAGCTCGTCGGCTTCACCGGCAAGGACGCCGACGCCCTGAACCTCCAGGCCGACAACTTCACCCGGTCCCTGGACCAGCGCGCCGAGGCGACTGACCCGATCAAGCCGGCGCTGCTGAGCGCGGCCGACATCATCGACCAGAACTTCCCCATCGTGAAGCGGTGGTGGGACAAGTGGGAGCAGGATCTGGCCAACGCCCCGAAGTGCAAGTTCGACACCGAGCAGATGATGGCGCCGATGCAGAGCATGGCGCGCGGCGTGCTGCAGGCCTCGAAGGCCATCATGCAGGGCTACCAGACCGAGCTCGCAACACCGCAGGTCACCCAGGCGCCGCCGAGCGCGACGCCGAACGGAACGATCACGCCGGCCGACCAGACCGGGGCGGCCGATACGACGACTCCCGCAGCGAGCCCGGCGGCCGCCCTTCCCGGTGTGGTCACCACCGCGGGGACGCACACGGCAGCCACCAACGCCGCGACCGCCAACGCGGCCCTGCCGAACACCGCGGTCGGCAGCGCCCCGGGCACGGTCGTCACGCCCGGAGCGTCCGCCACCGCGACGGCGGCCCTTCCGGCCGCGGCGGGACCGGCAGTGGCCGGCACCCCGGCCGGCCCCACGTTGGCCGGCCTCGGCTCTAGCGCGGTGGCCCCGTCGGTGCCCAGCGCTCCGGCGTTCGCGCCCAGCCCGGTCGCGACCGGTGGTGCGGCCACGATGCCGATGCTGCCCGCGGCCGGTCTGGCCGGGCCAGCACTGGGTGCTACCGGCGGCGCCGCGACCGTCGGCTCGGGCTCGGGCTCGGGCAGCGGCACCGGACTCGTGCCGTTCATGCCGGGCCCCGGCTCCGGCTCCAACGCCGGCTCCCGGGCAGGCTCCCGGGCAGGCACCGGCAACAAGGGCAAGCACGACGACGAGCGCAAGCGGCAGGTCGCCATCTCGCCCGTGTCCGGCGCCACGCCCGGCGGGGCCCGCGGAACGCGATCGGCCGCGATCCGGCCGGGAAGCGCCAAGCCGATCAACCCGGGCGTGGCCGCTGGCCTGCTCGGGCGCGCAGCCAAGGACGCGGAGGTCCCCGGCGTCGTCGCGTCGACCCGACGCAAGGCCAGCAAGGCGGCGGCCCGCCGGGCCGAGGCCGGCCTCGCGCAGGACATGTTCCTCGACGAGGACGCCTGGCTGATCGACGATCCCGGCACCGGCGTGGTAGCGGCCCAGGAGTCCCCCGCGACACCCGCAGCACCCGAGGTACCCACGCCGCGCGACCACGGAGAGGCCTCCGCGGTCATCCGCTGATTGATGATGGCCACCCGGCGCGCGACGTCCCAGCGGGCGTCGCTCGCCGGGTGAGCGGCGCGCCGCAGGAGGGATAGAGGGGCTATGAACGCAGGACCCCCGAACGCGGGACCGCCCGACGCGGGGCCGCCGACCGGTTCGGCCGCCTCCGCCTCGACCGCCTCCGCGAACCCGCCGGCCGAGCCGGCCGAGGCGTCCGGCGCACCGCCAACCACCGCAACTGCGCCGTCGCCGGCCGGCCACCTGCTCATCGCCCCGAGCCGTCCGGGCACCGCCGTCCGGACCGGCCAGCCGCGCGCCGTACGGCTGCGCAAGGAGGCAGCCCAGGCGCCGAGCCTCGGTCGGGCCACCGGTCGCGCGCAGCCGCGCGCCGGGCGGCAGCGACGAGCCGGGCCGGCCCTCGCCCGCACGTCCTCGATCGCCACGATGCTGCGCGCCGTGCGACAGTCGCTACCCGGAAACGCGCCATCGGGCCCGCTGCGGCGTCGCGCGCGTTCGATAGGCCTAGGTCGGCTGCTGACCTGGGAGTTGGCCGCTGCGACCCTGATCGCGAGCATCGGCCGGCCTCGAACCGTCACCATCGCGGCCATCGCCGCCGTGACGTGTGCGGTGGCGGCCACCACCGTCCGCATCCGCGGCCGGCTGCTGTACCAGTGGATGAGCCGGGCCGCCCGCTACCTGCTGCGGGCGCACCAGGCGCAGCTGGCGGCAGGGGACCTGACCGCCGAGGACCTGATCGACCATCTCGCCGACCATCCGTCCGTCGAGACCATCGATCTGGACGGCATCCCGGTCGCATTCATCCACCAGGCCGACGGCGTCGCCACCGTCCTGGAGCTGCAGATACCCGACGATATCGGCCACCCCGACCCGGCCTATCTCCCCTGGGCCGCGCGCACCTCCGTCGCGTCGCTGTTGCCGTCGCCGGACGCCGACGCGCCCCTGTTCGCCGCGAAGCTGATCATGCAGACCACGCCGACTCCCAACCTGGGCGCGCGGGCCGGTAATGCCAGCCGCCGCGTCTGGATAACCGTGCAGGCCGTCCGCACCGCCGACATCCACGCCGACGACGACCTGAGCCTGGCCCTGGCCAACGCCGTGCAGCGCATGATCCGCCGGCTAGCCCGCGAGGACGTGCCGACCCGGACGTTCGACCGCGAGGAGACGTTGTCGCTGGTCTCGGCGCTCTCCCATCTGGACGGCATCCCGAACACCGAACCACCGCGGCTCGACGAAACCTGGGCGGCCTGGCAAGCCGGATCGGCCGTGCACGCCTGCTTTCGCATCCGGCACTGGCCCGACGCGGACCAGGCCGTCCGGGCCCAGATCCTGCGCCGGCTGCACCTGATCCCCAGCCGGGGCACGACGATCGCCATCGCGGCCCGGCGCCAGGCCCGGCAGGTGTCCGACGTCGGCGAGTTGCTCGTGCGCATCACCGAAAGCGACCGCGCCCGGCTGGAGAACTCGGCCAGCCTGCTGGCCTTCGCCTTCGAGGATCTCGCCGAGGACGTCGGGCTGGAGCGCTTCGACGGCGATCAGGTCGCCGCGGTGGCCAGCTCACTGCCCCTGAACGCGCAGGCCGTCCCGCGCTGAGCGGTCGGTCCAATTCTGGACTTCCGATATATCACCCCCGGATGGGCGCTTCCGACGATGGCTCTGCAGCCCTTCCGAAGCGAGGTGTCCGGTGGACGACGTGTATCGCGTGCAGTTGGCCGGTCTCGGCCTGGATCACGAGCTCGAATCGGCCTACCGTGACCTGCTGCGGCATCCGGCCGGGACCGTGCCCGAGCTGGCCGCGCAACTCGCGGTCGATGTCGACACGGCCGAGCGGACGGTGGCCCGGCTGGGCGAGCTGGGGCTCGTGCGCTACGACGCGGACGCCGTGCACGTGGTCGACCCCGACGTCGGCCTGCCGGCCCTCGCCGACCGGCTGGATGCCGAGCTGGCGCAACGGCGCGAGGAGCTCGAACAAGGTCGGCGAGCCATCGCCGATCTGGTCACCGGCCTGAGCCACAGCCCGCAATCGCGCAGCCTGCAGATCGCGGACGTGTGCTGGGGCGCCCACGACATCAAGGCCCGGACCCGCCAGCTGGCCGAGGCGGCGTCCAGCGAAGTCGTCGCGATGAGCACATCGAGCGCCGTCCTGCTCGACGGACCGGCGCTGCCCGGCTGGTGTGCCGACGGCGTCTGCTGCCGGCTGGTGTTCGGCAACGGTCGAGGGCTGGACCCGGTCCGGGATCGCTGGCTGCACAATCTGACCGACACCGGGGCCGACGTCCGTATCGGGCGCGTGCCGACCTCCGCGCTGATCATCGACTCGGCCACGGTGGCCCTGCCAGTGAGCGACACGGCCTCCGGACAGACTGTCGGGCTGGCGACCTTGCGCCTGCCCAGTGCCGTCACCGCGGTCGTCGAGCTGTTCGAACGGGTGTGGGCCGGCGCGTCGCCGTTGGTCGAGGCAGCCGCCCGCGAAAGTGCAGTCACCAAACGCGAGCGGTACCTGCTGGAACTCCTCTTCGCCGGAGCGACGGATCAGTCGGCCTCCTACCGACTCAAGGTGTCGGTGCGCACAGTGCGGCGCATCGTCGCCGACCTGATGGACCGCGCGGGCGCCAGCAGCCGGTTCGAACTCGGGGCCCGAGCCGCGGAACGAGGCTGGCTGCGAGCGCCGGCCGAGAGCCACTGATGGCGACCTCGACGGTCCGCCAGCTTCGCGTCAGCGCCGCCCAGCACGGCGCGTACCGCACGATCGGCGAGGCGTTGCAGGCCGCGCCGGACGACGCCGTCATCTCGATCGACGCCGGCGAGTACGCCGAGACGCTGGCCATCTCCGACCGGCGCCTGACCCTGCGCGGCACCGGCGAGGTGGTGCTCGACGCGACCGGGTCCGACCGTCCGGTCGTCCGGGCGCGCGGCGGCTACCTCGGGCTGCGGGACCTGACCCTGCGGGGCGGTGAGGGGTCGGCCGTCGAGATGGATGGTGGCGAGCTGGTGCTCGATCGGTGCGAGCTGTCCGCCCCGTACGGACCGGGGCTGCGGGTGGCCGCCGGCGCCACCTGCCGGGTCACCCGCTGCACCGTCACCGAGGCCCAGGACGGTCTGGTGATCGAGGACGCCGGCGGGGTCTTCGAGGATGTGCGCGTGCACCAGGTCGAGGGCGACGGCGTCATCGTCCGGCTGGGGGCCGATCCGGCGATCCGCAACTGCACGATCACGGCCTGCGGTGGGCGGGGCATCTACGTCTACCAGGCCGGCCGGCCGGTCGTGGAGGGCTGCGAGATCTCCGAGGTCGTCGAAGGGGTGGTGGTCGCCCACGAGAGCGCACCGATCCTGCGCCGGTGCCGGGTGCACGACGTGCAGGGCGTCGGCATCTCGTTCGCGCGCGGCTGCGCGGGGCGGGTGGAGGACTGCCGGCTGGAGAACACCGCCGAGCCGGCGATCCTCGTGGCCGAGGGCGCCACGCCGACGGTCGTCACGACCGACTCGCCGGTCCCGACCACGCGCGGCAACAGCGGCAGCGCCGGTCTCGAGGAGCTGCTCGCCGAGCTGGACGCGATGGTGGGACTACGCGGCGTCAAGTCCGAGGTCCGCGCGCTGATCGACGAGATCCAGGTCAACGAGTGGCGGCGCCGGGCCGGCCTCGGCACGCCCGGCGTGAGCCACCACCTGATGTTCACCGGCTCGCCCGGCACCGGCAAGACCACGGTGGCGCGCGTGTACGGCCAACTGCTCGCCGCGCTCGGGTTGCTGGATCGCGGGCAGTTCACCGAGGTGTCGCGCCGCGACCTGGTCGGCCAGTACATCGGCCACACCGCGGAGAAGACGTCGGTCCTGTTCGAGCAGGCGATGGGCGGCGTGCTGTTCATCGACGAGGCGTACACGCTCGCCCGCTCCGGCGCGTCCGGCGGTGACTTCGGCCAGGAGGCGATCGACACGCTGGTCAAGCTCATGGAGGACCACCGCGACGAGATCGCCGTGATCGCGGCCGGGTACACCGAGGAGATGGTGCAGTTCTGCGACGCCAACCCGGGCCTGGCGTCCCGGTTCTCCAAGACGATCCACTTCGAGAACTACGCGACCGACGAGCTGGTGCTGATCATGCGGCGCATGGTGCGATCGGCCGACTACGACCTGGACGGCGACGCCGAACCGCTGCTGGCCGAGCACTTCGCCCAGGTCGCCCAGGCGCCGGACTTCGGCAACGCCCGCGACGCCCGGCGGATGTTCGAGGCCACCCGCAAGACCCAGTCCCGCCGGCTGCGCGCGCTCGGCCGCATGCCGGAACTGGCCGAACTGCGCGCGGTCACGGCCGCCGACATCCAAGCCGTCATCGACGACCAGCCGTGATCCAGGTTCTGGGGGCCTGGTCCGGGTCGCGCGAGTTCCGTCGTACGCCGCTCCTGACCCCGGTCAGCAATCAGACCGTTGGTGATCATGGAGTTGTGGTCGAATAACAGCCACAACTCCATGATCACCAAGGTGGATTCGGTACGTAGGGCCGGCCGACTTATCTCACGATTAACGCTGCGGCGCGGGGCACTAGCGGGTGGTGATTTCTGGAGCATTGAGGCGGGCGGCGTCAGCCGTGGCGTCGTCGGGCTGGTCCTGAGAGTCGCGCTCAGCCTGTACCCGCTTGTGGTAGTACTCGATTTCGGCCTCGACCTGCTGCTCGTCCCAGCCGAGAGGGCCGGCCATGAGCGCGGCCACGACCGGTGCTGCTTGCACGCCGCGGTCCCAGGCCTCGATCGAGGCGCGCGTGCGTCGGGTCAGCACGTCGTCGACGTGTCGAGCACTCTCGTGGGTGACGGCGTACAGCACCTCGACGCGCAGGTAGTCGTCGGCCCCGGGCAGCGGCTCGGCCAGGGCGGCGTCGGCCCGCACCAGATCCAGCAGCTCGACGATCATCGTCCCGTACCGGCTCAGCAGATGATCGATGCGCGCGACGTGCAGGCCCGACGACGCGGCGAGCTCCTGCCGCTTGTTCTTCAACGCCTCGTAGCCGTCGGCTCCGGACAGCGGGATGCGATCGGTGACCGAGTCCGTCACACGCCGGTCCATGCTGCGCACCGCCTCGTTGACGGCGTCCTTGGCCATCACGCGGTACGTCGTGTACTTGCCACCGGCGACCACCACCAACCCCGGCACCGGGTGCCCGACCACGTGCTCGCGCGACAGGGTCGACGTCGAGTCGGACTCCCCCGACAGCAGCGGTCGCAGCCCGGCGTACACGCCTTCGACATCCGCACGGGTGAGTGGCGAGACCAGGACCGAGTTGACGCGTTCGAGCAGGTAGTCGATGTCGCGGGCGCTCGCCGCCGGATGCGCCTTCTCCAGATGCCAATCCGTGTCAGTGGTTCCGATGATCCAGTGCCGGCCCCACGGGATGACGAACAGCACCGACGTCTCGGTGCGCAAGATGATGCCGGTCGTCGACTGCAACCGGTCGCGCGGCACGACCAGGTGGATCCCCTTGGACGCGCGCACGTGGAACTGCCCGCGGGTATCGGCCATCCGCTGCGTGTCGTCGGTCCATACGCCCGTCGCGTTGATCACCTGACCGGCCTGGATCCGCAGGTTCCCACCGGTCTCCAGGTCGACGACCTCGGCGCCGGTGACGCGCTCGCCCGCCCGCAGGAACCCGGTCACCTCGGCGCGATTGGCGGCCAGCGCCCCGTAGTGCACGGCCGTGCGCACGATGGTCATCGTGTGTCGCGCGTCGTCGACCTGAGCATCCCAGTACTGCACCCCACCGGTGAGCGCCGACGGTTTGAGGCACGGCGCCTCGCGCAGCGCCTGCCGGCGGGTCAGATGCCGGTGGTGGGGCACGCCGCGCGCGCCGTGACGGCCGATCGCGCTCATGACGTCATAGAGCAAGATCCCCGAGCCGACGTAGGGCCGTTCCCAGATCCGGTGCTGCAGCGGATACAAGAACGGGACCGGATGCACGAGGTGCGGCGCGAGCCGATCCAGCATGAGACCACGCTCGTGCAAGGCCTCGCGGACCAGCGCGAAGTCCAGCATCTCCAGGTATCGCAGCCCACCGTGGATGAGCTTGCTCGATCGGCTCGACGTGCCCGACGCCCAGTCACGAGCCTCGACGATGGCCGTGGTCAGCCCCCGGGTCACCGCATCCAGCGCCGCACCGGCTCCGACGACGCCGCCACCGACGACCAGGATGTCGACCTCGGTCTGGCTCATCGTGCGCAGCGCGGCGGCCCGAGCTTCGGGTGACATTGCCGCAGAGACGCTCATGCTTCTAGTCCACGTCCACCCAGTCGAGGGTTCGCTGGACGGCCTTCTGCCACCCGGCGTATCCCTCGGCGCGTTGCGCGTCGTTCCACTGCGGAATCCATCTCTTCGATTCCTGCCAGTTCTGCCGCAGTTCGTCGGTGCTCGACCAGAACCCGGTAGCCAGCCCGGCTGCATATCCGGCGCCCAAGGCGGTGGTCTCGGCGACCACCGGTCGGCTCACCGGCACGGCCAGGATGTCGGCCTGCAACTGCATGCACAGGTCGTTGGCCGTGACGCCTCCGTCGACCTTGAGCGTCTCGACGTGCACGCCCGAGTCCTGCTCCATCGCGTCGGCGACGTCCTTGCTCTGGTAGCAGATCGCCTCGAGAGTGGCGCGGGCCAGGTGCGCGTTGGTGTTGTACCGGGACAGCCCGACGATCGCGCCGCGGGCATCGCTGCGCCAGTACGGCGCGAACAGCCCGGAGAACGCCGGAACGAAGTACACCCCGCCGTTGTCTTCCACCTGACGGGCCAGCGACTCGGTTTCCGAAGCGCCGGAGATGACGCCGAGCTGGTCACGCAGCCACTGCACGGCCGATCCGGTGACGGCGATCGAGCCCTCGAGTGCGTACACCGGCTTCTGATCGCCGAAGCGGTAACACACCGTCGTCAGCAGGCCGTTGTGGCTGCGGACGAGCTCCTCGCCCGTGTTGAGCAGCATGAAGTTGCCGGTGCCATAGGTGTTCTTGGCCTCGCCCGGCGCGAAGCACACCTGCCCCACGGTGGCGGCCTGCTGGTCGCCCAGGTCGCCGGTGAGCGGGACGCCCGCGACCGACGGCGGGCCGACGACCTCGCCGTACCCGTCCGGGTCCGATGACGGTCGGATCTCGGGCAGCATCGCGCGCGGGATGCCGAAGAACGACAGCAGCTCGTCGTCCCAGGCCAGCGTCTCGAGATCCATGAGCATCGTCCGGCTGGCGTTGGTGACGTCGGTGATGTGCGACCCGCCGTTGACGCCACCGGTCAGGTTCCAGATCAGCCAGGTGTCGGTGTTACCGAAGACCGCCTCGCCGTTCTCGGCGGCCTCCCGCACCCCGTCGACGTTGTCGAGGATCCACTGGATCTTGCCGCCGGAGAAGTAGGTGGCCGGCGGCAGACCGGCCTTGCGGCGAATGACATCGCCCTTGCCCTCGCGTTCCAGCGCGCTGGCGATGCGGTCGGTGCGGGTGTCCTGCCAGACGATGGCGTTGTAGTACGGACGGCCGGTGCGCTTGTTCCACACCACCGTCGTCTCACGCTGGTTGGTGATGCCCAGCGCGGCGAGATCGGCCGCCGACAGGCCGCGCTGGTTCATGGCCGTCTGGATCACCGAGCTGGTCCGCTCCCAGATCTCGACCGGGTTGTGCTCGACCCAGCCGGCTCGCGGCAGGATCTGCTCGTGCTCGAGCTGGTGCTTGGCCACCTCTGCGCCGTCGTGATCGAAGATCATGAATCGGGTGCTGGTGGTGCCCTGGTCGACGGCACCGACGAAATCAGGCATAGGACTTCCTCCGTACGCGGGCGGGATGTCAGACGTCGGACGGTATGCGGCCGGCTTCCTGAACCGGCTCGTCGGCTTTCAGGTGATTGCCGACAAGGTACTTGTAGAGGGCACCCCCGATGAGGCCACCGAGGATCGGGGCGACGATCGGCACCCAGAAATAGAGATGGCCGAACTGGTCGCGCATGGCCGAGCCGTACCCGGTGACGAACGAGGCCAGGCGCGGCCCGAAGTCACGGGCCGGGTTGATCGCGTAGCCCGCGTCGGTGCCCCAGGCCATGCCGATGCCGACCACGAGCAGCCCGATGACGACCGGGGCCAGGTTGGCCAGCGGCGGCGTGGCGCGCGCCTCGACGATCGCGAAGATCAAGAACACGAGGATCGCAGTGCCGATGACCTGATCGCGGAAGGCGCCCCATTCGGAGACGAACGTGACCGCGCCGTTGCCCGGCAGCGTCGAGAACACGGTCTGCGTCTTGATCGTGTGCCCCGGATCGGCCTGCGCGAGCCACTCGGTGTAGTTCCACCGCACGAGCAGCGCGGCGACGAACGCGCCGGCCGTCTGGGCCAGCGAGTACGGCACGACCTTGCGCCACGGGAAGCCGGCGAACGCGGCGTTGGCCACGGTCACCGCGGGATTCAGGTGCGCGCCGCTGGCCTTGCCGGCGACATACACGCCCAGTGTGACGCCCAGGCCCCAGGCCCAGGCGATGCTGTCGTGATCGCCGATATCGGCCGCGGCCACCTGGGCCACGACCCCCGCCCCGAACAGGATGAGGATCATGGTGCCGGCGAACTCGGCGAGCAGCTCGGGCACCAGTCTCGGCTGCGCCGTCGTGTCAGACATGGCTCGACTCTCACCTGCCACGCATAGCCGGCGCAACGGAGTTCGTTCGACAATGCTGAACGTTTTCAGCACTCCGGGCAATAGCTGCGCATTCGGCATTGCCGAACGACGGCGCGTAGTGTCGTAGGGACAAACAGGTCATCCGGCCCTCTACGGACGGCGAGGACCATGCCGGGTTCGGTGCAGTCGATCCAGCGCGCCGCTGCGATCCTGCACCTGCTCGCGGCCAGCGCGGGACGGCTGAGCCTGGCCGAAGTCAGCAGCTCGCTGGGGTTGGCCAAGGGCACCGCGCACGGTCTGTTGCGCACCCTGCGCGAGCTCGGGCTCGTCGAACAGGATCGAGCGTCCGCCCAATACCGCCTCGGTCCGGCCTTGCTGCAACTGGGCACCAGCTACCTGGACGTCAACGAATTGCGGGCGCGGTCGTTGAACTGGGCCGACTCGTTGGCCGCCCACGTTGCCGAGACTGTACGGCTGGGATCCCTGCTGAAGAACCAGGTTCTCGTCGTGCATCACGTGTTCCGTCCGGACGACAGCCCCCAGGTGCTGGACGTCGGCACGCTCCTGCCGGCCCACGCGACGGCTTTGGGCAAGGCGTTGCTGGCCTACGCGCCGACCGCGGTCCGCGCGTTGCCGCAGATCGAGCGCTACACCCGGCGCACCGTTGTGTCGATGGCCCGGTTGCGGCAGGAGCTGACTCGGGTGCGGCGGGCCGGCGTCGCCGTCGAGAACGAGGAGTGGCTGGTCGGCACGGCAGGAATTGCCGCTCCGATCCGCGGCTCCGGGGGGCTGGTCGTCGGCTCGATCGGACTGAGCGGACCCGTCGAACGGCTCTGCCTGACCTCGGGCGCACCCCGGCCGGCGTTGGCCGCAGCCGTCACCGACGCCGCGGCGGCGATCGCCCGCGAGCTGGAGCCGGATCGCCGATGACACATGGCTGAGCAGTACGTGCTCGCGATCGATCAGGGCACCACCTCGACCCGCTGCATCGTCTTCGACCGCCGTGGCGGGCTGGTTGGCGTACGGCAGCGCGAGCACGGCCAGCGCTACCCGCGACCAGGTTGGGTCGAGCACGATGCGGTCGAGATCTGGCGCAACGTGGAATGGGTCGTGCCGGCCGCGCTGGCCGATGCCGGTGTCGATATCGGGGCGGTCGTCGCGATCGGGATCGCCAACCAGCGCGAGACCACGATCGTGTGGGATCGCGCGACGGGCCGCCCGGTCGGACCCGCCATCGTCTGGCAGGACACGCGCACGTCCGGCCTGCTCGATGCGCTCGCGCGGCGACCGGAGGCCGAGCGCGTGCAAGACCTGTCGGGGCTACCGCTGTCGCCGTACTTCGCGGCGGCCCGGCTGCGGTGGATCCTCGACCACGATCCGGGGCTGGGCGTCCGTGCCGAACGCGGCGACGTGCTGTTCGGCACGATGGAGAGCTGGCTGATCTGGAACCTCACCGGCGGCACCGACGGCGGGATACACGTCACCGATGTCACCAACGCCAGCCGCACGATGCTCATGGACATCGTGACGAGACGCTGGCATCCGGAACTGCTGCGCTTCTTCGGCATTCCCGAGGGGATGCTGCCGCAGATCGTGCCGTCGCTGCACCGGGTCGCCGACGCTCGCCGAGTGGTTCCGGGCGTGCCGATCGCCGCGGCGCTCGGCGACCAACAAGCGGCGCTGTTCGGACAGGCCTGCTTCGACGCGGGCGAGGTCAAATGCACCTACGGCACCGGCAGTTTCCTGCTCATGAACACCGGCGACGAACTCGTGCGGTCCAAGCACGGCCTGATCGTGACCCCGGCCTACGAGATCGCGGGTGAGCCGGCGCACTATGCGCTGGAGGGTTCGATCGCCGTCACCGGCTCGCTGGTGCAGTGGTTCCGCGACGGCCTGCAGATGATCAACTCCGCGCCGGAGATCGAAACCCTGGCCCGGACGGTCGACGACAACGGCGGCTGCTACATCGTGCCGGCCTTCGCCGGCCTGCTCGCCCCGTACTGGCGCAGCGAGGCCCGCGGGATCATCGTCGGGCTGACGTCCTACATCACCCGCGGCCACCTCGCCCGCGCGATCCTGGAGGCCACCGGCTGGCAAACCCGCGAGGTCATCGACGCGATGTCCGCGGACTCCGGCCTGCCGCTGACATCGTTGAAGGTCGACGGCGGGATGACCTCCGACAACCTGCTCATGCAGTTCGTCGCCGACGTCTTGGACACCCCGGTCGTACGGCCGATGGTGGCCGAGACAGTCTCGTTGGGGGCAGCCTATGCAGCCGGGTTGTCGGTGGGCTACTGGCCCGACCTCGATTCCTTGCGCCGCAACTGGCACCGGGCCGCGCGGTGGATGCCGCGCATGACGGCTACGACCCGCGACCGGGAGTACGGCAACTGGAAACGTGCGGTTCAGCGCACGTTTGATTGGATCGTCGACCAGCCCGAAGACGCCGAGGTGGCGGCGACCGAATTGGACCAGTGACAGATACCGCCGCAGCGTTCGAAGCGCCGGGGGTCGACGGGGGCTCTCGTGCACGGCTACGTGCCCCCGGTCGGACTCGAACCGACACTGGAGCCCTTTTAAGGGGCCTGCCTCTGCCGTTGGGCTACGGGGGCACCGTCAGGATATGCGCTCGGCCCGATTCGGCACGCCGCTACTGCTTTCGCCCGAACCGCAGGGTCAGGATCTGGAACGGCCGCAGCGTGATCGCGACGTCTTGCCCGGTGAGCTCCGCCGCCCCTAAACGGCGTTCCAGCAGGTCGACCGCGTCCGCGCGGCTGGCGGTGAAGCCGAGGCGCACGGTCGTCGCCGCGCGTGCTCCCAGGGCTTCATAGAGCCGCACAACGACGTCGCCGGAGCGGTCGTCGGCGAGCTTCACCGACTCGACGATCACGCCGTCGTCGTCGATGCTCACCAGCGGTTCGACCGTCTCGCTGCCCACGACCTCGCGTTCGGGCAGGTTGATGCGATAGCCCTCACGCGCCGCATCGACGATGCCGGCGCCCGGCACGAGTGCGTACCGCAGCCGGTGCCGGCCCTGGTCGGTCTCGGGGTCGGGGCTGCGGGGCGCGCGCAGCAGCGAGAGGCGCACCACCGTCGTGACGCCAGTGCCCTCGCGCGGGTGGCGCGTGACGTCGTGGCCGTAGGTCGAGTCGTTCACCACGGCGACGCCGTAGCCGGGATCGGCTACCTGAACGAAGCGATGCGCGCAGATCTCGAACTTGGCCGCGTCCCAGCTCGTATTGCTGTGCGTCGGGCGGTACACGTGGCCGAACTGGATCTCGGACGCCGAGCGGTCGGCGCTCACGTCCAGGTCGAAGCCGGCCTTGAGCAGCTTCTCCCGCTCGTGCCAGTCGATGTCGGTGTCGAACAGCACGGTGCCGCCGTCGAGCGTGATGGTTTGAGTGATGGTCGAAGCGCCCAGCGTTCGGACGACGCACACCCCACCGTCCACTGTGGACAGTTCGCCGGCTTCGACGTCGGTGGCCACGTGACGGTAGAACGAGTCGATGTCCCAGGCGTCGAACTGGTTGGGCGTGTCCGGGTGCAGCTGCAGCCGGTTGCCGACGCTGCCGGGCGCGAGCACCTCCCGGCCACCGTCGAGCACCGACGTGAGCAGCCCGCGCCCATCGACGGATACGCGGAGCCGGCCGTTGTCGAGCCGGTAGCCGTCGCCGTCCGGCGTGACGGCGGCGGGCCCGCCGTTCGTGCGGGGCCACGCGCCGAGTGCCGGGACGCCGTTGCGGGCGTGCGGCGCGGCGTTGAACACGAGCGGCGTGGTGCCCGCGCCGGCCAGCGGGCGCAGCGCGGTGTCGATCAGGCCTTCGAGCTCGACCGCGACCGCGGCGTAGTTGGCCGCCGCCTCACGGTGCACCCAGTGGATCGACGACCCGGGCAGGATGTCATGGAACTGCTGCAGCAGCACGAGCTTCCAGATCCGGTCCAGCGCGTCGTACGGGTAGTCCGTACCGTGGCGTACGGCCGCGGTGGCCGACCACAGCTCGGTCTCGCGCAGCAGATGCTCGCTGCGACGGTTGCCCTGCTTGGTCTTCGCCTGGGACGTGTACGTACCGCGGTGGAACTCGAGGTACAGCTCCCCGAACCACACGGGGGCGTCGGGATACTCCTGCTCGGCCCGAGCGAAGAACTCGGCCGGACGCTCGATGACGACGCGCGGCGAACCGTCCAGGTCGCGCAGCCGGGCCGCCCGGGCGAGCATCTCGCGGGTCGGGCCGCCACCGCCGTCGCCGTACCCGAACGGCACGACCGAGCCACTCGACCCGCCCTTGTCGGCGAAGTTGCGTGACGCGTGCGCCAGTTCGGATCCGGCCAGCTTCGAGTTGTACGTGTCGACCGGCGGGAAGTGGGTGAAGATGCGGGTGCCGTCCAGCCCCTCCCAGTAGAAGGTGTGGTGCGGGAACTTGTTCGTCTGGTTCCACGAGATCTTCTGGGTCAGGAACCACCGTGACCCGCTCAAGGCGACCAGCTGCGGCAGCGCCGCCGTGTAGCCGAACGAGTCGGGCAGCCACACCTCCTCGGTCTCGACGCCGAATTCGTCGGCGAAGAACCGCTTGCCGTGCGAGAACTGCCGAGCCAGCGCCTCGCCACCGGGCATGTTCGTGTCGGACTCGACCCACATCCCGCCGACCGGCACGAACTGCCCGGCCTTGACCCGGTCGGCGACCCGGGCGAACACCTCGGGCCGGTCTTCCTTCAGCCAGGCCAGCTGCTGGGCGGAGGACATTGCATAGATCAGCTCCGGGTGGTCGTCCATGAGCTGGGTGACGTTCGCCGTCGTGCGGGCGACCTTGCGGATCGTCTCGCGTACCGGCCACAGCCACGCGGAGTCGATGTGCGCGTGGCCGACCGCGCTGGCCCGATGCGCACTGGCGCGCGCCGGCGTGGCCAGGACGTCGGTCAGCTCGGCCCGGGCAGCCGCGGCGCTCGCCACCACGTCCTGGACGTCGATGCGGTCCAGGCTGCGGTCCAGCGCACGCAGGATCTGCCACCGGCGCGGATCGCCCAGATCGAGCTCGGCCTCCAGCTGGCCCAGCACTTCGAGGTCCTGCTGCAATTCCCAGACCTCGGTCTCGAAGATCGCCAGCTCGACCCGTTCGAGGCGGTACAGCGGCTCGCTGCCGGCGGTGTCGCGGTCGCCCAGCGGCGTCGGCCAGAACAGGTTGTCCCGCTGCAGGATCACCGGGTTGGCGGCCGCCTCGACGTACAGCTCGACTGGTTCACCCAGCGTGACGGGCACCCATTGAGTGCGCGGGTTGAGCCCCTTCACCGGCGAGCCGTCGCCGCGGTAGACCAGCCCCTCGGCGTGGAAGCCGGTGTGGACGGCGTCGAAGCCGATGTCGATCAACGCCTCGACCGGGCGGCCCGCCCATTGCGCCGGTACCGTCCCCGTTACCCGGAACCACACGGTGGCCCACGGCGGGCCCCACCGGTCGCCGACCCGGGCCGGCGCGTACTCCGCGGCCAGGGCCTGGGCGACCGGCACCGGCTCGCCGTCGACCGGCCACACGGCGACCTCGAGCGGCGCCCGCTCGGAGTACACCGCTCGCTCGACGCGGCTGAGTATGCGGCGCAGCCGCTGCTCGATGAGGACGTGATCGTCATGCATACAGCCGATCCTTCCCGGAGCGCCCAACCCGGCGAACACGGGGTCGGCGCCGCCCCCAAGTTCCTTGATCAAGAGGGAGAAGTGGTCGCCCTGGCAGCCACTTCTCCCTCTTGATCAACGTCGAGCGCGGTGCCGCGGGCGCCGTTCGCGGATTCGGCGAGCGTCCTGCACCGACCACGGCCAAGGGGCTACCGATGTCCCGAGATACGACACGCCGTCACAGGCTGCACCGCAGGAAGATCACCGACCCAAGCCGATCTTCCTGCACCCACCGCCCCCCAAGGCTCCACGCGCAGGAAAGATCACCTGGGCACCGGCAGCCCGGCAATCCGCGCTGAGCGGTAGCCCGCCTCGTCGATCCACCCAGGACGCCGTAGTTACCCCACCGCGGGGTGAGCCACCCCTCCAGGCGGTAAGTACCTCGAGCAGAGGTCGACCGTCAACCGGCATGGCCTTCCGGCGTGACCTCTGGGTGCGGGAGATACCGCGCCACGCGGTTACCGAACTACGCGGCTATCGCGATCACCGTGCGGTCATCGGTTTCGAGCAGGTGCGGCTCGGGGTGGTCGGCGAACCCGGCCCGCGAACCGCGCACCGGCGTACGGCGGCCGTCGGGGCACACGAGCATCGCGCCGTCAGCGTCGACGGCGACCAGCTCGTCACCGACGCGCAGCAGCACCGGGGCGTCGCGTCCGGCACTGATCGCGGTCCGTCCAGCAGCGAGACCGCCGAGGACGTCGCCGTCGGCGCAGGCGATCCAGGTCGTGGGCGTGCCGGGCCGCGCGTCCGAGCCCGGGCGGTGCCAGTCGCTACCGCCGACCGGTACCGGCAATCCGGCGGCCTGCCACCAGGCGAGCGCTCCCCCGTCGCGGCGGTCGGACCAGGACGAGTGCCATACCTCGGCGTACGGTATCGGCGCGTTCAGCGGGTGCCGCCACGCGCAGTCGTACCCGATCGGGTGGTTGATCGACAGCACACCACCCCGCCCGGCCACCTCGTCCACCCAGGACGACGCCGGACGGCGGAAGTCGATCCACCCGATGTCGCCGAACGCATTGGCGTGCCCGTCGGCGGTGGTCAGCTCCTGTCCGGGGATCAGCTCGATGTCCGACCGAACCCCCGCCAACTCCGCGTGGTGGCTCACCGTGTTGTGGTCGGTGACGGCCAGGAAGTCCAGTCCCTGCTCGACGCCGAGCGCCGCCAGCTCCGGGACGGTCAGCCCGCCGTCGGAGTGGACGGTGTGCGCGTGCAGGTCGCCGGCCAGCCAGTGCAGGCCGTCGGCCGACGGCAGGTCGCGACGAGGCGGCCGCGCCGCCCCGGGCGGCGGCACCGGCGGCACCGCCGGCGCGGTCACGTCCACCGCGCCGAAGGTCACCGTCACCTCGTAGGGCACTCCCGCCGACGCGAGTCGGTGCAGCCCGAGCACGACGGCCCACTCGCCCGCCGGCACGCCCCGATCGAGGTAGCCGGGCGTGGACGCGGACTCGCCCAGCAGCACGACCGAGCGCGCCCCGCCCGACCAACCGCGCCAGCCGAGCGGGTCCAGACAGCCGAGGTCGAGCACGCCGGCCGATCGGTCGTAGCTCAGCGCGACGCGCACGCCGACGCACGACGGAGGCACCTCGAACGACAGGTACTGATAGATCGACGCCGCCCGATCATCAGGCGTCCATCGCCCGCGAAAAGCGATCACTCGACGAGTTCGCCGTCGTCACCCCGATAGAGCAGCGCCCGTCCGGGCACCGGATGCAACCAGACGGTCGAGCCCAGTGCGGGTTCCTCGGCCTCCGGAACGACGGCGCCCAGCGACTGCTCGCCCGCCTCGACGGTCACCAGCACGCTGACGCCGAGGTTCTCGACGGTGACGACCGCGCCTCGCACGGCGCCGTCGACCGAGGCCGGCGACACGCTCAGGTACTCCGGGCGCAGTCCGTAGACGATCTTGTCGCCGTCGTTCACGTTCCGCTCGAACGCCGACGGCACGGGCAGCGTGAAGCCGCCGAAGTCCAGCGCCCCACCCGCCACGACGGCATCGAGGAGGTTCATCGGCGTCGCCCCGATGAAGTTGGCGACGAAGGTGTTGGCCGGACGCTGGAACACCTCGCGAGGGGTGCCCACCTGCCGGATCCGGCCCGAGTCCATCACCGCCATCCGGTCGGCCATCGCCAGCGCCTCGGCCTGGTCGTGCGTGACGAACACCGTGGTGACGCCCAGGGACTGCTGCAGCTTCTTGAGGAACGTCCGCGCCTCCAGGCGAAGTCGCGCGTCGAGGTTGGACAGCGGCTCGTCGAACAGGAACACCCTCGGATGTACCGCGATCGCCCGGGCCAGCGCGGCCCGTTGCTGCTGGCCGCCGGACAGTTGGGCCGGACGCCGTTCCAACAACGGCCCCAGGCTCAACCCGCCGGCCGTCTCGGCCGCCCGCGCCGTGCGTTCACTGCGGCCAACTCCCTTGATACGTAAGGGATACGCGATGTTCTGGCTCACCGTCATGTGCGGGAACAGCGCATAGTCCTGGAACACCATCGCCACGTCGCGAGTACCCGGCGGCTGGGTGGTCACGTCCTCGTCGCCGATCAGGATCGTGCCCTCGGTGGCCGCCTCCAGGCCGGCGAGCGTGCGCAGCAACGTCGTCTTCCCGCATCCGGACGGCCCGAGCAGCGCGAAGAACTCGCCGTCGGCGATAGTCAGGTCGATGCCGTCGACCGCCCGAACGCCGTTCGGATAGACCTTCGCCAAAGAACGCATCTCGATAGACGCCATCAGCCCTTGATGCCTCCTTGGAACGAGAAGCCGTACCGCTTGTTCACGATCAGGTACAGCACGACCACCGGCACCGAGTACACGAGCGCGAAGGTCGAGATCAGCGCGAAGTTCGGCTGACCGCCGGTGTCGTAGAACGTGTACATGACGACGGCCGCCGGGTATTTCTTGTCGTCACTGAGCAGGATGAACGGGATCAGGAAGTTGCCCCACACCTGGACCAGCGCCCACACCCCGACCGTCGCCATGCCCGGACGGATCAGCGGCAGCACGATGTGGCGCAGGATCTGACTCGGCGATGCCCCGAACACCCGCGCCGACTCCTCGTACGAGCGGGGAATCGAGTCGACGAAGTCCTTGAGCATGAACACCGCCGCCGGCAGCAACCCGCCGCTGAGCACGAGCACCACGGCGAACTGCTTGTCGAGCAGGTTGAGCTGATACAGCATCAGGAAGATCGGCACCATCGCCGCCGTCCCGGTCACGATCGACGACAACAGCAGCAGCGCGTAGAGCAACTGGTCTCGTCCGGGGATGCGGACCCGGCTGAGCGCGTAGGACGCCAGTGCCGCCAGCACGATCACCAGGATGGCCGTCCCGCCGGCGAGGTAGATCGAGTTGCGCAGCGAGCGCCACAACTGCGGGTTGTGGAACAGCTTGTCGAAGTTGTCGAGCGACACACCGTTCAAGGTGGCGCGGTAGGACGGGTGCTTCGAGAACGGGGTCAGCACCAGCCACAGCAACGGCAGGGCGAAGAACACCGTGGCCACGCACACGCCCACATACACGCCGATGCGTGAGAGCGTCTGTCGCACGACCGGGTCGATGCCGCTCATCGCCTACTCCCGCGCAGGAAGCGGATGTAGATGACGGCGATGATCAGGTTGGCGACGAGTAGCAGCAGCGAGAACGCCGAGCCGTAGCCGAGCTGTTGCTTGCCTTGCAGCGCCGTCTTGTAGATGAAGACCGGCAGGGTCTGCGACTCGTTGTCCGGACCGCCGCCGGTGATCAGGAACGGCGTGAAGTCGTTGAACGTCCAGAGCGTGATCAGCAGCGTGTTCGTGAGCACGTGCCGGCGGATCGTCGGGAGCACGATGTCACGCAACTGCTGCCAGGGCCGAGCCCCGGCCAGCCGCGCCACCTCCAGGTGGGACGACGGCACGGTGCTCAGCGCGGCTGAGTAAAGCAGCATCGAGAACGCCGTGCCGCGCCAGATGTTGAAGATGATGATCACGATCATCGGGTGGTCGATCGTCCACGCCGTACCCGTGGTGTGCAGGATCTCGTTGAGGGTCCCGTTGTTGCGGTCGAGCAGCGCCTGCCACAGGAACGCCACGACCGAGCCCGGCAGGATCCAGGCGAGCAGCACCAGCACGTTGACGATCACGCGCACCCAGCCCGGCGCGGTGCGGAAGTACCAGGCGAGCAGGAAGCCGAGGATGTTCTGGCCGAGCACGGCGGAGAACCCGACGTAGAGCAGCGTCAGGTACAGCGCCTTGGTGAACAGCGGATCGCTGAGCGCGTCGCTGAAGTTGCGCAGCCCTACGTACTGCGGTGACTGGGCGGTCGTGCCACCCAGGCTGTAGTCGAGCAGGCCGAGGTAGAGGGTCCACAGGGCTGGGAAGACGAGGAAGATCGCGACCAGGACAAGCGCCGGCGCGGCGAACGCGCCGGCCCGCCACCGCCCTAGCCCGGCGACATCCGAGTCCTCGCGCGGTCGCGTCACGACCGCGGCGGCCTCAACCGGTCTGGACGTGGGCGGAGCCGCCAACCGCCTTCTCCAGACTGTTCTGATACGTCTTCGCCGCGCTGGCCGGGCTCTTGCCCGCGACGACGTCGGCCGTCGCCTGCTGCACGGCCGTCGACACCGCGACGTAGTTCTCGTCGGACGGACGATAAACGGTGATCGGCAACACCTTGTCGGCGATGAACGTCAGCAGCGGATCGTTGCTGAGCGTCGTCTTGTTCACGTCGTCACGAGCCGAGATGCGGATCTGCGCCTTCGACAGCTGGGTCTGCGCGGCCAAAGATCCCATGTAGGACAGCAGCTCCCAGGCCTGCTGCGGGTACTTCGTGTCCGGGCTCAGGTACCACCCGGTACCACCGGAGACGCTCACGAAGTCCTGCCCGTTGACGCCCGAGCCCGGCTTCTCGGCCGGGATCAGCGCGTAACCGACGGTCGTGTTGCGGTCGGGCATCGCCGTCGTGTTACAGGCGGTCGTCGACTTGTCGGGGCAGATGATCGAACGCCAGAAGTAGTCGCCCTCGACGAGCATGCCGATCTTGCCCTTGGAGAACTCGGCGAAGGACTGATCCCGGCCGGACTGGTCCTGCTGCAGCTTCGGGTCGCCGAGGCCGCCCTGGTAGATCTTGCGGTAGAAGTCGAGGACAGCGGTGACTTGCGGCGTGGCGCCCTGCCACTTCTTCGAGGTCGGGTCGAACAGCGGCTGGCCGGTGCCGGCGAGCAGCGGCAAGAATCCCTGCGCCGTAGTGGCTTCCCCCATCGGCGTGCCGGCATCGATCTGGATCGGGTCGACCCCGGACAGCGTCTTCAGCTTCTGACCGGCGGCGAGGATGTCGTCCCACGACGTGGGTTGCCAGTCGGCCGGCAGGCCAGCCTGGGCGAAGAGCTTCTTGTTGAAGTAGATGACCCGCCCGTCGGTGCCGTTCGGGACGCCGTAGAGCTGACCCTGATAGGTGAGGTTCTGCTGAACGGTCTTGGAGATCTGCGCCCAGCCGTCCCAGCTGGTCGCCGCGTTGCCGACCACCTGCGACAGAGGCTTGACGTAGCCCGCCGTCGCCATCTCGCCGAGCCAGATGCCGTCGGCCGCGAACACGTCAGACGCCTTGCCGGTGCGCAGGTTCAGCTCGAGCTTCGTCTTGTACTTCTCGTCATCGACCCCCGCGCCGACGAAGCTCACCTTCGCCGTGACGCCCTTGGCCTTCTCCATTGCCACGAAACCGGGGATGACGTCCTTGGTGATCCAGTCCGCTTCGGCAGCATTCTTGCCGCCGACGATGTCGTTCGCGCTGATCGTGAGGCTGACGTTCTTGGCGCTCGTGTTCTTGGTCGGATCGGTCTTGGTCTTCTTGCCGCTCACGCATCCGGCGAGCAGCAAGGTGGCTGCTGTCGCGCAAGCAACGATGGCGCCGACCCGAGGCCGCATGACGTTACCTCCATGTGACGTATCGCGGCGATTGCCGCGAAGCTCACCTTGGCATGCGGCACGGACTATGTCGATGACCAACAAAGTGCGCGTATGTCAGGTCACCGGTCAGGCCGGCAGTTTCCCGGCCGCCACCTCGAACTCGGTCCGCGGCTGCTGCACCTGGCCCAGCGAGACGACATCGCGGCGGAAGAACAACGCCGTGGTCCAGTCGGTCAGCACCCGGATCTTGCGGTTCAGGGTCGGCATCCGCGAGATGTGGTACGTCCGGTGCATGAACCAGGCGGGGAGGCCGCGCACCTTGACGCCGTAGGTCTCGGCGACTCCCCGGTAGAGGCCGAGCGAGGCCACCGAGCCCACGTACTTGTGCTCGTAGTCCTTGAGGGCCCGGCCCTTGATCGTCGCCACGACGTTGTTCGCCAGCACCTTCGCCTGGCGCACCGCGTGCTGAGCGCTCGGGCTCGTCAGCGCTTCCGGGTCGTCCTTCTTCGAGAGGTCGGGGACGGCCGCGCAGTCGCCCGAGGAGAACACCCCCTCGACGCCACGCACGGTCAGATTGGCGTCACACGGCAGCCGACCCTTGTCGTCACGAGGCAGGTCGGTGTTGGCCAGCATCGGGTGCGACTTGACGCCGGCGGTCCAGACGAGTGTCTCGGCGTCGAATTCGTCGCCGTCGCTGAGCTTGACCCGGCCGTTCTCGACGGATTCGAGGCGGGTGTCGAGCCGTACGTCGATCTTGCGCTCGGTGAGGCGCTCGACGGTGTACAGCGACAGCCCGATCGACACCTCGGGCATGATGCGGCTCGCCGCCTCGACGAGCACCCAGCGCATGTCATCGGCGGTGATCCCGTCGTAGTAGCGCGTTGCGTAGCGGGCCATGTCCTCCAGCTCGGCGAGCGCCTCGACCCCGGCGTACCCGCCACCGACGAACACGAACGTCAACGCCCGACGGCGGCGTTCGGGGTCGTCGATGGACGAGGCGAGGTCCAGGCGGGCCAGCACGTGATTGCGCAGGAAGATCGCCTCGCCGATCGTCTTGAAGCCGATGCCATGCTCGGCGAGCCCGGGGATGGGCAGCAGCCGCGACACCGATCCCGGGCACATGACCAGCAGGTCGTAGCCGAGCTGGTACGGCTCACCCTCGAACGGCTGGATCGTCGCGGTCTTGCTCGCGTGCTCGACGTGGCTGACCATCGCCGTGATGACGCGGCACTTGCGCAGTACCCGGCGCAGCGGCACCACGACGTGGCGCGGCTCGACCGAGCCGGCCGCCGCCTCGGGCAGGAACGGCTGATACGTCATGTTCGGCTGCGGGTCGACGACGGTGACCTGGACCCGTCCCCGCGAGAGCTTGCGCTGCAATCGCAGCGCCGTGTACATCCCGACGTAGCCGCCCCCGACGATCAGGATCCGAACCGGCTGCTTCATAGCGCTCATGGCCGAAACGCTACCGAGACGGAACTCCTGGCCCGGCGGCGGCTCAGCGCCCCCAATCACCTGGCGTGATCTTGGACTTGTGGTCGCTGTTCGACCAGATCTCCAAGATCACCGGCATCGGTCGGACTTACTCCTCGTCGTCGTCTGGCGCGGCGTGGCCCGGGACACCGGGCGTCGGGTCGCGGCTGATGTCGAAGGCCGGTTCCTCGTCGTCGCCGCGCAGGTGGTCGGGCACGCCGGGCGTCGGGTCACGCGAGACGTCGATGCGACTGCGGTCAGGGGTGAATTCGCGCTCGTTGTCTGACATACGGGGAGCGTATCGGCGGCCTCACCGCGCCAAGAAAGCGGCTCGCGTGAACACCGCGTCGAGCATCGTCTCGGTGAGCTTGCCGGTGAACGTGTTCTGCTGGCTGACGTGGTAGCAGCCGAGCACGACGCGCCCGTCCGGCAAGGCGATCTCGGCGCCGTGGGCGAACTTGGGCACCGGCCGCGGCACCGGCATCCCCATCGCCCGCATCGCCGACCAGAGGCCGGCCCAGCCGAACGCGCCCAGCACCACCACGGCGCGAACGCTCGGCCAGACCAGCTCGAGCTCGCGCGCCAGCCACGGACGGCAGGTATCGCGCTCGGCCGGGGTCGGCTTGTTGTCCGGCGGCGCGCACCGCACGGTGGCGACGACCCGCGTGCCGAGCAGTTCTAGGCCGTCGTCTGCCGACAGGGCGGTGGGCTGATTGGCCAGCCCGCACCGGTAGAGCGAGGCATAGAGCCATTCGCCGGATCGATCCCCGGTGAAGTTGCGCCCGGTGCGGTTGGCGCCGTGTGCGCCGGGGGCGAGGCCGACGATCAGGACGCCCGGGTGCTCGGCGCCGAACCCGGGCACCGGGCGCCCCCAGTACGGCTCGTCGGCGTACGCGCGGCGCTTCGTCTCGGCGACGCCTTCGCGCCACGTGACGAGGCGGGGGCAGGCCCGGCACACGGACACTCGAGCGTCCACAGTGGACAGTCCGTCGGCGGAGTCCGCCAGCTTCACGACCTCGTCACCGCTGCGCGCGACCGGCGTGGACGAATCGGCGGGATCGCCGGGCCATCCTGCCCCGGGAAGCGCAACCATGGGGAATAGAGTAGGCAGCCAGGCCAAGCGGAACGGAGGCGTCTATGCCGAACGTCGTGGGCAAGATCGGCTGGAAGGTCACGACCATCGCGGTCGGTATCCCCGTCGGCATCGCCGCCAAGAAGGGCGTCGAGCGCGCGTGGGCCGCCGCCCGGCCCGATCAGCCACCCCGCGCCGCGAAGGATCCCAACGTCAGTTGGGCTGACGCGGTGGGCTGGGCCGCCTTGTCGGCGGCCGGGGTCGCCATCGCCCAACTGGTGACGATGAAGGGCGCCTCGACGGTGTGGCGCAAGCTCGTCGGAGCCGAGCCGCCGCCGGTCGAGAAGGCCAAGGCCGAGAAAGCCAAGGCCGAAGCCAAAGCCGCCTGACGTTATTTGATCGAGCCGGCCGTCAGGCCGCCGACGACCTTTCCCTCGATCAGGGCGAACAGGATGATCACCGGGATGGTGGCGATCACTGAGCCCGCGAACAGGTGCCCCCAGTCGACCGAGTACTGGCCGACGTAGTTGTTGATCGCCACCGTCAGCGGATACTCCTTAGGTTGGCTGGTCAGCGTCAGCGCGACGATGAACTCGTTCCAGGCGCCGATGAAGGTGAAGATCAGCGCGGTGACGATGCCCGGCAGCGCCAGCGGCAAGGTGATCCGCGACAGTGCCCCCAGCCGGCTGGTGCCGTCGACCATCGCCGCCTCTTCGAGCTCGGCCGGGATGGACGAGAAGTAGGCGTTCAGGATCCAGACGGCGAAGGCCAGGTTGAAGCCGGCATTGACCAGGATCAGCGAGAACGTCGGATTGGGCAGGTTGTAGCTGGTGAACTGGCGCTGAATGCCGACCAGCATGGCTGCCGGCTGGAACATCTGCGTGGCGAGCACGAGCAGCAGGAACAGCATCCGGCCGCGGAACTTGCGTCGCGCCGTGTAGTACGCGGCCGGCAACGCGACGAGCAGCACGAGCAGCGTGGAGCCGCCCGCGATCTCGAGGCTGACCTTCAGGTTCGTGCCGAACCCGGTCTTCCAGATCGAGGTGAAGTTCCCCCAGTCCCAGTGGCGGGGCACGTAGCCGCGCGACTGCAGCTCGGCCGGCGGCCGCAGCGCAGTGATCACCATCTCCGCGTACGGCAGGAGGAAGATGATCGCAATGATGTAGGCAGCCAGGCTGAGGAACAACGTCTTGGCGGTCAGCGGGCGACGGCGGCGCTTCCGGGGCGGCGGGGCCACGGTGTCGGTCGGCGTGCCGGTGATGACGGCGGCGGTCATGTGACCTGGTCCTTCCACCGGGTCACCTTGAGGAACACGAGCACGATGATGATCACCAATCCGAAGTTGATCACGGACATGGCCGCGGACTCGCCGATGAACGCCTGCTTGAGCTGGAACATGAACACGGTGCTGTTGGCCGTCTCGTAGCCCGGTCCGCCCCGAGTCATCGCCCAGATGATCGGGAACGAGTTGAACACGTTGATGACGTTGATCAGCAGCGCGACGAGGAACGACGGGCGAAGCAGCGGCAGCGTGATCGACCGGTACGTCCGCCAGGCCGACGCGCCGTCGACGCGTGCCGCCTCGTACAGCTCGGCTGGGATGGTCTGCAGGCCGGCGAGCAGCGCGTAGGTCGAGAACGGCAGCGATACGAAGACCGCGACCACCATCATCCAGACGAACGCCGAATCCGGCCGGCCGAGCCAGTCGGCCTGGTTGGAGCCGAACGACTTCACGACGCCGATATCGTGCAGGAACACGTTGACCACGCCGTACTGCGGGTCGAGCGCCCAGCGGAAGATGAACGACGTCATCAGCACCGAGGCGGCCCACGGTGCGATGAGCGCCCAACGCGCCGCCCGCCGGCCCGGGAAGCGCTGGTTGAACAACTGAGCCAGTCCCAGGGACAGCGTCATCGTCACGCTGACGACCACGACGACCCACACCGCCGTGCGAGTCAGGATGTTCTTCAGATCCGGCTCGTCGAACAGATCCCTGAAGTTTCGCCAGCCGGCAGCGCCCAGGTAGAACCCGTTCGCCGTAAAGCGCTGGAGAGACGTCTTGAACATCACATAGACGGGCCACAGGACGACGACCCCGATCAGGGCGATCGCCGGCCCGAGCCACAACAGCGGCGCTAACGCATGTAGCAACCCCTTGCCGCGTCGCCGACGACGCGGACGCGGTGCGGGCCGAGCCTCGCGCTCGGTGACCTCAGCTGTATCAGTCATCTACCGGTCCTACCGTCAGGTTTCCTCTCGGTGATCGAGAGGGAGAAGTGGTGGCCACGGCGACCACTTCTCCCTCTTGATCATGGTGATACGCATTGCCGGGCCAGACGCTAGCTGCCCTTCTTCGCAGTCTGCTGGATGTTGTCCAGGATCTTCTGCGGGTCCTGGCTCGTGGCCAGACCGAGTTGCTGCTGGATCTGCGTCTTGACCGTGGACCAGATCGGAGCGTTCGGGTACTGCACCGAGTTCGGCAGCGCCTTGAGGAACGGTCCGAACGTGGTGTCCGAGGACAGCGACTGGATGGCCGAGTTCGTCGCCGGCAGCAGGTCGTACTCCTTGTCGAACTGGACCTGGTACTTGTCCTGGTAGAAGAAGTCGAGGAACTTCTTGATCGCGTCCTGCTTCTTGCCGTCACCCTTGAAGACCGAGACGTTGTCGCAGACACCCAGGGTCTTGTCGAGCGGACCGGACTTGCCCGGGATCGGCACCGACGCCCAGTCGGAGTCCTGCAGCTTCTTGCCGTCCTGGATGATCGGGATCAGCGCCGGCGACCCGTTGATCATGCCGATGTCACCCTGCGCGAACTGCTTCCACAGGTCGGTACGGTTCTTGGTGCCCGGGTTCGGCTCGGTGTCGCCGTCCTTGACCATGCCGGCCATGAACTGCAGCGCCTCGGCGTTCTGCGGGCTGTTGATCGTCCAGTTGCCGCTGTCGTCCTGGTAGCCGCCGCCGTTGCCGAGGAACCACAGCAACGCCTCGGCCTGCGCTTCCTCCGACCCGAGCGGCATGCCGAACCCGACCTTGCCCTTCGCCTTGATCTTCGCGGCATCGGCCTTGACGTCGTCCCACGTCTGCGGGGGCGAGGTGATGCCGGCCGCGGTGAAGAGTTTCTTGTTGTAGAACAGGGTGCGCGCGCTCGTCGTGAACGGCATGCCGTACTGCGTGCCGTTGTACGTGTTGAGCTTCGCGAACACCGACAGCAGGTTGCTGAACGTATTCGGCGAGGTCACGTCCTTGGCCGCGTACAGCAGGCCGGACTGGGCGTAGTCGGGGAAGTAGTCACCCTCCATGACGTCCGGATACTGCTTGTTCTGGACCATCGTCTTGACCTTGTTGTCAAAGTCGTTCCAGTTGATGGTCTGCACGTTGACCGTGATATTCGGGTTCGCGACCTTGAAATCGGCGGCGATGCCTTCCCAGTACTTCTGCGACGAGTTGGCAGGCCCCGTCCCGTAGTCGGCGCCGACGAAGCTCAGCGTGACCGGGGCGCTGCCCCCGCCGCCTCCGCCGTTGCTGCTCGAGCTACCGCCCTTGTCCTTGTTCGACGAGCTACACGCGCTGACCGCCAGCAGGACGGCAGCCCCCAGGGCCACCCCCGCCGCAATGCTTCGCTTCATCTGCCGCCTCTCACTGACTCACCCGAACCATTGATTTTTACTGAGCGATCTAACGCCATATCGAACACTAACGTGCAGAGCATAAGCTCCGCCCCCCAGACGTTCAAGAGAGCGTCAATGCGCGTCTGTCGTCCAGCATGCCGACGAACGCTACACGCCGAGGCGATATTGGTCTAGACCACCTCACTTATCCGCCGGAGTCGGATCCGTGCTCGCCCCACTCGCTTCGCTTCGGGGGCAATCACGGATCCGAACGCGCCTTCGGCGCGTCCGCGTCGCGGCCGGCGGGCTCTTCGCGCGAGCGCTCATCGCGTTCGTGGTTGCGTTACCTGTAGTCGCCTCTGTTGTAGGGCGCGAGCGCTCATCGCACGAGGCGGATCGCGATGCCGTCGAGGATGTCTTGTTCGCTGGCCACGACGGTTGCTACGCCGGTCGCGTCGACGAGTTCGCGCAGCACAATCGCTCCCCCGCCGATGACATCGACCCGGCCCGGATGCATCACCGGCAGCGCCGCCCGTTGCTGGTGGGTCATCGCGAGCAGGCGCGCCGTCACGTCGTGGACCTGGGTGGCCGTCATGGTCGAGCCGTGAATCGCCGCCGGGTCGTAGCTCGTCAGCCCGTGGACCAGCGCGGCCAGGGTGGTGACCGTGCCGGCCACCCCGACGAACGTGGCCGCCTCGGTGATCGGAACATCGCGCGATGCCTCGGTGATCGCCGCCCGCACGTCGGCCACGGTGGCCGCGACCTGCTCGGCAGTGGGCGGATCGTTACGCAGATGACGCTCGGTCATCCGCACGCAGCCGACGTCCATGCTGTGCGATCGCAGCTGCGCGCCACCGAGCACGAGCTCGGTCGAACCACCCCCGATGTCGGCGACGAGCACCGGCGGTTGCGCACCGGGCAGTCCGGCCACGGCCCCGGTGAACGACAGCTCCGCCTCCTCCGCGCCGGTGATCACTTCGGGGTCGGCGTCCAGCACGGCGTGCACCATCGCCACGAAGTCCCCGCGGTTGGCGGCGTCGCGGGTCGCGCTGGTGGCGACCATGCGCACCGCGGATGCTCCGTGCTTGTCGATCAGCTCGGCGTACTCGATCAGGGCGAGCCGGGTGCGTTCGATCGCGTCCGGGGCCAGCCGCCCGGTGCGGTCGACGCCCTGGCCCAGCCGGACGATGCGCATCTCCCGGACGACGTCGACGAGCCGGCCGCCGGGGCCGGGCTCGGCGATCAGCAGGCGGATCGAGTTCGTGCCGCAGTCGATCGCCGCTACACGCATGCGCCGGCCGTCCACCACGGCTCGAGCCGATCGAGCGCCTCGTCGCCGAGCGGGTTCACCCCGCGACCGGCCGCGAGGGAGTGCGCGACCAGTACGTGCAGGCACTTGACCCGGTTGGGCATGCCCCCGGCGCTGACGCCCTCGATCTCGTCCACGTGCGCGATCTGCTCGCGCCGAGCGAGATAAGCATCGTGGGCTGCGCGGTAGGCCCCGGCCAGGTCGGCGTCCGTACCCAGGCGTACGGTCATCTCGCGCATCAGCCCGGACGCCTCCAAGGTGCCGATCGCCGAGGCCGCCCGTGGGCAGGTCAGGTAGTACAGCGTGGGGAAAGGTGTGCCGTCGGGCAGGCGAGGCGACGTCTCGATCACATCCGGATTGCCGCACGGGCACCGGTGGGCCACCTCGCGAATCGCCCGCGGCTCGCGTCCCAACTGGGCGGCGACTATCGTGCGATCGGTCACGGGACCGCGTCGGCGGTCAGCACGCTGCCCCACAGTCGCTCGTTCCAGGTGCCGCCGGGTACCTGCACCGCGTCACGATCGCGCTGCGGCGGCGCGCTCACGCCCGTCTTGTCGCCGGGGCGCACCACGACGTACACCGTCTCCCCCGGCATCGCGTACTGCAGCCGGCTGCGGGCCTGCGCTTCGATGTAGGCGGGGTCGTCCCACTGCTTGAGCTGGGCCTTGAGCTCGGCAAGCTGCTTCTGGTCGTCGCGGCGTTGGTGCTCGGCCTGCTGCACCGAGCCGCGCGCCGCGAGGTAGCGATGCATCGGTGGCGCCAGTACGACGGCGAGCAGGATCAGCACCGCGCCGAGCACCAACGCCCGACCCGTGAGCCCGCGCCGGGCGCCTGAACGCCGCAGCCGCCCCGGCAGCCGCAATCGCATGAGCGCTCAGCTCTCCGCCGGCTCGAACCGCGGGAAGGCCCGTGCCCCCGCGTACCGGGCGGCGTCGTCGAGCTCCTCCTCGATGCGCAGCAGCTGGTTGTACTTGGCGACTCGTTCGCTGCGGGCCGGTGCGCCGCTCTTGATCTGGCCGCAGTTCGTCGCGACGACGAGGTCGGCGATCGTGGTGTCCTCGGTCTCGCCGGACCGGTGCGACATCATGCACCGGTAGCCGTACCGGTGCGCCAGCTCGATAGCGTCGAATGTCTCGGTGAGCGTGCCGATCTGGTTCACCTTCACGAGCAGGGCGTTGGCCGCGCCCTGCTCGATGCCGCGGGTGAGTCGGGTCGGGTTGGTCACGAACAGATCGTCGCCCACGATCTGCACCGCATCGTCGAGGCGCTCCGTGAGCGCCTTCCACGCGTCCCAGTCCTCTTCGGCGAGCGGGTCCTCGATCGACACGATCGGATAGGCCGCGATGAGCGAGTCGTAGTAGGCGATCATCTCGTCGGCGGTCTTGGGCTTGCCCTCGAACTGGTAGACAGCGCCGTCACTGTCAGAACGGTAGAATTCCGTGGCCGCGACGTCGAGCGCGAGCGCGATGTCGGTGCCCGGCCTGAAGCCGGCCTTGCCGATCGCCTCGACAATGAGGTCGAGCGCCTCGCGGTTGGAGTCGAGGCTGGGTGCGAACCCGCCCTCGTCGCCCAGGCCGGTCGCCAGCCCCTTCGCCTTCAGCACGGACTTCAGCGCGTGATACACCTCAGCGCCCTGGCGCAGCGCCTCGGAAAACGTCGGCGCCCCGATCGGCGCGATCATGAATTCCTGGACGTCGACGTTGGAGTCGGCGTGCGCGCCTCCGTTGACGATGTTCATCATCGGCACCGGCAGCAGGTAGGCGTTCGGGCCGCCCAGGTACCGGAACAGCGGCAGGTCGGCCGACTCGGCCGCCGCCTTGGCCACCGCCAGCGAGACGCCGAGGATGGCGTTGGCGCCGAGCTTGCTCTTGTCCGGGGTCGCGTCGAGCGCGATCATCGCGGCGTCGACCAGCCGCTGCTCGCTGGCCTCGAAGCCGACCAGTTCGGGTCCGATCGTCTCGAGAACGGCGCTGACCGCCTTGCGCACGCCCTTGCCGCCGTAGCGGCTGTCGCCGTCCCGCAGCTCGACCGCCTCGAACGCCCCGGTGGACGCGCCGCTCGGCACGGCGGCCCGGCTCAGCGTGCCGTCGTCGAGGGCAACCTCGACCTCGACGGTGGGGTTGCCGCGCGAGTCGAGAATCTCGCGGGCTCCTACGGCCTCGATGGTGGCCACGAGCGTCGTCCTTCCGCTAACCGGGCGTGAATCAAGATCGAGCCTAACCGCGCCACCTGAGCGCCCAGCGGCGCCCCGCCGATTCCCGATCGTGGTTCGGATGCTCCACATAGCGGGGCGTCCGAACCACAACCGAATCGTTATTCGCCGGTGGTGCCGTCGATCGCCTCGCGCAGGAAGTCGGCGTGGCCGTTGTGGCGGGCGTACTCCTCGATCATGTGGATCAACACCCAGCGATGCGAGATCGGCTCGATGACGCGCGGGTGCTTGAACGTCGCCTCGAGCGGGGTACGCTGCGCGACCTGGCGGGCGTGCTCGATCTCGGCTTCCCAATCCGCCCAGGCCCGCCGCACGACCTCGGGGTCGGCAACGGCGCCGTCGAAGTCGAGGTCGGGCTCGGCCTCGGTGAAGTAGATGCCGGGACGCTCAGGGACCTGCTCGATCCGGTCGAACCAGCTCCGCTCGACCTCGGCCAGGTGGCGGACGATGCCGAGCAGCGACAGCGTCGACGTCGGAACGGCCCGCGTGGCGAGCTGCTCGGGCGTCAGGTTCTCGCACTTCCACCGCAGCGTCGCACGGTGGAAGTCGAGGTAGGCGAGCAGCATCGTCTTCTCGTCGGCCACATACGGCGGGTCGACGCGCGCCGCGACAACATCGGTCATGGCCGCCATCCTTCCGGACGCACCTACCGGGTTTCGGCCTCCACCAGCCCGTCGCGATACGCGCGAGCCGTCTCACGCAGCGCGAGCTCGGGATCGACCCCGGCGGCCACCGCGTCGCGGACGACAGCCAGGAGCCGCTCGCCGACGCCGTCACCCTCGATCGGCGCGTCGACTCCCGCGCGATCGGCCCGCGACACCAGCTTGGCCGCCAGCGCGAGCGCCGGCTGGCCCATCGGCACGCCCTCGGTGATCGAGGCGCGTCCCTTCTCGGTGGCCTTGAGGCGTTCCCAGTTCTCGTTGACCTCGTCGGCGCCGGTGACCGCCACGTCGGCGAAGACGTGTGGATGCCGATGCACCAGCTTGTCGACGAGGTCACCGGCCACGTCGTCGATCGAGAAGCGCTGCCCGGCGGGCAGCTCCTCGGCCAACCGGGCATGGAAGAGGACCTGCAACAGCAGGTCGCCCAGCTCCTCGCGCAGCAGCGCCATGTCGCCGGTCTCGATCGCCTCGAGCGTCTCGTAGGTCTCTTCGATCAGGTACTTCGCCAGCGACTGATGGGTCTGCGCGGCATCCCACGGGCAGCCGCCCGGCGAGCGGAGCCGGTCCATGACCGCAGCGGCCCGCTGCAGCGGCGACGTCGGGTCGGCGTCAACCACCAGCGGGGGCGGGCGTGGCCGAGTCGAGCTTCAGGAAGTCCGGTGGGGTGGATGCAACGATGCCGGCATCGGCGATCGACCAGGTGCCGTATCGCCCGCTGATGCTGACCGGGATGCCGAGCTTCTTGACCGCGGCGCCTATGTCGGACTGCTGCTGAGCCTGGATCTTGTCGATGACGACCTGCTTGAGCTCGATGTCCCGCGTGAGGACGCTCGCGAAACTCGGCTTCATGCCAGCCTTGGTCAGGACGCTCAGCAGCTGCGCGTCGGCCTGGCTGCCGGTTGCCTGGATGCCGACCTGCACCGATAGCGCCTCGTCGTGCAGACTCGCCAGGACGCTGTCAGCCGGAACGCCGCCGAGCGAGCGCTGCAGCAGCGCCGTCATGAGTCGGCTCTCGATGATCGTGTTGAGTGCGAGGGCCCGCGGCGGTTGCGGCGCCTGGCTACCACTCGTCGCGGCCGGAGCCGTGTAACCCGACTCGAGGTATTTGGTGACATCGCCCTCGGAAATGCGATGGCCATCGACGAACGCGGCGGCCCCCGCCTTGGTGCGGCACGCGCTCAGCCCGGCGAGGGCGAGCACGACAACCACGCAGGCACCGACCCGGCGAAGTCTCACGGTGCTTCGATCTCCCTACGCGATGGGCACGACGTCCTGGACAGGCTCTCATGCCGCCGCAGTCGCGCCGCAACGGGCTCAGGACGCGGCGTCGTAGCGCTGCCGGGCCTCCTGGACGGCGCCCATGTTCTGCTCGGCCCATTGCTTGATCGCGCGCACGACCGGCAGCAGCGAGTCGCCCAGCGGGGTGAGCCGGTAGGACACCCGCACGGGCACCGCCGGGGTGATCGACCGGATGAGGACGCCGTCGCGCTCCAGATTGCGCAGGGTCTGCGTCAACATCTTCTGGCTGACCCCGGCGATGGTGCGCGCGATCTCGCTGTAGCGCTGCTCGCCCTCGGCGAGCGAACACAGGATCAGTGCCACCCACTTGTCGGCGAACCGGTCGAGCAGCAGCCGACTGGGGCACGCGGCGAGGAACGCGTCGTACTCCGCCCGGGCCTGCCGACGGCGCTGAGCGGCTGTTGTGGTGGCCATGGCTCTCCCTGGCGTCTGTTACGCACTCTGAGGTGGCTACTTCCCAATAGAGAGTAACAGTCGGCAGCATAGCTGCGCATCACCACCGAAACAGAGGAGTGCACACGATGCGCGCAGTAGTTGTCAGCAAATTCGGATCGCTCGATCTCATCGAGGTGCCGACGTCCGAGCCTGGCCCCGCCCAGGTCAGGATCGAGGTCGCGGCGGCCGCGGTGAACCCGGTCGACGTACTGACCCGCGACGGGGTGGTGCCGATCGACGCCGAGCAGCTGCCCGTCGGACTGGGGTGGGACGTCGCCGGGCGGGTCGACGCCGTGGGCGCCGGCGTCGAGCAGTTCGCCGTCGGCGACGTCGTCGTCGGGCTCGAGGACCAGCTCGTCAAGAAGCTCGGCCCGTACGCCGACTTCGTCGTGCTGGACGCCGCAGCGGTGGCGCCCGCACCGCGCACGGTCGACGCGATCGCCGCGTCCACGCTGCCGCTCAACGCCGTCACGGCGGCGCAGTCGCTCGACCTGATCGATCTCGCGCCGGGCCAGACTCTGCTGGTCACAGGAGCGGCCGGCGCAGTGGGTGGGTTCGTCGTCGAGCTCGCCACGGCGCGCGGCCTGCACGTCGTGGGGTTGGCCGGCGCGGGCGACGAGCAAGCGGTGCGTGGCTGGGGCGCGCGGACCTTCGTCCCCCGGTCCGACGACCCGGCGGGTGCGGTGCGGGCGATCTTCCCGGACGGGGTCGACGGGGTGATCGACCCGGCCCATCTGCGTGAGTCCGTACTCGGCGCGGTCCGCGACGGCGGCGCCTACGTGAACCTCGCGCCGTCGTTGGGTCCGGCGCCGGCAGAGCGGGCCATCCGACGGCTGGACCAATTCGCGCACCACGACGGGGCGCTGCTGGCCGAGCTCGGGCGCCTGGTCGACGCCGGTCGGCTCACCCTGCGTGTCGCGCAGACGTTCCCGCTGGACGAGGCGCCCGCGGCGCTCGACCTGGCCGGCAAGGGCGGCCTGCGCGGCCGGGTGGTCATCGTCCCCTGACCGATCAGCTCGAATCGGGGTGGGTTCGCCCGCGTATGCGGGGTGAATCAACCCCGATTCGCCGTAGGGTCGCGACATGGATCGGGACGCGGCCACCGAGCACTGCCTGAGCCTGCCCGGCGCCTACCTGGACAGCCCCTGGAGCCCGGACCACCTCGTGGCCAAGGTCGGCGGCAAGATCTTCGCCTTCCTCGGCGATCCGGGCCCGGCCTTCACGATCACCGCCAAGAACACGCCCGAGGTGATCGACGAGTGGCGGGCGCGCTTCCCCGAGCATGCCGGCCTGGCGAGGTACCTCTCGAAGACGCTGTGGAACCAAGTGGTCGCGGCCGGCCTCGGCGCGCCGGACGACGACGAGGTGCGGGAGCTGATCGACGACTCCTACGCCCTGATCGTTGCGGCGTTGCCGAGGGCGAAGCGGCCGTGAGATCCGTGTTTCACGGTTTGCGGTGGACGCCCGGCCTCGGCGAGGCTGTGCGCCGTGCGCACGGTGATGGTCGTCTACGGGACACGGCCTGAAGCAATCAAGCTCGCTCCGGTGATCAGCCAGCTGGGGGGGTCGAAGCATCTTCGTCCGCTGACCGTCGTCACGGGCCAGCACCGCGAGATGCTCGACCAGGTCAATCGCCTGTTCGGCATCGAGCCGGTGCACGACCTCGACATCATCGTGCCGCGGCAGACGCTGCAGGACATCACGGTGCGCGCTCTCGCCGGACTCGGCGACGTCATCCGCGAGGAGGCGCCCGACGCCGTGGTGGTGCAGGGCGACACAACGACCTCGTTCGTGGCCGCGCTCGCCGCGTTCTACGAGAAGATCCCGGTCGTGCACGTCGAGGCCGGGCTGCGCACGTCCAACCCGTACTCGCCGTTCCCGGAGGAGATCAATCGGCGGCTCACCTCGCAGGTGGCCAGCCTGCACCTCGCGCCGACACGGACGTCGCGGGCCAACCTCGTCGCGGAGAACATCAAGCCGGAGCGGGTCACGATCACCGGCAACACCGTCATCGACGCCCTGCTCGACGTCGTCGCGCGCCGGCTGCCGTTCGACGACCCGGCCCTCGAGCGGCTCGACGGCCGGCGCATGGTGCTCATCACGGCGCACCGCCGCGAGTCGTGGGGATCGCCGATGGCCCAGGCGGCCCGGGCCGTGCGGCGGCTGGCTCAGCGCTACCCGGACGCCGCCTTCGTCCTGCCCGCGCACCTGAACCCCGTCGTCCGCGAGGTGCTGCTGCCACCGTTGCGGGAGCTGTCCAACGTGATCATCACCGATCCCCTGCCGTACGGGCAGTTCGCCCGGCTCATGCAGGACAGCCACCTGATCCTCAGTGACAGCGGCGGCGTACAGGAGGAGGGCCCGAGTCTCGGCAAGCCGGTGCTCGTCATGCGCGACACCACCGAGCGGCCCGAGGCGGTCGAGGCCGGGACGGTCAAGCTGGTAGGCACCGATGAGGACCGCATCGTCACCGAAGTCAGCCGCCTGCTCGACGACGACGAGCGGTACCGCGCGATGGCCAACGCGGTCAACCCGTACGGCGACGGCCACGCCGCCGCCCGCTCCGTCCGGGCGATCGAGCACTACTTCGGACTCGCCGACCCACCCGCCGAATTCGACCCGGACGCCTGAGTCCACGTTCCGGGCCGCCCGAACTCCGACTCCGACCAGATCATCGAGGACGAGACGAGCGCGCTCATAACCGCGTTCTGCGGACAGTTGGTGCAGGCTAGCCGGTCGGCTGGCCTCCGAGGTGACGCGGGGTGATCCGGCTGATCGGGAAGTCGATCTTCCACGGCTCGGTGGCTGTCACTTGGTCGCCGAACTCGCCCGTCGGCTGGTAGAAACCATCGGTCGGGTCGAGCCGGAACGTGCGTATCGCGATTCGCGGATCGGTGTCCACCAGCCAGTAGTAGGGGATGCCGGCCTGGGCGTACAGCGCTGACTTGGTGATCTGGTCCATGGTCACCGAGCTGGGCGAGATGACCTCGACGGCGAGCACGACGTCGTGCGGCGCGAACTTTCCGGAGTGGCGCGCAGCCGAATGGACCGTGGTGGCCACCACATCCGGGATCAGCGACCGCGTTCTGCTGATCCGGATCTCCACGCCCTGCGTCACGTCGTACTCGGGCGGGCAGCTCTCGTCGAGTGTCGCCGCGAGTCGCCAGATCACCGATTGGTGCACATTCGTGGGGGCTGGGGGCACGATCAACACTCCGTCGATCAGCTCGTGATGGCGCTGGCTCTCTGGGAGCTCGTCGAGGTCGTCAGTGGTCCAGACACCGTGGCTCTCCAGCGCGCTCAATTCGGCGGCAGTCACGGTCACCTCCTCGAACTCGTACCGATTGCCTACACGCTACCGGCCTACGACCTGGGCCAGCACCTCGCCGCACCAGGTCAGCAGGGCGATGTCACGCAACGGATCGCCGCCGAGGCCGGGCTGCTTGGGACGCGGCACCGACACCGTCCCGACCGCCTGCTTGTACAGCGACCGGTCGTAGAGGCGCTGCAGGCGAAGCTGACCCGACTCGGGCAGGTCGAGCGGCGAGAACCGCACCGACGAGCCCTGCAGCGACACCTCGGTGACGCCGTAGCGCCGGCACAGGACCTTGAACCGGGCCACGGCAAGGAGGTTCTCGACCGGCGGCGGGATCGACCCGAACCCCTGACCTGGGTGCTCAGCCGTTGTTGAACACAATGGCCGCCGCGAGCCAGACCGTGTTGGCGCCGGTGCCAATGCTCGGCGCCGGTGTCGCCCCGACGGTGACTATCGCATCCTCGACGAGAAGATCCATATCGCCAAACGGTGAAAGGTTCACCCGCGACGTATAGCCCGGGTCGGGGGTAAGGGCCGTGCCGAATCCGGAGTCGACGTAGAAGCCGATCGCGACCTCGGTGGATCCGTGAGTCGCCGTCGTAGCGCCCGAGCTCACGCTCTGAGCGCTCGTCGTCGTGCCGGTGGCGTGCGCCGAGACGTCGACGGGGGCACTCGCTGCCAGCCCTGAGTACTCGAGGGCGGCGACGCCGATATCCGCCGAGCCGGTAGCGGTGGCGGTGATCGTCGGCTTCGTCCCACCACCGGCGGTGATCGGTGCGCTCCAGATGCTCATCTCGGTGCCATCTGACGCGGTGAAGTGCGTCAGCTCCGTGAACGGGTCACCGGCGCTGTCGGTGACCGCCGAGATCGTCGGATGACCGGACGCCCAGACGCCCGTCTCGACGATCAACCGATTCCCACTGACCAGGACATTCTTTGGCGTGACGGTCAGCGAAGCGCCCGACGCCCCTCGTCCGGCTACTTGCTGGATGAATGCGGCGGGCGGCGCGGCCGTAGGGACGACCGTATTGGACAGTGTCGAGAGCGGACCACTGCCGACCGCGTTAGTTGCGGTGACGGCGAAGTTGTATGACGTGCCGTTCGTAAGACCGGTGACCGTCGTGCTCACGGACGACGCCGCCACGGGGGTCGTGCTCACCACGGTGGAGCCTGAGTAGGTCGTGACTGTGTACCCGGTGATCCCGCTGCCACCATTGTTCGGGGCCGACCAGCTGACCGACGCCGCGCCATTCTGCGGTGCGGCCGTCACGTTCGTCGGCGCGGACGGCACCGTGGGCGGAGTGGTCGCACCCGACTTCAACACGAGTGTTTCGGCCAGCCACACAGTTCTGGCGGCTGTACCGAATGCCGCCTTGGGGGTGGCCCCGAACGAGGCGGACTGGTCCTCGACAGCCATCTCCATCAGGCCGTTCGGCGAACTGTTCGCGCGCTGCGTCCAGCCGGCTCCGCTCGTCACGGTGGCGCCGAACCCTGAGTCGGCGTAGAAGCCGACGGCGAGCTCACCGTTGGCCGTGGTCGCGGGCGTCGCCCCTGAGTCGACAGTGGCCGCGATGCTGGTCGTTCCGGTGGCATGCGCTTGAACGTCGAGGACGCCCGTCCCCGCCGCCGCCGACAGGCCCGAGTACTCCAAGACCGTCGCGCCAACGTCGGCGCTGCCGGTGGCCGTTATCGTGATCGTCGGTCTGGTGCCACCGCCGCTCGTGATCGGCGCGGTCCAGACGTCCATCTCAGCACCGTCGGAGCCGGTGAAGCTGGTGAGCTTGGTATAGGTGTTGCCGGCCGAGTCCGAGACGCCGCTCGTCGTCGCGTGGCCGGAACTCCACACGCCGGTCTCGACGACCAACCGATTGCCGCTCGTCACGGCAGACGTGGGGCTGACGCCGACGGTGCTCACGTTGGCGACCTGCGTACTGGTCGACTGCACGACCGCGGGCGGCGGGTTAGCGCTCGGCGTCACGGCGTTCGACTGTGCCGACGGCTGCCCGGTCCCGACCGCGTTGGTGGCGGCGACTGTGAACGTGTAGGGCGTGCCGTTGGTGAGGGCCGAGACCGTGACGGACGTCGCCGGCGGGTTGCCGGTGACCGTCGTCGGGAACTGGGCCACTCCATTTGCGTACGGCGTGACGATATAGGTCGTGATGGGGCTGTTGCCGTTGCTCGGCGCATTCCAGGTCACGGTTGCCGAGCCGTTGCCCGCCGTGGCGACGACACCAGACGGGGTGCCGGGAGCCGTCTGCGTCGCGGCGATGTGCACCATCGACGACACCGACGGGACGCCGTTCTTCAGGATGAACAGCATGTAGTAGCCGGGCGGCGCGATCGTGGCCGACGACGGCGCTTGCACGTTCAGGGTGGTGCCGGACGCGGTGAAGGTCAGTGGGACGAAGTGCTGGTTCATGTCGATCTGGTGCGTATCCGCGCCGAGCGAGACCAGGTTCACCGACGTGATCGACGAGGCGTCCGGCGAGCTCACTGCCATGTTGGCGCCGTACACGGTTCCCGCCGGTGCCGAGGTGATCGTCGGCCGCGGACCCTGCGACAGGTAGGACGGGGTATAGATCTGCGACGAGTATTGAGCGGCGTCCTGAAGCCCCTCGGAGTGTCCACCACCGGCGACAAGCACCCGGGCGTCGGGCAGCAGCACCGCCGTCGAGTGGTAGTTGCGTGCCGCCGCGATCGGCGCCGACGGCGTCCAGGTCTCGTTACTCGGATTCCAGATCTCGGTGGGCAGCACTCCGGTCGTGATCACCTGCTGGTTGCTGGTGTTCGACCCTCCTACGCTCAGAACGGTGCCGTCGGCCAGCATGACCAGGGTGTGGTAGATCCGCGCGTTGTTCATCGGCGCGGTCTGCCGCCAGGTCGGTGTTGGGGCGGTCGTGTCGATGACGGCGGTCGTATTTTGCGCCGTCGACGGCGTGTTGATCAGAGCAGCTCCGCCGCTGTAGAGGATCTTGCCTGGTCGGTACATGATCGAGGATCCGTTGAACATGCCGGCCGAGCCGGTCGACGTCCAGGTCTGCGCATTGACGTCGAGCAGGTGCGAGTTGTCCTCCTCGGGCCCGATGACGAATACCTTGCCGCTGGGCACCTCGTAGCTGAACGGGTATTCGACCTCGTGGACCGAAGAGGTGTTGATGTTCGGCAGGAGCGTCCACGCGTTCGTAGTCGGGTCGTAGACCTCAGGGGTGTCGGCCCACGTGCTCGCGTTGGTGGAGTTGCCGCTGACGGCGAGGTAGCGCCCATCCGACAGCTCAGTCACGGTGGGGTACCAGCGCGGGTAGTGCATGTCCGCTACGCGCGACCAGCTACCGGTGGCCGGATCGTAGATGTTCGTGTCGACGATGCCGATGTTTCCTGTCGACAGCCCGCCGTAGCCGCCGATGACGAGCAGCCGGCCATCCGGAAGATCGGCGGCCCCGTCGCAGAACACGCTGTCCGGCGCGTTGACGGTCGTGAAGGTGCCCGGGGAGTTCGGGTCCCAGGCCACGGTTGGTTGCGGCTGCTGCCAGCCATCCCACGAGACGGTCTTGCCGGTATAGAGCACGTGCATCGCCAGCGGGGCGATCGGCCAGGTCTGTAGGGCCGACCACGTCCCGCCCGGCGTGTTGGACGGCGTGACGGCATTGGACTGAGCTGATGGCGGACTGGTGCCGACGGCGTTCGTCGCAGTGACCGTGAACGTGTAGCTCATACCGTTCATCAGTCCGGTAACCGTGGCTGCCGGGGCAGGTGGGCTGCCGGTCACGATCGACGGGGGCTGCGCCGTGCCGCCCATGTACGGGGTGATCGTGTACGTCGTGATCGGGCTGCCGCCATTTGCTGGCACCAGCCACGTCAGCGTCGCTGATCCGTCGCCGCCGGACGCGACAACGTTGGTCGGTGGACCCGGCGCGGTAGGCGCCGGAGGGGTGCCAGATTTGAATACGACGTCGGCCATGAGCCAGTACGTGTTGGCACCCGTACCTGCGGTCGCGGTCGAGATTTCACCGGCGGAGACCGGCCGGTCTTCGCCGAGCATCTGCATGTCGCTGGTCGGCGAGACGTTGGCGCGGCTGGTGAAGCCGCTGCCCGCGATGAGCGTCGAGCTGAATCCCGAGTCCGCGTAGAAACCGATGGCCAACTCGTTGGATCCGGCCGCGGCTGCGGTCGCACCCGAGCTCACGGTCGCGGCGGCGGTTGTTCGGCTGGTGGCCTTCGCCGTCACGTCGACGGCCCCCAGGCCGGCGGCGGTCGACAGGCCTGAGTAGTCGAGGACGACGACACCGACGTCGGCCTTGGCGGTCGGCGTCACGGTGACGGTGCGGGTGCCGGCGACCGTCACCGGTGCGGTCCACACTGTCATCTCGGTGTGGTCGGCCGCGGTGAGGTGGAGCATCTCGGTGAACGTGTCACCCGCGCTGTCGGTAACCGTGCCGGTCGTGGCGCTAGCTGAGCTCCATACCCCGGTCTCGACCACGAGCCGGTCACCGGCGGTGAGCGCCGTCGTGGGCGTCAGCGCCACGCTCGTCACGTTGACCTTGTGGGTCGAAATCTGCGATATGAAAGTCGGCATGGCCGACGCATCGGCGATTGAGCTACTCACCACGACAAAGCCGGCGGCGACGATACACGCGACAGAGACGGCAATGCGCGCACGCAGCGACGACAGCCGACGAGCCATGAACGATCCCCCCGAATCGATCCTGCGCGACGACCCTTCGTCGATTCGCTGGAAACTCGATCCGAGACAAGGTTGCGTTCGCGTCAAGGGGACTATACGCAGCGGAGCAGGTTCAGGCGAGTGCTAGCCAACTACCTGGGCCAGCACTTCACCGCACCAGGTCAGCAGGGCGATGTCGCGCAACGGATCGCCGCCGAGGCCGGGCTGCTTGGGACGCGGCACCGACACCGTCCCGACCGCCTGCTTGTACAGCGCGCGGTCATACAGGCGCTGCAGGCGAAGCTGACCCGACTCGGGCAGGTCGAGCGGCGAGAACCGCACCGACGAACCCTGCAGCGACACCTCGGTGACGCCGTAGCGCCGGCACAGCACCTTGAACCGGGCCACCGCGAGCAGGTTCTCGACCGGCGGCGGGATCGGCCCGAATCGGTCGATCAGCTCGTCGCGCACCCCGTCGACGGCCTCGTCGGTCGTCGCGCCGGCCAGCGCTCGGTAGGCCTCCAGGCGCAGCCGCTCACCGGGCAGGTACTCGACGGGCAGGTTGGCGTCGACGGGCAGGTCGACCTTGACGTCGGCCGATTCCTCGGCGACATCGCCGCGGAACTCGGCCACCGCCTCACCGACCAGGCGCACGTAGAGGTCGAAGCCGACGCCGCCGATGTGTCCGGCCTGCTCGCCGCCGAGTAGGTTGCCCGCCCCGCGGATCTCCAGGTCCTTCATCGCCACGGCCATGCCGGCCCCGAGCTCGGTGTGCTGCGCGATCGTCGCCAGCCGGTCGTAGGCCGTCTCGGTGAGCGGCTTCTCCGGCGGATACAGGAAGTACGCGTAACCGCGCTCGCGAGCCCGCCCCACCCGTCCGCGCAGCTGGTGCAGTTGCGATAGCCCGAACATGTCCGAGCGCTCGACGATCAGCGTGTTGGCGTTGGGGATGTCCAGGCCCGACTCGACGATCGTCGTGCACACCAGGACGTCGAAGCTCTTCTCCCAGAAGCCGACCATCACCTGCTCGAGCGCGTCCTCGCTCATCTGGCCGTGCGCCACGGCGATCCGCGCCTCGGGCACCAACTCGGAGAGGCGCGACGCCGCCCGGTTGATCGAGTCGACCCGATTGTGGATGTAGAACACCTGGCCATCTCTCAGGAGTTCTCGACGCACCGCGGCGGCGATCTGCCGGTCGTCGTGGGCGCCGACGAAGGTCAGGATGGGATGGCGCTCCTCGGGCGGGGTCAAGATCGTGGTCATCTCGCGGATCCCGGTCAACGACATCTCGAGCGTGCGCGGGATGGGCGTAGCCGACATGGTCAGCACGTCGACGGCGGTGCGCAGCGACTTGAGGTACTCCTTGTGCTCGACGCCGAAGCGCTGCTCCTCGTCGACGACGACCAGGCCCAGGTCCTTGAACCGGACAGTCTGCTGCAGGATGCGGTGCGTACCGATCACGATGTCGGCGCTGCCGTCGGCGATGCCGTCGATCGTCGACTCGACGTCTGACGGCGCGGTGAACCGCGACAGCTCACGGACCTCGACCGGGAACTGCGCCATCCGCTCGCGGAACGTCTGCAGATGCTGGTGGGAGAGCAGCGTCGTTGGCACGAGCACGGCCACCTGCTTGCCGTCCTGCACCGCCTTGAACGCCGCCCGCACGGCCACCTCCGTCTTGCCGTAGCCGACGTCGCCGCAGATGATGCGGTCCATCGGCAGCGGCTTCTCCATGTCTTGTTTCACTTCGTCGATCGCGGCGAGCTGGTCGGGCGTCTCGACGTAGGGGAAGGCGTCCTCGAGCTCGCGCTGCCACGGGGTGTCCTGACTGAACGCGAACCCCTTGGTCGCCATCCGAGCGCTGTAGAGGCGGATCAGTTGCGCCGCGATCTCCTTGACCGCCTTGCGGGCGCGGCCCTTCGTCTTGGCCCAGTCGGCACCGCCGAGCCGGTTCAGGCTCGGGCTCTCCCCGCCGACGTACTTCGTCACCTGGTCGAGCGCGTCGGTCGGCACAAACAGCCGATCGCCCGGCTGACCGCGACGAGCCGGTGCGTATTCGATGATCAGGTACTCGCGCTCGCCACCGTTGATCGTGCGACGCACCATCTCGACGTACTTGCCCACGCCGTGCTGCTCGTGCACCACGAAGTCGCCGGCCTGCAGCAGGATCGGGTCGATCGCGTTGCGCCGCCGGGACGGCATCCGCGACGTGTCCTTGGTGAGCGAGCCGCGCTGGCCGGTGAGGTCGGCCTCGGTCAGGAACGCCAGCTTGAGCTCCGGCGCGACGAGACCGCCGGCCAGGCGTCCGGTGGTGACGATCGCAACGCCCGGCTCGGGGTCAGCGGTGGCGCTAAGCCGTCCCGGCACCTCGGCCTCGGCGAGTCGCTCGACGGTGCGCTGCGCGGTGCCGTGTCCGTCGAAGACCAGCGCCACCCGCCAGCCCTCGCGCGTCCACGTCTTGAGGTCGGTCATCGCCGCCTCGGTGTCGCCGCGGTACTCCGGCGCCGACTCGAACGCGCTGGTGACCTCGGCGCCGAGCTGGGTGACGCCCCACCAGGGCACGCCGAGGTCCGCCGCGTCCTCGCGGGCCTCGTCGAGGGAGTGCAGCGACGCCGCGGCCAGGTCGACCGGCGCCTTGCCCCCGCCGGCAGCCACCGCCCATGACGCCGCGAGGAACTCTTCGGACGTGTGCACCAGATCCGCCGCCCGGGTGCGTACCCGCTCGGGATCGCAGACGATCACGTGCGAGCCCTTCGGCAGTTCGTGCAGCATGAGCCGCATGTCGTCGACGAGCACCGGCGCGAGCGCCTCCATGCCCTCGACGGCCTCGCCGCGGCTGATCGGATCGAGCAGCTCGGTGAGCTCGGGATGCTCATCCATCAGCTTGGCCGCCCGCGCCTGCACATCAGCTGTCAGCAGCAGTTCCCGGCACGGCGGCGCCCACAGGCCGTGCTCGGCGATCTCGAGCGAGCGCTGGTCGGCCACCTTGAAGTAGCGGATCTCCTCGACCTCGTCGCCCCAGAACTCCACCCGCAGCGGGTGCTCCTCGGTCGGCGGGAAGACGTCGAGGATGCCGCCCCGCACCGCGAACTCGCCGCGTCGTTCGACCAGCTCGGTCCGCGCGTACCCCGCCGCGACCAGGTCGGTGACGATGTCGGTGAGCTCCATGCCGGCGTCGCCGGCTTTCAGGGCCACCGGTTCCAGGTCGCCCAGCCCCGGTGCCTGCGGCTGCAGCACCGCTCTGATCGGGGCGATGACCACGTTGAGCGGCCCGATGGTCGGGTCGTCCGTGCTCGGATGCGCGAGCCTTCTCAGCACAGCCAGCCGCTGCCCCACCGTGTCGGCCCGCGGCGACAGGCGCTCGTGCGGCAACGTCTCCCACCCGGGATACACGGCCACCCTGTCCGGCGGCAGCAGGCAGCGCAGCGCTGCGGCGAGATCCTCGGCCTCGGCCCCGGTGCTCGTCACCGCCAGCACGTTGCGCTCGCGAGCCACGGCTGCGATCAGGAACGGCCGCAACGCCGCCGGCCCGCTCGCCGTGAAGTCCGGGGTGCCGATCGACTCGACCGCGGAACTGAGCGCCGGATCGGTCAGCGCGGCGTCGAGCAATCCAGTCAAACTCATGAACAACCTCTCACCGGGCAGCACAGCAATCCCCGATCCAGCTTCAGATGGGGATGTAAGTCCAGCTTACGCAGCCGCTGACTGCCACGTGCGCCGGCCACAAAGTCGGATGGCAATGATCCGTGCCTGCAACCGCGGACGAACCACCCGCGGTGGGATGACGCTCAGTTGCGATAGACATAGGCGACGGCCAGCCCACAGAGGAGCAGCAGCGACGCCAACGCAACGGGCTTGCGGCCCGCGGACGCCGCGCCCGTTCGGCGGGCCCGCATCGTCGACCAGATCACGACGAGGAACCCAAAGTAGGCGACCAGGTCCGTCGCCGTGAGCCCATGCGTCGCATTCACGGTGAGCAGCACCGGCCCCTCCAGCCGACCGTTGTTCACCGGCAACAACGCCGCCGACACCCCACCGAGCAGCAACGCGGCGAGTACGGACCACCGCAGCGCGCATACCGCCACGAGACCGCCAAGCACCACTAGGTTCGCGACCACAATCAACACGAACCTGGGACCTCTCCGGGTCGAGCCAGCGTCTTCGGGCCGTCGAGTATCTGGAGCCAGCCAAACGCCAGGCCCGGAACCGTCCACGCCGCTCGTGTCAGCGGGTTTCGATCTGCCGTGGTACACCACCACGTCCACGGGGGACGTGATCTTGCGCTGGGCGCCGGCGGACGGTATCGCACCCTTCAAGCCACCGGAGCCACCGACTTCGTCGCGCTCGGCCTCGCGCCAATCGGGCCGAGTTGTCCTGTGGACTCGCCGGGACTCGGATGCCGCGAGCCCGCCAGGTGATACCCGGACCTATCCCCGGCAGGAACCGCGATGCCGATTGTGCGCGCCGAGAACGCGCGCGCCGACCGTGCGGCCATGACTTACCCCCGTGGTGACGCATCACGTCCGGCGCAATTACGTTGATCTTCGACGATGCAGCGGACTTCAGCCATAGACTACGGCGCTGGCGCGAAATTCGCCGGGCAGACGGGGGGCGTCTGGGTGTACCTGACTTTGCGCGATCGGCCGGCGAACGGCCAGCGCGTACGCGTCCGGCAGCGGGTGGCGACGATCGTCGTGCTGCTGGGCATAGTCAGCATGCTCACCGACATTTCCACCGAATCCGTCAATGCGGTCCTGCCCAAGTACCTGATCTTCGTCGTCGGACTCTCGCCGCAGGCATTCGGCTTCGTCAACGGCCTCTACAACGGGATCAGCGCAGTGGTTCGGTTGGTCGGCGGCTGGATCGCCGATCGGGCCGACCATCCGAAGTGGGTCGCGTTCGTCGGCTACTTCGCCTCGGCGTTGAGCCGGATCGGCCTGCTCTTCGCCCACAGCCTCACCGCGATCAGCTTCGTCGTGACCGGTGACCGCCTGGGCAAGGGCCTGCGTACCGCGCCGCGCGACTCCCTCATCGCGGCGGCGTCCCCGCCGGAGACGCTCGGCCGCGCGTACGGTGTGCACCGCTCGCTGGACAGCCTCGGCGCCGCACTCGGTCCGCTGATCGCGTTCTGGATCCTGACGGTGGTCCTCGACGGCTACCGGCAGGTGTTCATGGTGTCGCTGTGCTTCGCTGTGGTGGGCGTCGCCGTCCTGCTGCTGATCGTCCCGGACCTGCGTCCACGGCGGCAGCGCGAGCGGTTGGCGAACGCCGGCCCGCGGCCACTGCCGGGAAGGGTCTCGCTACGCCACCTGGCCAACGCCCGGATGGCCAAGCTGCTCGTCGCCGCCAGCCTGCTCGGGCTGCTCACGGTCGGCGATGCGTTCCTGTATCTGGAGCTACAGCTTCGCGAGGACCTGGCGAACAACTACTACGCACTGCTCATGGTCGGGATGAACGTCTCCTACCTGGTCGTCGCGGTGCCTTTGGGCCGGCTCGCGGACCGGATCGGCCGGGTGCGGGTCTTCGTCGGCGGGCACGTCGCGCTGCTCGCATGCTATCTGTTCACAGCTGGGCCGTTCGCCGGTCCCGTGCTGTCGGTAGGTTGCCTGGTGATGCTGGGCACCTACTACGCGGCAACCGACGGGATCCTGGCTGCTCTCGCCGGACGGGCCGTCGAGCCCGCGGTGCGCACGAGCGGCATCGCCACGGCGCAGACGTTCCAGGCGCTGGCCGGCTTCGTCTCCTCGTTGGTCGTCGGCACGATGTGGAATCAGATCGGGCTGCAGAGCACGATCCGCTGGTTCTGCCTGGTGCTGCTGGTGTGCATCCCGGTGGCCGCTCTCGTCCTGCGTGGCCTCGAACGGCAGACTGTGCCCGCGTGAGCCTCAAGGTCCGATTGATTGCCCTGGTCGCGGTTTGCCTCGCGGCGGTGGGCAGCGGTGTCGGTTACCTCGTCGCGTCGCGGAATCATCAGAAGGATGTTGCGCGGCATGCTCCGCCAGTAGCACAGATGTCTCTGGCGGCGGTGGAGTCTCAGCCACGGATCGTCTTTGTCAACAAGGCGCTCGGCTCGTCCTACGGAAGCGTAGCGATGGCCCCGCTGTCCAAGCCGGACGGCCCGCGGGCGATCTCCAGCACCTCGTGCGACCGGGTCTACGCCACTGCGGCCGACGTGCTCTGCCTGTCGTCGGACCCGGGAGTCGTCACCACCTACGCGGCCCACGTGCTCGACAACACCTTCAAGGCCACTCAAAAGCTGCCGCTCACCGGAATCCCGAGCCGAGCGCGGCTATCAGGCGACGGGAAGTTCGCGGCCACGACGAGTTTCACATCCGGCGACTCCTACGCCGGCACGTCGTTCTCGACGCGCACGGTGATCACGCCGGTCGCCGGCAAGTCCCTCGGCAGCCTCGAGAACTTCACCCTCATCCACAACGGCGAGAGCATCAAGCCCGTCGACCGCAACTACTGGGGCGTCACCTTCGCCGCGGACGACGACACGTTCTTCGTGACTGTTGAATGGTCCAAGCACACGTGGCTGGCGCGCGGCAGCGTCGCCCAACACCGCCTCGTCACCCTGCACGAGGACGCCGAGTGCCCGTCCTTATCACCCGACGGCAAGCGCATCGTGTTCAAACAGCGCGGCGACCTGCCGCCGGGCAAGTGGCAGCTGGTCAGCTACGACGTCGCAACGGGCAAGGTAACGCTGTTGGCCGAGACCCACAGCGTCGACGATCAAGTCGAGTGGCTCGACAACAACACGGTCATGTACGGCATATCCCGGACCGGGTCGCAAGCTGCGGTGAGCGATGTCTGGTCGGTGCCCGCAGACGGCACCGGGCAGCCCAAGCTACTGATAGCGCAGGCCTGGTCACCTGCGGTCGTCCACGGCGAAAGCTAGTCAGAATCGGCGGAACGCTCCTGCCGATTCTTGACGACGTGCGCCGCGGCCAGCGCGCCGGCCCCGAGGGCAACAGCAGCAGCACCGATGCCGACGGTCGGCGCGACCGGCGTGGTCGTGCCCGTGTTCGCCAATGCGCCACCGCCACCGCCACCGGACGACGCTGTCACCGGCGTGCTCGCGGACGAGGTCGCGGCGGCTGGTGCGTGCGGCGTCGACTTCGTCGGATGGCTCGGCTTGGGGGTTGGCGGTGTGGTGATTACTGGCGGCGGGTTCTCCGGCGGCGGCTGCACTGGCGGCGCGCTCGGCGAGTCCGCGTGCGCCGGAGTCATCGAGACGACTTGGACCAGCGGAACGGTCCACGCCGCGGCCACCCCGACTACGGCGCCGCGCTTGAGCAGGTCGCGCCGGCTGACTCTTGCCGGCACAGCAGGTCTGTCGAACTGAGTCATGTCATCCCCCGAAAAGTCAGAAATGCCGCGCCAGGCCGCAGGGCACTCCTGTTGATCTCACAGCGTAGGGCTGATTTGACGCCCGCGCTACGTCAAACACCAAGATGTGACCTCCGCTCGCTATTCGGGTACACCGCGCATGCCCGCCTCCCCTAAGGTGGCGTGATGATCGACCGGCCGACGCCGGCGCCCAACGTCGTTGTCGAGGATCTCGACGACGACGTCTGCCTATACCGCGCGGACATCGACGAGGTGCTCGTGCTCAACCAGACGGCCGGTGACGTGTGGCGCCTTGCCGACGGGCAGCTCACCGTCGCCGCTATCGCCCATCGGCTCGCCCGTTTTTACGGCGCTGACGCAGCCGAACTGCATGCAGACGTGCGGTCCCTGGTGGATGACCTCACCGCGCGGGGCTATCTAGTCGATCAACCCGCCGTCTCATGATGATCATGTAATCAGATCTGCGCGGCGATCGCCTTCGACACGGCCAGAACGTCAGCTCGGATCTGCTTGGCATACTGCGTTCCGGCCCGGAGCTTCATCGTTGCCTGCACGACCACCGACGTGCTCCCACTGAGAAACCGCATCGTGGAGTCGTCGTTGACGTAAAACCCGTCTTGGCCGAGCCCGTCCACGGTCGTAGCGCCCTTGGTCTGCCCCTTCACCTGACCGAACGATCGCGCGCTGGCCTTTGCGTCGAGCGACATTGACACCGTGCCGCCCGCGCCGACGTCCGAGGTCCTCAGCGTGAAGACGCACAGCGGGTTGCCGATCGGACTAGTGCTGACAGCCGTCGCGCTGACCACGCCGTCGAATGCCGATGACACTGCAGCCGGGGAGATGATCGGGCACGTCGGGCCAGCGCCGATGACCTGACCCTCGGCGCCTAAGGTCGCCGTCGGGTTGGCGACTGGCCCGTTCTGGGTTGGATGCGACGTGCGCAGCCGAGTCGTCGGCCCGCCGGTCGCGGAGGGTCTCGCCGCCGTAGAGCCGGACGATGTCGTAGCTATAGATGTTTCCGCAGCCCGGCTAGGTAAGCTGCGGTGAGGAGCGCAGCTCACAAGCAACGCGAGCCCCGCCACGGCCACGATGGCGCTGACCGAGGTCGTCGCTTTACCAGAAACCATCAGGTTTCCACCCCCCGGTGGACGGCGGCGTAGGCGCCGATAGAGCCCCACGGTACCGCGGCAACCGCGTGCTCGATACTCAACAGATGACGAGTGTGATCGTGCCTGCGTACAACGAGGCGGCCGTCATTGGCCGGCTGCTCGACGGGCTGCTCGATGACGCGCGCCCAGACGAGTTCGAGGTGATCGTCGTCTCCAACGGCAGCACCGACGATACGGTTCGGGTCGCGCGCGCACGCAGAGACGTGCAAGTCATCGACCTCGCCGAGCCGTCGAAGCATCTCGCTCTGATAGAGGGCGACCGGCTCGCGACGCGGTTTCCACGCTTATATGTTGACGCGGACGTGGAACTCGACACGGCTAGCGCGCGTGCTCTCGTGGTTGCGCTGCAGACTCCGGGGATCCATGCGGTCGCGCCCGAGCGGGTGTTGCATCTCGAGGACAGTTCGTGGATGGTGCGCTCCTACTTTCAGGTATGGAGTCGGCTGCCCGCGGTGCAGGAAGGGCTCTTCGGACGAGGCGTGCTCGGCGTCGACGAGCAAGGCTTCGGTCGCGTTTCGCAACGACCGGAGCTCCTCGGTGACGACTTATTTCTACACACTCAATTCGCGTCGGACGAGCGTCGGATCGTCGACGACAGCCGATCGGTAGTACGGGCTCCGCGCACGACAGCGGACCTACTGCGGCGTCGTGTGCGGGCCGTGCAGGGCAACGCGCAACTCCGGACGCGCTCGGGCGGGCGAACGGATACAACGGCGAGGAGCGGCCGAACTGTGCTCAGCCTCGCGGCCAGAGAGCCGCGCATGTGGTTGTGCCTGCCTGCCTTTTTCGGGGTGACGCTATACGCGCGACTGCATGCGTGCCGACTGCGGCGCAGCGGCAATAACGACATGACGTGGCTACGCGACGAGAGCAGTCGGCGCTAGCTTGGCATCATTCGATCGGAGCAGTTCAGCTCGCGAGGCCGGCTGGCCGGCCGTAGAAGGGCGCGCACGGCGGCGCGCGACCGGCCGTCGTTGCGTGTTATCCAACTGAGCTCCCGCAGCAGAGTCAGACTGAAGAATCCCCAGGACGCTGCCGCCCCGTGCCGCCGCCGGTAGACGCGTACTCGATTGATGATCTGCATTGAGTGCGTCTTGCCCGACTGCCCAGACTGGCCGCCGATGTGTGTCATCACCGCGGCTGGCTCGTAGCGCGTGCGCATTCCCAGGTCGCGAGCGCGCAGGCAGAAGTCGGTCTCTTCGGAGTACAAGAACAGCGATTCGTCAAATCCGGCTAACGCCTCGAAACACCGCCGCGAGATAAGCAAAGCCGCACCCAGCGCCCAATCCACGACCTGTGGCTCGAGGTACTCCTTAGGCTTGTTGAGGTACTCCGCGAACATCGGAAGTCCTGTGCCGGTGAGTCCAAGTGTCCGCCCCAATGAGGGCTCCCGGCGCAGAGAGTGGTGGACCGAGCCATCCGCCGCGCGTATCTGGGGCGCGATGATCGCATCACCGGTCGCACGCATGGTGTGCATGAGCGCAGCGAGGGAGCCAGCGTGCAGCCGGACGTCCGGGTTGAGCGCGAGGATCGCGTCGGACTCACCGCTCTCGTGAACGCCTCGGTTGATGCCACCCGCATATCCGACGTTTGCCGAGCGAACCAGCCTGCAGTCATCGCGTTGGTCGACTAGATCGGGAGTGCCGTCCGACGAGCCGTTGTCGACGACCACCACGTCCGCGCTCAAGCCAGCTAAGGCGTCCGGCAGCGAGTCGAGGGCTGCGCCCACGACATGCGCACTGTTGTAGGTGACGATCACGACGACGACGTCCACGGCCACCGCGACATCGTACGAGACAGGATGGTGCGGACGTGCCACCAACTTCGCAACTTCGGGATCAGCGTTTGTCGTCTAGTTCGCGCCGCTGCGCGGTTGGACTACGGCACTTGGACGTATTTGACCGTTCGCGGCGGCCAGGGGAGTGCGCGTCGCGGATGAGCCGGACACTATGACCGCTGCAGTAGCAGCAAGAATTTCCGCCAGCGGCGCTCAGATTCCGGACCAGCTGGTGCGAATCGCAACTAGCGTCATACGCTTTTTCAATGGTCTCCCGCCTGCCCCACACCGGCTGCATCGATCATCTTGATAGCCACCAGCCCTCGCACCAGGGCGATTCCGACAAGCCGTCGGCGCTGAATCCGTCTACCGGCGAGGCTTGGCGACTGCGCGACGGCGAACTCACCCTCGACCAGATCGTCGGCAAGATGGCGCCTGGGTGCAGCGCGGGAACGACGTTGGTGCGGGCGGACGTATCCGTGGTTGACGACGTGCAGACTCACGGGTACCTGCTTGCGCATGCGCCCACGTCAAGTTCGCCCCAACGTGGCTGATCTTCGGGCGCGCAGCACGACGCTACAGGTGCTCGGCACGACAATCGGCGTGCCCGCCGAGATCGCGGGCGAGTTTCGCGACCTGCCACGGACCGACCGGAACGCTGTCGCAACCGTCGCCGCCGGCACTACTCAGGCGGTGCTCACCGAGCTCACCCGCCTAGCGATTGACAACTCTCCGTTGCTCTGTATTCACGCTGGAGTTATCTCTGCATCGAGCGGCTATATCGCCTTTCCGGGACCTAGCGGCCTGGGCAAGACGACGTTGGTTGCCACGCTTGTCCGCGGCGGCTTTGGCTACGTCTCCGACGAGTCGCTCGCGATCGACCGCGCCACGGGACGCGCCCAACCCTTCGCCCGGCCCCTCGCGCTGAGTGCTGACGTGTGGTCACTACTTGGCCCGGGCGTCGGGGATCCGCCGAGTGGCGGTACCGAGGGCCTGATCCAAGCGTCCGCTCTGGGTCGAGTCGAGCGTGCCGACGAACCTGTGCGGCACATCGTGCTGGCCCGACGCCGTCCCGGGCCGGCGCGGATCGTGCCAGCAAACCGAGGGGACGCAGTCGTGGAGCTGCTGCATCGCTCGTTCAACCACTTCCGAGCACCCGAGTCCAGCTTCCGAAGCATCGTTGCTGTGGTCCGTACCGCCCGGGTGTGGCACGCCTGCTACCAGGACGCGCGAGACATGATCGAGTTGCTGCCTGACACGCTAGGCGTTCAAGCCATTGCCGACACGGCTGCGAAGTAGCCCTCCCGGCTCATCGGATCGTCCACCGGATGCAACGGACTGCGAGCGTCCGCGGGGTTGTGCAGGGGTGATTCCGTCCGGTCTCGTCGCGCGCCGGACCTAAGCCAAGCAGCGCCGTGACGTGCAAACTCACCGATCGTGGCGGCCTGGCTCTGTCGCGCTGAGCGAGCGAACGCGCGGGCGAGGCTTGGATCGTCGGGGCGCGCGTCAAGTGGGCTTATCTGATCGACCAGCCAGCAGGCGCCTCGCCACCCGGCGCCCACCCCGATCCGGGCGAGCAGATCGCTAGGCGCGGGCGTGTTAAGCCAGGCCCGCGCGCGCAGCAGGACGATCGCGAGTGCTGTCCCCGCTCGGGCGACCCGAGCCCGCTCGCTGACGACTGCGAGATCGACACCCGAGCGGGCGGCAAGGCCCGCGTCAACCAACCAACTCAGCCGGGTGGCGCCGGAGAGCGCCCCATGTACGCCAAGATGAACGAGCTGATCGGCTGGATCGAGTGCGGGCAGCCCAGACGCCAACACCCGTCGGCGAGCCAGAAGCCCCCGCGTCGGAAGACGAAAGCTGGTTCGCAGTTCACGCACGCTCAGTAGGTGCCAGTGCAGGTCGAGTAAAGCGCCGGTGGGCGAGCGCAGGCGCAGCTCGCCGGGCAAGGTCTGGAGAAACAGAGGCCAATTGGCGTCCAGCAGGCGCCAACCATCCGCCACCAACGCGTCAACCGCATCGCGGAAGAGCGCTGGATCGACAAGAACGTCGATGTCTACGCCATAGCGCAGGTGCGGCCGTGGATAGACGTCCTCAGCGAGCGCCTGCCCTTTCAGCGCCACCCACTCGCATCCAACGGCAGCCAGGGTGGCGCCTATCGCGCGAAGCTCGGCCACTGCGCGGGTGCGCGCCGCCAGGAAGCGGGTCCGCTGCTCGCGTGCGGCCTGCCACGGCATGGTGTCTGGAACTGTCGCCGCCAGCCAGGCTTCGACGCCGTGTGCGCGGGCAACGGAACTCAGCGCTCCGGCTTCGACGGTCGTGAGCTGGGCCAGTCGAGCATGCGCGGCGGCCGGATCCGTGACCATCGTGCACAACAAGATCAGTTGGTCGCGTACCTGTCCGGCGCCGATCACGGTTCGGAGGGCCGGGGCCCGATGACACGGTCGGCCGCTGCATCGTCCAGGGCGATGTACAGACGTCCCCGGGCGTCTCGGTCGGCGAGCTGCGGCGCGCGGCTACTACTGCTCGGCGGTGGGGTCACGGGCAGACCGAGCACGGAACGCCAGACCGCGACGTACTTCGCCGCCTGCGGCCGCCAGTCCAGGTCTTGCGATACCCGCCGTCGGCCCAGCCGGCCCCGGCGTTCACGCTCGTACGGATTGTCGAGCAACCCCATCCACGCGCGAGCGAACGCCGCAACGTCGCCGGATTCGACATAGACCGCGGACTCACCGGCGGAGACCCGCGTCTCGACGAGATCGAAGCTGACGATCGGTAGGCAGTACGCCATGTACTCCATTGTCTTGTTCATCGTCGACACGTCGTTGAGCGGGCTCTTCGGATCGGGACAGATGCCGATGTCGGCGGTGGACAGGTAGTCGGCGATCTCGTCCGGGCCGACGCGCCCGGTGAAGCTCACATGCTCGTCCAATTGGAGTTCGCTCGCGAGCGCTCGCAGGTCGTCGAGGCAGTCGCCGAAGCCGAGCAGCGCGAAGTGGGAATCGGCTCGTCCGTGGGTATGAACCGCCTCGGCAAAAGCTCGCAAGGCTAGCTCGACCCCGTCCTGCGGACCCATGATGCCCAAGTACACAGCGAGATGATCACGGCCGTGGCGCAGCCCCGGAACCGGTTCGACCGGACGCATCACGGTCGTGTCCGGCCCGCTTCGCACGACGGTGACCGAGTCCGGAGCGCAGCGGCCACGGGTGAGTGCGACGCGCCGGTAGGACTCGTTCGTCGAGATGACATGATCCGCACAGCGGTAAGTCATCGACTCCAGCCAGCGCAATATGGCCAGCTGTGCGCGGGCGGACAGACCACGCGGCGTGCCGAAGCGGGACAGGAAGACCTCGGGATTGAGGTCATGTTGGTCGTACACGAAGCGCTTGCCGAACGGGCGCCACAACAGCGCGAGCGCCCAGTAAGTATCCGGAGGATTACACGCCTGGATCGCATCGAAGCCGTCGCGGACGGCCACCAGGATCGTCAGCAATGCAGTAGCTAGCCAGCAGTACACGAACTCGATGACATAGCTGAACAGCCCGCTTGCGGCCGGCGGGGGCGGGTACTTGTAGATGCGCACTCCGGCAATCTGGTGCCTCCACGGGTCACCCGGCCCTTTCGGACAGATCACCGACACTCCGATGCCGGCGGTTTGTAGGGCCAGGCACTCCATCCAGACCCGCCGATCCAGCGGAACCGGCAGGTTCTGAACGATGATTAGCACTCGTCTACGCGTGCCACGCATGGATGCTTCCTCCCCATGGGCTGCCAGTTCGCAGCCGACGCCTCTTGCTGCTCAGCGCAGCTCAACTCACGCTCCTGGCGAGCGTCCCTGACAACCTGTCCGTCCCAGCCACCGGCTTTCCGTGGCCGACGGGCCGGCCGCGCCGGGCGAAGCGCCTCAAAGCCAAGATCAATGCGCTCGACAACCCCAGCCCCAGTATCAATGTCGCGATGCCGGCGCGCATCCCACTGCCCTGTTGGTAGTAGAGCTGGGGAACCCGGGGGGCAGTCTGTAGACGGATCATGGCACTCGGCCGCACGTCAGCCTTCTGCTCGAGCAAGGTGAGTGTTGTCTGGATCTGCGCTAGCAGCCGACTGATCGTCGCTCCGACCTCGGCGCCGGACGTACCGACGGCCTCCACGTTCAGCCACGGATTGGTGAAATTGTTCGCCCATTGACCACCGGTGTTAGGCAGAGTCACCGACCAACCGTGTCTGATCCCCTCGCTTGCTAGCGTCGTGTCCGGGGAGGTCACCCTGTTCTGTCCGCCAGAGGGATCGATGATCCTCGCCACGACGCCGGCCGCCATCACCAGCGAGGCGGGGCCCTCCTGCAGCCCGTTCGGATTTGTGACGCTCATCTGGGCGACGAACCGCATCTGGACCCGCGACCAGTAGACGCCCGGTTTCTTTGCCGCATACGACGCCAGGGCGCAACTCACAACCAAGGCAACGATCACTGCGACTGCCGTGAGTAGGCGTATGGTTCCGGTACGTAGTCGTCCGACGCTGCGCTCTGGCGACGGATCACCGGCTACAGCTATGGACACAAGTGCTCCCGACTCGCACAATCTCCGAACGGTGGCCTAGCATAAGGCGTCAGCGGCAAGTTGGGGCACTCGATCACATCCTGCGAGGTCGCCTTATCGACGCGGAGGACCGGGGGGTCTCAATGCTAACGGACGGCTTACTTCGCGTCTTACTTCGGCGATGGTATGCCGTTATAGTCGGGCTTCTCGCTACCGCCGGGTTGGCGATGTTTGCAGCCTCAGCCGTGCCGGCGACCTACCAGGCGACGGCTTCCATCCTGTTGCTGCCACCGACCGACAGCACCGCTACAAATCCCTACCTGGGCCTCGGTGGACTCACCGGAGCCACAGACGTCCTTGCTCGCAACCTGTCCGACAGCGCGACCGTAAACAAGCTAAACGCGCGGGGCCTGGCCGGCAGTTACACCGTCGTGACGGACCAGACGACGAGCGCGCCGATCTTGCTGGTAACCGCGAAAAGCAAGTCGCCCAGCGCCTCCCTCGCGATGCTACGCGCGGTGGACAAGCTCGTCGGTCCGACCTTGGCACAATTGCAGCAAAATATCTCGGTACCCCTGAAAGATCGGATCAGCACGAGTTCGATCTACGCCGACACAACGCCATCTGCGATACGTAAGAGCCAAACCCGAGCTGTCCTGGCCGCGACAGCGGTCGGCTTGTTCTTGGCCGTGCTGTTGGCCGCGCTCGCTGAGCGGCTGTTCGGTCGGCGGCGGCTTTCGGCCGAACCGCCGGTCCGCCGAGGCTCCGCCGCGCCCGAGAATGAGCGACGCAGCCGGCATGCGAGCGACCTCGATCGGTCAACCGAGATCACCGCGATCCTCCCGGCGCGACGCTTGATCTCGAGACGCGCCGGGCGCCGCCTTGGCGGAGGCCCCGACGTGTCGGACCCCCATCGGGTAACGGACGTGCAGAGCTCGGGCCTCGACCAACAGCAGAATCGTGCGACCGCCGATCAGCACAAGGCAGCCAGCTCAGACTCCACCCCGATGTTGTCCGAGGTCGACGAACTAGGTGCTGCACTACACGGCCATGAGCTGGCTGAACATGCCCGCGGGTCTGCCCGCTCACATGGCTAGCCAGGCGGTTACTGGCAAGATCCACGCGCGAGCGAGTTCGCGTTCGGTCGAGGTACGGCTGCTGACACTGCTGATCATCCTGGTGATCGCGATCCCGTCGAGCCTGATCTTCGCTCCACTCGGCGGAGCAGGTACGCCGGCTGAAGTACTCGGCTACGTCTTGCTCGTGTATTGGGTGTTTCGCCGCGTAGCGGCTGGTCCACGAACGCGCTTGCCGCTAGGCCCGGTTCACCTGGCGACACTCGCGTTCATCGCCGCGATCCTGACCAGCTACGTTGCGGCAACAATCCGCCCGATCGTCGCACAAGAGGTTAGCGCCGCCGATCGAGGCCTACTCAGTACGCTCGCCTGGTTGGGGATGATCTTCGCCGCCGCGGACGGACCACAGGATCGGCATGCGCTCGACACCGTGATGCGGCGGTTATGCCTCGGCGGGGGTCTGCTCGCGCTGCTTGGCATCACACAGTTCGTTACCAAGATGCCGCTGACAAACTACATCCAGATCCCAGGCTTGTCAGTCAATGCCGATCTATCCGCCATCATCGGGCGGAACGGCTTAAGCCGTCCGGCAGGAACCGCTGTTCACCCAATCGAGTTCGGAGCAGCGCTCACCACAATCCTGCCGATTGCGCTGCACTATGCGATGGTCGACCGGCACCGTTCGATGGCAAGCCGATGGTTTCCAGTAGTAGCAATCGCCGTTGCTGTGCCTATCTCGATCTCCCGCTCGGCCATCCTCAGCGCGATTGTCGCACTAGCATTCCTCCTCCCCACCTGGACTCGGACCCAGCGACATCAGGCGTACGGCAGCATCGTGGTCCTATTCGGCGTGCTCTACCTGTTCGTGCGCGGTCTCCTCGGCACATTGACAAGCCTGTTTACTGGCATCGGCACCGACTCCAGCGCCAAGTCGCGCACCGACAGCTATTCGGTCGCGGTCGATTTCATCAAACGTGAGCCACTCTTCGGTCGCGGTTTTCGCACTTTCTTGCCGTCATACCGGATCCTCGACAACCAATACCTCGGCCTGCTCATAGAGGTTGGCATCGTCGGGCTCGTCGCACTGCTCACTTTGACATTCACCAGCATTTTCACGTCCAGAGCAGTACGGCGCGGCGGATCCGACGCCTCGACCCGAAGCCTCGCGCAGGCGCTAGCTGCCTCGGTTGCTGCATCCGCGGTCAGCTTCGCCTTGTATGATGCGTTCTCTTTCCCTATGGCGGCCAGCACGTTCTTCCTCGTTATCGGCTGCTCCGGTGCTCTCTACCGTTTGAGTCGAGCGCCGGCACCGAGTCGCCTGCGCGAAGCCATCCAGGCACGGTGACAACGCACCGAAATGGCCCAGCGCAACACCCTGTGGATCCAGCAGAGTCTTCGGGCCGCAAGGCGGTGCGGCTCCGGCGCCTAACATGGGCCGCGAGCGGCTTCGTAGCACTCGCCTGCGCCGTCGCAGCTGCGGCGTTCATGTGGCGGCCAAACCACCGCGCCACGCACCCGGTTCGCACGAGCGTGCCGGTTGGCGTGTCCTCTGGTAGCTCGTCGTCCTCTGGTGGCTCGTCGTCTGGTGGGTGGCCGGATGCGTCGAACACGGGGGTACCGGCGGGGACGGTGCTCAAGCGGGTGCCGGAGGATGTACGTTCCGGTCCCGGGTGGACGTCCAACGCATCGGGCACGGTGACGGTCACC
>DASXYL010000063.1:0-5487 GCA_036502575.1 Jatrophihabitantaceae bacterium | reverse complement strand
CGCTCCGAGCGTGCTGTGCTCGTCGGCGTCGCTGTGGCGGGCGCCGTCGACCAGGGCGGTGAACCACTCGGCGACACCGACGGTGTGCGCGAGCCGCAGCGAGTGGGCCACGCCGAAGGCGCGGTCGTGGCGATAGCCGAGCTCCTTGACGTCCAGGCCGTCCTCGGCGGCCAGCACCGCGGCCCCGGCGGGCGCGAGGACGTAGTGCATCGGCGCGGTGCCGACGGTGATGAACGGCTGGAACCGGTCCACCACGCCCCACTGAAACAGTTCCCGCAACCGCATCCGGCCGGACCGAAACGACGGGAAGGCCAAGGCAGTGATCTGGTGGGCGGTGAGCACGCGGTGCTCGTGCAGCATCCGGATGATCCACCGATCGCGCGGGGTCAGCCGCCACGCCAGCACCGCCTGGTGGTCAGCGTTGTTCGCCGCGCGCGGAGTGGGCCGGGTCGCCTTGTGGCCTCGAAGAGTGCGCTGCCTCGTGGGATTGGTGATCATGACGCGAACCTCCGGAAGTGTTGAGCGGAAAGGACTTCCGCTCGTTGTTGTGAGTGCGGCCGAGTGGGGTCAGGACTGCTGGCGGCGCGGGTCGGCGCTGCGCGCCCGGATGCCGGACTGGCCCCGGCGATCGCCGCTGGTCGGCCGCGTCTGCCCCGAGGTCCCGGCGGGTCGATGCGGAGGCCGGATCGGTGCCGGTGAACCGGACGCGGTGGCACCAGGAACTCGGCTACGCAAGGCACGGCGCGCGATGCCGCGGATCTCCCGTGCGCGGCCGGGAATCGCGCGAGGAAGCGGCTGGGTGCGCATGGTGAACGGCTGCGCCTCTTCCCCGTTGAGCACGAGCCGTGCGGCGGCGTGGTAGACGCCAAGGTGCGCCAGGTCGTGATCGGACAGTCGGGGCGTGGTGTGGCGGGACAGCTCGCGAGAGTCCTCCGGAGAGGCATTGAAGAAGATCTTGCTGCGAGCGTTGGTGGACATGCCTTCCCGCAACTCACGGGGAAGCTGGCCAAGATGCTGATGCGCCAAGGTCATCGCGACCCGGAAGCCCCGTGCCTCGGCCAGCATGTCCTCGATCGGATACGGCAAGTTCAAGAAATTGTGACACTCGTCGATCACCATTGACGCGTCCCGGCGTTGGCGTTGCGGCGTGCGGGCGCGGGCGGTGGTTGCCTGCCAGGTCCGTGCGACCACCAGCGACCCGACCAGCCGGGTGGTTTCCTCGCCGAGCGAGCCTTTGGGGATGCGCACCAGGCAGATCCCGCCGTCGAGCACCTCCGCCATGTCCACTGTGGAGTGTCCGCCCGCGATGGCGTCGCGCACGAACGGCCGCAGCAGGAACGCCCGCAGCTTGTTCATCAGCGGGCTGATCACTTGGCTGCGGCTGGAGTCGGTGAGTTCCTCGTACCAGGACCAGAACCCGCGCAGCACCGGGTCGGTGACCCCGGCGGTCACCCGTGATCGGAAGGCGGGATCGGCCAGCAGCTTGGGCAGATCGGCGAGCGTTGCGACGCCTTCTTGGCTGCGCAGGGTCAGGCAGGCGGCGCGCATCACGTCGTCGGTACGCGGACCCCAAAAGGCGCTGTAGACCCGCCGGAACACCGAGACGAGGTTGTCGACGGTCAGGTCGGTTTCGCCGCCGTCCAACGGGTTCAGGCACGGTGGCCGTGTTTTCGAGTCGGCGTCGAAGATCACGACACGATCCGCTACCGAGCGAGGCAGGCGGGAGAGCATGTCGGTGACGAGGTCGCCCTTGGGGTCGATCAGCACGATCCCGCGTCCGGCCTCGGCGTCAGCCAGGATCATGTTGCCCAGCAAGGTGGATTTGCCGGAGCCGGTCGCGCCGATGACGTGCAGGTGGTGCCGCGCGTCCGGGACACGCAACGCCACGGGTCGTTCGTGTCCGGTGTCGGTGACGCCGATCGGCTTGGCATCGGGGCCGGGCGTGGCGATGCCCGGTGGCGGCGAGATCGCGCGGGCGCCGGCACGCTGCACGCCGGGGATCGCCTCGTCGGTCGGCAAGTGCGCCAGCGCCGCCAGTTCGGCCACGGACAGCAGGTCGCCTGTGCCGAGGCGCCGGTCGGCCAGCACAGGGCCGGGGTGGCGTACGCGGTGGCGGGTGTAGTGGTTGTGCTCGGTGTAGGAGGCGAAGCTCGCGGCCAGTGCGTGTGCCCGGCCGCGGGCGACGTCCCGTGCCTGGCGGACCTCGCTCTCGGCGGCGTCGGCGGGCAGGAGGGTGGCGACGGCGTAGCGGATGACCGTCTCGTACTGCGAGCCGCGCTGTTTGCCGACGATGGCGCGGTTCTGCGCTGCGTACTCGAGCGAGGTCTGCGGATCGCTGTGCAGCGCCCCGGACTTCGCGTTGTTCCGCGTGGACCTGGATTTCACGCCGGGAGTGACCAGGTCGAGCAGGCGGCCGACGACGCGGGTGGAGCCGCCGTTGTGCACCCGCCGCGCGGAGCGCCGGGCTTTGGCGACGCGGCGGCCGGTGACCGGGCGCGCGAGGATCTGCACGCAGGCGTACTCGTCGCGGCCGAGCCCGACTGGGGCACCGATCAGGGCGCGGAGCGGGTCGGCGTCGAAGTCGGTGCGGATCGGCAGCGCCTCGGAGCGGGCAAGACGGAGTTCGCCGCCGACGACCAGCCGCCGCTGCTGGTCGCCCGGTGTGGGCAGGGGTGGATCGGCGGTGCCGACCCGCGTGTGTGAGCCGGGCCAGGCGGCTTCGATGGCGCGCTCGACCAGGCCGGGCGGGATCACACCAGGTACCCACAGTCGGATGCCGACCCCCGCCTCGGAGAACGTGTACTCGCAGGCCACATGGGGCTGGCCGGTGAACCACCGGCGCCAGGCCGGGCGCAGCAGCCCGACGAGGTTGGACCACAAGGCTGCGCCGCCCGCAGGATCGACGGTGGGTGGGGCGAGCACGGTGACATGGCGGGCGTCGGCGACAAGCCTCGCGTGGCAGCGCCGCGCCCACCGGCGCCGGCCGATCACGAAGCCCGCGATGCCGACGGCGAGCACCGGGCCGACAAACGGCCCCCAGGTGATCGCCCAGTCCCGCAGGTGACCCAGCAGCCTGAGCAGCGCGCCGCCGGGGTCGCGCAGGTAGTCCCCGAGCCACCCATTCGTCAGGCCCGTCCGCACGATTCCGTGAGCAGCCGGCGCATGGGACAGCTCGGGGCGGTTGAGGGCAGCCGGTATCCAGGAAAGCATTACGGGTCCTTCCAAGAAATGTAGGAAATGCTCAATCGGAAAAGGGACGGCCAGCGTCAGGCGGCGTCGAGTTCGATGTCGTCATCAGCACCGAACGAACCGAACTCATCGCCCTCAGCCGCATACGCCTGCCCGCTGGCAAAGCCCAAGTCCACGAAGGACTGCTCCTCGGTGTCGGCCTCGCCGGGGTCGACGTCCGCGGCGTACCCGGCGAGTTCGGCCGGGTTGCTCGTGACGAGGTAGTGCTCTGTGGGTGAAGCAATACTTTGGAACGCGACGCGCTGGGTGCCCGCCGACAGCAATCCCTGGCCTCGGTCTGCCGACAGCAGGAATTGCCGTTCCCCGGCCGACAAATCGAAGGTCTGGGTGATCTCGTCGATGGCCTGCGACGCTTGCCGCAGCAAGATCTGGGTCGCCGCGTTGGCCACCACGGCTTTGCCGAGATCGTTACCGAGAACGTCGGCGGTGTCCTGGGTCGCGACTGTCAAACCCGCCCAGTGTTTCCGGGAGGCTTTGGCCATGCGGAACAGGAACTCCGCGCCCGACTTCTCTTTCATCAGCAGCCACGCCTCGTCCACGACCACCAGGCGTGGGCGGCGAATCGCTGGGTTGGACACCCGCCGCCACACCGCATCCAGGGTGAGCAGCGTGCCGATGGCTTTCAGCTCGTCGGGCAGGTCCCGCAGGCTGAACACCACCAAGTGGCCTTCAGGGTTGGTGGTCGTCGGGCCGTCGAACAGCTGCTTGAACGCGCCCTCGACGAACGGGTGCAGCCTCGCGGCGAGTTCGACGGCGGCCCGGTCGCCGGCCTGGCCCGCGGTCGCGAGCTGGTCGCGCAAGGTCCGCAAGGTCGGTGAGGGACGAGTCCACGTGCGGGCGTCGGCGGTGATCCCCACCGACTGGTACGTCGCGGCGATGCCCCGGTCCAGCGCGGCCCGTTCGGCGGCCTCCAGCTCATTGCCGACGAGCACCGCGATGACGGTGTGCAGGAACAGCGACCGCCGTACGAGAGCGTCTTTTGGTGCGGTCCGGCGGCCGTCGGCGCGGGTGTGGATGGGCAGGTCGAAGGGGTTGAGCCGGACGTCGCGGGCACCGAGATGGACGTAGGTGCCGCCCACGGCGGCGGCCAGGCGTGCGTACTCGTCCTCCGGGTCGACGACCGCGATCTCGATTCCCCGGTACAGGCTGCGCAAGAGTTCGAGCTTGACCAGGTAGGACTTGCCCGCGCCGCTGCGCCCGAGGATGACCGAGTTGTGGTTGTGCATCCCCTCGCCGAACCGGTCCCAGTGCACCAGCCCCTGCGATCCGACGTTGTAGCCATAGAGCACACCGGACGGCGCGGCCACCGAGGTCGGGTCGGCCGCGGGCAGGTCGGGCGAGGTGAACGGGAACGCCGCCGAGAGCGCACTCGTGTCGAACGTACGGCGCATCCCGATCAAGTCCAGGCCCATCGGCAGGGTCGACACCCAGCCCTGCAGCGACCGGTAGGTGGTGTGCTTGGCATCCAGCAGCAGGCTCGCCGCCAGCGAGCGCAGCGCCGCTACCTCGTCGGCCAGCGCCCGCTCGGACGGGGCGTGGATCGTCAGGTACAGCCCGACGCGGAACAGCTTGCCCTCGCCGCGCGCCACGCGGGAACTGAGGTCATAGGCATCCTCGGTGGCGGCTTCGACCTGCGGGTCGTAGAGGCGGCCGTGTTCGGCGGTGTGCCGCCGGCCGCTCTCGAGTTTGGCGAGCTGCTTCTTCAGCCGCGCGGCGGCGGTGGCCGGGTCAATCGGCTCGACATGCAGCGCGACGTCGAGGCGGCCGGGGTAGGTCAACAGGGGCGCGAGCCAGCCGGGGTGGACCTCACGCGGGAAGCCCGTCACGGCGAAGCTGGACACCCACTCGTTGCCGACCTCGAGATGCCGCGCGCCGACAGATAGGGCGTCCGGCGTGAACGCGGCTGCCCGGTGGTGCGCGGCGGGCCGGGTGTTGGTACGGCGTTGTCCGCGCCGCGTTCGGGTGGTCATCACAACCGCCCCCTTTCCGGGTAGTCGTCGTCTTCGTCCCCGTAGTCCCAGTCGTCGACCTCGCCGTCGTCCGGGCCGTACTCGTCCTGGTCGACCGCGGCGCGGTCGTCGCCGTGCCAGAACGAGTGGTCGTCGGCGAGGTCGCCGTCGTCCAGGTCGGTGCCGCCGGCGGTGGTGATGACCTCGTCGGCACCGGCCAGGGCCGCCGAGGGCGGCAGCAGGGTGTCGGGGTTGCACGCCGAGGCGAGCACGGCGGTGGCCTGCCCGG